>CAVUWQ010000020.1:0-4827 GCA_963745105.1 uncultured Acidobacteriaceae bacterium
CGGTCTTGTTGACGACTTCGTTGATGATATCGAGCTTGATCACAAGCGGCTCCTGCGTCGGGATGGTTGCAGTGCTACCAAGTTATTGATGCTAAGGAAGATATGGGCGGTTGTCAACCCGGAGGTGTCTACCAGGGGACGGCTCCACTACGGAAGCGAGGTGAAGGCCGGAAGCTGAGAGCCGCCGGCTGAAAGCTGAAAGCTACTTCCCGTTCTCCCCTTCTTTGTACATGTACTTGATCGAAGGCTTGTAGATCATCAGATTGGCCGAGCCGTTGCGATTTACCTTGAGGCAGCTTTTGTCGTACCACTCGATCACTCCGTGAACCTGTTCGCCATCGCGCAGCACGATGACCATCGGAGTCTTCGACTGCATTTGTTTTTGGTAGTAGAAGTTCTCAGCGTTGGTCTGTTCAGGTGGGCTCGCTTTTCTGCCACCGCCTCCATTGCGGTCGCCGCCGCGGTCAGTGCGCTCGGCACGGCGCTCGCCGGCCAGGGGCGCGGGATGAGAAGGGTGGTCGGTACGGTTTAAGGAAGGACGGATCAGCTTGCGGTTGGCAAAGCTTTCTGGTTCGATTGTCCGCTCGGCTGGCATGGAATCAATCGCATCTTTCATAACACCACCTGTAGACACGCTGTTAACGCGGGCCACATCACACGGCGCGACTGTGATTGTGGGTTTTTGAAGGCGTGAACTTGCCAATAAGCTAGCACAAGGGCAGGCGGGATGACAATGCTCATGTGGTGGGGGCAGAAGCAGTTAGCAGTTGGCTCTCAGCTCTCAGCCTACAGCTTTCAGCCAGGTAAGGCGCTCGCGGGACATTTTGTCTCAAGCCACGCTACGGCCAAAGTGACTGAAAGCCGTGAGCTGAGAGTGAGCGCTAACGACTCCCCACCGCAAACGCATCCAGCGAGAGAGACCGCAGCAGGTTTCGCCGCAGGCCTCGCTCCACCTCGGCCAGGCCGTCCGCTGCCGCGACAATCCAGTCGAAGCTGGCCGCTTCCGCCAGTTTCCGCAACTCGCCTTCAATGTCGGTATTGTGCACCGATCCGGGGGTTCCTGAATTCATGAACAACAAATCCTGCAACAGGGAGTAGAGCGTCCGCAGTAGCCGTTCTATTTTCTCGCGGCCCTCGGCGCCCGCACGGTAGGTTTCGGTGACTTTGAACAGTTCAGTGTGATCCCCGGAGCGCAGCGAACTATTGAGAATAGCCAGGGCATGCTGACGTGCCGCAGTGTATGCCGGCAGGTCAAAAGTGCGTGCTCGTCCCACTGCCCCCTCACTGAGGCGCGCGACCAGGGCTCGCTGTTTTGGATTCCATTCCGGCCGCTGCTTCGCAAGATAGTGCTCGACTTCCTCGGTGGACAGCGCCTTCAATCCCACCAGCATGGAGCGCGAGCGGATGGTGGGCAGCAATTCGCCGGCATTCTCAGCCAGCAGGAAGATGGTCGCGAACTCGGGCGGCTCTTCGAGCACCTTCAGAAGGGAATTAGCTGCCTCCTTCATGAACGCCGAGTCGGTGAAGATGTAAACCCTCTCCCTGGCCTCGCCCGGCCGGTAGTAGATGGTTTCGATCACCCTCCGTACCTGGTCTACCTTGATCATCAACTGCGGCGGGTCGGGCGGAATCACCAGCACATCGGGATGGGTCTGGACAAACATGCGGGTCTCTTTCTTGTCGGCTTCGCGCATGTTTTCGCGTGCTTCCACGGCTTCGGCCGTGCGGGCATCGAGATCCTCGGATTGGGCGATCCGCACGCAGTTGGAACACTTGCCACAAAAATCAGGAAGGCCGCCGGTGGTGGTTGGCTCCAGGCAATTCAGGGCCTTTGCCAGCATGAGCGCCAAGGTGTACTTGCCTGCCCCCGGCGGCCCGGTCAGGATCACAGCCTGGGGAAAGCGCTCGCGCGCGAGCATCTGGCGCAGGCGATCGACCACGTCCGTATTGCCGTAAAAATCAGAAAAAGGCATGCTGGTTAAGAATGAGCTATCAGCTCTCAGCTATCAGCCAGCGCTCAGAGACTCTGCAGCAAACGAATTTCTTCACTTCGAACCGCCGCGGCTGAAAGCTGATGGCTGAGAGCTGAAAGCTGTCTTCAACTTCTTTTCGACTATCTCTTTGATGCGTTTGTGCGTCTGTTCCGCGGTGCCGCGGGCATCCACCCCGACCACTCGATGAGGCTCTCGCTCGGCGATGGCCAGATATGCATTGCGCACCCGCCCAAAGAATGCCCGGCTTTCCTGCTCGAAGCGGTTCTCGTCGTGTTCACTCTTGTTTCCCGGTGTGCTTGCCTTATTGCGGCGGCGGGCGCGCTCCACGCTCATGACCGGGTCGGAGTCCATCAGGATCGTGAGATCGGGCTGTAGATCTCCGCAGAGAGTGTGGTGCAGGACCAGTACGGGTTCGCTGCCCAGTTTTCGTCCTCCGCCCTGGTAGGCCTCGGATGAGTCGGTAAAGCGGTCGCACAACACGATGCGACCCTCGCTAAGTGCGGGCTGAATAATTTCTTTGATGTGCTGGGCACGCGAGGCAAACATCAGCGCCAGTTCGGCCAGTGGCGCCAGCGCCGAGGTGCCGGTGTCGAGTAGAAGCTGGCGAATCTTTTCTCCTGTTGGCGTTCCGCCGGGCTCGCGGGTGACGACCACCGACAGATGCTGCGCGCGCAGCACCACTGCCAGCTTCTCCAATTGCGTGCTCTTGCCGCATCCGTCGAGCCCTTCGAAGGTAATGAATCTTCCGCGCTGGGGATGCGACGACACGCCGAAATCATAGCAGAGCGACCGCGGGTCACGAATCGCCGTTGCGCCGTCCCACAACCCACCAAAGGTATTGAAACGTTTCTGTTATATTCGGAGGTTCTCATCCGTCGCTGCAAAGACCCAGGGAGATTCAAATGGACCGTTTGTGCCGTGTGTGGTCGTGGTGGTTCGTGTTTGTCGCTCTGATTGTGCCTGCGCACTCGCAGAACTCTTCCACCGCCAGGTCCGCTGCTCCGGCCATCACCATCGCGGTTGATGCCAGCGATGCTCCACGCAAGATCATTCACGCACAACTAACCATTCCCGCCACCCCGGGCTCGCTGACTCTTTACTATCCCAAGTGGATTCCCGGCGAGCACGGTCCGACCGGTCCGATTGAGGACCTCACAGGGCTCAAATTCTCCGCCAACGGGCAGCCCCTGACTTGGCGCCGCGATCTGCTCGATGGATGGACTTTCCACGTTGACGTACCGGAAGGAGTATCGATCGTCAATGTGGCTCTGGACTTCGCCGGTCCCACAGGAGAAGGCGGCATTTACACCGGCGGAATGTCGGCGACGGACAAGATGACAGTGTTGAGCTGGAATACAGTTTTGCTGTACCCCGCCAACTGGACTTCGGACGAACTCACATACACCGCCAGCCTGCGGCTTCCGGCGGGATGGAAGTTTGGCACGCCGCTGCCGGTTGCATCTCAAAGCGGCGACGAGATCAAGTTCAGCGCTGCATCTCTGACTACGCTGGTGGACTCACCCGTAATCGCCGGCGAGTATCTGCGCATTGTTCCGCTGGCGGAGAATCCGCATCAGGAAATGGACATCGCAGCCGACAGCGCGGCTGCTCTCGAAGCTCCTGCCGACGTCCTCGACGATTACAAGAACTTGACCGAGCAGGCTTTCAAACTGTTCGGGGCCCGGCACTTCCGCGACTATCACTTTTTCTACAGCCTGAGCGATCACGTTGCCCACTTCGGCCTGGAGCATCATGAATCGAACGACAGCCGGGTCGACGAGCGCGGCCTGGTGGATGCTGAGCACCGCCTCTTGCACGCCGGTTTGTTGCCTCATGAGTATGTGCATTCGTGGAACGGAAAATACCGTCGGCCTGCAGATCTGGCGACGCCCGACTATGAAAAGCCCATGCAGACTGATCTGCTATGGGTGTACGAGGGTCTCACTTCCTATCTTGGGGATATGCTGAGCGCGCGCAGCGGACTTCGTACTCCAGAGCAATACCGCGATTCGGTGGCACTGATTGCAGCCCGACTCGACAATCTTCCCGGCCGCACCTGGCGCAACCTGCAGGACACTGCCGACGGTGTGCCCTCTATGCAAGACGCTCCCAACCAGTGGGAGTCATGGCGCCGCGAGCTCGACTATTACGACGAAGAGGTCCTTAACTGGTTGTGGGTGGATACCATCATCCGCCAACAAACCCACAATAAGAAATCAATGGACGATTTCTGTCATCTTTTTCATGGCGGGCAGAGCGGTCCGCCGGCGGTGAATACCTACACTTTCGATGACGTGGTCAACACTCTGAACCAGGTTGCAGCCTACGACTGGCGCGGATTCTGGACGGAACGCCTGACCAACCACGGGCCCGGCGCTCCGCTCGGAGGCATCGAACGCAGCGGCTGGAAGCTGGTCTATGACAGCAATCCTTCGGAACTGTTTCACATTGGCGAGCACTACAACGACAGTATCGATGCCGCCTACTCGATTGGGCTCCAACTCAAGCAGGATGGCACGATCATCGACACCATTGAAGGAATGTCGGCTGCGAAAGCCGGAATCGGCCCGGGAATGAAAGTGGTGGCAGTGAACGGCCGCCGCTTTTCCGCCGATGTGCTCCATGACGCGCTGGCGGCTGGGAAGACGAGTTCTGCGCCCCTGGCCCTGCTGGTGGAAAACACCGAATACTTCAGGACCTTCAATCTCGATTATCACGGGGGAGAGAAATATCCTCATCTGGTGCGCGATGAGTCGAAGCCGGACATGCTGAGTGAGATCATCAAGCCGCGGTGAAGCGCGGGGAGCGCCGGTTGATTCCCGGGTGCTCCTCT
>CAVUWQ010000021.1:0-406033 GCA_963745105.1 uncultured Acidobacteriaceae bacterium
GACCTTGCGTTAAGCCTCGCCGGCTGGAGGAACCGCCTCTCCTCCTACGAAGCTACGGAACAGGGGCACAACGCGCTCGCTGGCATCAGGTGCATAGAACATCTCCGTGTTCACCATTGTGTCCGCCGTCATGGATCGCATGCGGGAGAACATCTCCGTCTCGTATGCCGCGATTGCATCCCCAGACGTGGCTTCGCTGAGGAGAAACTTTGACAGGACCAGAGCGTCGAGCATCGCCATATTCACGCCTTCGCCTGCGTAAGGCGGCATTACGTGCGCCGCATCCCCAATCAGCGTGGCGTTGGGCTTCGGCGTCCAATACTGATCCGTTGGGCAAACAAGTAGCGGGCGCCAGACCATCGAGACTGCCTTCCTGAAGAGCGGTTCCCATAGGTCACTCCACCCTCTGAAGTTAGCGTGGAACCATCTCACTCGCTGGTCTGGGTTAATTGCTTCTTCAAGGGTCTGCCTGGCCGCGGGATCATCGGTCTTCAATCCCGTGTAGAACAGCACGCTTCCGTCTGGCTTCGTTCCCATGCCGATCGTCCGTTCACCTCCCAGGGCGATCAGCGCCGAACCTCCGAGAAGGGCCCACAACTTAGGTATTGCATGCTTTGCCGCAGGAACGAGAGCCTCTACGAGCGAAACTCCGACATACTGCGGCCGAATAGGAGTGACCAACTCACGCAAGCGAGAGTTGGCACCATCGCAGCCAATGGCGATATCGGCCACTGCGGTGTGCCCGTTCGCAAAATGTAATAAGACCTGCTCGCCCTGAGCCTCTGAAGACTCCAGCTTGCAGTCCCACTGCACCGTGCCGGGCTGAAGCGAGTCGAGTAGAAGGTCGCGCAACGGACCACGTTCGATCTCCGGCCGTTTCCCCGGTCCGGACGTCCGGCGGAAATGGACATGAAGAACCGTCCCCTTGGCATCGGTAAGGCGAAGGCTATCGAGATCCGGCCGATGGTTGGCCCAGAACCCTTCCATCAGCCCCGCGGCTTCGAGCGCCGCCAAGCCAGAGTCTTCATGGAGGTCCAAGGCGCTGCCCTGGACCCGCGCGTTGCGGCTCTGGTCGCGCTCGTATACTGACACCTGCGCACCGCTCTGCTGTAGCAGTCGTGCCAGCGTGAGACCGCCTGGTCCTCCGCCGACGACGGCGATCTTCTTTCCGTTGATGGCGCTCACATTTACTATCCGATCTGATTTACCTTCAAAACCTGACTTTCTGTGCTCGGCCGTTTAGAAATACGGTGTTCCTTCCAGGGCAGAACGCACCCCTTTCGTTCCCCGGTCAATGAGGCCGAGAAAGACAGTGTTCGACTTCTTCACGTCATGATCGTGCTGGAAGACCCGATGCGCTTCGACGAGAGCTACGGCCCAGGTCGCGACCAGCAACGATGCCGCAAGGCTCGCGACAGGATCGGGCAGCTTGCGTTTCATCGATTTGGCGAGTGCGACGGTCAGATTGTCCGTCAACTCATCACGGATCGCTCGAGCTCGGGCTTTGAGTGCTTCACTTTCCTGAATCGTAGCCATGAACTTGTCGCTGCCTTCTTCAAAGAAGCGAACGTAAGGACGCTGATTGGCGACAGCCCAGTGCGCGAACAGTCGCAAGGCTTCCACGGGAGGCATTCCCGGCTTTCTTTTCTGCAGGCTAGAAAGCAGCTCTGCACGACCTTCCTGGTCCAGGTCGAAGAACATGTCCTCTTTGCGAGGAAAATGATTGAAGACGGTCATCCGAGAGACATCAGCGGCGTCCGCAATCTCCTCCACCTTCACCTTGTCGAAGCCGCGCTCGATGAAGAGGCGGGTGGCAACGTCAGAGATGCGCTGCCGCGTGGCGAGACGTTTCCGCGTTTGTCGATTGAGAACCGAAGCCATTTTGCAACCTCGTTTAGTTTACAGCATCCATATTTATACTTACTATAATTTTAGAGGATGCACATGGCCAAGCTCACGCAGCGCAACGGAAGAACGCCGAGTGTTCTTATCGTAGGAGCCAGCTTTGCCGGACTCTCTGCGGCCTGGTGGATGAATAAGCTCGGATACTCGGTGACCGTCGTCGAGATCGCGAAGGGACTGAGGAAGGGTGGAACCCCGGTCAACATACGAGACGGGGTCATCGACGTTGTCAGGCGTATGAATCTGCTGGAACGCATCAAGTCGGAGAGCTTGCCACCCAGGCCCATGACCTTCCTTGATGCCCACGGATCGCCGTTGCCGCTTGCTCTTTCTCAGGCAGAAGAGGAGCCCGAAGAGGAATATGAGATCGAGAGGGACGCACTCCTCGAGATGCTCTACGGTGAAGTCAGGGACCACGCGGAGTTTATTTTTGCAGACAGTATCTCGGGTCTGGAGGAATCCGCAGACAAGGTGGCCGTCACCTTCGCGAGTGGAGGACAGCGGTCCTTTTCACTTGTGCTCGGTTGCGATGGGACCCACTCCGCTGTGAGGAGAATGTGCTTCGGCGAAGAGTCTTCTTTCCTGCTATTTCTCCGGTGCTACTTCTCCCTCATCATCGTCAATAAGCTGCTGATCGAAGAAAACACGTCGCAGATGCTCAACGTCGCCGGCAAGGCTGTCATGCTCAATGCCTACAACGGTAAGACCGACATCGCATTCTGCTTCTCCTCGGAAAAGGAAATCGACTACGACCGTCGGAATACGGACGAGCAGAAACGCATGATCCGCGAGAACTTCGAAGACGGTGGCTGGAGAACACGAGAACTGCTCGACGAGATGAGCCATTGTGAAGATTTCTACTTCGATAAGCTTTGCCAGATTCGGATGCGATCGTGGACGAAGGGCCGAGTCGCTTTGGTAGGCGATGCCGGCTACTGCCCGTCCCCGGCAGCAGGGATGGGTGGCTCCGTGGCAATTCTTGGTGCTGCAGCCCTGGCCGATGCGCTCGGGCAACACCCGGGAGATCTCAGAGCAGCGTTCCAGTTGTATGACGAAAGTTTCAGACCCACCGTGGACGCGATTCAGACACAGGCAGTCGAGTTCGGCATGGAGATGTTTCTGCCCAGATCAGAAGAGGCGATAAAGGAAAGAAACATGCGGCTCAGCATTCGCTGAGTACGCGTCATAAGCCCTGAGATACGCGCTTTGCGCAAGTAACGAGCGCGAAGTCTATGGGTAGATGAGTGCATTGGCCTAAAGTAATTAGTCGAAAAAAAATCAATTAACGGGCACCAATTGAGTCGACTAGAATGGGCCCTCGGCATGGAAGCTTATCAACTTCTCGAGCTACTGCGGCGCGGGCCGATGGCCTGGAACGGCTGGCGACGCGACAACCCCCTCTGTGCGCCTAAGCTCTACGGCGCGGATTTGAGTGGGTTGGTCCTCGACGGCGCTAATCTGGACGACACCGTGCTGTTTGAGGCGGTACTGGCTAATACCAGTTTGATTGGAGCGAGCTTGCGGCGAGCAGTGCTCCAAGGAGCAGATTTACGCGGAGCGAACTTGCGTTCGGCCGATCTTTCGGATGCCGACTTGAGCGGGACCTGGCGTAAAGACCCAACGCTTCGGCTCGCATATCCGAACGGAGCAGACCTGCGCGGCGCGGCCCTGAATGACGCACTGTTCGCACGGACCTTGCTGCGCGGATGCGACTTCGGCGGCGCAAGTTTAAATCGCACGATCTTTTCCGACGTAAATTTATCCCTCGCGCAAGGTCTGGAGGATGCGATTCACGAGCGGCCGAGCCAGATCACCTTCTCGACGCTGGTGCAATCGCGAGGCGTCCTGTCGCGCTCTTTCTTTTCGAAGTGTCGCGTGCCAGAAGAAATTCTGCGATCGGTTCCTGTGTCGAGCCCGCTCCACACTCCACGCTACTACGACTCCTGTTTCATCAGCCACAGCTCCGAGGATGCGGAATTCGCAGAGAAACTGGCGGAGAGGCTGACGGATGGAGGGGTAAGCGTCTGGTATGACAATCGAACGATTCAAGGTGGTCGTTCCCTGGAAGATCAGTTCACGAACGCAATTCGCGCATCGGACCGGCTGTTGCTTGTGGTCTCAGAGAGCAGCCTCGCCCGCTCGTGGGTCGCTTTCGAAGTTGGACAGGCGATGAAGCGAGCACACGAACTTTCGGACCGGGAGGAGGCGCGGAAGAGCCTGCTCTTTCCAATCCGGCTGCTTTCCATGGAGCAGATCGACTTGATTCTAAGAAGCGAGGCGGCTTTTCCCGAATTCCAGGTGCTGAAACAGAAACTTCCCTTCCTGGACTTCACTCGATGGAAAGAGTCGAAATGGTTTGACAGCGCGTGCGAGAGGCTGATCCAGGATCTAAGGAAAGACGAGTGACCGATTGTCTGAGCAAGAAGCCCGTTCAAACCTCTGTACTTCATCGCTAAGCATTCTTAGCGAGTACGAAATCGTCGAGTATCAAACCGACGCATCCGAAGTCGGCGGCCGCCGCTCGAAGAACACTTTGCCCTGACTGTTAGCGCCATTTGGCGCTTTCACGTCCCGGAGAGAATCTATTACACGACTCACGATATGAGCGTTAGTCGTGTCGCAATGCTTCGATGGGTTCGACCCTTGAGGCACGAGCAGCGGGTATCCAACTCGCGACAACCGCTATCGCGAGCAGAAGCAGAGCCGAGGTCGTGAGGCTCAGTGGGTTATCCGGTTTCAATCCGTAGAGCAGCAATTGCACCAATCGCATAATAACAATTGCGCTGCCGAGGCCAACGACCACACCCGCTGCCGCCAGCCACGCAGCCTCGTGCAACTACATGGTACGGATTTGAGCACGAGCCGCTCCTAACGCGAAACCGCCGATCTCGTTGGTGCGCTGCGAAACCGTATAGGCCATGATGCCGTAGATGCCAACGCAGGCAAGTGCAAGTGCGAGCACTCCGAAGCCGGCGGTAAGGAATGCGAACATGCGCTCCTGCTGCATGCTGGCGTCTATCTGCTGCTTTTGCGTGCGAATGTGATTGAGATCAAGGTCCGGGTTAATCTGCAGCAGCGCGCGACGGAGCGAGAGAATTAGGGCGGAGGATTGCAACGGAGAGCGGATGACGTAGGTTATAGGTCCGTCGATTGGAGACTGTATGTCGAGATCGAAGTGGACGGGTGGCGTCGGTTGCCGCATGTCTCCGTAGCGGAAGTCCGCACAGACTCCGACTATCTCCTAGCGCCCGAAAGAAGCTCTTGCCCTACGCGCGGAGGAGGGTTTAGTACAAATCGCCGAGGCACGTTTCCAGCCGATCTGCCTCTGGAAACGTGCTAAGGTCTGTTATCGCTACTTGAGCTGCAGCCTTCCTATATCCCGTCCTGAGGCAGACCCTTAACTACAATGTTTGGGCCCACGTTCGTATTCCAATCAGCTCCGAAAAGGCAAAGTACACGGCTGCAACCGATAGGATTTGGGGTCTGCCGCGGATCGCTCGAAGTTGGCCGAAGTTCTTCTAGATCAAACCATCAGACGTTAACGGACCGTGTCCATGTGGGTTTCAAGCAGTTTCTCGGGGGTAACGGAGATTCCTGCTTCTGAAAGTGATGGGGTTTGATCTGCGATTGCTGATCTCGCACGAAGGCCGCGGCCCCACCAAATTATCAGTAAACGACGGCGAACAGTTGCGGTGCGTTGGTACTTACTTTCGTATGCCTACTGATGGCTACTGACCCGCGACCAGATCCTCTTGGTTCTCTAGCATCCATCGGATTGGAATTGCTGCCCGATCCAGAAGATTGCAAACCAAGATCACGCAGGATCTTGTTTGCGGTTCGAACAATTCAAATTCAGGCAAACTAAGCGAGTCCGACTCTACGAACCAAATCAGCGAATCGCGGGTCACCACGGATAGGGTCGAAATATGGATGAGTTTTGAGGAACTGCAGAATATTTGATTGTTCCTTGAAAGCTTGCTCGAGCCAATAGAAGGCCTGTTCGTTGTCGCCGAGGCCCAGATAAGCGTTCACGAACGCACCCGCTGGAATGTAGCCTGACTCCTTGCGCTGCTTCAGTTTGGCGAGAAGCTGGAGCGCATCATTGCGTCGTCCTGCGTGCGCGTAAGCTCGGATCAAGACGCCCGTAGCTGCAGGGCTGCCTGAAACCGAAACCGCCTTCTCGAGGGGTGGGATTGCGTCCGTCGGCTGGTTATCGGCAATCAGCGCAAATCCAAGACCTGTGAGATCTAGTACATTGTACGGCTGTATTGCCAATGCGCTGCTTGACTCTCGAATCGCTTCATCGTACCGGTGCGACTGAAACAGAATCCAGGCTACGTTGTTCCCCGAGACTCCCACTGGGTCCAGCGATCGAGCGCGCTTGATGGTGGTCACGGCTTCCTCTGTACGTCCCTGGCAGACGAGCCACAAGGCGAACCATTGATTGGCTAGAGCGCTGTTTGGGTTCAAGGCGAGGGCGCGTCTGTATTCTGCTTCCGATTCAGCCCAGTGCCATTCCTCCTGCAGGACATTTGCCAGCAAAACGTGAGCCTCGACGAGATCTGGATCTATCGAAAGCGCCTTTCGAGCGAAGCTAGCGACTTTGGGCCGCGTCTCTCCTGGAGAAACGCCGGCTGAAACCGTTCCGAGCATGGTGTAGGCTTGGGCCAACCCCACATAAGCTGGCGCGAATGTCTCGTCTTTGGATAGCGCTCCTTCAAAGTCGCGAATGCTCTCCTCAAGCTGAGCTCGGTTGTCTTGTCCCAACGCAAACCTTCCCTTCAAGTAGCTCTCGTAAACTTCGGGCGCTACGGGACGCGCAGAACGAAGCCGCTGTTGTTCCTTTCCACTGATTGTGACCTGTACCTTTTCGGCGATAGCTTGCGCCAGTTCGCTTTCCAGAGTGAGAGCATCTCGCATTTTTCGGTCATAGGTCTCGGACCAGAAATGGGTTTCCGTTGCGCCGCGGATCAATTGGGCGGTGACGCGGATATGGTCGCCTTCTTTGATCACCGAGCCTTCGACGACAGCGTCGACTCCCAGTGTCCTGGCGATTTCGGGAACGGAGACTTGAGGATTCTTGAAGCGCATCACGGACGTGTGCGAGATGACCCGCAGACTATGGATGCTCGCGAGCCGCCCGATGAGAGCCTCAGTCATACCATCCGCCAGATACTCCTGAGCCGGATCGCCAGACAGGTTTCGCAGTGGCAGGACGGCCAGCGATTGAATCCTGGTGTCAACAACATTTGTAGTCCGGTGCCGGAATACGAGCCAGCCGACAGCTGCCACTGCTATGCAGAGGATTGCGGCAAGAGCTAACCACAGGCGAGGCTTAGGAGTGGCCACGGGGCCACGGTCGGCAGCAATGGTAGTCGGGACCAGTACGGCGGTCGGAGCGTCTTCGGGTTCAACGGCCGGGGACTTCCGGCTCTGAATCCAGGCGTCCAACTCCTCGGGCATGGCATATACGGAGCCTCGCTTGTCATGCACGTGCCGGTGAACCGGCATTCCCTCGCGTTTTTCCCAGCGCTGGACGGTGGTCACATCGCGATTCAGATAGCCGGCGATTTCCTTCCAAGAATCGAGCCGCCTCTCGGGCGGTTTTTGGTAGGGCGGGATTTCATACGACGGTTCACCCATGGAAATCTCCAGCCGAACCAGCTTAACTCATGGCAAACTGCCTCAATTTAGCTCTCTCGGCCGCACGGCTATAGACGGCATTAGGCCGCATGTGGCCGTTCCGTCAGTTGCAGCTTGACCCAGCCGTCTGGAGAGCCCGATTGTGGCACCAGCTCAGGCGCAAGATCGCCGACATTCGAAGCGCCAATTCCAGAACTGGAGACTTCTCATGCAAAGCAAACACATGGCTTCGGCCGGACGCGCACTCTTACTGCTCTTGTCGGTTTCGGCACCCTGTGGTTTGGCCCAGGATGGCCGGCCCGTGCACTTCAGCGGCTTAATCAACGACTATTCACCTCTGAGTGCGACCGTCAAGAACAGCCCGTGGGAAATGCACGGACAGTGGTCTATGGACCTTCACCACGAATGGGGAACCGCCGACTTCTCAGCGGATATGACGATGTCCGGCTACGGAAGAACCAGCACGGGCGCCGTGGATCCGACGCAGCCCCTCGTCAATCCTCACACCCATCACATCAAGTTGACGAACGTCAGGATCACCTGGGATATGACGGGTTGCCCCACCTACCAACCCCCCGCGACTCTCACGGGCTTTCAGTTGAACGGAACGGTCAGCCTGTTGACGGGGAACGGAAGCATCGCCCCTTTTGAGACAGATCCGCCTTCATCCACACTACAGGTCTGCGTTACCGGAGGAGACGACGTCCGGTACTCCCAGACGAACTCGAACATCACGCTGGTCTTCGGCGGACCGGCGACTATGCATTTTGGGCCTCAGGCCATCCATGGCGTCGTGCGTACCCCCAAGGAAGAAGAAGACAGAAATCACAGATGGTGATGAGCGAACAGCTACGGAAATGAACGGCCTCCGGAGGATTCGCCGGAGAGCTTCATACGGAAATCCTAGCCGCGTCGTGAAAGCACGGACTGCAAGTCAGCAACCGTCAGGGTGATCTTCAGACCTTGACGGTTTCGCCTGACAGTCCAGGAGAAATCATCCAATGAGACTTCATGGCTTATTGCTCGCCGGCATGTTCATATGCACGAGTGCGTTCGCACTGAATGATCCATTCGTCGGCACATGGGTTTACAACGCTCAAAAAAGCCCGAGACCGACCATCAGGTACACCATCAAAGACCTCGGCGGCGGACGCTACTCGCTGACTGGAAGCACGGGGACAACGGTCGAGATTAAAGCCGACGGGGTTTCCAGCAAGACGCCCACGGGAGCCACCGTCTCCTTCAAGAAGCTCGACGAGCATGATTGGGGAATGGTCAGAGACGACGGTCAGAAAATGGTGCGTACCTACAACATTTCTCCGGATGACAGGACGCTCACGCTCCATGACGTCTTCTCAGGCAGTGCAGAGGACGATTATGAGACAACCACAAGATATGAGCGACTCAGTCAGGGCAAGGGCATCTTCGGAGAATGGCAATCGGTTTCGATGGAAGAGAAGATGCGCGGGAAAGCGCTACAGATGATTATCACGCCCTATGAAACCGATGGGCTCAGCTTCAGCATACCGGCTCACAAGCATCTGAGTCGGATGAAGTTTGATGGGAAGCTATACGCTGATAGCGGCGCGGGCGACAGGAAGGGCGATTCGTCCTCGGGAAGGCGCCTCAGTGATTCTGTGCTTGAAATCGACGATCACGTGAATGGCAGGCTTGAAGATCGCGAAGAGTTCACAATGTCGAACGGCGGCAGAACACTGACGATTGTCAGTAGACCGGCGAATTCAACCGCAGTGTTCACGGAGGTTTGGGATAAGCAGTGAAGAAGCATTGCACTCACTGAGGTATCGATGCGGACTCCAGAGAACAGGCTCGCTGGTCAAACCGTCGCTTTGTTGCTTCAGTGGGACCAACGACGATTGAATCGGATCGCGAACCATCCGCGGTGCCGCTAATAGTGCCTCAGAAAGGAAACTCGTCATCCCGACATGAGAGATCCAATGACCAAACGCGATCGATTCGTCGGCGCATCTGCTTTGATATTTGGCTTGATGTCACTGCTTTCAGCTTTAAGCAAGCCAAGTCTCCACTGTTTACGCGGCTCTGAGGTCGTGAGGCTCATCGCCTCTGGTGCATGTTTAGCGATCGCACTCATGGGGCTGCTCGGAAGGCTTAAGACGCCGAATGAGTAGTCTCGAATAGCGATCATGCGAAAACCTCGGTGATGACTCCGGTTTCATAACGATGTGCGGCCTATCTTGTGAAAAGCAAGAACCTGGCTTCGAGTGGAAGCGGTTTCTTACTTTTCTTGTCGGTTTCGGCTACCCATGCTTTGGTCCACGATCACTTCAAGGAGATATAACATGACTACTTTTTCAATTGTGCTGGATACCTTCCAGATCACACAGACCCGTTCGGCCCACACCGACACTGACTATGTATCGGTCACCTTGCAGATTGGCGGCGGCAAAGCGACGCAAAACGTCTGCAAGCTAATGGGCAACCTGAATAACGGAACCTTTACCCCTGCAGTTGGTTTCCCAGCAATCGATATCCCCGAGGGCGCACCAGTAGTGATCAACTATCTGATTCTTAACTCCTCGGCTAAGGGCTCTGAGGTTGAACCTGGTCTGCAGGAGCTTGGTACACGAATCGCCACCACCTCTGTTGTGTCTCCACCCCCGCTGGCCTCTTGCCTGGAGCAGATGTCAAGGGCGGAGCAAAACCAGGCCAGTGTGGCGGAGTAAAAGTAGGCCAGTTGCGGGCTGTGCAGTTGTAGGGTGATTTCGGGGTAGAAGGGGCGCTGGAGCGTAGCGGAAGCGGCCCTTCTACCCCGGAGCGCGTTCGGGGGCTAGCGTTCTGCGGATGGATTTCGTTTGCGGCGACTCTGTTTGAGACGGTAACTATCGCCGTTCATTTCGAGGATGTGGACGTGATGTGTGAGCCGGTCGAGCAGAGCGCCGGTGAGGCGTTCGGAACCAAGGACCTCAGTCCATTCCTGGAAGGGCAGGTTCGAGGTGATCAGGGTTGATCCGCGCTCATAGCGTTGGCTGAGCATCTCGAAGAGAAGTTCGGCGCCGGTCTTGGAGAGGGGCACGAAGCCCAACTCATCGACGATCAGCAGTTCATAGCTTGCGATCTGCTTTTGGAAGCGGAGCAGCTTCTTCTCATCACGAGCCTCGATCAACTCGCTGACCAGGGCGGCTGTAGTGGTGAAGCGCACGCGGTGTCCACGCTGGCAAGCTGCCAGGCCGAGAGCCAGAGCGATGTGCGTTTTGCCCGTGCCGCTGTTGCCCAGCAGCAGAACGTTCTCGCGGCGGGCGAGGAACTCACATCGCGCCAGCTCCAGCACCAGGGTCTTGTTCAGCGTAGGTATGGCCAGGAAGTCGAAGCTGTCCATGGTCTTGATGACTGGGAACTTCGCTTGTCGGATGCGACGTTCGGTGGCTCGGCGTTCGCGGTCCAGCAGCTCCAGTTCGGTCATGCGCAGCAGGTAGCGTTGATAGTCCAGCTGCTCAACTGCGCACTGGCGGGCCACTCTGTCGTACTCGCGCAGGATAGTGGGCAGCCGCAGTTCCTTCAGATGATGTTCCAGCAGAAGCTGCGGTGTGTCAGCTGTATGAGCTGCAGTGTTGGTAACGGGGATATCGACGGCACTCATGCGCATACCTCCGCCAGCAAGGTCATGTAGTCGGCAGCCTGCGTGGTGCGCACTTGGGCCAGAGGCAAGTGAGGATAGTTCTCCATGTCCAGCCGCGGCGGCCTCCGTTCGATGCGGCACAGCAACAGATGACGCACCGCGTCGAAGCTGATCGTGCCTAACCGCAGGGCATCTTCGATGGCAAGAGTTACTTCTACGATGTTGAAGGTCTCCAGCAGGCGGAGCACCTGCACATACTCGCGGCTGCCGTGCTTCTTGAGTCTTGCTTCGAGCAGACGTCGCAGTTGTCGAAAGCAGTCGGGCAACTGCCAACCGGCGAGCGGCGCAGCCTGATCGAGCGCCCGCGTCTTCTGCTCAAGCAACGCCAGGTAATGCAGTGGATCGAAGACAACGGCTTCACGTTCATAGCTGCGCTGATGCCGGGCGATGACTTCGCTGCCGCAGGCGATCACCACTTCATGCACGTAGCCCTTGACCCATACCTGGCGATGTCCGTACTCGGTTGGCACTGAGTAGTCGTTGGAGCGATAGCGGACCAGGGACAGTGAACTGACCCGCGCGGAGATCTTTTCGCAGGCTTCATACGGCGCTGCGGGCAACGGCAGCAGTACAGCACGATCGCGCTCGAAGCGTTCCCCGATCGTCTCGCTATGACCACGCAGCCGACGCTCGCGCCGCTTCCGGCACTGCTGTTCCAAGTATGCGTTCAACTCTTCCCAACTCGGCAGGCGTGGAATCGGGACCATGAAGTTCCGCCGTGCATAACCGACAAGTCCCTCCACCTTACCCTTATCGTTGCCCTTGGCTGGACGACCGAACTTATCGGCGAACAGATAGTAGCTCTGTAACTCGGAGAAGGATCGCGTCCGTTGCCGTTGCTCGCCGCCCAGGATCTTCGCCACTGCGATCTTGGTGTTGTCGTAAAGTATCCGCGTGGGCACGCCGCCGAAGTAAGCGAAGGCCCGTACATGGCCTTCCAGAAATGCCTCGGTCGTCTCGGCCGGAAACGCCGCCACGAAGCAGTCATCGGAATGCGGCAAATCCATCACCAGGTAGTGCGCCTGCTGTTCTACTCCGGCGATCACAACCAACGCTTCGCCGAAATCCACTTGTGCCTCACCGGCTGGATGCATCAACGGCACGAACATCTCCTGCCCGCGCAGCGCCGCTGTGCGCACATAGTCCTTCACGATCGTGTAGCCGCCCGTGAACCCGTGCTCTTCCTTCAGCCGCTCGAAGATACGCTTCGATGTGTGCCGCTGCTTCGCTGGTCTCTGCTTGTCGTCGTTCAGAATGGCGTCGATGACACCTAACCACGGCCCCAGCTTAGGCCGCTTGATCGGCTGCTGTCGCTGGTAGCCGGGTGGCACCGCATACTGCAGCATCTTCCGTACCGTCTCTCGCGAAAGCCCAAACTCCTTGGCTACCGCCCGCTGACTCCTGCCCTCCACACGAACTGCTCGTCGCACACGCCCATAGATCTCCACCTCGTACATCCCTCCGGTGTTCCATGAACCAGCCCTTCATGGCAAAAGCTCACAAAACCAAGATCCGGCGGTGGACCACTTTTACTCCGCCGCAAACCGCCGATCACGCGGCGATCTGTGGCCTAGTTTTGCACCGGCGCTCATATGTTGCCGCTTTTGTCCAGCGCCACGCCTATGGGGCCGTAGAAGCCGCCGCCCAGGGTGGTGACGCAACTGGAGGAAGCACAGCCGAGGGGTATCTCCTTCACCGCATTGTCAGCGTCATCGGTGACATAGATGTTGCCGCTTTTGTCCAGGGCCACGCCCTCAGGAGAGCCGATGCCGCCGCCCAGCGTGGTGATAGCGTAGCTGAATTGCGCGGTCTGGGCCGAGGCTGTCCGCATCCCTGCGCAAATAACCAGCAGGACAAGTCCTATTCCAAGCGTCACCCGGATGCCGGGGTAGCTGCGATTGCTCATGGCTTGCTCTCCTTTGACGGACTGCCGGTGTTGTTGCAAACGAAGAAAACGTTGAATGTGTAGCCAGAAAAGTTTTATCGCTGGTCGAACCGTTCACGAGGAGATTCAGACGCCGGAATATTGGCATGGGGGTCTGAATAGACTTACAGATAGGACGCCAAAATCGGTATACGGCGCGACTGGGAGAGAGTCAAGACTTATTCGGAAACCTGCAGCAGAATTCTAGCGGCTTTAATGTAGGACCACTCCTCGGCGTTTGACTTGCGCCGGTATTGGATCGGAATACTTGAACCCGTATTTGAGGTATAACTCATTCGGGATGGATGACCGAGCCGTCGGCTCTCTGAGCGACAAGGCGGCCGCCCTTGAGCAGGACGTAGCTGTTGTCGCGCCAGAGACTGCGCTTGAAGAGGTAGCTGGCGCACCAAACGATGAAACCCTGCAAGTCCCTGATCGGATAGAGCAGCGCGGCTTTTTGCGCGAGTGGATCGCGAGCTGCCCACCAACCGATTATCCAGGACTCCAGTATCCGATTGAGAAGCGAAACTGCAAGTAAGGTGATACCCAGAGCTGTGTGCCCGAGAAGCGCGGCGGAAATCAATCCTAATATTCCATACGGCACCGCGAAGGTGAGGACGGTGCCAAAGTGGCCTGCGGGACGCGAGTACCGAGTTCCCATCGCCCAGCGCAGCTGACGCTCCCACATGCGCCGGAAGTTCATTGGAGGTGATATGTGATCGACTACACGCCCGGACAGAACGACTGTGAAGCCGGCCTTGTGGATGAAATTGCCGGTAACAAAATCGTTTGAAAGATATTGGCGAATTGCGGCGTAACCACCAATGCTCGCCAGGGAGTCCTTGCGCACCGCGATGGTTGGTCCCAATCCGAACTTGGTGCCTTCGAGAAGATTGGCGACGAGCACACCGGCGGTAAATTCAACCGATTGTCCGATAGCATCGAGCGTGGCCCAGACTCCACCGCCACTCTTACCGCGAAACATACAGGTCACTGCTCCTACGCTGGGGTCGAGCAGCGGCGCAGCTACGTCGCGAAGATAGTCTGGCTCAACTTCTACATCGCTGTCGCTAGTTACGAGAATGTCGTAGGCTGCGACTTCTGTCATGCGATGGAAGCAGTAGTTTTGCGCATTCGGCCAGGGTGGCTTGCCGGTGATGAGAATGCGAGTGGAAATATGCGGATAGCGCGCGCAGATTTCACGAATCACCGGCAGTGCCGGATCATCCGCTTCGTCCGCAGCGAACAGAATTTCGTACGTGGGATATTTTTGTTGGAAAAAGCTCTCGATGTTCTCTTTCAGCCGGGCTTCGTTGCCATGCACCGGCTTCAGAACGGAGACAGGGGGCAGATCTGATGCGATCTTTTCGAAGGCTGCCCGCTCACGCAGAGCCAGACGGCGGAACTGGATCGCACCCGCAATCGCCATGAGGAGAACGATCGTGGATGTAACCGTCCCCAGGAGGGCAACACCTAGCAGGATGTATGCGAGCATGGGCATACACAAAAGATGCTTACTTCAAACAAAAGGTCTTGGAGTTCTGAAAAATTACTGCAATCTCTCGAGACAACGTCGATTTTACCAGATGCCTGAAAGAGGATTTCCACTTACCAAACGCAGTAAGAGCGATCAATAAATTGAGCTTCACAGTTTGTGATTTGTAAGGATGGACTTCCCCCCGCTACGCGCCAGAAGAAAGTATTTCAGCCCACGGAGTTCCTTCGGCTCCTCCTGATCTGTCCACAGAAATACTGTCTCGGGCCCGTCCCATAAAACAGCCAGCGATTGCGGGGTCTCGAAGATATGCGGCGCGTCGGGAAACTTCGCACCATACCAGAGATTCCCACTCGGCGCATGCAGAACATGGGTCTGGATGCCGGTGTAAAAGTTCAGCGTGGATGCATCGCTATAAGGTCCGTCGATCACGATCACATCGCCCGGTTGAAAGCGCTTCTGAATCGCTGCAGCAAGGTTGTAGGAAGACAGGATGGGCGAGAAGGTAGCAAAAGAAGAGTGAACGCAGGCAAGAAGAACAATCATCATGGCGATGAGGGACACGTTGCCCGAGCGCGGCCGTCCCCGCTTACGGAGCAGCCAGTTCAATCCCGCGCCAAAGAGCAAAGCGAGAGATGTGACTAACAGCGGGGTGCGGAATGCGCCGAGGGCCTGCGGAGTAAGGTCGAGCACATGTCCAAGCGACAGGTTGTACTCGTCGGGATTCTTCTTCAGGAGGTCGGCCAGATCGAAACCCGGAGCCGGGCGATGAGAGATGGACCACAGATACATGCCAGCTAGAAACCCAGGCACGGCACAGGCAAAGAGGATCAGCGAAGAAACAATTCCGGCGCGGCGATCTGAAGCGTCAGCTTTTGACCCGGCTTCGCGGGCAAGCCACGCTCCAACCAGGAGAGCCACTCCCGGTATTGCAGGAATCGTGTAGTACTCCTGCCGCGTTGAAAAACTGAAGAACCCCACGATGACGAGCGCCCACAAGAAGAACAAGAGATTCGCGCGCCTTTGCCGATCCATCGCGAGTCCGCTTTCGCCGCGGATTTCCTGCCAGCGCCGCGGGATATCACGCATCGCCTGAGGCAGGAATACACTCCAGGGAAGAAGCCACGCCACCAGAAGCGCCCAGAAGATTCCTAAAGGAACGGTGTCATATCCAGGCGGCACGCGTTTGCCCAGGAATCGCATGACGTGTTCATTGATGAAATAAAACCATAGAAATCCACGTGATTGTCCCTGCGGCGGATTTCTCAGCGCTGCGAGAATGTGCCAGGGTGCAGCGATCAAGAGAAATACGAGCGTGCTCGAGAACAAGCGGAGCTTCAATATATGCCGCAGATTGCCGGTAAGAAGCAAAAATAGCCCGATCGCTCCGATGGGGAAGACCAGCCCGATCAACCCTTTGGTGAGAACGTTCAGCGCACAGGTTGCAGCAAATCCCCAACAAACAAGGAGCGAAGGACGCTCCTCTTCAAGCGACCGGAGAAAGAAGTAGTATCCGACAGTAAGCCACAGGGCAACCCACACTTCGGGAATTAAAAAACGAGTGAAGACATAGACGCCGAGCGATGTAACCAGCGTCAAGCCAGACCAGAAACCGCCCGATTCGCCATAGATGAATCTTCCCAGCCCGTAGGTGGCGAGAACCAATGCCAGCACGCCCAGCACGAGCGGAAAACGCGTGCTCCAGTTGCTGATGCCGAAAATTTTGTAGCTGGTCGCCAGACACCAATACATCACCGGCGCTTTTTCCAGGTAGCGGAAGCCATTGGTATACAGAGTGACCCAGTCGTGACGCTGCAGCATTTCGCGCGCGGCCTCAGCATGTACCGTGTCCACGTCGTCCAGCAGTGCAGGCCACGAGAGCCCGACCATGTAAATGATCGCCCACAATACGGAGAGCACCAGAACCGAGATTCGCCAGTTACTCAACCTGCGGGTTGACTGCTCTGTTGTGACGGCATTTGTGTTCGTGATCGTCGTGGCATCGGAACCCGGCGTAGTGCCGGAATTCGAGGGGTACGAAATCATGAATCTGATTCTCCTCAATCGCATGGTCGCGATGGATATTGTGCGAGCCTGCGTCCAGCTCAGGTGTGGGTGAGTATCAAAACTCCGCAAAACACAAAGATGGTGGCTAGCCAGCGCCGGCGATTGACATTTTCATGTAAAAAAAATTTCGCAGCCAGGGCGTTGGTGATGTAGGTGAGCGCGGCCGAAGCAGGGCCCATCAGGCTGAGGTCGGCCCACGAGAGGCCAATCAGGTTGCTGAAAAACGCGACTGCCATGAAGAAAATTCCGGCAAAAAGCACACCACTGGAAAGCACGCGAAGAAGCATCGGTACCCATCCCCGGTGGCGGCGAAATTCGCCCAGGTCTCCGATGCGACGCATAGCAAGCGCGACTAGAACATCGCCGGTTGTGGCAGCGCAGACGGTAATCAGAATGCAGACCCACGTATAGAGCACTCTCATCTCCGCCCCCCATCAGCTTCGATGCCGGACACGGCCGCCGGTTGGTCGCCGGTGCGCAATGGCTCTCCGGCAACCAAACCGACCCCAATGACGATGAACAAAATCCCCGACCAGCGTTGTGGGCCGACGTGCTCGTGCAGCCAGAAGATGGAGAGCAGCGTCATCAGTACGTAGCTGGCGGCTGTGGCCGGCATCACGTAGCTGAGATCAGCGAAGGAGAGCGCCGTCATGTAGCTCCCCATGAAAACAAGAAGGGAGAGAATTCCAAGAAGAATATAAGGACTGGCCAGCGCACCGAAGACATTGAAGATGTGATGAATGTCGATGGCGCCGGTCTGTCTGATGCCGCGCGCCAACAGTGCGTCTCCGCTGGCCCCGAACAACATCATAGAGAGAATCACAAGGTATTTACGAAAGCTCAAAGGGTCCCCAGCCGGATGACAATTGAAACGCAATTACATGCGCAAAATTGCTGTACTTGCGAATGGCGCAGCCATGCAACAAATCCATTATTGCCGAAAACGGGAGTTACCGAACGTGCGGCCGCTTGCTCCACTACTTGATCGCGAGTGGATGGAGATGATTCGAGGGCAGCAAAGCTCAAGAGGGAAGCGGCGAGACGCGTTGTCCGCGTGTTTTTTCGCAGCAGGTCAAGCCATGCGTGTCGACCCCATGGTTGCGCAATCCAGCAGAGGCATTGTCGAACTGCGCGCGGCGCGCCGCCGGATAGTGAGTTTCACCGGGCCGGACTCGCCGAAGATGCTCTTACGACCAGTTCCGGATGCAGCATATTCAGCCGGAGAAAGTTGGCTTCCTGCGATTGCCCCGCTCTGAGTGCATCGAGAACCCACTCCGCGGCAAGCAGTCCCATGGCTCGCAGCGGCTGCCGGATGGTCGTGATGCCCGGTGTGGCAACAGAGGCGTGCACGATATCGTCGAAGCCAACTACCGAGCAATCTTCGGGGATACGCAACCCTGCTTCGGTGAGACCGCGGACCACACCCAGGGCCGTCAGATCATCGAAGGCGACGACGGCTGTAAATTTCCGGCCGGTCGCCAGCATCTCCTTTGCAATATGCAGACCTCCCTCGAAGCCTGAGGTTGGACCGCCCAATCCAGCCAGACGAAATACCAGGCGCTTGTCGAGCTTCATACCGAACTCCCGGGCGGCGCGTTGAACCCCGGCCCATCGCGGTTCGCTGTCGAACAGCTCCACCGGGCCCCGGATGACCGCGATTTGGCGATGCCCCAGCTGATGCAAATGGCCCACCGCCATGGCGCCTCCCGCTTCGTTGTCTACAAGCACCGAACTGATTTTCAATCGAGTCTGATCGCGACCGAGAATCACAATTGGAACATGGTTCTTCTCGATATCGGCCAGCAGCTTTGCTTCCTCGAAGACCCAGCTCGCGATCACGATGACGCCTTCGGCGCGCTGTTCGAGAATCATCTTCAGATAACTGTCGAAGAGCCTGCGCTGCGCCTGCGCGTCCATCAGCAGGGGAAGATAATTCGCAGGCTGAAGACCAGTTTGAATGCCGCGTATGACAGGGATGCAGAAGGGATCGGAGAGGTCGTAGGCGAGTACGCCTATTGTCTGGCTATGCCGCCGCCGCAGGGATCGCGCCGAAGCGTCAGGATGGTAGCCAAGCTCGGCGGCCTTGGCGAGAATACGCTGCCGCGTGGTTGCGGCCACGTTCTTAGACAGTGGAGCTTCACTCAAGACGATCGAAACCGTGGACACGGAAAGATCACACGCCTGTGCGACATCCTGCAAAGTCACGTGACCGGATTTACGTTGTGCCAATTTTCTCCCTCCGCGTTTGGGTTTAGCCCGGCGCCGCAGACGAACCGGTAGCCCACCAATTTTCCACTTGACTTGCCAGGGGTTTCATCCTACATTCACATTCTCCCTTATTCAAACGTTTCAATTCGAATCAATCATTGAGTCTAAAGTCCTGGAGACGCTAATGACCTCTACCCGTATGGACCTCGCTTTCGCGCGTCTCGCTCGAATGATCCTTGGCTTTGGATTAGTTGTTTTCGCCGCGGGGCACGCGTGGGCACAGGCCGGACGCGGTAGCATCAACGGCACGATTACGGATCCAAGCGGAGCTGTCATTCAGAAAGCAAATGTCACGCTCCTCAATCGTGCGAATGGATCAACACAGCACACGCTGACCAACGCGGCGGGAATCTACACCTTCATCTCGCTCAATCCCGGAACCTATCAGGTGACCGCAGGCGCGAACGGCTTTGAGACCGTCGCACAGGAAAATGTCACAGTCACGGTGGATCAAGTCACGCTGGTCAACATCGCGCTGCGACTGGGCTCCGCGTCGGAAGTGGTGAAGGTCACCCAGGGAACCGACCTTGTCGAACCCAGCAACTCCACCGTCGGGCAACTGATTACCGCCGAGACGATCGACCGCGTTCCTCTGCTGACACGAAATGTCTATGACCTGATTCAGCTGAGCGCGGGTGTCACTCCTGCAAACGGGGCCAACAACTCTTCGAGCTCGTTTGCCATCGAGAACATCTCGAGCGGCCGTCCCGGAGTCGACGTATCGTCGTACACCATCAACGGAGCGATTGTCGGATCGGTTTATTACATGGTCGATGGCAGCCCGGTGGGAATTTCAGAAAACAATGCTGGAGCGATCATTCCGGCTCTCGAAATTCCCGAAGATGACGTGGATGAGGTACGAGTTGAGACGCAGAACACTCCGGCGTCGTATCAGAGCGGCGGCGCGGGCGTCATCAGCCTGGCGACCAAGGCCGGCGGCAACAAATTCCACGGAGACGCCTTCACCGTTCTTCGCCCCGACGTGCTGGCCGCGAACGAATATTTCAACAAGCAGAGCCAGATAGGAAACGGCCAGGCCAATACGTCTCCGTCCTTCCATCGCTATCAGGAAGGCGGTGCGATCGGCGGCCCCATCCTGCACGACAAGCTTTTCTTCTTTGCTGACTACGAGGCGACGCAGCAGCAGCAGTTCGACGGGTCGAACATATTTACGGTGCCCACCAGCGCGGAGCGCACCGGCGATTTCTCGAACGATTCCTTTACCATCTACGACCCAACCAAACCGGACAACCCGGACGGCACACGCCAGCCATTTACCGGGAACAAGATCGCCAATCCCAACCCCATTGCTGTGAAGTTTCTTTCCGAGATGCCCAAATGCAATGTGGGCGCCTCCTGCGACAGTGACCCGACCGGCGCGGTGAACAACCTGTATGTGCCGGGACTCGATCCCACGACGGCGCAGCGGTTCGATGTCCGCCTGGACTGGACGCAAAGCGAAAAGCAGCGCATCTTTGGGCGCTTCTCTTTCGACCGGCTATTCAATTCCACCTTCAACGCCTTTGGCAATGAGTGGGACCTTAACTATGCCCAGAACGTGACCAACGGGCGTAACATTCTGCTGGCCGACGACTACACGCTGAATGCAACCACGGTGTTGCAGCTTCGCTACTCATTTACCCGTCACTATGAAAACCAGGGCGGCGATCCGGCGCAGAATGGTACCGATATTACCTCACTGGGTTTTCCCGCTTCACTCGCGGCGCAGGAAGTCTACAAGCTGCTTCCCTTCGTCACCTTTGCTGATGTGGGAGGGGGCGTGGGCGGCACAGCGGACTACAACACCTTTCAATATGCCAGCGAGAACAGCGATGTGAGCGTGTCATTGACTAAGGCTCTAGGCAAGCACGATATCAACTTCGGCTTCGAATACATGAAGCGGTTCCTGAATGTGGGCCAGCCACCCGCGCCCTCCGGCTCCTATGCATTCGATATCAGCGGAACGGATCAATCCACGGCGAGCGCCATCGGCGGCAGCGACTTTGCCTCCTTCCTGGCCGGTATCGGCACCGAGCCGGGCACAGAGTCGAATGGATACCCCAGCTTTACCAAGGACATCTTCGCGGCCGAGTCCAGCCCGTACTATGCGTCTTTCGTCGAAGACACCTATCACCCGACAAAGAAACTCACGATTACCGCAGGCCTGCGCTGGGACATCTTCGGCGGCCGCACCGAGCGGTATAACCGACTGGAGTACTTCAATACTTCCGTAGGAAATACCGCGGATGGCGTTTCTTATACAGGAGCGGAGGTCTATGCGAGCAACAACCACCGTTCGCCCTTTGATACGAACCTGAAGGACTTTGGCCCTCGCCTCGGTTTCTCCTGGCAGCCGGCGGAACACCTTGTCGTGCGCGGCGGTTCGGGCTTCTATTTCGGTCCGAGCACACACATGGTCGCCGGCGTCGGCCAGGATAGCGATGGCTTCTCGTCCTCTACGACATGGAACGCCACCTGCTTCAATGCAGACGGCAATACCACCTACAACGGGACATCCGGCTGCGTTGGGGCGGCTGCCGGCAGCCCGGCGGCAAGCACGACCGGCATCTACTCACTGAGCAATCCTTTTCCCAACGGAGTGGTACAACTGCTTACTTCGCCGACCGGACTCGCGAATAACCTGGGGACGGCTTTGAATACCGTGCTTCACTCGCAACGCACTCCACTCGTTTACAACTTCAATTTCGGTCTGGAGTACGAACTGCCTCATCAGGTGATTCTGAGTGCCGCTTATGTCGGAAGCAGAGGTCTCTTCCTGCCGCTGGCTACTGCTGACTTGAACCAACTCGACCTGGGCACGATTGGAAAGTACGGATACTCGCTCTGCGTCGACACCTCGAACCCGAATTGCGCCATGGTGCCGAATACCTGGGCGCCGACTCAGCCGCAGACCAATTCGAATTATGGATCGGCCACGGTGCCGCTGTGGGTTTCGTTGCAGGAATATCCGCAGTTCGGCAACGGCAGTTACGGCGCGGGCAACGGTGTCGTAGTGCATGGTTATCCCGGCGGCGACTCCGAGTACAGTTCACTGCAGACCAAGGTGCAGAAGCGGCTGACAAAGCATTTCACCACGCTGGCCTCATTCACCTGGGCAAAACTTGTCACTGACGATGGCAATCCTCCGCTGGGGTTTGTGGGAACGCACCTTGGTCTGGCTCAGGATTGGAAAAACCTCGAATACGAGCACTCCGTCAGCCCGCAGGACGTGAAGTTTCAGTTCACGGGAAATGTGTCCTACGATCTGCCGATCGGGCAGGGAAGGGCTCTCGATCTGAGCAGGATCGGAAACGCGATCGTTGGCGGTTGGACCGTGAACGGCATTCTGTATTTGAGCACCGGCGTTCCGATTGCTTCGCCTCTTGCGGGATACCCGACCTCTTATTTCAATCAGCGGGCGGATCTTACCTGCGACCCAAGCAAGGGAGCGCCACATACAGCGAGCGCCTGGTTCAAGCCCGACTGCTTCGCACTTCCTGCCACCCCATTCGTACCGGGAAGCGCTCCGGCATACCTGGGCAATGTCCGCACCATGGGATCGAACGACGTGGATCTCTCGCTGTACAAGACTTACACTCTCGGCGGAGAACGTGCACTGCGCTTTGAGGTAGCGTCCTACAACATCGCCAACAGACCGCAACTAGGGACTCCGAACGCCAACGCTCCCACCATCTCCGCCGTTGAGACTCAGCCTTCCGTGGCTGCGACCTTTGGCCAGATTACCGCTACCGTCAACACCCCCCGTCAATTTCAGTTTGGCGCTCGCTTTACCTTCTAAGGAAGCAACAGGCGGGCGAGAGAATACGGACTCGCACGCCTGTTGCTTCTACTGCTCGACGAACGCCGAGCGTGGATTCGCCGCGTGCATCAAATTGACTCCCCAGTAGATTTCATGGCGAATCGAACTCTCCAGCCCGGGTTTTTGACCATTTCTCCAGATGCGCTATTGACCTTCGCAAACATTTGATACGGCGAGCCTGACGTTCAGATCAGGAGCCGTGTTGCGAATTATGCCGGAAATCTGTTATGAATCGCCTTTCCCAGGGCGATTTTTTCTGTGACAGGCAAAAAGGATAATCCCACCACCGGCGGCAGGCTTGGACAGTTCTGGTCGACGCAATTGAAGTCGTCGACGCTGCCACTGTACAGCGGATTTCTTTATACGGGCGCGATGACCGTGCTGCTGGGCGCAGTGCTACCGCGAATTGCCGCTCTTCATCATTTGCAGGACAGCCAGTGCGGAACATTGCTGATGGCGCAATTCCTGTCTAGCGCCACGGGCGCGCTTTTTGTGCGCCGCCGCTTTGAATACACGCTGGTGTGTGGTTACGCACTCATGGCTGTCGGCGCCATAGCACTGACGATCGTTCCAGACATACTCGCCGTGCCGGTCATTTGCTGCTTCGGTTTGGGATTGGGGATGGTGATGACCTCCTCGAGCATGCTTCTGGGACGAATATTTCCAGACTCTCGTGGGATCGTGCTCTCGCTTTCGAACTTCAGTTGGAGTATCGGCGCTACCGCGTGCCCCTTGCTCGTTTCGCGGCTGCCGGATAATTTTTCACTGGCTCTCTTATGTGTTCCCGCAGCGCTGCTGAGTTTGACCTTTGCGATGCTTGTTCTTCGTTGCAACTATCCGGCTTCACCTCCTCCAGGCATGCTCTCAGCGGCGGTGAAGAAATCGCAGGCTTCGAGCATCATCCTCTTTTCCGGAATTGCCTTTTTCTATGTGGGCACCGAATCTGCAATCGGCAACTGGATGAGCGCCTACGCCTCGCGCGCCGTCTGGTGGGATTTCGGCAAGGGGAATCTGGCTGCCGCATGCTTCTGGGCCGCGCTACTTCTGGGGCGGGGCCTCGCTCCGGTAGTCCTTTTGCATATAAAGGAAATCAGGTTACAGCTGTTTTCCCTGGCCGGTGCATCGATAGGAATCGTGATGCTGGCGCGAGCCCACAGCCCGGTAGTTCTGCTGGCGGGAGCATGCTGCACAGGGCTGGCATTGGCGCCAATTTTTCCTCTCACCATTTCGCTGTTCCTGGCGAGTGCTGGTGAAACCGAAAACGCCGGCTGGGTATTTGCCATCGCCGGTTTTGGCGGGGCAGTCCTTCCATGGGTTATGGGCCTGGTATCCACAAGCACCCATTCCCTGCGGGCCGGATTGCTGGTGTGCCTGGGCGCGGATGTGGCTATGCTCTTGTTTTCGCTGTTGATTGTCCTATTGCCGCGCAGCTTCATGTTGAAGGTTGCCGCCGCAGATGCGTAAGTAGATGCGTAATCAGATACACAAAGCACCCTGCTGTCGGGATTATCCCGAGTCGACGACATCTCATTCGCGGCCTGTTTACGGCCTGGGTCGATGCGCGGTTTCAGCTGCCGGAGGAGCGGATGCGATGACCCCTGATCCTTCGCGGACAGTGTAGAAACGATCCGCAGCGAGACCGGTGAGCATCTCTGTCGTTCCGTCGGGCCAGACAATCTTCGCTTTCTCCACGCGCGTGTTGCTTCCGAGCCCAAAGTGGAGGCGCAAATCATTCTGTGAAAGATAGCTTCCTCCGCTGATGACTTCGCCGGTCTGTGTGAGTTCACCCGCTGCGATTTCAACCTTCGCGTTGAGGGCGAGCCGGTCACCACGCGCACCTTCCAGCTGAAAGCTTATCCAATGATTACGCGGGCCGCCTTCGGGGCGAAGTATCATTGGTCTCCCAACCAGGTTTTCGACTACCAACTCGATCTTCCCGTCGTTGAAGAGATCGCCCATCGCCATTCCGCGGCTTACTTGCGGTATCTGCACCGCCGGCCCCACCTCGCGGCTAACGTCTCGAAACGAGCCATCGTGTTGGTTAAGAAATAGGAGCTTGGGCTCACGATAGTGTGCAGCCGCGTGTGCATTGTCAACCTGTGGATAGACGTGGCCATTGACCAGAAAGAAGTCCAGCCAGCCATCATTGTCGAAATCGACGAAGCCGTCTCCCCAGCCCACAAATCCCTTGGTAGCGGCGGCGATGCCAGAGGGATCCGACACATCCGTGAAGTTCATCTTGCCGTCGTTGCGATAAAACGCCGCATATTCATTGTCGAAGTGAGAAATGATAAGTGACGTCCTGCCCGTGTGCAGGTAATCTCCGTTGGCGATGCCCATGTTCGCCTGTTCGACACCATCTTCGCTCGCGGCGACCCCGGCTTGAAAGGCGATGTCGGTGAACGTGCCATCGCCGTTGTTGTGATAGAGATAGTTTTGCTGGCCATCGTTGGTTACGAAGAGGTCGAGTTTGCCGTCTCCGTCGAAGTCGGACCAGATCGAAGTCAGTCCGAAGAAATGCTTGGGGTCGTCGACTCCCGCCTGCTTGGACACGTCGGTGAACGTTCCGTCGTGGTTGTTGCGGTAGAGATTGTCGGGCGCGCCCTTGAGACCTCGAGGGCCGCACTGGACGTCGATGCCCAGATACTTACAGGTTTTGGCGGACCCGAAGGCGGGCAGATCATGAAGACTGAAGTCGACATAGTGAGAGACGAAGAGATCGGCCCAGCCATCCCCATCGTAGTCTCCAAAGGCCGCTCCGGTGGCCCACAGGGAATCTTTATCAAGACCGGCAGCTTTGGTTTCGTCGGTGAAGGTTCCGTCACCATTGTTGCGATAAAGAACGACGCCGCCAAAGCAAGTGACGAGCAGGTCCGGCCAGCCGTCATTGTTGTAGTCGCCGACCACCGCGCCCATGGCCCAGCAAGGGGTGGCGACCCCGGCTTTGTCGCTCACATCAGTAAAGGTTCCGTCGTGATTGTTGTGGTAGAGGGCGCTTCGGGCCTTTTCACCGGCGAGGGCGGAGTCCACACTCTGCGCATTCGTGAAGTAGATATCGGGCCATCCATCACGGTCATAGTCAATGAGGGCCACACCCCCGCTCATGGACTCGACGATATATTTCTGCTCGGGGCTGGAGTGATGTTCAAATCTAATGCCGGTGGACGGAGTAATGTCCACCAACTGCGGCAAGGACGCCGTTTTAGCATCCCCCGAACGCGCTCGATTCGCTGCATGGGAGTTAGTCCCGTTACCCATTTGAGCGGCCACGGGAGATTTAAGCAGACTACATATTAAGAAGAGCGACGCTGCTGCGATGCGCATCGCACCGCCGCTTGCCTTGAGAGGCCACCTCACCTGTCAGCACCCACGGCTACTTCTCCGTCTTTTCATCTTCGCGAATCTGATCAGGCTGAATCTGCATTTCTTTGTAGATGGCGCGCAGCTTCTCCTTCATCTGCTTATATTTCAGGAACTGGTCCAACTCCCGCTTGGCATCTTCGCTGCGGTTTTCTTCGCGATAGAGCGTGCTCAGCCGGTAGTGAGCCGTGGGATTGGTAGGTTCCAGCTGTACGGCGCGCTCCAGGACCGGCAGCGCCTTTGCCTTTTGATCCATCGCGATCAAAGCTTTCGCCAGGCCGAAGTTGGCTTCAGCGTTGTCGGGATTCAGCTCGACTGCCTTCGCATAGTGCGAATATGCCTGTGGCAGATCGCTTTTCTGCAGATAAATGTCTCCGAGATCGATCTCAGTTTTTACATCGCGGGGATTTTGTTGCAGCGCCTCCAGGTATTGGCTGAGTGCCTCCTGTTTCACCTTCGGATCGTTCGCAGTATTCAGCAGCCCGGCAAGTTCGAAATGAACACCTGGAAGATGCGGATTGAGGGCAATGGCCTTGCGATATTGTGCGATGGCTCCGTTGGTATTTCCCTGCCTTGACTCCTCATGGGCCATCAACTGATGCATCTGGGCGGAGTTGGGAGCGACCAGCGAAAGCGTCAACATCGATTCTCCGGCGAGATCGGAATAAATTCGGTAGGAAGCGTAGAGCAACTCGGCATCCTCAGGATTTGCCCGCCGAAGTTCAGCGATGATGGAAGCTGCCTTCTCCAGATCTCCGGTTGCCGTATAAATCTCGATGAGCTGCAGTCCAACCTGCGATTTGAATTTCTCATCCTGAAGAAGCGGAAATGAGGCTTCCAAATGTTTACGTGCTTCGGGAAGCTCGCCTACATTTTTTTCTGCGATACCCAGCAGTCCCTCGATCTTGCTGAGGCCGGGCTGAGCGGCCAGCGCAGCCTGCAGATGGGGAATCGCCTTCGCATACTCTCCACGAAAGAACAGGAGAACACCGAGATTGCCCTGCGCGTCGGTATTCTTCGGATCAATTGCCACTACGGCTTCGAGCTCAGGGATTGCCTGCTCCGGCTGCTTCTGCTTCAGAAAGGCTTCCGCCTTCTGAAGATGTGACTGGAGCTCCTGTTGCTGTGAAGTTTGGGCTAGACAATTCAGAATTCCTAATAAAGAAGCGAGACCCAGGAGGGTCATTCCCTGCTTTGCACTCATGACATCCAGATCATATACAGATTCAGCACCGCTCATATCCGAAAAACAAAAAGAGACGGCTAGACATCACCGTCTCTTCAAGGAGGCCAAGAAAGGCCGGCCAGAAATTAGAACGACAACCGGGCGCCCAACTGCACGGAACGTCCCCCCACCGTCAGGCTATTGATTTGCCCGGTGGTGGGGCCGGTGTAGTTGCCGTTGGTATCGGGAGTCGCGAGGGTTCCGTTGGGAACTCCGAAGCTCGGATGATTGAAAGCGTTTTGCGCGTCACAACGAATCTGAAGCTTGACGCGCTCGCCGGGCATGGTGAACGTCTTGCCACCCGACATATTCACGTAGTTGAGTCCCGGTCCGACCAGCGGGTTGCGTCCCAATGTTCCGAAGTTGCCGTTCCCAGGAGCAGAGAACGCGGCGGGGTTATACCACTCGTTGTAAGTGCGGCCGCCCTGGGGCTTGATGCCGACGGCTGCATTGCGATTGGGATATTGAGAGCCGGCCTGGGTGTAGGTGTTGCCGTTGCCGAAGACCTGGAAGGGATTGCCTGAAGATTCAACAATCGTTCCGGAGATCTGCCAGCCGCCGACAACTCCGTCGAGCAGACGACTCTGATTCAGGAACATCTTTCCTCTGCCGAATGGCAATTCGTAAACCGCATACCCCTTGAAGCTGTTACGGATGTCGAAGTTGGATGGACCGTAGTTTTTGGAGGACTGATTCAGGGTGAGACTGCTCACATGCTGATAGTTCTGGGGACCGGAGTGGCTTCCCCATCCCGATGAATCCTGATCATCGAGCATATGCGACCAGACATAGTTGAAGCTGAAGCTGAGCCCATTGCTGAGGCGCTTCGTAATCGTCGTTTGTAACGAATTGTAGTTGGAGATTGCCTGATACAGGTTGCCGCCAATCCCTTGAAAGTTCGAGTAGGGACGATACTGGGTATCGTTGGACGACAGCTTATCCTCAGGTACTGCATTGATATCCGTTGGAAAGGTGAGATTGAAGCCGTGGCTTGCCACGTAGGTCACCGTGGTTACGAAGTTCGCACCCAGCTGGCGTTCGAGGCCAAAGTTCCACTGCCAGATCTTCGGAATCGGAGTGTGGAAATCGTTGTAGCTTCCGCCCTGGCCATTGAAGCGCGTCGGATCGGTGGAGGCTGCAGTGTAAGGCAGCGGGGTGGCCGTTCCATATACATTGCCGGTACCACCGAACTTTACCGTCGGATAGATGCCGTTGGATTGATCATTGAAGCTTCCGGATGAGGAGACTGCGCCTCCCATGCCGCTGCCGTAGTTATCCAGGCTGTAGTTATAGGAGTAGAGACCGAACCCGCCGCGAACGGTAGTGTCTGGCCTTGCCAACCACGATGCACCTACGCGCGGGAGTACCGTGCTGTACACGTCGTCCTGCAGGGAGTCGCGTCCGTTGGCGTGCGTGCTGCCGTACCAGTAGGCGCCGGGAGTGTTGGTCGCAGGATTGATCACGGTTGGATCGAAGGTGGCTTCGTTGCCTCTGATTTCGTTGAAACCGTGGCTGATCTCATAGCGCACTCCGAGATTGACCGTGAGATTCGGTTTCAGCTTGATATCGTCCTGGACGAACATCTGCGGCTTCTTCAGGCGCGCACCATACTCCGGTGTGACACCAGCGTTCCAGTTCTGAGCGAGGCCGAGGAGGAAGTCTGCATATTCTTCGCCGCTTGACGTGTTAGGTGAGGCGATGCCCTGCGAATCGAGCGTCCAATTCTCGGTGTACACGCCGTCGAACTGCAGGGTGCCGGCGTTGATGTTGCCCCAGGGCGTGGCGTCGTCACGGTAGAAAGTGAACTCTCCGCCGAAGTGCAGGATGTGCTTGCCGCGGATCATGGTTACTACGTCCGACGGGTCGAAGACGAACTCTTTGTATTCCGCGTTCGTAGCTGGCTCGATCCATGCGTAGGGATAATTGCGCTGGAACTGAACCGAGGGCAGAACATTGGCTTTCGCAAACTGCCAACCCAGCTTGCCGGGAATACCGGTGTTGGTTCCCTGGTCGGAGAAGAAGTTCAGCTGGCTGGTGTAACCCATTCTGGCTTCGTTAACGGTGTGCGAGCTGATATTCCAAACATCGGTGATCTGCGCGTTGTTGTTATCCACATCACCGAACTGGCAGCCGATGGGGCAGGCGGTTACCGCGTTGTCGCCATTTTCAAGTTCATCACCCTGTGTATCGGACATGGTCAGGCGATTGTTCGGCGTGATGTCGTAATCCAGCCTTCCGAAATAACGTCTCCATGGGCGGGGCTGGGGAACCTGTGAGTAGAAGTTGTTCTGCAGGACGCCAGTGGTCAGCAAATTGCCATTGACGAAATGACCGTAGGGTATGTGGTTGGAGGCGGTCGGGTAGTATTGTTGGAACTTTGCCGATACGGCATCGATCAGGTTTGCGGGAATGGCATTGCTGCCGTATTCGCTTAAGAACGACTGCCGGACTGGATACGGATTTCCCTTCGTGTCATAGGCAATAGTCTGGGTCGTAGGATCGTAAAGCGGGTAAGATCCGGTGAAGTCACCGGCCATGATCGCGGGAGTGGGTACGGTCTGGAACGAAGCGCTGACCGTGTTGTCGATGATCTGGTCGTAGCCGAAGAAGAAGAAAGCCTTCTTGCGCAGCCCGAGAAGGGCAACCGGGCCACTAATGGTGCCGCCGAAATTGTCGTAGCGAAGGAATGGAACCTCGACCTTGCTGCCAAATCCGTAGTTGGCTGCATTCAGCGCATCGTTCTGGAAATACTCATAACCCGATCCGTGAAATTGGCTGGTGCCGCCCTTGGTGATCTGGTTTATGATCAGGCCGCCAACGCCATACTGCGCCGAGAACGAGGATAGCGAGACCTGAAGTTCATCGACATCTTCAAAAACAGCGGGGTTGGCGTTCTGGCTGGAAGGCAGCGTGGTGGAGGCGCCATCGGCAAGGACGTTGTTGAATGGCATATTGCCGTTGGTCGATACCGCCTGGCCGGGATTCGAGGAACCGGCATTCGATCCCGGAGTGCCCGCGGCGCCCGGGAGCAGGATCATGAAGTTCTCCCAGTCCGGCCCATTCGAGCTGGCGATGTTCGGAAGCTGCGCCATATCCTTCGAGTTCAAGGTGCTGGTCTGATCGCCTGTTTCCGTGTTCAATAAGGGGACATTGGTGGTGACGGTCACCATTTGCTGGGTTGAGCCCACTTTCAACTGGGCGTTCACGGTCGTGAGTCCCACTTGCAGCGTGATTGGGCCGCGAACCAGCTCCTCAAAGCCATTGGTACGAAACGTGAGCTTGTAATCTCCAGGAACAATCGAGGAGGTGTCGTACAGTCCGTCCTGGTTCGTCGGAAAATCTTTCGAGACTCCAGTTTGGACGTTGAGCACGGTAACTGTGACACCTGGAATCACTGCGCCGGTGGCGTCGGTGACGACACCGCGGATGTCGCCGGAATTGGTGCTTTGCGCGAGCAGGAGATTCATCCCGCTGCCCAAGACAAGACATAGGGCCGTCAAGGCCCAACCCTTCGTAAGTCTCATAGTGCCTCCAAAAGCTGCTAAGCAAACAAGTTTCTTGTGCGGTTTCTGCGAGCCCGCCATATATACGGAGGCGCCAATCATCCGGGAGCGGATACCCGGAAAAATGGCAGCCGGCTGGTGTCGCCAACCTCGGCGTTTCCAGTTGCATGTCAGATTAAACAATCGTTTGTTTAATGTTTTTTGAGCATGCGAAGCGCATTACAGCGCGCAGTGATAACGATTGTCAAGTGGCGAATGAGGTTGGTAATTTGATAAGACAATCGATTGTGTAAAAGCGCAGGAGTGGCCTGTCTCGAAGAATAAGAAACAAAAGCATATTCGGGCGGGTAACTGTTCGTTTGTAATGTACTATTAGAAACGTTTGTCTAGGATCATCGCTCGAACCATGTCGCAAATCGCTCATTGCAGGGGTTGACTCATGTCAGTTCGTTCTCGTCGTGCTTTTATGTGGCAGACCGGAGTTTCGGTTGCTTCTGCTCTGTGCTCGAACCGTCTTCTGGCTGCAACCTCGGGCCTTCGCTCGTTCAGCCAACCGCGCGCCTGGCTGACCACCGGCGAGCAGCACCTGCAGGAGATTCAGATCCAGCCGTGGCAATCGGCTGCATCCACTTCGCAGTCGATTGAGATAGACCCCTCGCAAAGTTTTCAGAGCATCATGGGATTTGGCGGAGCATTCACCGACGCGTCCTGTTACTTGTTCAGCAGGATGAACGCGGGCGACCGCCAGAAGTTGTTATCCGAACTGGTCGGCCCGGACGGCCTCCAGCTGTCGATGGGAAGGACGTGCATCGGAGCCAGCGATTACTCGCGAAGCGTCTACAGCTTTGATGATACCCAGACGCCTGATCCGGAATTGAAATCGTTCAGCACCGCTCACGATGAAGCTTATATCCTGCCAACGCTTCGCGCTGCGCAGCAGCTTAACCCGGAGATGTTTTACTTCTCCACACCCTGGAGTCCTCCAGGATGGATGAAGGCGGGCGGTTCCATGTTGGGTGGCTCCATGCGCAATAAGTATTTTGCGGCCTATGCCGAATATTTCGTGAAGTTTCTGCAGGCGTACACCACTGCCGGCGTGCGGATCGGCGCCATCACCTCTCAAAATGAGGTCGATACCGACCAGGACGGACGGATGCCGGCGGCGCTTTGGGGGCAGGAATATGAAACGGGTTTCATCAAGGGCTTTCTTGGACCAGCGTTGCAGAAATCAGCGATCGATACCAAGATCTGGATTCTCGATCACAACTACGATCTTGCCGGCCGCGTTCTCGATGAATTAAGCGATCCGGACGTATTCAAGTATGTCGACGGCGTCGCATGGCACGGCTACATGGGCGAACCTACGGCCATGACCCGCGTCCATAATGCCTTCCCATCCAAACATGCTTACTGGACGGAAGGCGGGCCTGACATCACGGACCCGAATTATGCGACCGATTCCGCGAAATGGTCCGGTACCTTCGCCCGCATTTTAAAGAACTGGGCGCGTTGCATCGTGTCGTGGAATCTGGTTCTCGATGAAAATGGCACGCCGAATATCGGACCATTCCGGTGCGGCGGATTAGTGACCGTAGATTCGAAAACAGGCGCCATTACGCGCAGCGGCCAGTTCTGGGCCTTCGCGCACTATTCCAAATTCATTCGCCGCGGAGCTCAGGTCATCGCTTCAAAAGGAGAACTTCCCGGGGTTGAACATGCCGCTTTCCGGAATCCCGACGGGAGCTATGTGCTGGCTGTGGCTAACGAGGGAAATGAGCGCGTTGTGGAGTGCTCGTGCTCCGGAAAAGCTCTCTCTGTGAAGCTCCCGTCAAATAGCGTTGCAACCTTCACATGGAAAGAAGTTTGATATGCCAGCGGTATGCCGTAGTATTTGACGCAAGCAGCAACCGAGATGCACTCCGCTCGGGAACGTGTACGGAACATGTGGCAACTTTTCTGAAGCCTGGTTCACAGCGCCCACCAAAGGATGGTCAAACTTAAATTGCGCCGCTCATCCAGCGTAAAGAAGACCACCAAAGCTGCTGCTCGTACGAAATCAAAACAGCCTGCGCCGGAGAAACCCGTACGTCTCAGGGATCTCGCCGAGTACCTCGGGTTAAATCCTTCCACCATCTCGGTGGTTCTGAACGATACACCGGGACGTTCGATTCCCGAGGAGACCAGGCGTCGCATCAAAGAAGCGGCCAAGCTGCTCAACTACCAGCCCAACCTGGTGGCGCGCTCCTTTCGCAGCAGCCGGACCCTCAACATCGGCATCATGGTTCCAGTACTTAGCGATGGATACCATACGGAAATCATGACTGGAGCCGGTGATTGCCTGGTGAACGCCGGCTATTTCTACTACACTGCGCATCACCGGCATCGGCCCAACCTGATCGAACAGTACAGCAAACAGCTGGTGGCAAAAGGCGCCGAGGGACTCATCTGCATCGACACGGCGTTGGAACATCCGCTGCCCGTCCCTGTCGTAGCCGTAGCCGGACACCGGCATATCAAAAACGTTACAAATATCTCTCTCGATCACCGCAGGGCTGCAGAACTCACGCTTCACCACCTTTATTCGCTCGGGCATCGCCGGATCGCCTTTATGCATGGCCAGCCGTTCAGCTCCGATTCGGAAGATCGGTGGCGTGGCATCGTCGATGTATGCGGGGAATTGCGGCTTGAAATGCATCCAGAGTTGATCATGCATCTTGACCGCGACGTCAGCACCCCAGAGCTGGGCTACCCCGTGATCGAAAAGCTAACTACCGGCAAGCAGAAATTTACCGCGCTCGTCTGCTTCAATGATGTCGCGGCTATTGGCGCCATTCGTGGTCTTCGCGATCGCGGCTTGCGAGTGCCGGAAGATATCTCCGTCATCGGCTTCGATGACATCAAGGCGGCTGCATTTCTAACTCCGGGCCTAACTACGATTCGTCAGCCACTGGCGGAGATGGGCCGCTACGCCGCGCAATATATCGTGAACCGTCTCAACCGCACCGAGGGCTTCAAGGACAATGTCTCCTTCGAACCGGAGCTCGTGATACGGGAATCAACATCGCAGGCGAAGCGTTCCTGAGTTCAGATTGAAGCGGTGGAATTAGACGCCGGATTTATGGGCAACATGGCGCCCGGCTGCGGACGCCATGTTCTTGTCAATTCCTACCAGCCAATGCCGAATGCCATATGTTCCGGCTGCGGAGTGGCAATCGTGGTGCTTTGGTTATTGTTGTCGTCATAAGAGAAGCCGTAGGCCAGCCCTCCGACAGAGTGGTTATGCCAGAACTGCGAATAGAAGTTAGCTGGCGCCGCGCCGTAATAAGCTGGAGCGTTCGCCCAGTTGGCCGGAGTGAGAAGGACGTGACGATTAATAGCCGCGCAGATTTGATTTTCGAGCTGCAATTGCACGGCGTTCTCGTCCTGCACCTGAGGGCCGCTGCCGGAAACACCAGTGGCCATGGTTCCGGCGCATCCTAGAACATCCTGAGTGGAGGGCTGTTGCACGACGAAGGTCTCGCCGGCGTTGGCAGCGGCCGGGTTGACCTCACTGAACGTGAACGTTCTTCCCGAAGTTGTGCCTTTGAACTCGCGGCCATTGAGAGTGACCGAAAGCGGCGTCGTGCTGAACGTGGACCATGCGCCGGAGATGTAGCTGTCGAAGTAGTTGGCGTTCGCTCCTCCTGCGGCCATCGAAAGTTTGCCTGGCGAGAAAATCCGCAGGTTCGACATGGTTGGCGGCTGGAATTGTGCCGGGACCTGGCTGGCAAATTCGCTATCGATCTGGGCGATGGATTCAGTGATGCCGACTTGCTTGTGGAACGTGCCCCCGGAACCCCAGACATCGAGAAGCAGGGGAAGACCGAACTCATCGACTTGCGTGGTGTTGATGAAGATGCCGTTCTGATTATTGAATTCATACCAGTCGAAGTGAGTATCAATATTCGGATCGGTGGGATTCTGCGGATTGGGCCCGGCATAGCCGGTTACCTTGCCGCCGGCGTTCCCGTTGACCTGAACATAGAGAGGCTCGCCCAGAGAAATGTAAGCGCGAGCCGAAAGGAATGTGGGTATTTTCAAAAGTGTGCTTTGCGCCAGAGTGAATGAGTAATTGCCGAAGTTCTGACCATTCTTGGTTAGATGATTTGCGGCGCTGCTGTCCTGCATTGTGAAATCGACGATGGTCCCGTTCGGCAAGAGATAAGCGTACTGTTGCGTTGCCGGGTCTTGTCCGATCACGGTGACGTAGATCTGGTCATCCGTCCAGGCCCCATTGGTATTGTTGTTGAGATCCACCCCGATGAAACCCGGATAGATCGTGTAGCCGTCGCTGACGGCGAGGAGAGCTGCGGTCGAGTCGACAGTGCCGCCCGCATTTCTGATTGCGACCCTGTAAATGGAACCATTGTCAGTTAAGGCCAGCGGAGGCGTCGTGTAGGTCGCCGATGTGGCTCCGGCGATAGCAGCACCACTCTTGATCCATTGGTAGGTGAAGGGACCGGTGCCACCGACAGTGACCGTGAAAGTGGCAGTAGCGCCTACAGTGGCGCTTTGATTTGCGGGCTGCGTGATGATGGCCGGCGCTCCGCTGGTGGGCGTGGTGCTGGCGGGGGGAGCATAGACCTCAAACTCCCACAGCGAGTAGCCATATTGAGTGGAGCGCTGCGTTCCATACATCCGGATGTAGCGCCCGTTTACAGCAGGGAAGACGAGGTTTTCAGAACCACCCTGGCCGTTTGTTTGAGTAAATGCCGTGGTCCAGGTCTGCGCATTCGTCGAGACCTGGATCTGGTACTGGACGCCGTACGCGCGCTCCCAGCGCAGGACTACCTGCCCGATCGTTTGCACGGAGCCGAGGTCGATCTGGATCCACGATGGATCTACGAAGGCCGAAGACCATCGCGTGGTGAGATTGCCATCGACCGCATCGCCCGGCGCATAGACGGTATCGTTCTCGTTGCCGCTTGAGGTCGCTGTCTTGCCGAGAGCAAGATTTGGCCCGGTTGGGACGGGCCCGGTTCCAAAGCCGGGGATCGCTGTATCTGTGCTGTTGGTGTTCCCATTACCGGTATTGTTCGGCGGAGTTGGATTTCCGGACGCGGCAGTGACGGTCAACAAGGCCGAGGTGCTGGTGACGGTACCGCTCCCATTTGTGACCGAGACGCTGAAGACCGCGCCATTATCAGTGGCTGCCGTTGCCGGTGTGACGTAGGTCGCAGCTGTCGCACCGGATATAGCCGCACCGTTCCTAAGCCATTGGTAGGTGGGCGCAGGTTTGCCTGTAGCCACAACCGTGAAGGTCGCAGCGGAGCCGACGCTTACAGTGACAGGTTGAGGTTGCGTCTGGATGACCGGCGCCTGAGCCGCCGATGTGCCCGCATCGCACAGAGTCTGGCCAGGGTAGTTATTCGTTACATTCCAGGATGTAGATCCGTCGAAGTTGACGATCGCAGACTCGCTGGCATTGTCCGGATCCACCGTTGACGTCCATGTACTCCAGGTTCCCGGGAAAGCACAGCTCGCGTCGTTGTTGCCGCTGATGCCGAGCGCTTCAGCCTTGGTGGGAACGCGCATGTTGAGGCTTGTGCAATAAGCCGCAGCATCGACTCCGGTGAATTGCGAGCCGGCTGTGGTGTCAGTTTTTACGGTACGGGTCCAGATAAGACCGAGCAGGTTATCGGTTACGAGCGTTGGATTGGAAGAGCTGACCGTGTAGCGCTCGGTGGGGCCTCCGCATTGCGGAACGTTGTAGACCTGGAACTCATAGATCGAGTACCCGTACTGGGTCGCTCGCTGAGTACCGTACATGCGGATGTATCGGGCCTGAACGGTAGGGAAGGTGAGGGTTTCCGTTCCGCCGGCACCGGAGTTATTCGTATAGGCCACTTCCCAGACTGGGTTGGTCGAGGGAGCGGCGCTGGTGTATTGAATCTGGTACTGCGACGCGTAGGCATTTTCCCAGTTGATGATCACCGTATTGAATGACTGGACCGAACCAAGATCCACCTGCAGCCAGGATGGATCGACTCCTGTGACCGGGGGTGTTGGAGGAGCACCTGCTGTTGCCGATCCCCAGCGGGTAGCGAGGTTGCCGTCGACGGCGTTCTCCGGTCCCAGGCAGCCCGTGCCGGTATAGGGCGGACTCGTCGTTCCATCGGTGCAGGCGTTTTGCGTGCTGCTGGAAGTTGCAGGCCTGTTCAATGCCAGATTCACTCCTGGAGGCGCAAGCGTCAGTTGTGCCGCGGCGCTGGTTAAGGGAGCCTTAGCAGCGTTGTTTACGGTTAGCGTATACGCGCCGACATCGGCGGAACTCATCGCTGGAATGGTGTAGGTGATGGTGTTGGAGGTCTGCGTGTTGCTGATCAGAATGGTGGCTGAGCCGCCGGTGGGCGTGAACTGCCACTGATATGTGTAGGGTGCGGAGCCAGCGACTACGGCTGTGAACTGCGCAGGCTGATTTACCGGGACGATCTGACTCACTGGTTGAGTGACGATGCTCACCGGCGCAGGTGCGCTGACGGTAAGCACGGCGGTTGAGGATTGAACCTTGCCGAGCGGATTGCTGACGATGACATAGAAACTCTGTGTGCCTGTGGAGGTAAGCACGGGCGTGGTGTAGCTGCTTTGCGGCCCGGAAGCAACCTGCGCACCGTTCTCAAACCACTGGTAGTTCAACTGGGGAGATCCGGTTGCCGTCACGGTAAGAGTTGCCGACTGTCCTACGGAGACGGTCTGAGAAGCAGGTTGCGTGGCAATAACGACGTTGGCTCCGGCAGTGACAGTAAGCGTGACCGGAGTGGAAGTAACTTTGCCAAAGCTGCTTGTAACCGTCACGGTGACATTTTCGCCGTTTTCGGCGAGCGTCGTCGCAGCGGTAGTGTATGTAGTTCCAGTTGCCCCGGCGACTGCGCTTCCATTCACATACCATTGGTAGCCAAGCGTTCCCGAACCGCTTGCGGCCACGGTAAAGGCTGCAGGGTAGCCCGCTGTGATCGAAGTATTTACTGGCGGCACGATGATCGCCGGTGGCTGTGACTGAGCAGGAGCCGGAGGTGTCACCGAAGTCAGCTGAACACTGCCGCTCGCCAGCCCAGGCGCAGTTGCCGTGACCGTCACGGTACCAGGAGTGAATGTGCTGCGCAGGGCTATCTTGGTCAATCCTCCTTCGAAGTTCAGCTCGGGATCGCCCGGAGCATGGAAGAAGGCATAAGGTACGCCGTCGATCACATTGCTGTTGGCCTTGGAGAAAGCATCCTGGTAGTAACTGGTCCAGGAGGGATCGGCTACATATTGCTCACTGCCACCCATATAGGTAGCCGGGCCCGTGACGGTAAACGTGACGTTGTCGGCGGCAGTAGGAACGAGATTTCCCTGCGCGTCCTCTACCTCGGCCGTCACGAAGGCCGCATCGGAACCGTTCGAGGTCCATTGGAAACTGGTTCCATCCGGCTTCGCCAGCTCGGGCACGACTTTCAAAATGATTTTATTTTCGGCTCCGGCCGTAGTTCTTGTGTCGGCTACTCCGGGGACGACGTTGCCGTTCGCGTCGATGCATTCCGCGGTTACGGTGCCCGGAGTCCAGTTCACCATCCAGTGAACCTGACCGGGAATGACCGTCGTGCTCTGGGTTAGGTTTGTGCTGGAGTTGATATCCCACGGATTGGGAGTCTGGTCCTCAAGGACCGCGCCCGTAAGCGGATCTTTGGCCGCTCCGTTAATCAGGAGGCGAACCGAAGGGCAATTGCTGAAAGCGTTCTCCTGAATCGGGGTGCCGGGGGTGTACTCATAAGCGCGATTCCAATGATGCGCCAGATGAACAACCGGATTGATCGAGTACGGAACCCAGTTGGCTTGATAGATGTAATAAAGCAGCCTCGGAAATCTGTTCATATCGACGGAGGAATAACCCAGGCTGCGGACGAAGTTCGACATCGTGGGCTGCTTTTGAAACTCGGCGTAAAGGCTGACTTCACCCGGCGAATCGGCGAAATACCACTGCGCCATGCCAAAGGTGTTGGCCGCTCTGCCATTGCGCCAATCGTTCAGATAGGGGGCGGCAAATAAAAGTTCGTAATCCCAGGCCAGGCCTCGCCCGGTTCCGACATTGTCCCAGTACTCAGCTCCGAACGCGGGGTTATTCGGAAATTGCTCCTTGTTCCCGACCTCGCACCCGGCTCCGTCACATTCGTCGACAAGGGCATACGCGGGCAGGTAGGCACGAGAAGCCTGGGCACGCGGATTAATCGAATCCCACTGTGTTTCGATCGTCGCCAGAGCATCCGCGAGGCTGGGATTATTGCCGCCGTTATCCTCCTCCCAGTCAAGGATGGAAGGGTGACTGCGATCGCGGATAATCATGTCGCGATGCAGCTCTTCTTTCAAGGTGGTGTCGTCTGCGGAGGGGTTGGTGAAAGCACCCTCGCCATCTCCGCTGGGCTGATCGATCATGATGCCATAGGCATCCGCGGCTTCCACCAGCTCTTCGCTGCTGGTCGAGTGGCCGGGACGCCAGACATTTCCGCCCTGGGCCGCTATCTGCGCCAGATCTCGCCACTGCTGCTCTTCGGGGACCGATGATCCAAGAGCCGGATAGTCGTAGCGTCCAGCCCCGCCCCATAAATACATCGCATGCCCGTTGAAGTAAGGGAAGTTCTCATCCCAGGTGATGGTGCGGATGCCGAGCGAAGTTTGCGCGGAATCTACCACGACGCCGTCCACGCTTACGATGTGGTAGACCTTGTACAAATAGGGCGTCCCGTAGGTCGAATTATTGGGATACCATAGCGTCGGATTCGGAACCGTGATGAGTTGCTGAAACATCGGTTGCGGCGTGGCCGGAAGGCTTGCCGCAGTCATCGCCGGCACCGATTGAGTGATGGGCGGTGCAGTCACGACGACATTTCCGTTCGCATCCACGATCTGCGTAGTCAAAGTAACCTGCTGCGCGCTGGCCGTCTCATTGACTACATTTGTCTGCACCTCAACGACCGCAGATGCCGCGGTCGCAGTTCCCTCAGCGGCAGGAACCTCAGAGACAGTTCCGACGTAGGTGCCCCATGTTTTCTGGTTGGAGTACACATTGATGGGAATATGGACTGGATTGGTGACATATAGATAGACGTTGCGGAACAGGCCGGCCATAGCCTGACCGAAACGGAAGGCCCCGGAAAATCCGGGCTGCTCAAACCAGGAATCACCCCTGGAAACGTCCACCGCAATCACGTTGTCCGTAGCACCGTCGGTGTGCAGGTAGGGCGTGAGATCGACAACCACAGGAATGAACCCGACCACGTGTGTTGCCTGAGCGTTGGCAGTGACGGCGCTGACGCCAGGCAGTAAAGTTCCGTTGATGAAGACCTGGACGCCGGTGTGCGCACCCTCGATATTGAGCATGAACTTCTGGCCCGCGTACTTCGGATCCACCTTGAAGTGCAGACGGTACCAGTTCTCGTTGCCGGTCAGAGAGCCCTGGCCGCCGCCCGAGGTCTGGTTAATGAAAGTGCGCGGGATGTTCGCGTCGTAGGGTAGTCCAACCTGCTGCCAATTCGCAGCGGTATCGGCGCTCTCGACGAAATCCGGAGTGGAATACTCCGCCGAGTTGTTGGTGTTCTCGAACCACCAGTGACTTTGCGGCGCATTGGAACCCGACGCTGCATTTGAAACGTACTGCGGCACACCGTTTGCCAGATTGAGCGTCAATCGCTGGGAAAGCGGCAGCGTCGGCTCGACCTGCTGGCCTTGCGCCCCATTTGGGCAAACCGCAAAGAACAGAAGCAGGAGCATCGCAATGCCCACCCGCATGAACACATTGAACAAATGGAAAGGGCGAGGTATCCCCGAGCTGCGTTTGAAGGGGGTTTTCCGTATGGCACTTGGAATTCCGTGCGTGAGGTCAATTGTTTCGTTTTGGGAAGGGGAGGGAAGGATCTTCATCTTGCTCCTTTGTCACTCACAGCGTAAAAAATGCCGCACTCGGTTAGGTCTACCCGCCTGGGAAGCGACTCCCAGGCATTGTTACCACGGTAACCAGATGAACAGCTTGGAAACAGAAAGAGACTTCGGATGGAATGCGCTGGCAACCTTAGTTGAGAGACCAGCTGCACGCAAGCATGCTACGGTATCGAAGCGGTGATATGTTTCAAGCCTATGTGAAATATGTAGTTATAATTTCTTCATGCAGGGTATGTTACGTTCAAGATACGTCTCAATCGACGTGCTATGCTGCGATTTCTCATATCATGAAGTAAAGTTACCTTGGTAATTTGCGATCTCTGATAGGCCAGACTCTTATAGCAGGAACCTAAATTGCTTCCACTAACCGGAAAATCAGAGAAATCGCGGCATTAGCTGGCTGGGTCAGCAGTGGTTCTGAATCTCTCGATGGGATTGAGCGCCGTCTGGCTGCGTGTCATGGGAAGGACCTGCGGAACCTCGTTTTAACGGGAGCTTCACGCAAGCCTGTCCGTCAACCTCAACTTCCTGACGTTTTGTACTCATTGGCTGGTCATATTTCCCGTGTGGCGCCGTGAAAAGAACGGTTCGCACACCTGGTTATCTGTGTTGGCGGCACTTTGAGTCAGGAAGGTTTAGAAAGATGGCTACCCACAGTCCAGTTGCAGGAGCCCCCGAAATCCCGGAGGTCGAGTTCACCCAGGAACCAACGCGACGAGAGATTCTCAAACAGCTCGATCGCATTACAGCCAGTTCACTCTTTCGGAACAGCAAGCGCTATCCCTCCCTATTGCGCTATATCGTCGATGAAACGCTGGCCGGACGAGCCGATTTGCTGAAGGAGAGGACGCTGGGAACATATGTTTTTGGGCGAACCGCCGACTACGATACCAACCTGGATCCGGTGGTGCGCATATCCGCCGGCGAGGTCCGCAAGCGCATTGCCCAGTACTACCAGTCGCCCGGCCACGAACACGACTTCCGAATTGAAATACCGCTCGGCTCCTATGTACCCCGGTTCTATCGCCCGTTGGAGAATGGCTGGAACGATGTTTCAAGCGAGGAGAAGCGTTTCTCCATTGCCGCCGATGACCACGACAATCTAGAAGTCGCTTTCACTCTCATCGAGCCGAGTGTCCCGGAGAACGGCCGGAGAGCTGCCGAAAGAGCGTTGCCTGAGATTCGTCCGTCCCAGTCGCCTCTACACCTTACCGCTGTGTACGCCATGCTGGTTGCCGTGCTCGCCGCGTGGAGTGTCTCCGCTTTGCGTGTATCGCTGCGATCGCAACTGACTCCCGGGGAGGCGCTGTTCTGGGGAAAGATGCTCCACTCAAAGGAGCCGGCGCTGATCGTCCTCGGAGTTCACTCATTTGACAATCAGGGGAACGACATCTCCCCGCTCAGCCATGCCAGCCGGCCGCAGCCGCAGCAGACTCTGCTGGCGGCGATGACTCGATCCGATATGGTTCATCTGAGCGATCTCACCAGCTACGGAGAGATCGTCAGACTACTTACCAGTCATACCCATTCGTTCCGCACGCAGGGAGCGGCTGACACTACGCTCGAACAACTTCGCCAGGGCCCATTCGTGCTGATCGGCGGGTTCAACAATCTCTGGACCGAGCGTTTGAGCCAGGAGCTGCGCTTCCGCTTGGTGACCTTGAACGGCCTCGACAATGTAATTCAAGACAGCCAACATCCAGAAACGATTTGGAGTTTGGATACTACGCGAAGCGCTCTCGCCAACTCACGAGACTACGGTGTAGTGAGCTTCTTTTTCGATCCCGAGACCGAACAATACGTAACTCTCGCGGCCGGGATTGGCAAAAGCGGAACCGAGGCCGCAGCGGATTTTCTTACCAATGAAAAAGATGCGAGTGCGTGGTTTAAAACCGTTCAGCCTCAATCTCGAACAAATGTACAAGTGGTGTTGTCGACAGATGTAATCGAAGGCAAACATGGACCACCCCACGTCATAGCGTCTTATTTCTGGTAGCTTCGATTGGCATCAGTTAGTCGGTGTTCCGCGGCGGCGACAAACGCGGCAGAGCAACTCCGTTTTTCTTCGAAAGATCAAAAGCCGCTTGTCTGCGCGAAGCCCGCTCACTCAAATAACTTTGACTATTTGTTTCCGCGCGCGAAATACTTGCTTTTTCTCACTTTGGAGCAGCCGGCGTTTCAGGTTGTCAATTCGCCGGCATTTCGCCTATCGCTCGAAAACGAAAGTTTTGATGATTGCGTATTGTGACTATATACTTGCGAAGTATTTCATATTGAATCGAATGCCAAGGTCGATTTTAAGTCGCTAATCGCGGTCTGCCTGGCTGCATTCCCCGATTGCATTCGTTGATCGAAAAGCAAATGGAGCAACATCCAATGTCTCAAAATCCTGACGTGCATCCGGAAAACGGCCGTCACGCCGATCCTCTCTACACCTTTCTAGAGATTTTTCAGCAGCCTGTTCTCTGGCCGACTTCCGTCGCTCGCGTCCGTGCCGCTTCTGAACGGTTGAATCTCTCCGGCCGCCTCGCGGGAGCACGCGTTCTGGTGACGGGCGCCGGAACTTCGGCGTACGCAGCAGCAGCCGTGGCCGCGTCGTGGCCGCGCGCAGTTGCCGTGCCAACTACGGATCTCCTTGTCGATCCCGAGCGTTCTCTGCTCGACGTGGATGTTGTGATCTCCCTCGCCCGTTCCGGAGACAGTCCTGAGAGCGCGGCGGTTGTTCAGCGGGTGCGGGCGCTTCGTCCGGAGATACTGCAGCTTGCCATCGTCTGCAACGAAAAGAGCGCTCTCGCACAGTCCGGATTGGATGGGTTGATTGTGCTTGATCCTCGTACCAATGACCGCAGCCTGGTGATGACCAGCTCCTTTTCAAATCTGGTCCTGGCCGGCCTCGCCCTGGCCCAACCTGACGCCGTGAGCAGTATTGTTGACGGCGGCAGTGCGCGGGCGAATGCGCTGCTGGCCGGCATTGATTGGGAATGCCACCGCGTGGCTTCCCGCGTTCGCGACCGCATTGTGGTTCTGTCGTCGTCGCCCCTGCAGGGCTGGGCGCGCGAGGCCGGACTCAAGACGCTGGAGATGACAGCGGGAAGATTTCCCGTTGTAGCTGAGACATTTCTTGGACTTCGCCACGGGCCTATGTCCTTCGTCAAGGAAGATACACTGGTCCTTTGCCTGCTCTCGAGCGATCCTTTGCGCCGTCTGTACGAGGTGGACCTGGTCCGTGAGCTGCGCGCGAAGAAGATCGGATATCTTGTGGGCATAGCTGATCCCGCCGAGCACGGCGACATCTTTGACGACGTCATTCCTGCGGTACTGCCGCAGGCAGCCGATGATCTGCGGACACCCTTCGAGATCGTGGTTCCGCAGCTGGTGGGATATCACCTGAGCCTGCGCATCGGTTTGAATCCCGACAACCCATCCCCAGATGGGGTAATCAATCGGGTGGTTCAGGGTGTGAACATTCACCCCGTATCGGATATAGATAGAAATAAAACCCAGAGTCTATAGCAGCCCGCGAGTGGGATGAGGCGCGGGTGATCTTTTGCATAACCGCGATATTTCCATAGCCATTGGGATCGCGTTCATCAGAGTTCTTACCTTGGAGTGCGGCCATGACGAAGCAGAAAGAGGCAATTGCGGCCAAGGTTGAAGGCGGCCCAGCCCAACTGAATCGAACGCTGGGTCTATGGAACCTGATCATCATCGGGATGGTCATCATTCAGCCGACAGCGCCGATGGGCATTTACGGCGTCATCAGCAACAAGGCTCATGGTCACGTCGTCACAACCATTCTCATCGCCATGGTCGCCATGTTGTTTACCGCCATCAGCTATGGCCGAATGGCGCGTGTGTATCCCAGCGCGGGCTCCGCATACACCTATGTCGGGCAGGAAATTCATTCTTCCGTTGGTTACATTGTCGGTTGGGGAATGGTGATGGACTACCTCTTAAACCCGCTCATCTGCACAGCCTTTTGCGCCAAGGCCGCGATGAACATTCTTCCCGGCTTCTCTTACTACATCTGGATTCTCATCTTTGCCGCTTTCTTCACCTGGACAAACCTCCGCGGCATCAAGACCTCGGCGCAGATGAATGAGGCGCTATGCGCCGGCATGGTCATCGTGGTTATCCTCTTCCTCGGTGCCGTCGTTCGCGCATTGTGGCATGTCCACCATGACCCGGCATTTTTCACTCGGCCTTTCTACGAGCCGGAGACCTTTCATCCGGCAAGCATCTTTGCCGGTACCTCGGTTGCGGTACTCACATACATAGGATTTGACGCGGTCTCGACGCTCTCAGAGGAGGCAGAGAATCCCCGCCGCAATATTCTTCTGGCGACCGTCCTGGTCTGCCTGATTACTGGAGTGCTCTCAGGGCTTGAAGTCTACGCGGCGCAGCTGGTCTGGGGCTCCAGCGCCTTCCCCAGCAGCAACGTTGAGTCGGCGTTCGCGCTGATCGCCCACAAAGTTGGCGGAGCCATTCTCTTCCAGATCATCAATTTCACGCTTCTCCTCGCCAACATGGGCTCTGGTATGGGCTCACAACTCGCCGCCGGCCGTCTTCTCTACGGTATGGGCCGCGGCAATGCGTTGCCCAAATCCTTTTTTGGAGCTATTGAGCCGAAGCGCCGCATCCCGCGCAACAACATTCTGGCTGTGGGGGCTTTCGCTCTTGCCGGGGCTGGCATTCTCGAGTTCTTTTCCAGTCGCCTGGGCGGGGGAGCGTACGAGATCGGCGCCGAAGCGCTCAACTTCGGGGCGTTCATCGCCTTCATGGGAGTGAATGCGGCTTGCTTTGTCCACTATTGGCTGCATGGCAGATCGCGAAAATTGAGCGATTTTCTCGTGCCCGTTCTCGGCTTCCTCATCTGCGCCTTCATCTGGATTCATCTCAGCCGTCCGGCGATCATTCTGGGCTCTCTGTGGATGGCGGCCGGCATCATTTATGGGGCTATCCGCACGCGTGGCTTCGCCGCCGATCTGGTCAGCTTCGAAATTCCTCCCGAAGAGGCCTGACCAGTTTTTCTTTCAAGGCACAGCGCGGATTTGATATAGATTCCGCTTTCTTGCACTCAGGCCGGGCATGTTCCGTATGATTGCTATTTATTTCGACGTAGCAATCTTGATTGTTCGGTTCCATTGTCAGGGGCTCCGCGTGCCCCGTCGCATTTTCCGCTGTACCAGCTGTGAAGGATTATCCGATGACCACCGAGGCTGCACAGGTAAAACATCTCCAGATTGGAACCATGAAGATAGCGGTCTATCCCAGTCGCGCCCTAGCAGGCATGGCCGCTGCGGAAGCGGCTGCCAAGGCTATGAGAGAGCTGGCGGAAAAGATCGACCGCATAGGGGTTATCTTTGCCACCGGAGCTTCGCAGTTGGATATGCTCGATGCGCTTACCAGCATCGAAGGGCTGCCCTGGAATCGTATTCGCGGCTTTCACATGGATGAATACATCGATATATCCCCAGATCATCGGGCCTCGTTCCGCGGCTACCTGCGCGGAAGATTGACGAGCAAGGTGAAGATGGATGAATTCTCCGAGATTGACGGCTCCGCGCCCGATCCAGAACGAACAAGTGAGGAATACGCGGCGAAGCTCCGGTCCGCTGATCCGCAGCTGTGTTTGCTCGGTATTGGAGAGAACGGCCACTTGGCTTTCAACGATCCCCCGGTCGCAGACTTTAACGATCCCCTTGATGTAAAAGTTGTGGAACTGGATGCCGTGTGCCGTCAGCAGCAGGCGGCCGAGGGTTGGTTCAAGAGCGTTGAGGATGTTCCAGCCAGGGCCATCACCCTCACCATCCCGGCGTTGTTTCGCGTGCCCAAGCTGATCGTATCGGTGCCCGGAGAACGTAAGGCGAGCATTATGCGGCGAACCATCGAAGAGCCGATCTCGACGGCATGCCCTGCGACGATTCTCCGGACTCATCCGGATGTAACTGTGTATCTGGACGCCGCATCGGCCGCTCAACTAGACGGACTTTTGTAAGCAGGCAAGGCGACAAGCGCTGAGGGAATGGACGTGGCCACTTCGTAACTCCTGAAGTGTCGCTCGTCGATACGCGGTTCCGGCAACGATGATGACGACGTGGATCATCTGGTGAACCGGCTGGAATCCATGCGCGCGCAAGCAGCCGAATGCGACTGTGTGGTCTTGTATTGCTTCGTCCGATCCCACGCAGCTGGTGCAGCGGAGTGTGTGCGGCCAGAAGCGCGCGAGCCGCAGGTGAAAAACGGGACTTCAGATGTTCCGAGAGAGCACACCATGCTGGATGGCTGATCGCTTGCCGTTGACTTGCCGTTGATCTGATGGCAGCTATAAGCAAAACTTCTGGCTGGCTAGGTTTCGTTCCTTTTCGCTTGACAGAGTGAAGCAGATGATCATAAAAATTCCAATACGATCTAAAAGATAACAAGAGATTGCCTGGAAAGCTCCACAACAAAAGTCAGCCACGCAAGCGCTCAATGGATTCGGAACGTTTGATGAAGGCAGGAAAAGCGCATATGAGACCGATGAACAGAAACCCGGCTGTGGGATCCCAGATCTTCAAACATGTGTTGCGCAAGGCGGCGTCTTTGTTCTTCGGAGTCGTTCTCGGGACAACCGCGGCGCTCGCTCAGTACACCACCGCGCGATTAAGCGGCACCGTTACGGATAACAGTTCTTTGGCTGTGGCGGGCGCGTCAGTCACGGTCGAACAGGTTGCTACCGGCTACCACCAGTCTGTGAAAACAGGGTCCGCGGGAGACTATCTGTTTCCCAGCCTCCCGGTTGGCAGCTATCGGTTAACCGTCGAAATGTCCGGCTTCTCCACGTACGTGCAAAACGGGATCACACTGACCGTCGGGCAGGCGGCTATGCAGAATGTAGCCTTGCACGTTGGCTCGGTGAGCCAGCAGGTCACAGTGGTTGCGAATGCGTCGCTGGTGACCACGGACGACCCGTCGATCGGACAGCTCATCAACCAGAAGAGCATGGAAAGCCTGCCTATGAACGGGCGGGAAGCGCAACAGCTGGTTTTTTTGGTTCCCGGCGCGGTCGATGTATCGTCCTTGAATTGCGGAGCGGACTGTGAAGGTGGCGTTCTTCCCGGCGAGCAATATGCCAAGGTTAATGGTGGCGGCGCGAATGGTGTCTACTATCTGCTGGACGGCGTGGACTACAACGACACTTATATCAACACGAATCTACCTTTCCCCAGCCCCGATGCCCTTCAGGAATTCAATGTTCAAACCGGCAACATGAGCACCGCTTATGGCAATGCGACTGGCGGTGTAGTGAATGTCGTGACCAAGTCCGGAACTGATCAGATTCACGGAGATATTTTTGAATACTTCCGGAACTACGCGATGGACGCTTCGAACTACTTCGCCACCTCCCCCGACCCTCTGAAGCAGAATCAGTTTGGAGGCATCATCGGCGGACCTATTCTCAAGAACAAACTGTTTTACTTCGGGTCCTATCAAGGCACGCGGCAAAATACAGCCACCAATGGCCAGATAGCCTTTGTGCCGACGGCTGCGGAGCGCACAGGCGATTTCTCCGATTTGCTGCCGGGGACTCAGTTAGTCGATCCGACTACGGGGCTGCCGTATCCCAACAATCAGATTCCGCAGGGCGAATTGAACAACGTAGCGCAGTATCTCCTCCAGCACATTCCAGCACCGAACGGACCAGGGCGTCAGCTGACCTACAATGGTGCGCCATCGATTCAAAATACCGACGAGTACCTGGCGAAGGTCGACTACAACCTCGGCAAGCACCATCTAAGCGCGCACTATTTTCAGCTGAACTACAATATTCCGATCATTCTCCCACCCAGCAGCAACGTGCTCGAAGGCAACACCGAAGATCCTCAATCCCTGACGTTGAAGAACATCAGCGTAGTTGACATCTACACTATCTCCTCCAATTTCCTTTTGAACAGCTACTTCGGATACACAAGCCAAAACGGGGACACACTTTCCGCTGCGCCCTTCACGATTGCCAATGCCGGCGCTCTTATTGCGCAGCCTACCAACTTCGTCCCCACGCTTAATGTAAATGTGAGCGGAAACTTTACCGTTGGAGAACAGCCCGCGACTGGAAATTGGGATCGCGGCGATCAGTCTCTCCGTGAAATAGCCACAATCATCAGGGGAACGAACGAAATCCAGTTTGGCGGCGAGATCCGGCGTGTTCGTGCTCCGATGGGAAACTCCTATCAGGCGGATGGCAACTACACTTTTTCAAATAGCCTGTCGGGAGACAACGTAGCGGATTTTGTAGTGGGAGCTGTATCGAGCTTCACTCAGGCAGGTGGTCTGTATCTCAATTTCACAGGGATCAACTGGAGCACATTCGTTCAGGATAGTTGGCACGCAACCCCGAGGCTTACTGTTAACGCCGGCCTGCGCTGGGATCCATTCATTCCCTATAAGGACAGTGAGGGCAGAGTCGGATGCTTTGTTCCGGGAGCGCAATCGGTGCGCTACCCAAATGCACCCGCGGGTCTGATCTTCGGCGGAAGCAATCATGATTCAGGTTGTCCCCAATCTTCGATCTACACCACGCTCGGTGATTTCAGTCCGCGCGTAGGTTTTGCATACCAGCTAACCGCAGACGGAAAGACCAGCGTACGCGGCGGAGCCGGCTACTATTACCAGTCTCCGAACCTGGTTGCCTTTGAGGATGTCGTGGGAATTCCTCCCTTCGCTCCGATCGTGAATCTCACCGACGTCAACTTCACCGACCCCTATGGAAGCGGAGGTGTGGCAAATCCGTTCCCGGCACAATTCGGCCCTTCCAATCCAGGTTCCACGGCGACATTTCCGCAGGACATTTCGTTTACCCAAATCTTCGACAGGCACTTTCGGCCGCCACAGATCCTGATGTGGAATCTGACGCTGGAGCGTGGATTCGGCGCCAACTGGCTTGTTCGCGCCGCCTATATGGGGAATAAGGGAACTCATCTTGGAGGAACAGGAGACCAGGAGGCGGGCCTGCTGCAACTGAACCCTTCGGTCTATATCCCCGGACAGTCAACGGAGGACAATGCGCAGCAACGCCGGATTTACCCGGCATTCGGCTTCATCGATTCCATTAATTCCGGCGTGAACAGCAACTATAATTCCGCTGAAATATCGCTCGAAAAACGAGTAAGTCGTGGACTTTCGTTCCTATCTAATTTTACGTGGTCGCGGGCGCTGAATGACTTTGGCCCCAATGGGCAACCAGGCGGGCTGGCAACAAATACGTGCAGCTGCGGCCGCTATTTTGACTACGGCCCAGACGCGGGAGACGTGAATAAAATATTCAGAGTCTCCGGCAACTATGCATTTCCGCATGCTCCATTCAAAGGAATTACCGACAGGGTAATTAACGGATGGAACCTGAGCACCATCTTGAACTGGCAGACGGGCTTTCCATTTACGATCTATAGCGATGACGACAATTCCTTCAGCTCAATCGGTGCCGATCGTGCGGACTTGACGGTGCCGAGCATTAAGAACGCTGTATTGAGCACGGGGCGGTCTCACTCACAGTTAGTGAATGAGTGGTTTGACACGACTGCCTTCACTGCAAATCAGATCGGAACTTTTGGCGATACTGGAAAGAACGTTCTCCGCGGGCCAAGATCATTCAATACAGACATGGCTTTGCTGAAAGATGCAAAGGTTAGCGAACGCGTCGGGCTGGAGTTTCGGGCGGAGTTCTACAATGTCTTCAACAACGTCAACTTCGGAATGCCTGACAATGGACTGACAGACAGCAGCTTCGGGCAAATCAGCTCGTCCGGAAGTCCGCGTATTCTTCAGATGGCATTGAAAGCCTCATTCTGAAGCGCAGCTTCTCACTGGACGCGGACGTCAAGAATAACCCATGAAAAAACGACGCAGGATTGGAGCTCCTAAAGGAGCGAGGCCGACCGTTCGGGGCCTTGTCGAGGTGGAGGTCCTGGAGATCTTTTGCAGAAACTGCAGTCGTGACAAAGGTTCTCGACGTTGAAGGGAAAATCTGTGAATAAGAACTGGATCGGACGAGGCAGCGCGGGCTACGCGTGCAAATGGACTGCGATTTTGTTGCTCGCGGGAAGCGGTTTGTCAGCACTTGGCGCTCAGGCTTCAAGTAAAGAACATGGTTTGCAGGTCAAGATAAATCCGTCCGACGGTAAGTACACAATCGCGATGGCGGGCGTCGAAACGTATGCTTTGCGTGCTGGTGTCGCGGCGCAGGTAGATGGGCATTGGCTCCATGCATCCGACTATCCGAAACATGAGATATCGCAGTCGGAAGCCGAGGGCTATCTTGGGCGGACGACGGACTGGCAGGTGACTTACACCGGACTCACTGGGCAGCCGGACCTGGTTTGTCACTTGCGAGCTTACTCCGGGCAGCCATTCGGAGATATCCAGGTGATAGTTCGGAACACCACTGGAAAGCTTATTCATATTGAAGGCATTCGCTCTCTGGATGCAACAGACGGAGCGATACTCGACCTGGGAGGGTCAGCTTCGGACGATCGAGTCCTCTCTGATAGCTGGAGCGAAGACCGTCCAGGGATGACTATCCATGATCTGGCTGACGCCAAGCAAAAGATACACCGGGCCGTAGGAAGTCAGCTGATCTACAATCGGCGCAGTCACGAGAGCCTGTTTCTCGGCGCACTCACCTCGGATCGATTCATCACCGTCCTGCGCCTTCACCTTGCTGAAACATCTGCAGCTTCGCCTCGCGTCGCGTCGTACGAGGTGGACTCGACGGGAACGACCGAGATGGAGATAGAGAACTCGCTCGAGCATTCCCCCGCGGAGGACAGGGTTCAACTGAATCTTCCTGTTACCGCAGGCGCGGAGCTCTCTTCAGAGCGAGTGCTTTTCAGTCTGTGCGAGGACTACCATCAGCAGCTCTACACCTATGGTTCTCTGATCAGAGAGATACATCATGCTAGAACCTCAGCGCCCCCGCTGATGGGTTGGTGGAGCTGGACCGCATACTATTTTGGATTGAATCAGGGCGCTGCTTTGACCAATGCAGAATGGGAAGCGGAACATCTGAAGTCGCTCGGCTACAACATATTTCATATCGACGAAGGCTACCAGTATGCCAGGGGAGAATACGCCACTCCCAATGCCACCCTCTTTCCTCAAGGCCTGGCCTCGCTCTACTATAAGGTGCACGGACTGGGCCTGGTGCCGGCAATCTGGACAGCTCCATTTGAGGTGTCGGAACGCTCCTGGGTATACCAAAATCACCCGGAATGGCTGGTGAAGAATGCCAGCGGCCAACCGATTCACGCCGGAACGGTCGATGACAACAAGGATCAGCTATTCATACTGGACACCACGAACCCAGGCTCTCAGGACTATCTGCGTAAGACTTATTCGACGCTGGTGAATCTCTGGGGGATCCGGTATATCAAGCTGGATTTCATGGACGACAGCGCTATAGAAGGGTATTACTACAGCCCGAACACGACAGCGTTAGAAGCCCAACGGATTGGCCTTCAGGTGATCCGTGACGCCGTGGGGAACGATGTCTATCTGGACAAAGACGGCAGCCCCATGCTGAATCCCGTAGGCTTTGTCGACTATGGCCGCATCTCGCAGGATACCGGGCATACGTTCAGTGCGAGCAAAGAGGCTGCCACCGGAATTGCTGCGCGCTATTACATGAACCGCAATTACTTTGTCGCCGATCCTGACGCTTTTACGGTGTCGACGCAAACGATCATGGATCAGACATGGCACGAGAGCAGCAAGCCGGCCACCTTGGATGATGCCAGAGTTTCCATCTCGCTGGCAGCTGTCTCCGGAGGGATGTTTGAAATCGGAGACAACCTGCCATCCCTGTCAAAGGACCCAGAGCGTCTGGCCCTGATCGAGAATCGGGACCTGATCAGCATGATTCGCCTGGGCAAGGCGTCTGTGCCGGTGGACTTGATGAACTATGCGGTCGAGGATGAACAGCCCAGCATCTTCCTTCTCATGGAGGATCGCCGGCAAAGCATTCTGACTGTTTTCAACTGGACCGACAAAGAGAGAGAGCATTCCATCGACCTTGCCGGAGCCGGACTGCCTGCATCGGGCCGGTATGAAGTGACAGATGTTCTGGATGGAAAAGATGCTCCCACTTTGAACTCCAGTATGGTGACAATTCGCCAACCAGCTCACTCCGTGCGCGTGCTGAAGATTGTCGATGCACAGATCCCGCCATCACCACCCAATGTGATCGCGGCTCATCCTGCGGAAGGAAATGTGGGGGCGGCCCTTGCATACTCGGCGCGCGCTAAGGGAGATGATGCCATCCTCTCGTGTCGCTGGGATTTTGGCGATGGTGTGACCACAGAGGGTAGTGAGGTGAACCATACCTATACAGAACCGGGACACTACAGCGTGCATCTCACGTGCACTGGTCTCGACGGGTTGTCTGCTGAGGATCATTTCCAGGTGGAAATATCTGGCTACATACCGACCACATTCGACCCTCCGAACATTCGGCGCTATCAACCAGCCAACTGAGGGACTGCTGCAGAACCCAATCTCATCGTCTACCTGCCGGAGTAGTTGAAGGCGGGCTATTGCGTTGGGTTGAAGATGGTCTTAACCAGTCATCAAGACCGGTCGGATGATCGAGATCGGGGTTCCGGAATCATGGAATCTGCGACGGGTTTCGGTTATGATCGCGTCTGACTGAAACGGAAGATCGGCATAGCAACATCGAACGAATGAAGAACCAATGAGATTTCGGACGCATACATGCGAAACAAAAAGAAGATCGAACTGACGGGCGCCAATGAAAGACCCGAGATGCTGATCGATGAGCGCAGGCAGCATATCCTTGAACTTATCCAAAGGCAGGGAAGAGCGTTAGTTGGCGAGCTATCGCGCGAGCTGAAGATATCTCAGATCACCATTCGCAAGGACCTTGATTATCTGCAGTCGAAGGGACTGGTTCAGCGCTCTCATGGTGGTGCATTGCGCATCCAGGCAAGTGCTCTCGTCGATCTTACCCTGCAAGAAAAGCAGAAACATAACTCTCAGGAAAAGGAAAGAATTGCCGCGGCTGCTCTCAAGATGGTGGAAGAAGGCCAATGCATCATATTGGACTCCGGCACAACGACGACCGCAATAGCTCAGGGGTTGAAGCGGTTCAGCCAACTGACTGTAATTACCAATGCTGTAAATATCGCCGCGGAACTCGCCGGCACCGACTTCGAGGTGATTCTGGTGGGTGGAAGCCTGCGCAAAAACTCCTTCTCTCTGGTTGGACCGCTTGCCGAGGATAATCTCGAAGAGATGCACGCGGATATCCTGTTCCTGGGAGTAGACGGATTCGATCTGGAGGTTGGGATTACGACCCCGAATTTTCTCGAGTCGCGCGTAAACCGAGCCATGGTAAAGGCAGCCCAAAAGGTTGTGGCGGTTTGCGACTCAAGCAAATTTAGCCGGCGCAGCCTGTCGCGCATCGTACCCCCGACCGCAATCCACTACGTCATCACCGATCGCAACCTGCCTAACGAACTCGCTGAAGCGCTGCGTGCTCAGAATATCAATGTGACCCTGGTCTGACTTGCTGCGGATCCTTTTCTGTTTTGTTCCAGGAAGAAGACCGATCTATCAGTCGTCATCGTGACAATGTGGCAATAGGTACGAAAGGGATTCTCGCGGCTCCCACGATTTATTTCCACGCCGGAACATTGACTCCCGATTTGGCCATCAAAGCAAGCCCATAAGCAACGGAGGTAAAGGCTTCTCCGCTTCGCACCCGATCCTCTCCAAACCTCCGGCTGAATATCCGTCGCACTGCCGGAACGAGCGACGTCCCCCCGGTAAGGAAGACTCGATCAACCTGGGATGCCGAGACGCCCGTTCTACGCAGAAGATCATCCAGGCTGCTGTCCATCCGCCCAAGTTCGGGGGCGATCCATTCTTCGAATTGGGCGCGAGTTACGTGCGCGCGCAAATGCAGCGAATCGGTATCGAGAACGAACTCGGCCTCATCCTGATGAGAAAGCTCTACCTTAACGTGCTGGACCGCCTGATGCATGCGATAACCCAGGTCGTGCTCCACGATCGTGGTCAGCGCGGCAATCTGCTCTGGTTCCGGAGCGCGTCTTTCCGCGACGCGAAGCATGTCAATAGTGGTGCGAGTCCGCAAGAACGACAACGTATGCCAGCGCTCAAGATTTGCATATACCCAGGCAGGCAATACGGGCATGATTTTTCCCGATGCACGAGTGGTGGACTCAGAGCCTAGAGCTGGAGAGATGAGCCTGCGGACAATTCTCGCGTCAAATGCGTCTCCCGCAATCCCCACGCCGCTGTTGCCAAGAACCTTTAAGCCATGCGGAGTCCGAACGGATGGTCCAACCTGGAGGAGAGAGAAGTCCGTAGTGCCTCCTCCGAAGTCCCCAATCAGAAGTAGTTCATCGCGGCTGATAGTGGAGTCATAGGCATACGCAGCTGCCACGGGTTCCATTGCAAACGTCACATTGGTAAAACCAGCCTGCAAGAAGGACTCTCGCAGACGATCCAGAGCGAACGCATTGTCGTCTTCCGATTCTGCGCCAACAAACATTACTGGACGTCCGGCGACGGCCCGCGTTACTTCGAAGCCGAGAGACTCGCTCGCCTGCTTGCGCAGGTCGCCCAAAATGCGTGTAACCAGGTCCTGAAATCGATATTGCCTGCCGAATATTTCGGTACCTGTGAGATTGCGAGCGGATAGATAGCTCTTGAGCGATTGAATCAATCGTCCCTGCACTTCGTCGCTGAAACTGTCGGTCGCGAGATATTTTTCAATCCCTTGAGCACCTGTCCAAACCGAGACCGGTTTTCGTGCGACATGCATCTGTCTCTGGAGATAGAGCAGCGACCGCGATGAAAATGTCTCCCCGGCCGCCGACGAGAACGGCACCATTCGGACCTGATCGCCTTGAGCAAATGCAACCGAGCTGTTCGTCGTGCCGAAGTCGATTCCGATGATGTGTTCTGATTGAGTCCGCACTATCTATTATTTTCGCAATCTTCCGCAAATCGCACATTCCGCCAGTATGTGTCACTAGCGCAGCCAGGGACTGTTCTCAATCGAATTCGCGGAACTTGCCTCGTCCATCAATATCCAATGTCAGCGTGATTTCGGTCCGAGTTCTGCCAGGTATTTTAAATAAGCGGCGAACCTCTCCGGCACGGAACGGTAGTAGACGTTCAATCCGTCCTTGCGAGATGTGATCAGGCCGAGATCGTGCAGCACCTTGAGGTGGTGGGAGAGCGTTGCTGCGGAGATTGTGTGTTTGGCGTGCATCTCGCCGCAAAAGAGCTCATCGCATTTGGCTATCTGTGTATAGATCGCCAGCCGGTTGGGATCGCCCAAGGCCTTACCAATCTGTGCGACCTCGTCGTCTGTGATCTTTCGCATATTCGATAAGACGCGCCAATCTCAATTTCGGAGCGCCGCCCAGAAATATGAATCCAACTATTTCGATACCCATCTAAGTATACGCCGGACGTCGAAGCCGGCGCCGGAGGGGATCGATATGTGGATCGTGCGACTCGCGCTGAACAAGCCTTACACGTTCATTGTAGCTGCCATCCTGATTCTGGTCCTCGGCTTTTCGTCCATCGCAACGACTCCGACTGATATTTTCCCGAACATCGATATTCCCGTAGTGACCGTGATCTGGTCCTACTCTGGGCTGCCAGCGAAGGAGATGGAACAGCGAGTTACTACCTTCAGCGAGTTCGTGATGGCCGTAGTCAACGACGTGAAAGCGATCGATTCGCAGACGGTAAATGGCGCCAGCGTTATCAAGATTTCCTTCCAGCCCCAGGTTCGCATCGATGCCGCCATGTCTCAGGTAGGCGCTGCGGTCAATTCAATTCGATTCCGCATGCCGCCAGGAGTAAACCCTCCGTGGATTCTGCGTTTCAGTGCGTCTACTGTACCCATCATCCAGTTGTCTCTTTCCAGCGACACCCTGTCCGAGTCCGAGATTTACGATTACGGCCTGTTCCGCGTTCGCCAGCAGTTGACGACGGTCCCCGGCACGCTGCTTCCCACCCCTTATGGCGGCGTTGCCCGCCAGATCATGGTTGACCTCGACCAGAATGCGCTTCTGGCAAAGGGAATCACTCCGATCGACGTGACGGCCGCGATTCAAGCGCAGAACGTCACGCTTCCGTCGGGCACAGCCAAGGTCGGCACACGCGAATACACGGTGAGCACCAACTCCAGCCCTGTGGATGCGCTCATGTTGAATGACGTGCCGATCAAAACGGTGAACGGCTCGCTGGTTTATATGCGCGATGTGGCGCACGTGAGAGATGGTTGGTCGGTGCAGCAGAATGTGGCTCGCGCCAATGGCAAGCCGGCGGCGCTGCTTACCATCATGAAGACCGGCTCGGTCTCCACGCTGGACATCGTCAATCAGATCAAGAACGACGTGCTGCCCGGCTCGCGGGCTGCGGCGCCGAAAGGCCTGAAGATCACCGAGCTCTTCGACCAGTCGATCTTCGTGAAGGCCTCGATCATGGGCGTATTGCGTGAGGGCGTGATTGCGGCCAGTCTCACCGCGTTGATGATTTTGCTCTTCCTGGGCAGCTGGCGCAGCACGCTGATCATTGCCATCTCGATTCCGCTTTCCATTCTCAGCTCCATCATTGTGTTGAGTGCGATGGGCGAAACCATGAACACCATGACGCTCGGCGGCCTCGCGCTGGCCATCGGCATTCTGGTTGACGACGCGACGGTCACCATCGAAAACATTCATCGCCACATGGATTCGCAGCCGCTCAGGGAAGCTGTGCTCATCGGAGCCTCAGAGATTGCGACGCCCACGCTGGTTTCGACTCTGACTATATGTATCGTCTTCGTCTCCGTCGTCTTCCTCACCGGACCGGCAAAGTTTCTCTTCACACCGATGGCGTTCGCAGTCGTCTTCGCCATGCTCGCGTCATACCTGCTTTCAAGAACGCTGGTACCGGTACTGGTGAACTTCATGTTGGGAGCCGAACACAACTTCGAAGGGCAGACAGACTTCGATGCCGGCGTGCCTGCACGGCGCTCTATCTTCCGGCGCATCAACGATCGCTTCAACGAGGGATACTTTTGGGTGCAGACGCGATACACCGGAGCGCTGCGCACCGTGTTGAGCCATCGCGAACCCGCACTCATCGCCTCGATTGCGATCATGTCCACGGCGTTTCTCCTGCTCCCGTTCGTTGGCCGGGATTTCTTTCCCGCAGTCGATGCCGGGCAGATCAAGCTGCACATCAGAGCGCAACCCGGCACCCGCATCGAGACCACCAAGGTGCTCTTCAGTCAGGTCGAAGATCAGATCCGCACCATCATTCCCGCCGATGAAGTCGATCTGATCATGGATAACATCGGCCTTACGCCTGAGACCTTCAATTATGCCTTCGGCGATGGCGCGACCATCAGCAGCGCCGACGGAGAAGTCCTGATCGCGCTCAACGCGAAACATCATGGTCCGACCGAAAAATACATGAAGCAGATGCGGTCGCAATTGCAAAAGCAGTTTCCCGATCTTACCTTCTTCTTCCAGCCCGCGGATATGGTGACGCAGATTCTGAACTTCGGATTGCCGGCGCCAATCGACGTGCAGGTACAGGGCTACGATCCCGCGAACTATGAAATCGCCCGCCGGTTGCGCGAGCGCGTGGCCACCGTGCCCGGAGCGGTGGACGTTCACATGCACCAGGTTGTCAACGCTCCCGATCTTCATCTCGAGATTGATCGCGTGCGCGCCGCGCAGTTTGGCCTCACCCAGCAGGACGTGGCCAACAGCCTCTATATCTCGCTCAGTTCGAGCGCCGCGGTACAACCCAACTTCTGGCTCGATCCGAAGATGGGCATCACCTATACCGTCGCCGCGCAAACGCCGCAGTACAGCATCGACTCCATCAACGCGCTGCAGAATACCCCCATCCCGATCCATACCATGAGCAATCACACCGAGCTATTGGGCAACATGGCCGCGCTCTCCCCCGCGATCATGCCGGTGGTCATCAATCACCACAACGGCGCGCCGGTCTTCGATATCTACGCAAACACGCAGGACGCCGATCTCGGCTCAGTGGCGGCAAAGATCAATAGCATTGTGCTCGAGGAGCGCAAGAGCCTGCCTCCGGGAACGAAGATCATTGTGCGCGGACAAGTGGAGAGCATGAACGAGGCCTTCGATCGCCTTGGCATCGGCCTGGCATTCGCTGCGCTGCTCGTTTATTTGCTCATGGTCGTCAACTATCAAAGCTGGCTCGATCCTTTCATCATCATCTGCGCACTGCCCGGTGCCTTTACCGGCATTGTGTGGGCGTTATTCCTTACCCAGACCACATTCAACGTGCCCAGTCTGATGGGCGCCATCATGTCCATCGGCGTGGCGACTGCGAATTCGATTCTGCTCGTAACCTTCGCCAATGAGCTGCGTGCAACAGGCATGGCGCCCTTCGAGGCAGCGGTCACGGCAGGTTACACTCGCCTGCGTCCCATCATCATGACCGCCTTCGCGATGATCATCGGCATGCTGCCCATGGCTCTCGGCCTCGGCGAAGGTGGCGAGCAGAATGCGCCGCTGGCCCGCGCCGTCATTGGCGGCCTGAGTGTAGCCACGTTCGCCACGCTCTTCTTCGTTCCTCTCATGTTCATGTTGATCCACGGACGAACCACCGCGGGAAGAGATTCCGGAACACCACAGGAGGCCTTATGACACAGCAGACCCAAGCAACCGCTATTGAACAGAAACCGAAGTCCGCTTCCGGCACCATGGTCAGGCTTGCTGGAGTCGCGGCGTTCATCGTGGCGCTTATAGCGATCGGCGCTTTCCCGCGGCTAGCGCGGCACCGTGAGGCGCTTGCCGCTGTGCGCGAATCTCCGGTCACTCATCCCATCGTTACGACCCTTCATCCAAAGCTCGGCGAGCCAACATCCACGCTGCTCCTGCCCGGCAACATCGAGCCTCTTTACGGCGCCTCGATTTATGCGCGGACAGAGGGCTACCTGGAGCGCCGAAACGTCGACATCGGCGCGAAGGTGAAGGCGGGACAAGTGCTTGCCGTCATCTCATCGCCCGAGGTTGACCAGCAGTTGCTGCAGGCGCGAGCCACGCTGGCGCAATCGCAGGCATCGCTCCAGCAGGCCAACGCCTCGCTTGAACAGGCGAAGGCGAACGAAGAGCTGACGCGCCTCACCAAGGAGCGTGATCTACCGCTGGGCGAGGAGCACGCCATCTCGCAGCAGATTGTGGACGAGGCAGTGCAGGCCGACAACGCGCGCGTTGCCGATGTAGCCGCCGCCCAGGCCAACATCACCGCGGCGCAGGCCAATGTAACCGCGAATCGCGCCAACGTAGCCCGTCTGCTTCAGTTGCAGAGCTTCGAACAGATCGTCGCTCCATTCGAGGGCGTCATCACCGCGCGCAACGTCGAGCGCGGCGACCTGGTAAGTACGGGAAGCGCGTCGGCAGGCAAGCCGCTCTTCGAAATCGCGCAGAGCGGAACGCTGCGCATTCAGGTTGATGTGCCGCAGTCCGAGGCAGTCAACATCCGCGAGGGCCAGCAGGCCTCTCTCACCGTCGAGGAGCGTCTAGGCCGCACGTACACGGGGACCGTTGTCCGCAGCGCCGGCTCGCTCGACAGCGCGGCGCGAACCATGCTGACCGAGGTTCAGGTGGATAATCGCGACGGTTCGCTGCTGCCCGGCATGTATGCCCAGGTAAAGTTCACGCTCGCCGAGCAGCGCACGTCGCTCATTATTCCCACCAGCTCGCTGGTCATCGATCACGCCGGCATGCACGTCGTCACTGTAGCAGAAGATCGTAAGATCCACTTCGTTCCCGTCGTAATTGGCCGGGATTTGGGAACACAGATCGAGGTGCTGAGCGGGATCAAAGGCTCCGACACGCTTGTCGCAAGCCCCAGCGACCTGCTGCATGACGGTCAGGATGTCGAAGTACGTTGAAAACGCCGCAGCGTGCCGCACGCGTGAATGCGTGGCACGTGCGCGCGCAGGGAAGGATGGTCGTATATGTTTTCGAATGTGAAAGCGCAACGCGCTGGACGGGCAGCCAGCAGTGTGTCGATCGCGCCATTGCTTCTGTTGCTCACCATCGGATGCACCGTAGGCCCTAACTACAAACGGCCCGCGGTCGACGTGCCGGCGAATTATCGCGGAGCGCTCGCTCCTGATATCGCACCTGCTTCAACCGCGCCTTCCACGGCCCCGTCCATCGCTGACGAGCATTGGCAGACCGTATTTCAGGATCCCGCGCTGCAGCGCCTCATCGCTGAAGCTCTCGCCAGCAATCTGGACCTCCGCATCGCCGCGAAGCGCGTGCTCGAGGCGCAGGCCCAGGCCGGCATCACCCGATCGCAGCAATTGCCTTCGATAAACGGCAGCGCAGGCTACAGCGCACTGCAAATTCCCTCGACGCTTGCCGGCACCAAAGACAATGGCACGCCTGAAAATTCCTTCTTTCGTGGAGGAGGCCCAAGCGCGTCAGCCTCATGGAATCTGGACTTCTGGGGTCTGTACCGGCGGCAGACGGAGGCGGCAAGGGCCGAGCTGCTGGCCAGCGAATGGGGTCAGCGCGCCACTCGCACCACATTGATTCAGAGCGTGGCCGAAGCCTACTTCGCGTTGCGCAGTCTGGACGCGCAGCTGGCGATCACACAAAACACGATCAAGGCGCGGCAGGATTCTCTCAAGCTCACGCAATCTCTTGAACAGCACGGAGCCGGCTCGCTTGCCGATGTTCGCCAGGCAGAGGAGCTTCTGCATGCGGCGCAGGCAAACCTGCCTGACCTTCGTCGTCAGATAGCAATCGAAGAAAACACCATCAGCGTTCTGCTCGGCCACAATCCCGAAGAGATCGATCGCGGCCTGCCGGTAGACGAACAGCCGCACCCGGAGCAGATCCCGGTAGGTGTGCCATCACAGTTGCTTGAGCGCCGTCCGGATGTGCAGCAGGCCGAGGCCAAACTCGTCGCCGCAAACGCCCGCATCGGCGTGGCCCGCGCGCAATACTTCCCGCAGATATCGCTCACCAGTCTCGGAGGCTCGGCCAGCAATCAGCTCAACGCCATCGCCAATGCGTCGAATGCCTACTGGTATGCCGCGGGCTCTATCTCTGAGCCCATCTTCGATGGCGGCCGCATCCGCAGCAACTACCATCTCTCGCAAGCACAGGAGCAGGAGATGCTGCTCGAATACCAGAAGACCATCCTGAACTCGCTGAAGGACGTTTCAAATTCGCTTGTCGGTTATAAGGAGACACGCGAGCAGCGTGAAGAGCAGTCGGAGCAGGTGAAGTCCGCAGCAGATGCGGTGCGTCTGGCTCGCCTGCGCTACTCCGGAGGAAACACCAGCTATCTCGAGGTGCTCACCACCGACACCGACCTTTACTCTGCGCAACTGCTTCTCGCTCAGGCGCAACAGAATGAGGCAGCATCTCTCGTGCAGCTTTATGCAGCGCTTGGCGGCGGGTGGAAGTGATCTGAAACGCATAAAATTCAAGCAAAAGCAGTCAGCCTTCGCAGGCTGCGGAAGTTCCTGCTGCCATTTCCTGAACTGATTTCGCGGCGGCCTGGTTCATTCCACTGCACCCTCCTTCATAGCCATTTCATCTTGCGCCTTGACATATTCCTAAGTTGGAATATATTAGCTCCATGACAAGACAAGCCCACCCGGCTGACGTGTTCAGCGCCATTGCCGAGCCGCGGCGGCGCGAGGTCATTGCGGTGCTGTCTGATGGCCAGGAGTACGCCGTCAACGAAATCATCGTTCGCATGAAGATGGCCCAGCCTGCCGTCTCCAAACACCTCGGCGCGCTGCGCAAGGCTGGAGTGGTCACGGTGGTGAAGCGCGGAAAGCATCGCATGTATCGTCTCAACGCCGAGGGCCTGAAACCGGTGCACGACTGGGTGAAGGTTTTCGAACGTTACTGGACGCACCAGATCGACCAAATCAAGCAGCGTGCCGAGCGCAAAGTGCTCGATCGCATGATTCGTGCGGGCAATGGTTTGCTGCATGAAAAGGAGAAGTAATGGAAGCTACCGTGGTTGAAGGCGTAGTCCACGCCTTCGAGATCATCAAGGAAGAGCAGATTGCAGCCTCCATCGAGATCGTATTTGAGACCATCCTCGAGCAAATGGGCCCGTTGAATGCCATCCCCAAAAAGCCAATGCCGATGGTGTTGGAAGCGTGGCCCGGAGGACGCTGGTTTCGCGATCTCGGCCAGAACGCCGGTCACTTCTGGGGTACTGTGCAGGCTATCAAGCCTCCATCGCTGCTGGAGATCTCAGGGCCGCTCATCATGTCGACTCCTGCGATCTCGAACATTCAATATCGCCTCACGGAAGAAAACGGCATCACCCATCTTCGCTTCGTCCACCGCGCGATGGGCTGGGTGGGTGAGCACGGGCGCGGCGTCGACGAAGGTTGGAGCCACTTGATCGAATGTATCCGCATTGCGGCCACGGCGCGGGCAGGCCAGTAGTCATGTGTCCCTTCTGCATGGCGACTGCGGTATGGATTGCAGCGGGTGCTGTCTCGACGAGCGGCGTTTCTGCGCTCGCCGTCGCGAAGTTATGGAACAGAAAGACGCGTGAACGCGAACAGGGAGGAAGTAATGACAAGCAATGAGCAGATCGCAACTATGAAGAAGCCTCCGGTAGTGTCGGCGGAGGAATGGCAGAAAGAGTGGCAGCAGATGCTGGTCAAAGAGAAAGAACATACTCGCTCGCGCGACGCACTCGCGGCGGCACGGCGACGGATGCCTTGGCTTGCAGTCGAAAAAGAGTACGCCTTCGAAGGTCCGCAGGGAAAGGTTTCGCTGCTCGATCTGTTCGAAGGCCGGCGGCAACTCGTGCTTTATCGCGCCTTCTACGACTCGAACGTCTACGGCTGGCCCGACCATGCCTGCGTTGGTTGCTCGCTTGGCGCGGATCAGGTCTCGCACCTCTCGCACCTGCACGCAAAGGATACAACGCTGGCCTACGCCTCCCGCGGATCGCAGGAGAACATTGCCCGCTTGAAGCAGCGCATGGGCTGGGAAAGGATTCCTTGGTATACCATCACCGACGACTTCGATAAAGACTTCGGGGTCGACGAGTGGCACGGGCACAACGTCTTCTTCCGCGATGAGAACGACAAGGTCTTCCGCACGTACTTTATCAACAGCCGCGGCGATGAAGCCATGGGCAGCGTGTGGAACTACCTGGACGTTACGCCATTGGGACGGCAGGAGGATTGGGAGGACTCGCCGGAGGGCTACCCGCAGACACCGCGCTACAAGTGGTGGCGGTGGCACGACGTCTACGGCACGGAGGATGAAAAATTGGCCAAGGTGGTCGACAGTGCCATGGTCACGCTGAAGTTATAGCTTTTACGGGGCCACATCTGGTGAGCTCGATGCTAGATGTGACCCATCCCGGAACCGAGGAAAGAATCAGGAATGGCAGAATGCCAGTCTTATTGGCAGAGGCCGGACTGCACACCGCGTAGCGAAGGAGGCACCGTGACGCCGGAGCGGGCGAGGATTTCTACAAAGCGCGGATCCTGATGGAACGAGTCGAAGAGCGGGTCAACGCCAACGTGAAGAATAAAGGGATCGTTCGCCGTGGCCAGCCGGTCGAGTTGGTCGAGCGCTTGATCGTGCCGTCCGGCGCAGGCATACCACTCGGCCGGATTGAAATCATTCACCTGGCTTGCCGCCTTGCTTCCGATCGCAGCCAGGCGTAGCTCTGCATAGGCGCGTATGCCCCGCGTCCGGAAGACCTCAAGCCCCCGCTCCTCCAGATGCACTCGCTCTGCATCGTTCTGCAGCTGGGCCATCTGCCGCCACTCGTTGATTGCATCTTCATAGTGGCGCGTGTCGAAGTAAACCCATGCCATCGTATTATGTGCGATCGGCAGGCTGGGCAGCAGGTCGACATAGTGGCGGGCCGCCTTGATGGCCACCGCATCACGGCGCGCATATACTCCCGTCAGCCCCTGCATTGCATAAACCGAGGGCCAGAACGGTGCTCGTTCCTGAGCCAGATTGAGCTGCTCGATCGCCTCATCAAACCGCCCCTCTTCAACCAGCAACACCGAGAGCCAGTTCCGGTAGGCCGCCTCATTCGGATCGATGCGAATGGCTTCTCTCAGCTCTGCCTCGCCCTGCACAAATTGCCGGTCATGCTTGTATTCGGCCGTGCCCAGAACTGCATGCGCCTGCGCAAGCACCGGATCGAGCTTGAGCGCCCGGCGAGCGAAGTCCTCGGATTTCTCCAGCAGCCCGTTCCGCGGATCGGTGTCGTATTCGCTGAGGCGGAGATAAGCGGCCGCCATTCCTGCGCAGGCGGCGGCAAAATCGGGATCGAGGCTGAGCGCCCGGTTGAACTCCTCGATGGAGCGCCGCAGCGACTCCGGCCTTCGCTCGAGCATGTAGTAATTGCCCTGCAGATACGCCTCGTAGGCCTGAGGATTGTTCGTGCTGCCCTTGCTCACCTGCAGCGATGCGGCATGGAGGCGGGTGTGGTGAAAAATGTCCTGCTGCAGGCGATCGCAGATGGCCGGAAAATCCTTCCGGGGACCGCTGTATTCAAAGGAGCCAAGATGCGTGGCATCGGTGGCTCGCACCAGCTCGAACTTCATATCGTACTGTTCGCCCTGCTTCGAAAGACTGCCCAGCAATAGCTCGTCCAGCGACAGGCGCTGGGCGGTGCGGGGAATGTCTGCGGCATCCGGGGAGACAAAGGCCGCCGCCGCCGGAACCTGCACGCCCGGCAGCCGGGCAATCGCGTCGCTCAGCTCCAGCCGAAAGCTCTCTGCCGCGTCCCGGTCCAGTGGATCATTTCCAGAGCGCAGAGGCGCAATCCCTAAACGAAGCACGGGCTCAGTCGCATGCGGCCTCCGTAACCAGATTGCCGCAGCCAGTCCGGCGAGCACGAGGGCAGCCCCACAGAGCCACGGCAGCCAGCGGCGGGAGCGCGAGCCTCTCGCCGGTAGGTTGGAGGCCAATCCGGAGTCTTTTTGCGGAGCCAATTCCCATTCCATCGGAACCAGCTCGGCCGACGGCTGCGAAACGGTTTCAGCCGGTAGAACCCCAAGACGCAAGGCCGGTGCCTCATCTGGAGCCACCACCTCACCTGGCATCACTTTTACTTCACCGCAAAAACTGTAGCCGCGCTTGGGAATGGTACGAAGAAACTGCGGGTCTTTCGGGTTGTCCTGCAGGATTTGCCGTAGCCGGTTTACGGCGACATTGATGCCCTGGTCGTGATTGACGTAAGTCTCGTCAGGCCAAAGTACCCGTTCAATATCCTCCCGGCTGACCAGGGAGTTTGATCTTTCGAGTAAGAGCTGCAGCAACCTGGCCGTTTGTTCCGGCAGCCTCGATTCCCGGTTCTTGTGGGTTAAAGCGCCCGTCGTCGCGTCGAAAATGAATTCGGAAAAGCTGAAAACGGCTCGAGACATGAAAAGAAGGGCTTACTGAAAATGTGAACTGGTTCGTTAGCTGATCGTAACATGGCGATTTCCACACATCGCCAGTCTCGGTCTTGCTCGTCTTAGGCGCCCGATCTTACTGATTGCAGGACGTTTCCATGTTTAGATTTTTTTTAGAAAAACACTAGGCAGCGGAAATTGTGAAGCCGGCGGGTCATCATTAAGCTCCGGTTACGAATTGCTCCCCACTCCCGGGCATGTCGAGTTCGCGCCCCGGAACCACAGCTCAGAACCGAACCACCAAGTCGGAGTTTTCTCCATATGGCAGTCGTGTACATCGACGCCAGACGGCAGATGTAGCAGTTCCACTTCATCAAGGGCGGCAGGTACGGCATGAATTTCAAAAGAGTTACAAGGTTGTTCCTCCTGGCGATGGGCACGGCTCCATCCGTCTTTGTTGCGGCGCAAACGCCTGGCCCCTCCTCGACATCGAGCCTGGCTGTGAGAAGAGTTATCGGCGCCGTAGACCCGAGCGATCGCATTCCTTTAGCCAGCGCGACCCGCCCCTGGACCAGGAAAGCGATTGATATGGGAGCTGTCGGCGGGCAAACCCCCGCGCCGCACATGCTGCTGCTGCTCCAACGCAGCGCTCAGCAGCAGCAGGCGCTGAACGAATACGTGAGCGACCTCCAGAATCACTCGTCGCCGAACTATCATCACTGGCTGACGCCGGCCCAGTTCGCAAACGCCTACGGCGTCAACGCCGAAGATGTCGCCTCGGTCACCACCTGGCTGCAGTCAGAGGGCTTCACCATAGATAAGGTGTCGCCGGCTCGCAACGTCATTGAGTTTTCCGGAACTGTCGGCCAGCTCCAGCAGGCCTTCCAGACACAGGTCCACCGGCTTTCCCTGGGAACGAACTCCGAGATCACTGCCGTTTCGGCGGTGCAGGTGCCACGCGCTCTTTCGCCGGTCATCCGCGGTCTGGTCAATTTGGACAGCGCCCATGCGCACAGGCTGATCCAGCCAGGCCCCAGTGCGAAGTACGATCCTGCCACGCACTCCTTCAAACCACAGTTCACTGTCTTCGACAACGGAACACCGCTCCTGTTTGTTGCCCCATCGGATGCGGCGACAATCTATGACACACCCAATGCCAACCTGAACCCCAACTATCAGGGCACGACCCTGGATGGTACCGGTGTGAATGTTGGCATTGTCGGAGACTCAGACGTCGATCTCACTCCTGTCGCTAATTACCGGCAGGCCTTCCTCGGAGAGAGCGCGAGCAATCAGAACCTCCCGACCATCATCGTGGACGGTAGCGATCCCGGGGAAACCGGGGACGTGGTCGAGAGCTGGCTGGATATGGAAGTTCTCGGCGGCATCGCGCCCAATGCGAAACTCTATTACTACGAGTCCGCGGACGGCAACATCACCGCTGGGATACAGAACGCCATCATCCGCGCAGTGAACGATAACCTGGTCAGCATCCTTAGCATCAGCTTCGGCGGTTGCGAGGCCGATCAGGGAACGTCCGGCAATGCCTTCTTCTCAGAAATTTATGAGCAGGCCGCTGCGCAGGGCATCACTGTCACGGTTTCGAGCGGTGATAGCGGTTCGGCTGGCTGCGATTCGGACACAGCCGCCTCGGCATCCGCAGGACTCGCGGTGAATGGCCTTGGCTCCACGCCCTACAATATCTCCGTCGGCGGTACGGACTTCGACGTACTCGGAGCAAACTTCACCACGTATGTCGATGACTCGACCAGCGGCAACCCGCCTTACTACCGTACGGTTCAGCAATATATTCCCGAAGAGCCCTGGAACGATTCGACTTCAGTAAACGGTGCTCTCGCAGACGATGTGCCTTTGTCTGATCCCAACATCATCGGCGGCGGTGGTGGAGCAAGCGCAGTGTACTCCAAGCCCGCGTTCCAGACCGGACTGACCCCGCAGGATGGCGCGCGTGATCTGCCTGACGTCTCGTTCCTCGCGGCCAACGGTCTTTATGGCGCGAGCTGGGCCTATTGTGAAATCGCTGATGGCAGCACCGACTGCGCAGTCACCAATGGCCAGTTGACCGCAACGAGTACGGTTCATGGCGCTGGTGGCACCTCGGCCTCCACGCCCGCCTTTGCCGGCATGCTGGCTCTGCTCGTACAGTCGACTGGTTCACGCCTCGGCCAGGCAAACAATGTTCTCTACCAGCTTGCGGCAACGAAATATTCGACCGTGCTGCACGACATTACTACCGGCAATGATTCTGTCGTTTGTACGGCGGGCTCTTCCGATTGCGGCAGCAATGGCTTTCTCACCGGCTGGGATGCCGGCACCGGTTATGACCAGGCAAGCGGGCTGGGCAGCGTGGATGCTGCGCAGATGATCAGCAACTGGAGCTCGGTCGCGCTGACACCAACGGCTACGACGCTCAATATTGACGGATCTACAAGCGCCGTGAACGTCACCCACGGGACCTCGCTGAATTTACAGGTAGCCGTGAGCCCGACTGCCGCTACAGGAGATGTCTCGCTCGTGGCCAACACCACCTCGTTCAGCGGCCTGACATTCATTCCGCTCACGAACGGTTCCGGTACAGCCAGCTATAACGGACTGCCCGGCGGCCAATACACGGTTTATGCCCGCTACGGTGGCGATGGCAGCAATGCATCGAGCTCGTCCTCGCCCATCAGCGTGAACGTCGGCAAAGAGAATAGCTCGGTTAACCTCGGCGTCAACGCCTACGATCCTTCTACCGGTGCTCCTATCTCCACGAGCGGTTCCATTCCTTATGGTTCCGTGATCTTCATCGATGCGACGGTCTACGGCACCGCGGAAGGACTGGCAGCAACCCAGGGAGCAGCCACCGGCAGCATCACATTTACCGACAACAGCGCTGCGCTCGTGACTGCAACGATCAACAGTGCGGGCTCTGCTTCCTACCCGAGCCTTCAGCAATTCATTCCGATTACCGGAGGGGCGCACAAAATCGTCGCCAGCTTCCCGGGCGATAACAGCTACAACTCCAGCACCAGCGCGGCGGTGGCATTCACCGTAGCCAAAGCCACCGAGGCGATCACCATCGTGCCGACCTCAACCACAGTCAGCAATGTTGGTTATGACCTCATCACCGTTGAGCTTCCGGGTGCCGGAGCCGGCAACTTTGAAAGCGGTACTGTCTCCCTGGCGGCCAATGGCGTCACGCTTGGCACCGCGACCTTGGCAACCGTCGCAACCTCGACCGGACAAACCTATGCCGGTGCCACGATCAACGTCGCAGGAAGCCTGCTGCAGCCAGGCGTGAACACCGTCACCGCGACCTATGTAGGAGATACAAACTACAACAGCGCTACGACCACCTTCCCGCTGACTGTGAGCCAGGCTACATTCTCCCTGAGCGCGTCGCCGATCGCCGTAACGGCAGGCGACAATGCGACGGCGGTGGTACGAGCCACGCCGCTGAGCCAGTTCACGGGTATCGTCAACCTCAGCTGCGCTGTCACCAGCGCTCCCGCGAGTGCGGTCAGCCCGGTGATCTGCTCGATACCAGCAACGGTGAATCTGAGCGGCCTCAACTCCGTCACCTCCACGCTGACAGCTGAAACAACCTCCACAACCACGAGTGGGGCCTATGTCATTACCGTTACTGGAACAGACGCCGCCACCGGCAAGATCACCGCTTCAGCTACTTCTACCGTTACGGTAACGGGAACAGTCCTGACGCCGGCCATCGCGCTCAGCAACAGCGCGCCGATCACCATCGCTGCAGGAGCCACCACTAACAACACCTCGACCATAACGGTTACCCCCTCCGGCGGATTTACCGGTACTGTCGGAGTGGCATGTGCGGTGACATCATCGCCCTCGGGAGCGAATGATCCGGTCACCTGCTCGTTGTCGAGCCAATCGGTCACGGTTTCCGGAACCGGCGCTATTACCACCACCCTCACTATCAGCTCGACAGCCTCCACCACATCCGCTCTGCTGCGCGGATTAGGTGCTGGGAACGCTCTGCTCGCGATCACTCTGATCTTCGTGCCAGCTCGCCGGCGCCGCTTCGCATCGCTCGCCTGCGCCCTGGCGCTGGTCGCGGCACTCGGCGTGATCTCCGGCTGTGGCGGTGGTGGCAGCACAACCACTACAGGCGGAGGCGGTACGACACCGCCCACCACCACTCCCGGCACCACTGCAGGAGCTTATGTGGTGACGGTTACGGCAACCGCTACTGGTGTCAGCCCCGCCACAACCGCTGTCAGCGTCACCGTGAATTGAAGTTCAACTTCCGGCTGCGCGCCGCCTGTATCTCCGGCGCGCGGCCTCATCCAGGCCGGTCACTTCCAATCCATCTGAGGTCGAACATCATGCTATTTCGAGTAGGACGCATTCTTCTTACGGCCGCCTTCGTACTCTCGCTTTCTACCGGTGCATCCTCGGCGCAACGCCTGTCCGATCCAGCGCCAGCGCCAACGCATGCCAAACGGGTGAAATCTCCCTTCGATCTCTACATGAAGCCGCTTCTTGATCAGCTCGCGGCGAAATCCAAGACGAAGTCTTCGCTCTCATCCTCGGAGGAGGCGACCGCGAACGGAGCCTCCACACCGAGCCCGAACTTCGGCGGCTATATCGGCGCAACGAGCTATCCCGCACGAGCCGCCAGCTCCGCTCAGTTCGACCCGGCCAACAATGGCGTGGGCGCTGTGCTGACAGCTGATTTCAATATGGATGGGCACCCGGATGTAGCCGTCATTCAGTATGACGGCACTCTGAACATCCTTATGAATAACGGTTCCGGCGTGCTTTCGCCGCCCATCGGGTATTTGAATAACACTCCCAATGTGAGCAGCATCTCTATCCTTCAGGCGTTCACAGCCGACCTGAATGGTGACGGCTACCCCGACCTCGTTGCCTTCGATCAGAATAATCTGCAGGTGCTGGCCTGGCTCAACAACGGAGACGGCACGTTCAAGCAACCCACGCTCACACCGCTCGATCAGACTTTGGGCAACCCGGCCGGCATCACCGTGGGAGACGTGAATAACGACGGGAAGTCGGATGTCGTCGCTGCCTACAGCACCCTGCTCTCAAGAACTTCCGGCACGGTGGCGGTACAAAAGCTAACGAGCAATGGTGACGCGACCTTCACCGCGCTTACCGCGCAGACTTATCAGATCCCAACCTACGTTGCTTTGTCTCCGTTTAGCCCGGTTGCGATCGGCGACCTGAACGGCGACGGAAGAACCGACATCGCTATTCTCAACATCAATCGAACCTCGCAATCCACGGCAGTCTTTTCGGTTTTTACCGCGATGGGGCAGCTAGATGGCACCTTCGGTATGCTTAGCTCCAATCCTGTGATCACTGACAGCATTACCGGACTCAATACTTCCGGGGTACAGATCCTGGACATCAACGACGACGGCAAGCTCGATATCGCGGCTGACATAGACAATAACCTTTACGTCGCGCTCGGGAATGGCGGAGGAAGTTTCAATACACAGGTCTCCAGTCCCTTTGAAACCAGCACCGGAACTATCTTCGCGGACATGAATGGTGACGGCATCCCCGACGCCATTACAGAAGACAACGCAATCGTGGCGGTCTTCCTCGGTAAAGGCGACGGCACATTCACGGCGCCCGCGGTCAACTCGCAATACATCACAGATCTGATCGAAGGCACAGGAATTGCTGTTGCCGATATATCAGGCGATGGCAAGCCGGATGTCGCGCAGCTAAGCGGTGACTTCTTTCAGGTTGAAGTCCTCACCGGCAACGGCGATGGCACTCTGCAGGGTGCTCGCGCCCTTACCGTGCCCAATGACTTCGCGCCAGTCGACAATCAACTCTTGGGCGTGATCAACGCCAACGGTGATTCCTACAGTGACATTCTTTTAGCAAACTACTTGAACAACAACGCAACCCTCTACACCGGCCTCAGCGACGGCAAGGGCGGCTTTTCTTACGTCCAGGCGCTTGCGCCCAGCGCGCTGCCCAGCGACTACTACGAACTGGAGAACTTCCAAGCCGACTTGAATGGCGACGGCAGGCAGGACCTGATCCTCACTGGCTACGCTGGTGAGGTATGGACCTCGCTCTCCAATGGCGACGGCACCTTCGCCACGCCCGTTGCGGTCAACATGCCCACGCTCTCCTGCCCGCTGTTCTACGGCGCCGCAGGAGATCTGAACGGCGATGGCAAGACCGATCTGGTGATTGCTTATCCGGGCGATTCTCCATGCGGGGGAAGCACCTATGCCTCCGGATATTTTGTGATGCTGGGCAACGGCGACGGCACCTTCCAGACGCCAGCTTTCTACCCGGCCGGCGTACAGCTTTACTCCGCCACGCTGGCAGATGTGAACGTGGACGGCAACCTCGATCTGTTGTTGAACGACCTGCCACCCGCCGGAAACGGCACTTACCAGATCACCCTGCAACTTGGGAACGGCGACGGCACCTTCGGCGCCTCATCCCCGGTCCTCGAGAACTATGTGGTGACGGACATCCAGGCCGCCGACATTAACCAGGACGGCAAGCCTGATCTGGTTCTCGCGGCCGAGGAGCTGTCCGGATCGGACTTCAGCACAGGCGGCATCATCATCATGGACGGCAATGGCGACGGGACTTTCGGTGCCCGCAGCCAGATCGCCAGCGGCAATTATTTCGAGAGCATCGCGATTGCCGACGTTAATGGCGATGGCATCCCGGATATTGAAGCCTCACAGACCAGCACCTATGGGCAAGCCAACACATACTTTGGTTTTGTAACTCTGCTTGGAATTGGCGATGGCGGCTTCAGCGCACCCTACAACGAACTTGTAACAGTTGGCAGTGACGTGGTGCTGACCGGAAACTTCTTTGCCGACAATGCGCTGGACGTGGTGATCAACACTCCTGGCGGTATCGGTCTTTTCCTGAACCAGGGCGGCACCACGATGACGCTCGCCGCCTCTTCGGCCTCGATCAACCAGGGCGCCTCGGAAACCCTCAACGCCACCGTCGCTCCAACGATGACAGGCCGTCCGGCACCCACCGGCTCCGTCTCGTTCTATGATGGCACCACGCTGCTTGGCACTGCTTCAGTCAGCAGCGGCAGCGCCACCTTTACTCCAGCCGATCTTGGCGTCGGATCGCATAGCTTCACCGCCTCTTACGGTGGCGATGCGAACTTCAACCCAAACACCAGCACGGCTGCCGCTACGGTCACCGTCAACACCCTGGCGCCAGCCTTCACTCTCTCCGGCACGCCCAGCACGCTCACCCTTCAGCAGGGCGCGAACGGTACCGTCGTCCTGACACTGGCGGCCAACGCGACCTTCAGCGGCCCAGTCACCCTGAGCTGCTCAGGCGCGCCAACCAACGGCACCTGCAGCTTCGATAACAGCACCGTCAACCTCACTCCCGGCGGGAGCGCTACGGCAACCTTAGTCGTTGGGACTACGGGAACCGTCTCGGCTGCGCATCTCCCGGTAAATCCATGGGAGCGTGCCGGCGGCATGGTCAGCATGGCGGGCCTGGCTGCATTCTTCTGGAGCCGCCGTCGCCGGCTGCGCTACATGAGTGCCTTAGGTGTGTCTCTGCTTGCGGTTGCCCTCTTCGGGATCTCCGGATGTGGTGGGAGCGGTAGCAAGACGACAACCCCGGCCACGCCGACGGCTCCCGTCGTCAGCACCGGCTCTTACACCCTCACAGTGACGGCAACAGGCAGCGGAGTGTCCGCACAAACGGCCACCGTCAATGTGACCGTGCAATAACGCCTACGGCCTGTCTTTGCGGACAGGCCGTAGAGTTTTTCCCAACACTTCCTCTGAGAACAGCCTCCGCGGCTGTTCTCTTTTTTTGAGGTGGTCCACAACGGTGAGTGAGTTTCCACCTTCCATTAGAAAAGATATTGTTCTCGTAACTGGCAGTTCGCACTCGCCGCGATCACTGCTATCGAATAGAAAGGAGCATTGAATCTAATGCTTCGCGGCGGCCGGCCATTGAGACCCTTGCTCGTAGTTCATTGACCTGCGCTGAGGGCTTGAGCTGCCCAGGTAACGGATTTCACATACATGGCCGAGGCTTCCTGGACTGGGATCCGCAATTCTGTCTGGATGTCCTTATATTGCGCCCAGTCGCCGGACTCATGGCAGCGAACGAGATCAAGCGCGGAGCCAAGGGCACATTTTTTGCCGAGAAGCGCAGCTTTCATTTCGGCATCGACGCCCAGCGAGTCCACGAGCTGTGTCATCGGCGCCGCCAGAATGACGTCGATCAGTGACAGCATGCCCAGGAGGTACAGCTTGGACGAGGATTCATTCATAAATGGTGCGAGCTGTTCACAGAATCTTGCACGCTCGAGCGCCATCTGAAGAACGGCATCGGGCTGTGCAGCCTTCGCCGTGCTTGCAAGTGCAATGGTTACCAGCTTCCGAAATTCGTCTTCTCCAATCAGCATCAATGCGCCGCGAATGGACTCGACGGGAGATGTCAGCCCGTACATCGCCGAGTTGACGAGCCGCAGCAGGCGATAGCAGATGGAGGCGTCGGACATGACCAGACGTTCAATCTCGGAAAGGTTAGCCGGCGTTTTCGTAAGTGCGGCCAGCAGGCGGAGATAGACAAGTTGATTTTGCGGGATAACTCGCGTCGAAACCAGAATCGGTCTGCAAAAGAAGTACCCTTGGAATAGGTCGCAGCCCTCGAGCTGCGCTATGCGGACGTCGTCTGCACTCTCCACCTTCTCTGCGATGAAACGTACGGAGATCCCTGCCGCCATTGCGTAGATTTGTTTTCGAACCGCCGCGTCCGACAATTTGAAATCAATCTTGATGAAATCCGCGAACGGGAAAAACGCGCGCTGCGTTTCGTTGGGCACAAAGTCGTCGAGCGCGAATCTGTAGCCTTTTCCCTTGAGCTCCGTGCAGCATTTGAGGAGCTCCGGGTCGGGTTCGATTGTTTCCAGAATTTCGAGAACAGTACGCTCCGGCGGAAGCAGCGTCACGATGCCGGTGGTCAATGCCTCTCTCGTGCAATTCACGAAAGACAGTTCATCTCCAGTCGTCGGCATAAGCAACAAATAGTGATCAATCACATCTTGTGTCGCCGCCTCGGAATCACCGGAAAAGGCGTCTACGATTCCGGAACGGAAGAGCAATTCATGAGCGAATAGCTTTTTCCCTTTGTCGAGGATCGGCTGCCGGCCTATCAGACGGGTGCGCATTTCCACGAGACTCGGTCCTTGATCTACTGTGCCCATGAGACACCACCCAATCTGAGATCGACGTCTTCGGTGTACTTAGCGGCTACAGAAGAGCTCAAGCGATCGAACTGGCCGGCACAGGTCTTCCCCGGGAATGTTGCCGACGAGGTCAAGACGAAGTGACTTCGTTGTACCGAATCGAACCGCGGGGGCCTAGATAAGGTCCAACAAGAAAACTCCGTAGCACTCATCTCATACTTTCCTTGGACGTGAACTGGAACTTTTCTATCGGCACTCCGGAAGAGCATTTCATATCCATTTCTGGAGATGTAGTGATTATGAGTTTTCGATGAGCCCTATAACCAACCAGGAAACGCTTTCCGCTGCCAGAGAATCTTCAAGAATGTGCAACGGACGGATCAGCCAAAGAGGGGAGCCTTGAAGGCTACCGGAGCCTCGCGTATTCCGCCTTGGCCTGTCGATACAGCGGGATGTCAGAATCGGCATCTTTCCATTGAGCGAGAAACTGTTGATACGACGTCTTCGCATCGTCCTTGTCGCCTTGGAGCAGCTGGGCACGGGCGAGTTGAAGAAGTGAAATCGAATTCAGAGACGGAATCCCGTCCGACACCAGGTAAGGACGGCTGACGAGCTTTTGAAATTCGAGAGCAGCCGAGTGCGCATCGCCCAGTTTGAGATAGGCGAGTCCACGAAGGTACGCCGAGACAAGACCGGTAATCGCTCCTCCAGGCTCGACACCATCGAACGGACGGATGGGTTCGAGAGTCTGAACCGCACCGGCTGCGTCGTTCTCCTCGAGTTGGATGGCTGCGCGAATTGTTCCCGAAAGATAGATACGATCCAGGCTTGCAGCGGGAAGGTCTGCCTCCGCTGCGGCCAGGTATCTTTGTGCCGATTGAATATCTCCAATCCTTGCCAGCGCGTATGCGACCTGGCTATTTAGCCAGGAGCCTGAGATGGCCTTGGGATCAGCGAGAATGGGACGCAGGAGTTTTTGGGCAGCCTGTAGTTCGCCGATCTCCGATTTCTCCATCGCGATATCGCTCGCGCGACTCCACTGGCTATTTGGACCGCCGGCTTCTTTGATCGCTTCGCCTTTCAGTACCCACGCAGAGCGCAGGCGCCCGCGGTTTTCCTCCCACCAACTCTCGTGCTGAAGAAAGGTTCCCAGCGCAGAAGGGTTCTTCCTGGCCCAGGCAATCTGCTGGTCGATCGCGGCGTTGTCGTTATGAATTTCGGCGAGGTCCAGCATGATCGCGTGAGAGCGGACGCCATCCATATGACGGGATTCCGCCTCGTGAAATGCGGCTTCGGCCTCAGCTTCCCGTCCCGCATCCGCGAGGCTATGGATCAGCACCCCATACGTGAATTCGGCGGGCCAGAGACGGATTGCTTCTCGCGCCTGCACGATCGCTTCGTCATAACGGCCAAGGTGATCCAGGCAACCGTTGAAGTTTACGCGGGCGCGGAGGTCGTTGGGGAACTGCTGTACCCACTGCTGATAAATAGGGACCGCTTTGTCATACTCCCCCCGAGTTATGTCGAAGTAAATGGTATCCGCCAGATACCGATCGGGCGTGGCGAACCGGTCGCGGAGGTCATGGGCTTGGGCGGCTGTGATCCGAGCCAGACCAATTTGGCTATCGTCGGTGTTATAGATGGCAGCCAGGCCCGCATAGGCAAGCGCAAAGTTGCGATCGGCATCAATTGCGAGCCGGTAGAAGGCAACAGCGTGGCCGTCAAACTGTATGTGGTGACGATATGCATCCGCAAGATCGTGCAGAGCCTCAGGCGACGCGCTGGTCGCAATCTCGAGCGGTTTGCTGTACGTGCCCACCGACGATCGCGGTTCGCCAGCCCGGATGCGCAACTGCTCGGCAATCACTCCAAGCGTATGGATCAACTGATTGCGCGACGCAATGGCACTCGCCGTCGCAAAAATTCGCCCGGTCCGGCAATCGGTCATGTTCAACTGCAGGGCGTAGGCATTCCCCGCATCCTTCACCAGGCTTGTGATCATGGCTTTGCTGTTGGTGCGGAGACAGACTTCACGAGCCACCGCGGGCGTGACTTTGCCTGCCGGGTCGTGATGAAGTTCGACCAAAGTCTCCCGTACCTTGTCCGGCGCGAGGATGTTAAGAAACGGTGTTTGAGCAAACTCAGTGCCGAGGGCTGTGTTGACGGCGTCATCCATAACAGAATCCGCAGATTGATTGGTTACGTCGGCCACCACGACTGCGTCTTTTGCCGAAATCTTTTCAGCGGTCGTTGCCCGCCAGTAGATCAGAGCTGCCACAGTGAGGGCCGCGACAAGGGCCGTGGCGGCGAGTCCCCGCCAGCTGCGTCGAGAGACGCGTTTTTTCGCGCCCAGTAGCTGTTGCAAATCTTCCCGCAGCTCCTCCACGGTCTGATAGCGGCGGTTGCGATCTTTTTCAAGCGCTCTCTGGAGAATGTGTTCGAGTCCAGGATGAGTCTTTCCGATGATCCGGCGCGCCGGTACTGGCTCATGGGTCTGAATCGCATCATGAACGGCTGCGATCGAGTCTGCCGAAAAGGCTCGCCGCCCAGTCGTCATTTCGTAGAGGACAAGTCCCATGGAAAAGAGATCGGTTCGGGCATCGAGCTTTTCTTTCCGTATCTGCTCGGGCGACATATAGCCGGCGGTGCCAATGGCCATCCCGGTAACCGTAAGGCTCGCGGTCAGGTCCCGCGGTGGGCGGGTTCTGACAGGGTCAGGTGAAGAAGCCTCGCCTTCGGCATGAAGGCCCTCCTCGTCAATGAGTTTTGCCAGACCGAAATCGAGAATCTTTGGCAGACCGTCATGAGTGAGAAAGATATTGGGCGGCTTCATATCGCGATGAATGATCCCTTTGCTGTGCGCCGCCTGCAGTCCGCTGGAAACCTGGCTCCCGATGCGGACAATCTCTTCCAATGGCAGGGATTCGCCGGCCCGTGCGGCGAGATGATCGCGAAGCGTCTCGCCCTCGAGCAATTCCATGACAATGAAAGGCCTGCCTTCGAACTCGTCGATTGCATAAATCGTGCAGATGTTGGGGTGGTTCAGGGCCGATGCGGTTTGCGCCTCGCGCTCAAATCGCTTCAGAGCCGCGGCATCCTCAGCCAGTTCTTCAGGGAGAAATTTGAGTGCAACGCGGCGGCCGAGTTTCAAGTCCTCGGCTCTGTAGACCAGTCCCATTCCCCCGCCGCCGATGAGCTCGAGAACGCGGTAGTGAGAGATCCTTCGGCCGGTATAGAGGATGCCGGCGACTTCGGGCTGCGGCCGAGCCGGAAGCGGCTCTTCCTCGCTGGGCTCCGCAACTGCTGCAGGTTCCAGGCTCCGGCTGACCGGCACGATGAGGCGGTAACCTCTGCGGCCGACGGTCTCGATATACCTGGGACTCGCTGCGGAATCACCGAGAACCCGCCTCAGGGTTCCGATGGCTACGTTGATGGAATGATTGAAATCAACCTCGGTGTCGTTTGGCCAGAGCTGTTTACGAAGCTCCTCGCGGCTGGCCAACTCACCCGCCCGGTCAATGAGCATCTGAAGGACTCTGAACGGCTGCTCCTGAAGCAGAATCCTGCGCTGCGGGCCCTCTCCTTCGAGTGAATACAGCTCGCCGCTTCCGAGGTCAACCTCGAACGCTCCGAGTCGGACACGAGTTGCCCGGTCGGTTTTCATGGACGTTTGCTACTCCTGTGCGACGAGGACGGCGGACAAGATGGCGGGGAAGGTCCGCGCTTTGGCCCAGATTATATATCGCAGTCGTTTTGCATTGATTTGATTGACGTTTGAGCGGTAATTGACCGCCATTGCATTGACCGGAACTGTGCCGGGGCTCATTCTCAAAGCACCGAACGTGCTCTTCCCGATTTGCCCTTCTTAGATTCCCCGACTCGGAGGAAAAGCCTTGTTGCCCCAGCAAGCAACCGATCATTCGGTGTCTATCCATTCCGGTGAATCCTGGAGTCCGGCATTCACGCCGCAGAAACAAAACCAAATCCGTATCCTTAGCATTGAGAGTCACCCTGTCTTTCGCGAGGGCCTCAGAGCGGTACTCGCTGCCGAGCCAGACATGCACCTCGTGGCGGAGGCGGCCAGCGGGGCCGAGGGGGTGGCCAGCTATCGACGTCTCCGGCCAGACATCGCTTTGATGGAGATGCATCTACCAGGCAAAAATGGAGCAGAGGCGATGGCTGAGATTCGCGAAGAATTTCCTCGGGCGCGCGTGATCATTTTCACGGGCTCGGATAGTTGCAGGGACATTGAACGCGCAATGCGCGCCGGTGCATTCGCCTACATGCTCAAGAGCGCGAGGAAGGAGGAACTGATCGCAGCAGTTCGCTCAGTCCATTCCGGTCAGAGGTACATTCATCCTTTACTCGCCGAACGCCTTGCCAGGCACTTTGGCGAAGAAAGCCTCACGGCGCGCGAACTCGATGTTCTTCGGCTAGCGTGTAACGGTCATCGAAACAAGCAGATTGCCGATATGCTGGCAATCGCCGAAACCACGGTTAACTTCCACATCAAAAACCTCACCGGCAAACTGGGCGCGAAGGACCGTACCCACGCGGTGACGATCGCGATTCGCCGCGGATTGCTCCGGGTGTGAAGCCGGAGCAGGATGGAAGTTTGGGACTCGATCACGCATGCCAGATCTGCCGGGAAGCTGCGAGTTGCCTTTCGAGCTAGAACTCGATGACCGTCTTGCCTACGCTGCCGGCGACAACATCGGCGTACGCAGCCTCAATGTCAGTCGTCGAATAGCGCCGGGCATTGAGCATGGGCGTGAGCTTGCCGGCCTCTGCCAGCGCAGTAGCCTGGCGTAGAATCTCTCCGTGATGTTCGCGTCCGTCGCCGGTGAGCAGAGGCAGCAACGTGAATACACCGGAGTAGGTGGCCCCGCGAAACGAGAGCGGGGCCAGAGAATGCGAGCCCCACCCGAGCGCGCTGACAACATGTCCGGTGTATCGCTTGACGGATGTAAACGACTGATCGAGGGTCTTTCCGCCGACCGTGTCAAAGATGATGTCGAATCCCTTCCCCTGGGTGAACTTCTCAACATATTCCTCCACCGTTAGAGCGTGATAATCGATCGGAGTTGCGCCAAGGCTTGCGACGATCCTTACCTTCCCAGGTGAAACGGTGGCAAACACATCTGCGCCGAACGATCGCGCAATTTCAATTGCAATGTGGCCGACCCCGCCGGCACCCGCATGGACAAGCACTTTTTGGCCGGCACCCACTTTCGCTCTGTCGACGAGGGCCTCCCAGGAGGTGATGACGCTGAGCGGAAGCGCCGCTGCCTGCCGCATCGACAAGTTCACGGGCTTGCGCGCAATCAGGCGAGAGTCGCAGGTCATCGATTCGGCCAATGTTCCTTGAAGCCCGCCAACTCCGCCCACCATGCCGTAGACCTCATCACCGACCTGGAACATGGTGACGTCCGGCGCAACCTCATCGATGACGCCGGCCATGTCGATTCCAAGCACTGCCGGTAGAGACTGCCGGGCATGTTCTGCTTTGCCGGCTCGAATCTTCGTGTCGAGCGGATTCACGCCGCTGGCCGCGATGCTGACTCGAACCTCACCAGGGCAAAGGGTGAGACGATCACCCGGCGCTTTCCTGTGCTTCCCATCCAGCTCGTCAACGATCCAAACGCTGTGTGTCATCGAAGCCTCCGGAAACTTGAGACGATATACGGGCCAGCACTCTGGTCCGCTATGTCTTAGAGATCTGCGGCACGGATAAAGTAGGAAACGGCGCGGGAGCCGCGCCACCGCGCTGCGCAGCTCGAATCGAGGTCCCTGGTTTCGAGCACCGGTTCAGCGACACCGTCTGAACCGCGGATCGTTTTGCGGTGACTTTTCTGCGAGAACTTGACCGCATTATCCCGTCGGCCCTGGTCCGCCATTGCCGGTGATGAATCTTGCTGCATGATAGGTTCTGATGGCTATCTTGGGAATATTGTGAAATACAGCTTTGCCCCTCTACTTATCTACAGTTACTTATCTACAGTCATGTGGAAAGCGTTCTCAGAGACCAGGCAACACTCGACGCCTTGGATAAGTTCCTTGGAGAGCTGCCCGCCAATGCAGCCAACGTGTACGCGTACTGAGAGGCACGCAACAAAAACGAAATCAGCCTCGCTTATGTTTCCGTTCTGGCGATGCGCATTGATTGATAAACGGAAAGTGCTATGCAGACGGGTTGGACGGCACGGGCTGCGTCCACCGGGAAGAGATCAGTTGAAACAACACACTGAAATTCGGTTTAGCTCGCTCGATCGCGAGCTCCAGCTCACGGTGAAGAAGCTAGCGGCCAACTCTGAGGTGCTGGCTTCGACGGCCGCGCCAGCGACGGCGATGGTGCAGTGACGGCAGGAAGAATCTGAGGAAAGAACTATGGTTCAGGTGCCCTAGAAAGGAGCTGAGGAGACAAATGGCATGATCTGGCCGCACGGGCATTGACAAAATGCGGGCAAGCATTTTGCGGGAGTTCCGCTAAGGTGTTGAGATATTTGGTGGACCTGATCGGGATCGAACCGATGACCTCTTCCATGCCATGGAAGCGCGCTCCCAGCTGCGCCACAGGCCCACATCGGAGGGGATAAGCCTATTGTCGTTTACCAGCTACGATTCGTCAATCCGCGGTGATACTTGCATTTGGTGCGAGTCTTGCTGCATCGTTGACGGATATGTCGATTCGGACACAAGCCGTGCCTGTCTCCGCGTTTTTTTTGCTGGTATGCACGGCCGCTTTTTCGCAATCCGTTGCGCCCGCGCCTGCAAATCCTCCCAGCGTGACTGCCATCATTCAACCTGTTTTGCAGAATGTGCAGCGCACCGTGGGGTCGCTCAACACCGGACGCTGGAAGACCTCGAATGACGTAAAAGCTTCCACAGACCGCTATCTCGGTTCCATTCAGCGCGATCTGGTCGAGACACTGCCAGGCCTGCTTACTCAGGCGGACAGCGCCGCTGGTTCCATAGCTCCGGCGTTTGCGGTCTACCGGAATGTCGACGCACTTTACGATGTCCTGCTGCGTGTGAACCAGACGGCCATACGATCTGCTCCAGAAAACGAGGCTTCGTCGCTCGAGACGTCGCTCGAAGGCCTGGAGATGGCGCGCAAGCAGCTCGGAGACATGATCGCGGCTTCGGCTGCGGATCGCGAAGCGCAGATTGTAAAGCTGCAGGCGGCGATCAAGGCGGCCACGGCAACTCCGCCACCACCTCCGCCAAAGCCCGCGGTTGTGGATGACGGGCCTCCAGCAAAACCTGCAGCCAAAAAAAGGCGGAAGCCCGCAGCAAAACCGGCTCCTACGCAGCCAGCGGCGACTTCAGGATCGACGCCGACTCCGCCCTCCTCGAACTGAAGCATCTTAAGTAACGTTATTTCTTCTCGGAAATACAGAAGCCCTGGGAACTAAAGACACCACCATCGGTGTCTATAGAGGTCAGAGTGAGCGAGACACTCGGCCGCCGGCGGCGCTGTTCTCCACCCACTCGCGAGTTGTGCATGCTTCCTGTTACTGTAGGAGGAGTTTTTTGATGCAAGCGGGAATTGCAGTGGGAAATCTGGCAAGCGCGATTGGAATCCGTCCGGAAGAGACTGCCTTGGTTGCCCAACTCAAGGCGGGGTCTGAGGATGCTTTTGCGTGGCTGATTGCCACGTATCATCAGCCGGTTTACAGTCTGCTGGCCCGCACCATTCCTCTCTCCACTGACGCCGCCGACCTCACGCAAGAAGTCTTCGTGAAGATATTCCGGGGCATCTCGGGATTCCACGGCGACGCCAGCCTGCGCACATGGATCTACCGCATCGCTCTGCATGAGGCCTCCAACCAGCGGCGCTGGTGGTCGCGGCACCGGCGGCAGGAAGTAACGATGGAAGCGGAGATCGGCGAGTCGAATGAAGGGCAGCCGCTGTGCATCAAGGACACGCTGGTGGACCAGCATGAATCGCCCTTCGATACGGCAGAGAAGCTGGAGATCCGCGCGCGTGTGGAGGCGGAGCTGAGGGAAGTTCCCGAGCCCTTCCGCACGGTGGTGGTTCTGCGCGACCTCGAAGGCTTGGCCTACGAGGAAGTCGCCGAGATTCTCGATATTAATCTGGGCACGGTGAAATCGCGACTATTGCGCGGCCGCGCTCATCTAAAAGCCCGTCTGGCGCCTTTTGCGGAAGCGGCCCGGAAGCGGCCATCGTCAGTGGCGGTCGATGCCGCGTTAGGTTCCCGCAGGCTTGTCACCGAGGAGGCGCGATGAAGAGTTGCAGTTCGATTCGCGATCGATTCTCTGAGTATCTGGACGGAGCACTGACCGGTGTCGCCATGCAGCAGGTGGGGGCGCATCTGGAGACTTGTGCGGCGTGCGCTGCAGATTTTGCGGGATGGCGGCAGATGCAGGAGACTCTATCCGATCTGGGTCCAAAGAAAGCTCCGGATGATCTCGCTCTGCGCTTGCGGGTGGCGTTGTCGCAGGAGCAGTCGAGGACGCCGAAGGCCAGCCTGGCGCGTTTTCAGGTGCGGTGGTCGAACACCTTTGCTCCTTTTCTCCTTCGTGCCTCCGCTGGATTCGCCAGCGCGGTGGTTTTGTTAGGCACGGCGGCGTTGCTGGTTGGTGCTTTTGCTTCTCCCGATACGGTAGAGGCACGGGATGAGGGGTCAGATGCCGCGACCAGTCCGCGATTCCTCTATTCCATGACGGAATCAAACAGCCTGGACAGCCTTGATAACGATGCGGATGCCGGCCGTGAGGTTGAACGGAGATCGGGAAGTCATACGCGGGCGGCTGTTTTTACAACAGACAGCTCGGCGACCCCCATCGTGGTCGAGGCCTACGTGAACAGCGAAGGCCGGGCCTATGATTACCGCATCATCTCCGGTCCGAATGATGCTCAGGCTCGGGCCAGAGTAGAGACGCTGCTCCTCTTCAGTGTCTTCGCGCCAGCCAGGGTCTTCGGCGAGCCGGTGCACGGCGTTGCTGTAATGACGCTGTCCGGAATTTCCGTTCAGGGCTGAACGGAATGGGAGCACAGAACACCCTTTATCCTAATTGCCTGAAGTGGCGCTTTTCTTCCACAAAAAAGCGCGGGAAGCGCAGGCGTCTGGCGGCTTCATGCCCCACTTCTTCAATTCGATAGCTGCGGCCTGAGCTCCAGAAACAGGAATTCGGCGTCAACGTGGCGTTCGATCCTTCGTCTAAGAAGGGTGCTTCCTCCACTGTGCGCAGGGGTTCAACGTAGCGAGCCTGACAACCGCCAGGTAGAGCCACGCAGCAACGGGTTATGTTAGGTTTGACCCTTACTCTTCGGGACGCATAGACTTTGGTAGGTTCTCTTTTGGCAATTTTGGAGCAGTTTTCGCTTTCTGGCGCCGCGCGGCACGCGCGTTTACTCACTATGCGGTTTTTCCTTCCACTGACCCGTTCCTCGGCCCCTTTGATTGCCGCTTGTCTTGTGGTGGGCGGTTCCTGCCTGGCGCAGACCGCTGCCAAGGCCAAATCCCCCACTGGACAAACCGCGCCTGCACCTCCTCCAGCCCCCAAGCCTCCGGCGCTGGTCGATCCAGCCGGACCGGCAATCAGCCTGCAGACCAGCGAGGCGATGTTCGATGTTGCCGTGGCGCTCAATGCCTGCGGCTACGACAACGGCCTGGATAATTCCGATCCGATTCGCGCCCATGTTCGCGACGAAGTAAATCAGGCGACCCAGCAGTCGGCTGAAGCCCGCGACGCGCGCGACCAGGTTTGCTCTTTCATTGCCCAGCACCGGCTGGGAGACAGCAGCCATGACCTGGCGCAATATGTCTCCCTGGCTCTCTATCTCACCCCGCCTCCGGATCTCTCCCCGAGCGTAGATCAGACAGACATGCCGCCGGATTCGACGCAGGTCATCGGCATCGTGCCGCTGTTGCAGAAGTTTGCGCGCGCAGCCCAGCTGCACGTGATCTGGGTGGAAGAGCATACCGACTATGAAGCCGAAATTACGCGGCTCCACGATCCGCTAACCAAGATGATCGTGGATACCAACATCTATCTGAAGATGCCAGCCAGCGGATATGATGGCCGGCGCTTCCTGGTAGTGCTGGAGCCGATGCTGTCGCCCGCAGAGACGAACGCCCGCGTTTATGGTGCCGATTTTGTTGTGGTGGTGTCGCCTTCCCATGGGACGATTCCCATGAATCAGGTTCGGCATACCTACCTGCACTATGAACTCGAGCCGCTTCTTTATCAGCGCGCCGGAGCCATGGACCGGCTGCTGCCATTCCTGAAAGTGGTGCGCGACGCTCCCCTGGATTTTGTCTACCGTAGCGACATCGTGTCGCTGGTAATCGAGTCGATGATCCGGGCGACCGAGGCGCGGACCATGTCCACCGGCGTCACGATCCGGCAGATTCCCGCTGATATCGATCGCGCGACGCTGGAGCCGGTATATCGCCAGCACAATGCCGACGTGCAGCAGGACGCGTCGATCCGCGAGCAGTCGGTGCAGCAGGCCATGAACGAGGGCTACGTGCTGACACAGTATTTCTACGATCAGCTGATCCCATTCGAGCGATCACCCACGAGCATCAAGGACAGCATCGGCGAGATGGTCTACGGCATGCCGGTGGACCAGGAGTTGAACCGCGCCAAGCAGGTGCACTTTGTAGAAGAGGGAACGCAGGATGTGGTGCGGCATGCGCCGGCCCAGCCGCGCGGACTGGATCTCGCCGAGCTGGATCTGATCAAGGGCGATGCGAAGGCGGCAACGGCCCTGTCGCAGACCGCGATTAAGGATCACACCGCCGATCCGGCGCGTGCCAACTTTATCCTGGCGCGTGCCAGCTTGATGACCGGCGATATCGACGATGCAGAAGGCGCATTCAAGGAGACGGTGCGGCTGTCGAGCGATCCCAGGATGCTCGCGTGGTCGCACATTTATCTGGGGCGCATCCTGGATGTGGAAGACAAGCGCGAGGATGCAATGCTGGAGTATAAGGCCGCGTTAACCGTCCGCGATGGGCAGCCGGATACCAAGCAGGCTGCGGAGAAGGGATTGAAAACGCCGTTTGCATTGCCGAAACGGGCGGAATCAGACGATGACAGCGGAGATGATCCGCCGTCGAAAACGCAAGGATCGACCACCGCGCCCGCCAGCAGCCAGCATCCTCAGTAGTCCATCCAAAACCATGGCAGGAAACGATCGCGATTCAGGAGCGGCCAGCGAATTGAAGCGAGCGAATCCAGCAGCGCTTGAAAATGGCAGCGAAGAATTGTCCGGCGCCGAGAAGCTACTGGGGCATCGCTTCCGCCGTCCCGAATTGCTGACCCAGGCGCTGACTCACCGCTCGCTGGTCTATGAACACAAAAACGATCACCCTGAAGCGGCAGCCGGAGTTGCCGAGTCGGACAATGAGCAGCTGGAATTCCTGGGCGACGCAGTAATTGGGTTCCTGGTCGCTGACGCTCTTTGCCAGCGCTATCCGGAGTTGAATGAGGGGCAGTTGACCCGGCTGCGGGCCGAGCTGGTAAGCCGGCGGCATCTGGGCGAAGTGGCGGCGCGCCTGAATCTGGGCAAGTATCTTTTGCTGGGACGCGGCGAAGAGCGGAGCGGCGGACGCAGGAACAACGCTCTCCTGGCCAACTGCATTGAAGCGGTGGTAGCGGCTCTTTATCTTGATGCCGGCATCGAGCATACGCGTGAGCTGGTGGTGCGCGAGGTGATCGAGCCTTCGGCGGAGAAGCTGCGCGTGCGGATGCTGGGTGGGAGCAGCATTGGCGACCATAAGTCGGCATTGCAGGAGCTGGTGCAGGCGCAAAAGCTGGGGGCGCTCGAGTATCAGGTCAAAGCGGAAAGCGGTCCCGATCACCGCAAGCGATTCATGGTGGAAGTATTTGTCGCAAGGACTGATACAAATTCGAAGGCGCTGGCGCGAGGCGTCGGCAGCACCAAGAAGCAGGCGGAGCAGGAAGCCGCGCGTCAGGCATTGGCTCGTCTCCAGCGCAGAAAGCGGACGGAAGTGGAAGCTGCGCCTTCTTCATGAGTGGACCCGCATCCAATCCGGAGATGCAGCAGGTCGAAGAGCAGGCGCCGCAACTGCGCACAGAAAGTGTGGGGATGCAGTCCCTGCGCGGCGCGGGCCGCATCATCTTCCCAACACTGCTGGAAACGGTCCGCTCGCTGCTATCTATTATTGTGATCGCGCTGTTTGCGCTCACCTTTATTCTGCAGCCCTTTCGCATTCCGTCAGAGTCCATGGAGCGGACGCTGCTGGTGGGCGATTTTCTACTGGTTAACAAGATGATCTACGGCAAGCCCGGTTTCTGGTCGCACCTGCTGCCCTACCGGCAGGTTCAGCGTGGAGACATAGTGGTCTTTCATTTTCCGCTCGATCCAAGCGATCACGTGGTGAAGCGAGTGATTGGCGTTCCCGGCGATCGGATCAAGATGGTGAATGGCGTGGTCTTCCGCAACGGACAGGCCGTGACAGAACCCTATGCGGTGTATGAGACCGCGGCCGAGGATGCTTTCCGCGATCAGTTTCCGGCAGGAGGCTATACGAATCCTGGTATCGATCCCCATTGGTGGCAGCTGATGCGGAAAGATATTCAGAATGGGGAACTGATCGTCCCGGCAAATTCTTATTTCGTGCTCGGGGACAACCGCAATCACAGCCGCGACAGCCGCTACTGGGGATTTGTGCCGCGCCCGAACATCGTGGGGCGGCCTTTCGTGATTTATTTTTCGCTTCGACAGCCTTCCGCCACCGATCTGCCCGAGCCGGCCGAGGTGCGGGCGAACCAGCCTTCGGATGATAAACTCGGACACGAGAAGGCAGTTGTCGGCAAGGTAGAAGGTTTTGCGCGCTGGAGCCGCATGCTGCGCGTAGTTCGCTGATTTGTATAGCAGGAGAGCATGGAGCAGACGCTCGAAGAGACGACGGTAAAGAGTAACCAGAGCAGTGAAGAAACTCCACTGGAGGCCTTTGCCTCCATCTGCGGCGTTCTGGTTCTCGGACTCTTCGCGCTGACCTTTGTCTTTCAGAACTTCGCCATTCCCTCGTCATCGATGGAGAAGACGCTTCTGGTGGGCGATCACGTGATGGTCGATCGCGTTACGCTGGCCCCTCCGACACATTGGGCTCCGTTTGTGCATTACCGCGATGTTCAGCGCGGCGATATCATCGTTTTCTTTAAGCCCGGCGAGCCTGATCTTTATCTGGTCAAGCGCGTTATCGGAATCCCGGGCGATCGCATTCATCTCGTCAACGGCATCGTCTATCTGAACGGCGTCGCGCAAAACGAGCCGGAGGCTGGTAAGCCGACGGCCGAGAACCTCTATCCATATCGCGACGATTTTCCGGCGTACGCTCCGTCTGAAGGCAGTGAAGTGACGGCGGAGTGGTCTCTCGATCTTCCCAGCCATATCCAGAACGGCGATCTGGTGGTGCCTGCGGGTAAATATTTCGCGATGGGCGATAATCGCACGGTGAGTCTGGACAGCCGCTACTGGGGCTTTGTTCCGCGCGCCAACATCGTTGGCCGTCCTCTGTTCGTCTATTGGTCGTTCATCACGCCGGAGACGCAGTACGAGAAGACCGGCGTCGGCGACCGCGCCGGCTTCATGGGTCATATCCTGCTGCACTTCTTCGATCAGACGCGCTGGAGCCGGACCTTCCACCTGGTGAAGTGAGATGAGCGGAACCGCTCCGGGTATCGCGCGCGCCTCGCTGCATCGACGTGACAGAGTGCTGCGCTGGCTTTCGCTGGCGCTCATCGCAGCTGTAGTCATAGCCGCGTTCGTTCTGCCCCTCATCAACATCAACCGGTATCACCGCTCTATCTCTGATACTGTGGCGCGAAGCATTGGGCATCCCGTTCATCTCGGGTCGGTAAAGCTCCAGCTTCTGCCGCGGCCGGGTCTGGCAATTACAGATTTTGTCGTCGCGGAGAATCCCGGCTTCGGCGCCGAGCCGCTGCTGCGTTCACCCTCTGTCGTGGTGTCTGTCCGTCTCACATCACTGTGGCGAGGGCGGCTGGAGGTCAGCCGCATCGATCTGGACGACGCCAGCATGAATCTGGTGCATGACGCGAAAGGGCAGTGGAATTTCGCATCGCTGCTGGAGCAGGCTGCGCGAATCCCCAACGCACCCACAGCGCAGCGGCATGCGAGCGGCACGCCGCGCTTTCCGTATATCCAATTCAAATCGGCGCGCATCAATTTCAAATCCGGCAACGAGAAAAAGGGCTTCGCATTTCTGAATTCAGATCTCTCGATCTGGCTGGATAATCCGCAACAGTGGCGGTTACGTTTCGAGGCCCAGCCGGCTCGCACCGATCTGGCGCTGGATATCGAAGACATGGGTACGATGCGGGTCGAGGGGTCGCTCGACCGGGCCCCCACGCTTGACCAGATGCCGGTGAAGCTGCATGCGGAGTGGAACCGGGCTGAGCTGGGACAAGCCAGCCGGATGATTCTCGCGGACGATCCAGGCTGGCGCGGAGACTTGCGGGCCGAGGCTGACCTCGCCGGGCAGATGAGCGATCTGCATCTGACCACGCGCGTACGCATCGCGGATGCGCACCGTCAGGAGTTCTCGCCACTGACGCCGTTGAATATCGATACGCAATGCCGGGCCGAGTATCGGCACAGCACGCAGACCATCGAGGACCTCACTTGCCTCTGGCCAGTCGGCGATGGACACCTGCTGCTCACTGGCGAGGTGAAGCAGTTCTCATCGCCGCAGGCGCAGCTCAAACTGGAGATCAATCAGACTCCCGCATCGTTCGCCGTGAATGTACTGGGGCTGTTGCGCGCATCGCTGCCTTCGTCTCTCAGAGCGACTGGCTTGATCAACGGCAGCTTCACATATGCCAGTGCGGCTGCTCCGCAATTGACCGGAGAGGCGATGGTTCCGTCTCTGAGTCTGACGCTGCCTGATGGGGGTGCTCCATTTGTGCTGCAGACTGTTCATTTCACCACGCAGAATCTCCCGCATATATCTGCACCCGCACAAGCAGGCTCGCGTAAGAACAAAGCCCGCGGTGCAGTCAATGCGGCGGTTCCCGCAGCGGGCACGATCTTTCTCGATGGCGCTGCGCTGGACGTGGGCGCGCCGACCCCGCTGCAGATTGCAGGACAATTTACGCTCGCCGGATTTAGCCTTCGCATGACCGGGCAGGCAGGCGTGGGCCGGCTCAAAGATCTGGGCGTGTCGTTCGCAGCGCTGCGTCCGGCAATAACCCATCTCGCTCCGCTGGGGATCGCCGATATGGACCTCACCTTCGCCGGACCATGGCTGACTGAGCCGATGATGACGTCAGACGGGCTGAGCTCCCCCCCTGGCTCCAATATTCAGGGATGGTTGCGTCTTGAAAATGCACAGGCCAAGCTCGACTGGCTCCCGGAGACGGTGAAGATTGCATCGGCCGCTGCCAACTTCGGCGACGGCAGAATCCGCTGGAGCAACATGAACATCACTGTTAACGGGATCGCCATTCGCGGCTCAGCCGACGCTGCGATGCGGTGCGAGAGCGGTGCAACATGTCCCATCCGCTTCAATCTTGATCTTCCCGAGCTCGATGCGGCGGCGTTACAGTCGGCTCTGCTGGGAGCCGGACGCCACGGTGAGCTGCTGGACACGATCCTCGCGCAGGTGGAGCGAAAGACCGCCTCTTGGCCGGCGATGAACGGCCAGACTCATATTGGCAGCTTTATGCTCGGAGATCTGGCGCTCGACAACGTCCGCACTTCGCTCTCCGTGGAAGATCACCACCTGCAGATCACCTCGCTCGATGCGTCCACGCTGGGTGGATCGACGCACGTGACCTCGGCAGTGGATGCTTCCGGTTCGCAGCCGCAGTATTCCGTAGAAGCGGATTGGAGCGGCATCAATGTGACCGGGATTGGCGGACTCTTTCAAGAGAAGTGGCCGGCTTCGGGCGTAATGGATGGTGGTTTACATCTGACGCTGCAGGGATATTCGCGATCGGATTTAGCCGGGACAGCAAAGGGCACGTTTCACTGGCTGTGGCACTCGGGTTCATTGATGGCGAGCTCCGGCGAGAGCGCGGCGAAGGGAATTACGCCGGCGCACTTCAATGCATGGAGCGCCAGCGGCACATTATCCGATCGCACCTTCACGCTGAATAAAGCGGGAGCAATCAATCCGGTAAGCGGGACAATTACATTCGATCGAAAGCTCGATCTACAGTGGCCGGGCGCAGCGGCCTCGACACCAATGCATATTGGCGGAACACTGGCGCATCCTGTGCAGGTGAATGATGTGGCGGCGGCAAGGTAGCTACTGAACAACAACCGGAAGCTGGAAGTCGACGCCCGCATCCCGATTGACCTTTTCCGTCGCCGCCAGATCCAGATCTTCGATGGGAATTTCTTGATGACGCGGGTCAAGAACGTAGAGTGTCGATCGGGTCAAAGCGTAATTGTGTATCTGCTGCGAAGGGCGACCGTCTCGGAACACAATGGTCACAGCATCTTCAGGCACAGGGGCAGCCTGCTGCTGAGGATAAACCGTTGCATAAGAGGGCTCGTAGGGAGTGCGTACTTCGGGCTGATCCTGGCCAGCCAGCTGAGCATCGTAGGCGACCGATGTATCCGTAGTGTCCGCAGCTGCGGAGAAATCGTCGTAATAGCCCGGGTAACCTAGAAAATCAGGATTGATCCAGCTGATCACGCCGCCAGGGAACGCATACGGAACTCCGACCGCGTAGCGAGAACGGTAGGGCTGGCGGTAGCGGCTTGCCGGGTAATTCGGTTGGTGAGCTGCACCGTAGCTGACGGCGCTGCCTCTTGAAAAATGAGGAGTGCTGCGCGCCGAGCTGCTGCTGGCAAAGCGCGACGGGGCTGTGAAGTGCGTTGGCGCGGTGAAGTGCGAGCTCCCGCTGAATCCGCCATGAAATGATGGCGCGGAGTGCCCGGAGAAGCCGCCGCGCGCCGCTCCGCGCTGCGCACACGCGGGAAGGGCTGCTACAGCGGAAAGAAGGGCGATCGCAGCAAAGCGCCTCATGCCGATATTCTACGCCGGTCCGGGCGCAGGCTGCACCGCGATCGCGGCACACCACTCGATACCGTGAACATCACTCACCGGACACCACCGGATGCTCCGGTTTCACGTATTTGTCGAGCCAGTTCTCCATCTCCCACAGCATGTGCAGGACGCTCTCGCGGCCTTGATATCCGTGAGCCTCGAGCGGCAGCAGCACAAAGCGCACCGTCGCGCCCTCGCCCTTCAGAGCGTTGTAGAACCTCTCGCTTTGGATAGGAAAAGTGCCGGTGTTATTGTCCGCCTCGCCATGGATCAGCAGAATCGGCGTCTTGATCTTGTCTGCATAGGAGAACGGGCTCATCTTGTAGTAAATCTCGGGAGCCTGCCAGTAAGTGCGCTCCTCGTTCTGAAAGCCGAACGGCGTGAGCGACCGGTTGTACGCTCCGGAACGCGCAATGCCTGCGCGAAAGAGATCGCTGTGCGCGAGCAGGTTCGCGGTCATGAAGGCGCCATACGAGTGGCCCATCACGCCGATGCGCTTGGGATCGACCGTGCCTGTCTCTGCGCCCGCATCGATCGCTGCTTTAGCTCCGGCAACCAGTTGCTCGACATACGTATCGTTGGGCTCGGCATTGCCTTCGCCGATGATGGGGATGGCGGCGTTGGCCAGCACCGCATAGCCTGTGGTGGTGAAGAAGACCGGTGAGCCCGCGGTGATACGCACAAATTCATAGGGCGATCCGGTAACCTGGCTGGCCGCAGCACGGCTCTTGAATTCCGCCGGATAGGCCTCCATCAGCGTAGGCAGCGGCCCCTGCGATTTGCTGTAGCCCGCCGGCAGATAGAGATCGGCAGTCAGATCGACTCCGTCCGCGCGTTTGTAGTGGAGCAGCTGATGCGTGGGCATGGGCAGGCCGGCATAAGGATCGGGAAAGCTGGTGACCGCCGTCCACTGTGGCGCCGCATCCGCAATCTTGGTCAGGAAATAATTCGGGCTGCGCTCCACCGACTCGCGGCGGGCGAGAATTTCTACTCCGTCGCCAGACTGAATTACTGCGGAAGGCACTTCGAAGTATGGTGCCTGAGACTGCCAGATGCGTTTCTCTGCCGAGCCACCCTGAATAGGCATCACCGCGACAAAAGGAGCATCGCCTTGGGGTGAGGCTCCAGTGCCGGAGAAGTAGATGCCCTGTTTGTCAGAGGTGAGCTGAAGAACCGGATGCCCTTGCGCATTCCTCTCCAGCATCGGCCGGCCGGGATCGTGATAGCGATCCTGCGATGAACCCTGATAAAGCTCGGTGAGTGTCCCGCTTGCGGGATCGAGCGCGGAGATGATGATCTTGCGATCTTTCCAGCGGCCCTCGGTCACGACGGCGAGATGATCGCCGCTCCACGCGATGCCCCGGAAGCGAATGGTGAGATCGGCGATCGGCTTGGGCTCGGAAGTGAACGGCGCATCGAGCGTGTAGACGCGGTCGCGAACCTTGGCTTCGCGCTTCGGATCGCCACCATCCGCAGCCTGCACCCAATAGACGGTCGCCGGCTGATCGTCGCGCCACCCATACTCGCGAGGTCCAGGTTCGACAGCATCGCGATCGATGGGAAGATTATCGATGAGCGGCGCATCGTCGAGCAGCTTTACTTCTCCACTGGCCACGGCGATGACCTCACGGCGCTGCGGAAAGCGCTCGTAAGGCTGTGTGTAAGAGAAAGGCCGATGCAGCTCTTCGGCCAGAATGTAGCGGCCGTCCGGCGATGCTTCAATGCCGGCAAACATGCCCTGCTTGCCTAGCGGCTTGGCTGTCCCTGAGGCCAGCTTCACAATCGCGATCTGCGAGGTGGCGTTGTATTCGAAGAAGCGCTCATCCGTGGGGCTCTTGAGCAGGTCTTCGTAGGTGGGTGCGGGCGTGGCGCGGCCATCGTTTTCCTGAATCACTGGCCCTGTCGGTATTTCCGAGCGCACTGGCGCCGGACCGCGCTGCGCCGGCATGGCCAGCACCGCCAGCGTGTTGCGATCGATCCAGTCGATGGGTTCAGCGAGTACCGCATTGAGCCGCAGTGCCCGGACGCGTGTTGCACTGGCCCTGGCGACATCGACCATCCACAGGCCCAATCCGGCATCGGCGCCGCTCTCTTCATTGACCACGGCAATGTGCTGGCCATCCGGCGACCACGCGGCGTAAAGAGCGTGCAGCTTCGCGGGCAAGCCGGCGATTTCGATTTCATGCGGTGCGGCCGCGCCCAGAGCCGGCAGCGGCTGAAGCTTGAGCGAAGTGTAGTAACGGGTGCGGCTCGGAGCACCCACCTTCGGATTGAAGCGCAGTCCGGCCAGGCGCAGCTCCGGCTCGGCGAGATCGGCGATGGTGGGCAACGGCGAGATCTGCTCGATGAGGATCATGCGCTTGCCCGTGCTATGCGCGGGCGACAGACTGACAAGCGGCGTGGGAAGCGCATCGACCAGCTTCACCATGACCTCAGGTGGTAGCTGATATTTCAGGTCGGTTGACTGAGCAGGCAGCAATGAAACGGCGGAAGAGAACGCCAGCGCAACGAGAACGAAGCGTGAAAATACAGCGGCCATGGCGAAGCCTTGCTTTGCGAGGAGATGGGAAAGCGTTGTGACTGGAATGATACGACAACACGCCTGCCAGGCCGAGCCTGCTCGGCCAATACCGCTCCCACGATCTTGTGCCGATTAGTGCGCGGCGGCCCAAGCCAGTCCGTCCGCATCCTTACCGGCTTGGATGAGACGGTTCACCTTCCATGTGCCGAGATCGATCTCAGCAACCTGATCACTTGCGTCGCAGGAGACGTAGGCGATTTTGCCGTCGGGGCGGATGAGCACTGCCTGAGGCGTTGGGGGCACGTCGATGGTGCGTGCGACCCGCATGGCCTTGAGATCGATGACCGCCACCTGATTCGCATGCGGAATGGCCAGCAGCAGCCAGCGGCCATCCCTGGTGGGCGCGCTGCCATATCCGGTGCCGGGAAGTGGAACCCAATGCGACACCTTATTCGTCGCGGTATCGATCACTGCAAGCTGCGGCTTGGTCTGATCGGAGGTAAAGACCATGCGATCGTCCGGCGAGATGGAGATGCGCTGCGTGTTGCCGGAGATGGGAATCAGGGCGAGTGTTTTGCGAGCCTTGATGTCGAGGACGGAGACGGTGCCCGGGCCCACATTGGCTGTATATCCGCGAAGGCCGTCATGCGCCAGTGCAAGCATGTGCGATTCTGGTTGGCCGGTGGGAATCGATCCGACGATCTTGTTTGTCTTGGGGTCGATGATCGCTATGGAATGCTCAAGCTCGGTGGTGACATACAGCATTCCATCTTTCGGACCAAAGACGGGACAGTGCGGCCGCACACCGTGGCCGAAATCGATATTCGCGACAATATTGTGCGACGCGATGTCGACGACCACGATATTGTTGCCATCGGTGCCCGGTTTACCCACTCCCGAATTGCCATAGATGGGAACATAGGCGCGGCGGCCATCTGGAGATGCGGCGACTTCATGGCCGGTGATTCCACCTTCAGGAACGGAGGCGATAACTGTCGCCGACGCGGGATTCACCAACGCCAGGCTCTGCGCGCCCTTCTCCGCAACCAGCAGCGTGCCGCTCTGCTCATCCGGTTTTGCGGAGCTCGCGGGAATGGTCATGGACATAAGCAAAAGAACAGAAGCAATGCGCAGCGCCACAAAAGTATCTCCTTTACGCCGTCGCATCACTCTATCGCAAGCGACGATGAGACGCTAAGCTTTATAGCCCATCCCGGATAGAACGCCGCGCATGTAAGAGAAGCTGGCAATAACTCCGGGCATGGGGTCGTCGCCGTGGACTTCATATTCGAGATCGACGAATCCCTGATATTTGGTCTTGATCAAGGCGCTGAAGATCTCGCGAACCGGCATGATGCCGGCTCCCACGGCTACCTGGCTTTCCTTGCTGCTGAAGTCGGTCAAATCCTTCATATGCATGTTGAAGAGCCGCGGTCCGACTTCGTGAATCGCCTTCACGACATCCGTGCCAGCGCGTACGCAGTGGCCCACGTCAATACAGCAACCGATGCGAGGGTCCATGCCTTTCACGGCTTTCAGCACATCGAGTGGCGAATGCCAGATCTTATCCTCAGGGCCATGGTTATGAATGGCGAAGCGGATGTCGTATTCCTTCACGAACTTCTCGATGCGGGGCAGGGTCTCGGGCGTGGGATCGCCGGCGACAATCACCGGGATATTCGCACGCTTGCAATATTCGAATTTGCTGCGGATGTCGTCGTCTTCATCCTTCGGGAAATAGATCGCGCCCGCTGCATGCAGCTTGATTCCGTTCGCCGTGTAGTCGGCGACTGCCTGCGCCTCGGCCGCCGGATCCATGGGCAGATGATCTTTGGTGTCTTTCGCATTCAACGCAGTCACGTTGAGCTGTTTCATGAAGCCGATCATCTGCGCGCGGGTGAAGTTGCGAAAGGTATAACTGGCCAGTCCGAGATGAACCGGTGATGGAGCGCCGGAGGCCTGCGTCAGATCGGCTCGCGCAGGAATGGCCGTTGATGCCGCATATGCAGCTGCAGCAAGAGCTCCGGAACGAACAAAGTCTCGGCGCGAAAAGTTGTTTGCCATAGACAGCGGATTCCTCATCTGTTCTTGATCGCCTTGAGTCGCCGGGCGGAGAGTGCGGTTAGACGCGAGGCGCCCAGCCTTTCTCGTATTCGCGCCCCCACATCGCCATCGCCTTCTCGTCGTTCTGGATGTGCGCATCGGTAGGGTCGAGATGCAGCTCCCGATTTGTCTCCCAGGCGATATTCGAGAGCTGCAGCATCGTCACCGCAACATTGCCCACAGCAATTGGCGCATTGAGCTTTTCTCCGTGGCGGATGCCGCCGATGAAGTTTGCGAAATGTGCGTCGGTCATGGAGTCGCGGCCAATGAGATCGGCGGACGAAGTCTGCTTGCCCACCTTGAACTCATCCGTCTTATTGCCTTTGAGATCGAAAATCTCATAGCCATCGCGATCCACCAACACCGTGCCCGTGGTGCCCATGATCGCCGATCCACGATCGCGGTTATAAAACTTCATTCCCTGGCAGCACTTGCCTTCCCAGGAAATCAGCTTGTCGTCGTACTCAAAGCTGGTGACGAGGGTGTCGTAGAACTGCCAGTCGTCCTTGAAGTGATACCGGCCGCCCGATGAGGTCACGCGGTTCGGGAAATCAACGCCAAGCGCCCAGCGGCACACGTCCACTTCATGGGTACCGTTATTGAGTGTCTCGCCAGTGCCGTAAATCTTGAACCAGTGCCAATTGTAGGGCTGGATGTTGTCGGTATATGCGCGTCGCGGCACCGGTCCCTGCCAAAGATCCCAGTCGAGCTGCGGCGGTACTGGCGCTTCCTTGCCGAAACCGATCGACTTCCGCACATTGCTGTACCAGCTCTTCGCGTAATAGGCGCGGCCGATCAGTCCGTTGTGAATCTTGTCGACGATCTCGATGGTGTGTGGTGAAGAGCGCTGCTGCGTTCCCATCTGCACCAGCTTCCCGTACTTCTGCTGCGCGCGTACCAGCATCGCGCCCTCGGCGGGATTGTGGCTGCACGGCTTCTCAACGTACACATGCTTACCGGCCTCAAGCCCGGCAATGGCCATCGGCGTATGCCAATGGTCGGGCGTGGCGATGGTGATGGCGTCGACTTCTTTTACTGCGAGAATCTCGCGGAAGTCTTTCTTCGTGGCAGGAGCTTCGCCCATCTCCTGTTGCGTGCTCTTGGCAAACTTGTCGAGGATATGGCTATCTACGTCGCACACGTATGAGATACGCGCCGCGTCCTTGTTCGCTTTGAGTGCAGAAAGATGTGCGTAGGCGCGGCTGTTGAGTCCGATGACCGCGAAGTTGAGGCGATCGTTGGCGCCAAGAATCTGGCCGTAGCTTTTAGCTGTCGTTCCCACCGCAAGGCCGGCTGCTCCTACTGCAAGTGTGTCGAGAAACTCTCTGCGAGTAACCATCTGTCTCCTTTAGACACGCCGTCTCAGCTTCCAGCAATGTTCGTTAACAGGCGAGGCCGGCTTTGGCCAATGTCTTTTTCAACCCGTCCATACTAATACGCGTGGAAGCTTCTGGCGTGCCTGCGCCACGCCAGTGCGTTTCCAGGCTCAGAGCGTAGTGGAAGCCATCGCGCTTGAGCGCCTGCAACTGGCCCACCCAGTCGACGATGCCTCCGCCCACCGGCGCCCACTCGTACTTGTTATCCGGCTTGCGTACCACGTCCTTGCAGTGGCAGTGGCCGACACGTTTTTTGGGTAGCAGATTGTAGCCGTCAGGATAAGGCGTGCTGCCCAGAGCTGCGGCGTTGCCCGGGTCCCAGTTGAGCATGAAGTTTTTGTCGGGGATCGCGGCCAGGACAGCGGCTGATTCTTCGCCAGTGGCCGTGTTGCAGGACATTTCGTTTTCGAGCAACAGAATGATCTTGTCCTTGCTGCAGCGCTGCGCGGCCTGTTGCAACTTGGCGTTGATGGCGGCACGAAAAGGCTTCTGATCTTCAAGCCGCCAGAAATCAAAGCAGCGAATGCGATCTGTCTCGAAATCGTGAGCGAGCGAAATGCATTTCTCGAGCAGCCGGTCCTGCGCGGTGGCGTCGAAGTCGGCGTGAAACTGATCGCGCTTCTCACTCTGCGACGACCGTGGCGCGCCCGGCCAGTCCGTCTTGAAGAGAGGACTGGCAATATCCGTTACGCGCAGCTTGTGCTCGGCGAGAATTTTGCGAGCGTCTGCAATCTGTTTTGCATCAAGCTCGGTTACATTCTTGTTCCACATGCCGCGGATTTCGATCCAGTGCAGTCCAAAATCGTTTGCGGCGATGGAACAGGCTTTCTCAAAGTCTTGATCGATCTCGTCATTGATGACGGCCAGGCGAAAGGGACATGCGCCTGCACCCTCTGGCAACCCGGATGCCACCGCCTTCTCTACGAACTCGGGAACCGTTGCTGCAATTCCGGTCGCTGCGATTCCCGCCAGCATCTCACGCCTTGTATAGCCCATGAATCTCCCACCGCCTGTGTTCAGACACCTGCCGAAGCCTCATCCATCATCTGCCTTTCGGAATTTTCTGTCACCCCGAGCGTCTCAGAAAGAGGGACGGCGCAGAACGGTCAGGCCTTTTCCGGGGCGGCGAGAACTTCGTAGGGACGCATCATCTCGTTGTCCTCATGCTCGAGGATGTGGCAGTGCCAGACGTAGCGTCCGGCGTAGCCTTCAAAGGGAATGATGATGCGGGTTACCATGCTGGGATCGGCGCGAACCGTATCTTTCCATCCTGACTCATGCGCTTCGGGTGGCTGTGCTGCGCCGGTGAAGCGAAGCGTGCCTTTGGTCATGAACTCGAAGGGCTCAAAAGCGCCGCCGGTCGAGGATCTGAAAGCGAACCAGATGCAGGTGGATGGGGTGCGAATCGTCGGTGAGGTTGACCAGTTCCCATATTTCCGTGGTGCCCAGAACCGGCTTCTCGGTGATCGGCATGTGCCAGGGGGTGTTGTTCAGCAGCATGCCCATCGAGCGCTGGATGCCATCCATTTGCTCGTCCAGCGTGAGCCGCCGCGTGCGCACCGCCGTCGCCGGATCCAGCCGCAGCGGAGGCCGCAGAATTGCCGGCATTGCAATGCTCGCTGACTCCGCCTTCGCGGCCACGCGGAATTCCATGATGTCGAAGGAGTCGCTGATCAGCTTTACCTTGGTTCCAGCCATCTCAGCAAAGTCGACAATAATGTCGGTCCGTTCTGCGGGCGCTAACAGAATACGTTTCACTTCGACGGGCGCACTCAACAAACCCTGATCGTCGCCGATTACCTGGAAAGGACTCTTATTCGCCAGTGAGAAGCGGTAGAAGCGGCCGTTCGATCCGTTCATGATGCGCAGCCGGTACTTGCGCGGCTCCACGTCCAGATAGGGCAGCAGCTTGCCGTTCACAAGAAAGGCGTCGCCAAAGACTTCCGGTACCCAGGGCCGGTCGGCATGCTCGCCAACGGGATACACAAGCTGACCGTCTTTCTGCAGCAGGCGGTCGCAGATCAGCATCGGAATTTCATACTTGCCGCTGGGCAGGTTGAGACTCGCCTCGAGCGGATCGCGCACGATGAATAGTCCCTGCATGCCGGCGTAAATATTCAGCCGGTTAATGCCCATCGTGTGATCGTGGTAGAAGAGCAGCGCGGCGTCCTGCTTTGAAGGATAGAAACACTTCTGGGATTTCCCGCGTACGATCCAGTCTTCCGGATAGCCGTCGCTCGCTGCCGGCGTCCTGCCCCCGTGCAGATGAATCACCGACCGCACCTCGGGCACAGACTTCTCCGCTCCGTGCAGCGTGTGATCGATGGGCAGGAAGTGCTTTTCCGGCAGGTCGTGGATCCACTCAACCATGATGGCGTGGCCGCTCTCGGTTTCGATTGTTGGTCCGGGAAAAGAATCTTCAAAGCCCCACATGCGCGTGGGAGGAAGATCGCGATGGATCTTCTGATGAACCTCCCGCATTGTCATTTTGTAGTGCGGAATCTGCTGTCCCGCGTGTTCGGGATGCGCATGCATGCCGGCCGGCTTCATCACCCGGGGAATCGGCAGCGGATCGACGAAGGGCGTCAGCTCGGAGGGATCGAGAGCATCGCCGGGTGCTTCAGCCCAGCTCAGGCCGGTAGTTGCAAGTGCGAGGCTGGAGATCTTGAGGAATTGCCGGCGGTCGAAGCGGAAGAAATCAGTCATTAGAATAGGTGGCCTTCGTGCGGATCAGACAGAGATAAAAGTGTTTGAGTACAAAAAACTCGATGAGGATATTTTCGCTCATGCAACGGCCGGAGCGAAAACGTCCTCATCGTAGAAGAAAAACTGCTGTCTAACTTATTACTGACATCAATTGTTAGTTCGTCGGTACGCCCGTAGTCGGATCGACGAAGAGCGGACGGAAGTTCGGGTGCTGCCAGTCGAACATGTTGGTTACGGTGCCGGCAATCGAGTCGAACGAACCGCTGCCGATGCGCTGTCCACCCAGCCAGTTGTCTTCGACAAACCGGATGATGGAGCTCTGGTCGGTGAGGGTGTGGTCAACGAAATTCGCCTTGGCGTAAGGCGAAAGGACCATCAGAGGCAGGCGAGGACCATAACCGCAACGGCCCTGTGCGTGCGCTGCGCCTGAAGGACCAGGCAGAGCTGACTCGCCCGTGCCGCAGAATCCGACGCCGGTAAGCGCATCAGCTGCAGTGGCGGACTGGTTGACGATGGGGCTCATCTGGTGATCGTACCAGCCGTCAGAATCGTCATAGGCGATGAAGACGGCGGTCGACTGCCACAGATCGCTCTGCTGCAGTGCGTTGAGTACGCTCACGACGAAGGCCTGCTCGTCGAGCGGATCGGAGTAACCGGCGTGCGCATCCTGATAGCCAGGAGCCTTGAGGAAGCTCACAGCCGGGAGGTTGCCCTGGCCGAGAGCCGCGAACCAGTCGCTGGTGTCGTACTGGTGATTGGCGGCGTCGGTCGTGCCGATCGCGGCGATCGAAGAGGGGCGCAGGTGCTGCAGGTTTGCGGTGGAGGTGTAGTACTGGAAAGGCTCGTGGTGAGGAATGTAGTCAGCCTTCTTCGTATTGGTCACAGTCGATGTAGTCGAGCGTGAGCAGCCGGTGGTGCCGTTCGCATTCTTCAGGTCGAGGCGGAAGCCACCTTCGAAAAATCCCCACGTGATGCCCTTGGCATTCAGCAGGTCGCCGATGTTGGTTCCCGTAAAGCGAACCTGGGCGCCAGTGGTGGTCGAGCATTTATCACCGAGCGGGTCCGCGTCGCTGATCAGTGTCATTCCGCCGCCGCCGTCATCGATCACATCGCCAGCAGCGTTGATCGCGTCGGTGACGCCGTTGGTCTGGCCGGAAATCAGATTGATTGCTCCATCGGTGGAGGGTCCGAAGTTGGTGTCATACGAGTTGTCGTTCAATGCGAAGTGCTGCGCATAATTCCAAAGTGCTGTGACGGTGTTGCCGTCGTAATAGCCCATCACCAGGCCGGTGGTCGTCTGGCTGCTCGGCGGCGGTCCAGCGACGCCGGTGTAAAGCGGGAACGAATCCATCAGACCGCCATGGAACGCCTGCTGTTCCGGAGTGTAGTCGTGATCCTGATCGTTGGTAGCCGCTTGCGAGCGATCCAGGCGGAAGGGGTTGCTGGCGCCGCTGCCGTTGCCGCCGCTGGAGGTTGAGCCGTTGTTCAGCGAGTTCGGGTTTGCGGTCAGTAGTGCGCCGGTGAGGCCATTGACTCCCGGCGTGCCGGGTGCAGCGGTGAATGCAGGTTCGCCTGCGGGATTTGTTGCGTAAGGGTAGGTGCCCCAGTAGTGGTCGAATGAAATGTTCTCTCCGAAGATGACAACAACATGTTTGATCGGGGTAGCGGTGGCAGCCGACTGTGCGCTTGCAGCGCCAGGATAGGCAACCTGGCTGGCAACGAGTAAAGCTGCCAGCGATGTGGCGATGTGCTTCTGCATCACTATTCCTCCTGCCGGTTTTTAGCCGACAGGAGCCTTTGTTTCATTCGGGCATGTTTGCTGGATTACAGAAATGTTAATGGCGCGAGAAAAACGAACAAAACGGAATATATCGGCCATTAAAGGCGAGCGCTTCAATTTCTTGCAGCGTCTATGGCGGAACGTAACCTGAATATTGATGACTGAAGTTAATGACCGGCGATGCGGTCAGACCCAGCCACCGTCGACAATGTACGACTGGTTGGTGATCGCAGAGCTGTCATCCGCGGCAAGGAAGAGAACGAGCCGGGCGACTTCTTCTGGCTGGAGCATTCGCTTCAGGGCCTGGCTGGCCAGGATTTCTGCCTTGTAGGCCTCGGTATACCAAAGCCGCTTTTGCCGCTCCGTCATGATCGCTCCGGGCATCACGCAATTCACACGAATATTGTCGGCTCCAAACTGATGGGCGAGAGAGCGCGTCATGCCCACGATGGCGGCCTTGGCGGTCACGTAGACCGGGACATCGGTCGATGGAATGACCCAGCTGATCGAGCTCATGTTAATAATCGATCCGCGACCCGCGCGTTTCATGGCGGGAATAACCGCCTTGGCCATGAAGAATTGCTGCCTGAGGTTCACGGCCATCGAACCGTCCCAATATTCCGCGGTCACCTCGTCCAGCGAATGCCGGGAATCGTTGCCGGCGTTATTGACCAGCACATCCACGGTCGAGAACCTTCCGAGCACCTCGGACATCGTGGCTTCCAGCGCGCCGACATCGCTGAGATCGCAGCGAAAGTAGACTGGCTCAGGAAAGCCGGCATTCTGGACATTGTTGATCAGCTGCCCAGCCGGCGCATCCTGGATATCGAGGAATGCGACCTGGGCGCCCTGCATCGCAAATGCCTCGACAATGGACTCACCGATGCCGCTCGCTCCGCCCGTAACGACAATGACGCGGCCACGCAGGCTTGGGTATTTAGCGAAGTTTCCTGCCTCGAGCATTGCGGATGTGCTCCGCGATAAGTATCGCTAGAGAATAGCCAGGTTTCAAAGACTACTTTGAAGCCGCATCGTACTCGATCGGCTCACTGCTCGGATGGGGAGTCCATTGTGTATTTGTGAATGGTGGCCTGAATCTCAGGTACCGTGCCGTCATTCACGATGACTTCCTGCGGCGAGCCCTGTACCAGCATGCGATGCGCAGTGCGTGTTTTGCCGGGCAGGCGCACTCGTTCCGTCAACGTGCCCTTCTTCGAACGAACGGTGACCGGCACTTCCGCCTCGGCAAATCCATCGTTCAGAATATCGATGCCAACCAGATATTCGCCCTGCGCGGCAGGGCTGGGATGCACTCCGGCGATGGAGAGATCGGGCAGTCCGCGATCCTGATAGACCCAGCTGTTGAAGAACCATTTCAGATCCTTGGCCGGATCAATCCCGTTCGGCCGCTCGACGAGGCTTTCAAAATAATCCGGCCTGGTATCAGCAGCCGGATCATAAGATTGAAGTGCCGCCGCCAGCTGATGATCTCCAGCCGAGTCGCGCAACATCAACAGAACATAGGTAGCCTTGGTGCGGTAATAGATGGCGTCGACAGCGTGCAGCAGGTCTTCTCCCGGCCCTGCACCGGGCGTGGCCGGTTCAGCGAAGGCCAGGGCACCGCGATTTGCTTCGAGCGCCTGGAGGGCCAGATCGCGGTCGTGGATATGTTCGATCCATAGCGACTCGGCAAAACTGGCCACGCCTTCATCAAGCCATTCCCGCGGCGACTGAAAATAAACATGCGCGAGAGCGTGTGCCAGCTGAGGCGCTATTTTCTCCGCAGGATCGGCGGCGATGCTGGTAAACAACGCGCTGCCTTGCTCGAAGGGCGCATCATCCGCCTCAGGCAGATCGATGATCGTGAGGTTCGACTTCGGCTTCGCCCCTAGCCATTCCTGCAGCATGGGTTGGACCATGGTGGCCGCGGTCATATATCCCTCCGCGTTGGTCTGATCTTCGTTACGGGCGTAGATGCTCAGACCGCTGTCTTCACGGGGCTGACTGGTGCTGAGAAAAATCGCCGGCAGTTGAAAGCCCAGCGGCTCTGGACCGAATTCGCAGGTGACGACTCCAGGGAAATTCTCCGATGGCATCGCCGCAGGCTTGCCGATGCGCTCGACGTGCCCATCAAGTACGGCAACGGTCGGCGGGATATTGAAAAACTCCGCACTGACTCGCATCTGCATGATGGCTGGAGCCTGCCGCGACTTCTGCGAAGCGATTTCCGCAAAGACCTTGGCTCCATCACCAAACAGCGCGGGTACCGAACTCACTGGATACCAGACGACATTGCCAAAACCGCGCAGCCCGACGAAGTCGGCGGAGATCTGATCCCAATCGGTGCGGGCGGCAATGTCCGCCGGGGTTCCAAGCTGCTCCAGACGGCGCGCACTCAGCTCAATCGTTCCGCTGTAAACAATGTCCAACTTCAACTCAGCTTTTGGTGCAAGCGGCTCCGGCAGCTCGATCACTGCCTCGTGAAGCTGGCCGGTGTGATCGACATCGCTGTTGATGGTCTGCTGTCCGAACTTCAGACGCTTGCCATCCAGAACCACGTCTTCAAAATTCAATGCCGAGCTGAGTTGCATGGGCAGCACCGGCAGCGGTTGATCGCTGTCGTTGCGAATCGCAACTCTAGCGCGGGCCGAGATGGTGTGCTGTTGTGGAGTGAGGTGAATCTCGAGGTTATACGAGGTATAGGTGACGGCATTGCGCTGCGGGTCGGTGACCTTCGCAACAGGTGTGTTCGTCTGTTCCGCAGTTTTCTCTTGCGCCGCGTCTTCGTCGGAGCGGTGGAAGAGGATTTTCGCGTTCGGATTGGAAGGCTTTGGCGCGTCTTGTTGCTGATCCTGCGGCTGCTGCGGGGTGCTCTGTTGCTGGGCAATTCCGGTACCGCACATGCCGCAAAGAACGACTGCGGCAATCGACTTCCAATTCATCATGAACCTAAACCTTTTCTCGGCTTGCGCGGCTGATCGACAGGCGGCACATTCTCTTGTTTCTTTCCACGGCGCTGACGAGCAGCTTCAAACAACACCACAGCTCCGGCAGCGGATACATTGAGCGACGCCACACGGCCGGCCATGGGAATGCGCAGAAGGTGGTCGCAGGTTTTGCGGACGAGATCGTGCAGTCCATCGCCCTCGCGACCCAGCACTACTACCGTATTCGACGTAAAGTCGTATTCGTCGTAATCGAGCGTACCGCGTTCATCAAGACCGACACACCAGATATTCAGCTCTTTCAGCTGCTCGATGGCGCGGACCAGATTGACCACGCGGGCGATGCGCACATGCTCCGCCGCCCCGGCAGAGGCTTTCACTGCGACCGCACTCAGCGGAGCAGCCCGGCGTTCGGTGAGGATGACGCCGTCAACGGCCGAAGCATCGGCCGTGCGCAACAGCGCGCCGAGATTCTGTGGATCTTCCACGCCGTCGAGAGCCAGCAGCAGGCGCGGCTGTGGTCCGTCGAAGAGGTCTTCGAGCTCCAGAAACTCCCGCGTGCGGACAACAGCAACGATGCCCTGATGACCGGCGGTCTTGGCCAGCCGCGTCAGCTCATCGCGCGTCTCGAAGCGGAGACGGATATTGTTATCGCGACAGGCTTCGATAATCCGCTGCAGCTTGTGGTCGCTGCGGTCCTTCGCCACACAGACGTGATCGAATTTCCTGCTGCCCGAGCGAAGAGCCTCCTCCACCGGATGCAGTCCGTACAGAATCTCCATCCTTTGAGTCTAATAGTTGACGTTCTCCCCAGCCGGAAGACGGCTGCTCGTGGCAAAGGTGTCCCAGGTCAGGTCAAAATAAGAATCACGATATCTTCAGCAGTCGAATAAATTGCGTCACTTGCAGCTCCGTACGCATCCGCTTCATAATTAGAGTGTTAGCGAATTCCCGCCTCCCTAGCTCATGGTTTCGCTTTCTGTTCTGCGCTTAAGTGCTAGAGGGCATTCCCATGAGCTTCGTCCGCAAACTCGAGAAAGTTGTCGCGAAGAGCGTCTTTGGCTCGATATCATCCGTCTCTGAACATGAGATGAGTACCGCTTCGATATCGCTGACTGAGCAGGCTCGGACTGAGAATGTCCTCATTTCGCAGGGATTGAGGCTTCATGATGCGGAGTTGCTGGATCGCCTGATTCTGCAGTACCAGCATCGCCTCCTGCGCTATCTTCTATTCCTGACCGGCAACCGTGAGATCGCCGAAGATCTCTTCCAGGAAACCTGGATGCGGGTGCTGACGCGGGGCACGCAGTACAACGGCGCAGCGCGATTCGACACATGGCTGTTCACCATTGCGCGCAACCTGGTCATCGATTTTCGGCGCAAGCGCACCATGGCCAGTCTGGAAGAGATGTGCGAGAACGGCGACGACGAGCGTCCCTTTGAAGTAGCGAGCGGCGATCCCAATCCCTTCGACCATTACCAGAGCAGCGAGAACGCTACGCACGTTGCAGAAGCATTGCTTACCCTTGATCCCCTGCATCGCGAAGTGCTGGTGCTGCGCTTCCACGAAGAGCTTTCGCTCGAAGAAATCTCCCAGGTAACACGGGCTCCCCTTTCGACGGTAAAGTCGCGTCTGTATCGCGGACTGGCCTCACTCAAGCCGCGCATGGTGGCCCTGGAGGCGAAGTGAATACGCCGGATACAGGTACGCGCAGGCGAGTCGATCCCGATCTGGTGCAGGCGCTTGCCGGGCTGAACACCGATGCCAGTATGGCAGTGGTGCAGCGCACCCGGCGGGCAGTGATGGTAGCTGCGAATGAGATGCGGGCCAGGCGTGAGCGATCGCGCCGGCAGCTGGGACTGATTCTGCTGGCAGTGGGAACACTGGTGATGCTGCTGACTCCTGCTATCTGGGTGGTTGCAGACGACCTGTTTGAAGGCGAGCATTTCCAGGATCCGCCGACGCTGGCGGTGTCGTTAGTGGTAACGTTCTTTTCGACGATTTTTGCTGCGCTGATTGTGACCTGGCGCAGTCGTCAATCGCGCGGCCGAGAAGGGCTCTGATTTCTGCTGAGATTCGGCTTTGAATGATGGATAGTTCGCGGAACAATTTAGGTCAACAACGCGATATGAAGATGGACGGCGAGTTCATTGACGATCTGCGGCTCGTTCCGCGGTGGGCGATTGCCGGCGCTTTGGCAGCCTTCGCGCTCACCGAATATTACTTCTGGGTGATCGTTCCCCAGCATCGCCATCATCCCAGTCCGTTGCCTACTGCGCTTCGTTTCTACCTGCTGATCTCATGGGGCGCGCTGGCGGCGCTCTATGTGCTGATGATCGGGTACATCAGCAACGACGCTCCGCGCCGCGGCATGAGCGCACGCTTGTGGATGCTCTGCGTGGTGATGCCGGGCGGCATCGGAGCCGTGCTCTATTTCCTGCTGCGCCAGCCCATTCTCTCTTCCTGCCCGTCGTGCGGCACGCAAATTGTGGACAACTATCACTACTGCCCCCAATGCGCGTATCAGGTATCGGCGTGTTGTGGAAACTGCTATCGCACCGCGCGTATTACCGATCTCTATTGCGTGTACTGTGGACACGACCTTGCTGCAGATCATCCTCCCGCGCGGCTGAAGGCTTTCAGCCGCTGAGCTTGACTGGACGTTCCCGCTCCCGCTTCCTATACTCAAAGCTTGGCTTCATCTGCATCCATCACCGCGCTCATCATCGACGACGAGCAGCTGGCCCGCGAAGAGCTGAAGTATCTTCTCGATACGACCGGTAGCGTCGAGGTCCTTGCCCAGGGCGCCAACGGCATCGAGGCCGTCGACCTCATCCGCGAGTACCAGCCGGATGTGGTTTTTCTCGATGTGCAGATGCCTGGCCTGGACGGCTTTGCTGTGCTCAAGCAGCTCATCGAGCATCGCGACCCGATTCCCCAGATCATCTTCGCCACGGCATTCGATCAATATGCAGTGCGCGCCTTCGACGTGAACGCCATCGACTACCTGCTCAAGCCGTTCGACAAGAACCGCGTGATGCAGGCTCTGGATCGCGCCCGGCTTCGTCTGCAGGAATCACCGCAGACGGAGAGCGATTCGCTCGGGGGTGGTCTGAAGGGCGGCGACCTCAAGATCGATGCGCTTATCCGGCTGATCGAGCAGCAGCAGATGAGCCCGCGCCAGCACAGCGGCAAGATCGTGTTGCAGGCGCAGAGCCGGCTGCTCCTGGTAGATCAGAAAGACATCTGCTTCGCTTCGATCGATGAAGGCATTATCTCCGTGGCGACGCCGACCATCGAGGGCCAGTCGAAATGCCGCACTCTCGAAGAGCTGCTCGAGTTGCTCGATCCGAATACCTTCTGGCGCGCACACCGCTCCTACGTGGTGAACATCAACCACATCAAGGAAGTCGTGCCGTGGTTCAAGAGCAGCTATCAGCTGCGCATGGACGACAAGAAGCAGACAGAAATCCCCGTCAGCCGCGCCCAGACCAGGCGTTTGCGCGAGCTCTTCAAGCTGTAAGCCGACGGTAATTCGTCCCAGCCAAAATCAACTGGTCTGCTTTCCGTCCCGGAACACCTCCGTCCAACGCCTCGTATTTGAGTTGTGATCCCATCACATTCGCGAAAAAGAGGGTTGTACGATGTGCGTCTCTTCACTCATGTCTTCTGTTTTCAGGCACCGCCGGCCAGCGCGAATTCTTCGCAGCCTGACTGTGCTTGCAACCTGCGCGGCGGGAATGGCTCTGCCGGGCAGGGCGCAGTCTCCGGCGTTTAAGGGCGGCCCCATGGTCGATTGCTCAGGCCTGCCATGCGTTAACGTCACCGCGGCCGGTGACATCCATCTCAAGCTGCTGATCGACACCGGCAATACACATTCGCTGCTCGACGCGGCGAAGGCCAAGGAACTCGGCCTGAAGCTGGAGCCGATCATCGGACCGGACGGCAAGCCCTATCCCTCGTATTTCTTTGCCAGCCTTAAAGATGTCAAAGTGGGCGACGCCGACCTTGGCGACCTCAAGGTGCTTGTCATCGATCTTCAGCCCGACTTCGCAAAGGGCAACATTCCCAAGGCCGATGGAACGCTTGCCTATACGGCGTTCCCGGACCGCATGCTCCGGCTGGACTACAAGAGCAAATGGGTTGGGATATCGGACAAGCTGGAGTCCGCAGTGCTTTGCCCCGGATCTTGCGGCGATCTGAGCACTCCCACCTTCGGGCACAAAGGGCCTCCGATTCTTGTTACCACAGGCTTCGCCGTGAACGGCAGGCCGGCATCGATGCAAATTGACACCATGTATTCGGGCACCATGCTGGTCTTTCCCACCTCGGTTGAGAAGCTGGGCCTGAGCGCCGAAGCGGCCTCGGCCAGCAAGCGCTATTTCCCGTTTACCGATGGCGGGGTGGACATGCTGGAAGGTATTGCTGCCAGTGAAAGCTTCGGAGACATGCCTCTGTTGACTAAGGCGAAGCTGTACTTCGCAACTGAAAGGGTGCACACGCCCGACGGCATGTTCGACGGCACAGTAGGTCAGGAGTTATTCGCCGGACACGTAGTCACAATGGACTTCCACGCCCATCATTTTTGGATGAGTTAACGGTGGGTTCAGGTCCAACTCCCACGGGAAAGACCTCTTATGAAGACCTAAGTATGTATATGTGCCAAAAATGGTAGATTTGTTATCGATTAAGGTAGAATTCTACCATGACTTTAAACCTCAAAAACGAAAGGACTAACCAGCTCATTCATGAGCTCGCCGATCTTACCGGAGAATCCCTGACCGGAGCGGTCACTCAGGCGGTGCAGGAGCGTCTGGACCGTGCCAAAAAATTGCGAGGCCGCGATCTATCCCAACGTTTACTAACTATCGGGACAGATTGCGCCTCACGGCTGAAGGAGCCGTTCCGGTCCGCCGATCACGGTGAGCTGCTGTATGACGAAAAGGGCCTTCCGCGGTGATCCTCGACTCTTCCGCGCTGATTGCGATTTTGCGTAGCGAATCCGATGCAGCAGTCTTTGCTGATGCAATTGCCGAGGCCGACATCAGACGTCTTTCTGCCGCTAATTTTGTGGAGGCTGCAGCGTTGATCGATGGCAGCCGCGATCCAATTGCTAGCCGGCGTTTTGACGAGTTGCTTCGCGAAGCAACTGTGCAAATTGAAGCTGTCACCGCGAAGCAGGCGCAGTTTGCGCGCGAGGCCTACCGCGATTTTGGCCGTGGTAGTGGACATGCGGCAAAGCTCAATTTCGGTGATTGCTTTGCCTATGCTCTTGCAAAAGATACTGGCGAGCCGCTCCTCTTCAAGGGGGATGACTTCCGCCATACGGATGTCATCCCGGCTTTGCGCTAGTCGTATCTCTCAAAGATGACTTGCTTCTTTTCCCATCCGAGCTGCACCAGGCGATCGCGATTGCCAGAGACCATTTCGTTCAGGCCGCAGATGTAGGCGTGGATGTCGTAACCGCGCGGCTCTGCAATCGTGGGCACGGCTTGACCGCGGTGATTCTCGTGCGCGCGGCGGGTGACGATCTCGGCGACATGATCCTGCACGTAGCCGCGCAAACCCTCCCAGCCCTCATGAGGGCGGCTCAACGTCGAGAGGTAATGGAAGTTGTGGTGCTCCGCGGCCAGCTTCTCAAAATACTTCTGGTAGTAAAGCTCCGTCTCGTGCCGTGTGCCATAGACCAGCCAGATGTGCCGGCCCTGGCTGCGATCTTCACCACTCTCAGGAAAAAGATGCTGGGCGAAGCCGCGCATCGGAGCAACGCCGGTTCCAGTTGCAATGAAGATAGCGTCGGTCAGCGGCTGGCGCAGTGTGAAGAGACCATGCGGCCCATGGAAATGCACCTCGGCGCCGGGCTCGAAGTCGCATAGCTTGTTCGAAAAGAATCCACCCTCGACACGATTCACGCACAGGCTGAACTTGTTCGCCGCCGGCGCGGAGGCAATCGAATAAGCGCGTGTCTGCTGCTTGCCGTTGCTATCCTCGGCAACCAAAGAGACAAACTGGCCCGGCACGAAGTCAAAAGCCGGGAGCTCAGGCGCGGTGAATTCCAGATGGAAGCACTGCGCGCGCTCCGACAGCAGCAGCTTTTCATCAAGACGAGCGACGTAGAGTTGACGTGCCAAGGCGTAGACCCGCTTTCAAAGAACTTCCCATCAGTGTACGGAAGTCGGGCCAGTCCTCCAACATCGCGACGCGTGGAGCCTGCTTCATCGTGGAACTGCCACAAAACGCAAAAGGGATGCGGCCAAAGCCGCATCCCTTTCATCTCCTCTTTCAGTCAGAGAGGCGCGGTGAACTATTTATTCCCGCGTCCCGGATCGCCGTGCTGGGACTGGTGCCCTTGCTGTCCCTGCTGACCCGGATTGTTACCCTGCTGGGGCGACTTGTTGCCGCCGGATTGTTGCTGCTGATGGCCCGCGCCCTCTTTGTCTTGATGGGTGCCTTGATTGCCTGGATTTTGCTGAGAACCTTGCTGGGAATTCGACATCGATTGCCCTCCAAGGGATTATGGTCCCTATAGTCGATAGGACTTCGTTCCCGGCCGGGAGGTTGCCCGTGCTCGCCGGCCAATGGCGCTTAAAGAGACCTCTGAAGGCGGACGGCTGGCGGTCGATCTGCAGGTAACCGCATTAGAATCACGTAGAAACCTATGCAACAGTAAAGCAAACTGCTTACTCGATCATTTCCGGCTGCCACGCTTCTCCCAAAATAACGACCTCTTCCATCGCAAGAGTTGAGGATCCCGGCTCCCAACGAAAGCGTACGAGATCGGCATCTGCACCGGCACGCAGTTGACCGCGTTTGCCCGTGAAGCGGCCGGGATTGCTCGTAGCCATTTGAATGGCGTCGCCGAGGCCGAAGGCCGTGTTCACAGCAATGTGTGCGATCCCATCTTTGAGCGGTGCGGTTGCGCCGGCCAGATAGCTGGTGCCGGCGACGTTGAGCGTTCCATCGGGATGAAGCGTCACCGCGCCTCCAACCGGAGTGGCGTAGTCTCCGGGAGGAAGTCCGGCAAGCGCAACGAGATCGGAAACGAGGATAGACCGCTGCATAGTTTTGGCGCGCAGCATGGCCGTGAGCGTATCCGCAGGCAGATGACGGCCATCGGCGATGAACGTGGCGGTCAGCCGGTCCTCCGCCAATTGTGCCCAGATAAGATTCGGATGACGAGGCAGCATCTGTGCGACACCATTGCCGAGGTGGGTGCTGAGACGGGCGCCCACATCGACAGCGGAACGAATTTGAGTGCCGCTTGCGCCGGTGTGGCCCAGCGACACATGGATGCCCGATGCCGCCAGCACACGAATATATTCCTGCGCCTCGGCGTAGTGCGGCGAGAGCGTGACCATGCCAACCAGATTCCCTGATGCCTCCTGCCAGCGCATGAACTCTGCAATATCCGGCGGCCGCACATGCTCGCGTGGATGCGCCCCGCGTGGGCCATCCTCAGACGAAATATGCGGCCCCTCGACATGCACGAAGGGAATCGCATGTGCAGTCAACGCATCAGCCTCGCGCGCCGCGGCGATGATGCGCAGATTGCGGATGATCTTTTCTTCTGGAGAAGTGATAATCGTCGGCAAAAACGTGGTCACGCCATCGGAAATGAGGCTGCGCACCAGCGATTGGACGCTTTCAACGCTGAGATCGTCAGCGTTGAAGTCGTGTCCGCGATGTCCATTTACCTGCAGATCGACAAGGCCGGGCGCAATCCATATGCTCTCTTCGTCCGGGCCATCTTCGACGGCGACGATGCGGCCATTGTTGCAATGCACGCGGATTGGTTTGCCGCTGCCGGTGTCACGGCCAGTGAACGACGTAGGCATCACGAAGATCGTAATCGATTGTTCGAAAAATTTGGGAAGATGCGATTCATCGGGCTTTGCATGGCGCAGTGTAGAGAGTGAGCGAGCTAACTGGCTCTTGCTCCGTTAAGAAGCTGATAGAAGCGCTCCGGATGACTGGCCAGAGATGTCGAATAATCCGTTGCCCGTTTCCATTGAAAAAGCAATTGATCTTTCGGTCCGAAACCGTACAGCGGCTCCGATTTCGCTGGCGCGTCAGCAGGGCGCCCTCTATCCCAATCCTTCAACAGAGCATCGCAGAGAGCCTGATCCCGTGCGGCGATGTTTTGAATCATCAAATCGGCAGTCTCCCGATCGAGTGGCTGACTGGAGGAATATTCAATCACCATCGCCTCGCGCCAGTACGCACATTCCAGATACTCGACGCAGAGGGTAAAAGCCTGGAAGTCAGAATAATTTTTGAGAATCGATGGTTCCAGTAGCACGAGCAGGCTGCGCAGCCTGGTGAAGGGATTTGGGCGGGGAGCTTTTTCCTTGAGCAACGCAGTGAGCTGCGAGTCGTCGCTCCAGGGAAGGGTCAAACGAAGACCCATCCACGAAGACGATTCGCGATCTTCCACTGCGGGCGCAGAGTCATAGATCAGATGAAATGCTTCATCCCAGGTATCGCTCCAGCTGGCACGATAGTGCTTCTCTACAAAGCGGCGAAAGCCCGAGGTCTGAGCGGTTGCTGCTCCCTGTTGAAAGGCCACGGCCGCGTAGGCGAATCCATCCCAGAGAGAATTCTGGATATAGCGGCTGGGAATCCAGTTTGTAAGAACAACACCCAATGAGCCTGGATCGTTCGATCCTAGGTACGAATCGGCAAAAGCATCGATATTCCGCAGCTGTTCGGTTCCAGCTCGCGATCCCCATATATAACGGATCAACGCGGGAGCCCCGATTCCTCGAAAGCCCTTGGCGCGGAGCTTCAGATAAGCATCCCGGATTTTCGCGGAGCTGGTTTCCGAGTAATTCCAATCCATGATGATGATGTTCTTGTTCAGCCCGTCCAGAATTTCCGGCTCTTTATGCAGGACCACATCGCCCCAGACAATGAATTGCTTTCCGTTTGAAGTCGCGATTCGATGGAGTGAATTCAGGTATTCGGTCCATATTTGGGCTCGAGTCTTTTTCTCAAGCGCCTTCCGGGAAAGCTCTGAACCGCCCCAATTGACCTCGTCGCAGCCACCGTGGAGATAGACCGACGGAAAGATCGACGCAGTCTCGCGATATAACTTCTCGAACAGTTCCAGTGTCTCGGGATGGACGGGAATGACGCCGGTAAATTCAGATGTGCCGCGAGGGTCGGCGTCCAAAAGGTGCGCGTAGGCTGGAGAGCGCGTGATGAATCCCGTGTGCCCGAACGATTCCAGCTCGGGGATGAGATCGACGCCGTGGCTCGCTGCATAATCCGCAAGGCTCTTCAGCTGATCGGGTGTGAAAGCATCTTTATGAGTCAGAAGGTCTGGAGCTGAGGCGAAGCGCATCGCTGCGCCCTGATCATCAGCCAGCCGGAACTGAAGCGTATTCAATTCCCACTCCGCGCAGAATTCTATGACGCGCCGGTAGTAGTCCATCGACTCAGGAACGCGGCCCGCATCCACCATGAGGCCGCGCATCGTTCTTTGAGCAGTGACATCGCCCGGCGCCAATTCTCGATTGAGATCCGGGGCATCCGAACCGGGCATATTTTGCGCGTGTATGAACGGATTCGAATGGTTTGCGCTGGTCTCGATAAAAAAACGCGGAAACGCGGCCGAGGTTCCAAAGGCCACCCCAGCTTCCAAAAAGAATTCTCTTCGGGTTCTAAGTTTCATCTTCCAGAATCAGTTCCGCCTCCGCAGAAGCACCCCCGAGCGTGATCTTCTCAGTTGTGCGCATAGCAGTTTTTCGAATGACGACTCGATGGAGCGTCGTCTTCGCAAATTTACTCCATGTTCATGTGGGTGGGGAAAACTGATGGAGAAATCGCCGCCGCACAGACATCTTTAGGTCCGCAATAGGCGAACAAGAGCACATCATCGAATGAAAAAGTATTTCGGGGCCGCGTTGCTCCTCTTGTCCGTGATTTGGTCTCAATCCTCCGGGGCCCAGCCGCTTAACGGAAATCTGTGCCCGCGACCACAGGCGGGGAGCATAGTCCCCGAACCCGCAGACCTGCGCAGCAGGAACGGCGTTCTGGAAGTTGATCTCACGGTTTACGACACCACGGACACCAGTGGCGCGGCGCGCTATTGTTACTTCGATGGCGCGGGGAACGAGTCTCCGAATCTACGCGTGAGTCCCGGCGACCTCGTAATTCTCCACCTGAAGAATGCGTTGAAGGATCTTGGACCTAACGGAACAGCAGCCCCAGCTTCCCATGAGCATTCTCATGCAGCCGGTAATACCTGTACCAGCGGAATCATGAGTCCAGTGTCCACGAATCTGCACTTTCATGGGCTCACCATACCTCCGGTCTGCCATCAGGACGATGTGATGAAAACATCGGTACAGCCCGGTGATGCCCCCTTCGAGTATCGGTTCCGTATCCCGGACGATGAGCCGCCTGGCCTCTACTGGTACCACCCCCACATTCACGGATTCAGCAAGGTGCAGCTCCTGGGCGGAGCCTCAGGAGCGCTCATTGTGGAAGGGATTGAGCGCGCAAAGCGGTCGGCAGCGGGCCTGCCCGAGCGTGTCTTCATCATTCGCGATCAGGATCTGGTAAATCCCAATGCGCCGCCGGCGAAGTCGGAGCCGGTCGTCCCCAAGTTTTTGATCGACCGCGATGGCGATGCGGCGAACAACGGCACTGGCTTTGGCAAACCTGCTAAAGATCTCTCCATTAATTATGTGCCGGTGCCGTATCCGGACTACCCTCCCGCAACCATCGAGATGAAGCCGGGCGAGAAGCAACTGTGGCGCGTCCTGAATGCCTCGGCGATCACTTATCTCAACCTCCAGGTGCTCTTCAATCGCGCGCCCCAGCCTCTGGGACTGGTAGCCATGGATGGCGTTCCCATGAGCCATAACGATCCGTCAGGCGAGGCAGTGAACGTGCAGACGCATATTGCCTTGCCACCCGGCGCCCGGGCGGAGTTCACGGTGACCGGGCCTGCCGAAGGTGTAAGCGCGCTGCTGGTTACGAGAACGGTGGATACAGGGCCGGGCGGCGAGAATGATCCCAACCGCATGCTGGCAAAGATCGTCGTTTCCCTAAATGCCCCCGAACCTCGCTCAACCCTGCGAAGCTCATCCGATCCACTCCCCGTCCCAGCCGAAGCATGGCTGGGAGACGTGGCTCCGGTACGGGTGCGGCATCTCTACTTCTCTGAGAAACTGATCAATCCGGACGACCCCACCAGCGCAGTGGAGTTTTACCTTACCGTAGATGGACAGGAACCGAAGATGTTCGATATGAATTCTGACATACCGAATATCGTTGCCGAGCAGGGAACGGTGGAAGACTGGATCATAGAAAATCGATCGAGCGAACTACACGCCTTCCATATTCATCAACTTCACTTCCTTTTGCTTGACTACCTGGGATTGCCGGTTAACGAAGACTTCCTTCGCGATACGGTGAACGTCCCCTATTTCAACGGACGTTCGCTTACTTATCCGAGTGTTCGCCTGCGCATGGACTTTCGCGATCCGAATACGGTCGGTGATTTCGTTTATCACTGTCATCTGCTGGAGCATGAAGACAAAGGCATGATGGGCTCGATACGAGTCGTCGCGGCGCAGGGAGCAGCTGCACCTTGCGGATCAAAAGATTCTTCGTCCAGATGCAAGGTCGCAGCCTCTCACTACAATCAACCCTCGCAATAGCTGGCGGCCGGAATAGTTCGAACTTAGACGGATCGCAAGATAGTTGCGCTCGCGCTCAGCATGCTTTTTCCAGGTGATCGAATTTAATTTATCTCTTGTTCAAGTGATAAATATGCGCCATTCACCTAGAGAGGCTTTGATCGTCCAGTCGGGATAGACCGTCCCGACAAGGAGGCAACATGCTTTCGAAGCACTTCGCATCCACCGCCATGGGAGCAGTTCGTACGGGACTCGTGTCCACGATGATCCTGCAGCTCTCACTTGGCGGTGCCTTTGCAGCCGGCCAGGCGCAAACACCCCCATCACGCGACAACGACACAGCCACGCCGATCAAGCACGTCATCGTCATCATCGGTGAAAACCGCAGCTTCGACCACGTCTTTGCTACCTATGTTCCGAAAAAAGGGGAAACAGTCCTGAACCTTCTCTCCGAAGGAATCGTGAATGCGGACGGAACACCTGGTCCAAACTTCAACAAAGTAGAACAACAGGCAGCGACCGATCAGAAGCCGGACGGCTTCCTGCTCAACCCGCCCACGAATGCTTTTCCGAGCTCGGTACTTCCCGCGCCGCTGGTTGGCGGACCGACCGACTCCTACATCACAAACGACAGCCTTACCCTTGCGCAGCAGTCTGAAAATGGTCTCCCCGCCGACTACTACGCTTATCTCGTCACCGGCGGAACAGGACAGAAGTCTAAAACCCCCGATGCCCGCATCAAGAATGTGAACGCACTCCCCGCTGGTCCCTTTCAGTTAACGAACGGCGACACATTTACCTACAACGACTACGCGGCCAGCCCGGTTCACCGCTTCTACCAGATGTGGCAGCAGCTTCATTGCGATGCGACCAACGCTACCCAGGACAATCCTTCCGGATGCGATGCCCGCCTGTTCCCCTGGGTGGAAACGACAGTAGGCGCGGGTACGAACGGCCTCACGCAGCCCTCGAACTTCAGCACTGAATATTCACCCACGGCTGTGACTACCGGCGAAGGCTCGACCTCAATGGGCTTCTACAACGTCCAGAATGGTGATGCCCCGTATTTCAAGTATCTTGCTGACCACTATGCAATGAGCGACAACTTCCACCAGTCGGTGAACGGTGGTACCGGCGCCAACCACATCATGTTCGGACACGCCGACATGATCTGGTTCAGCAATGGCGAAGCGCAACCCGCGATTCCGCCGCACAACCAGCCCGTAGCCGGCGGTACCCTGAATGCCGGAATCGTGGACGAGGTTGAGAATCCTAATCCGGCTGCCAACACCAACAACTGGTACACCGAAGACGGTTACGGTGGCGGTTCCTACGGTTCGCCTTCTTACGGCGGCGGTTCCTATACAAACTGCTCGGATATGTCGCAGCCGGGCGTTGCCCCCATTGTGAACTATCTGAAATCGCTGCCGAGGCCGATCGATCCGAACTGCCAGCCAGGCCACTATTACCTCCTGAACAACTACAACCCGGGCTACTTTGGTAGCGGCGGCAATGCCTACACCGATCCCAGTCCCTACAACACGGTCTTCACCATTCCGCCGTCGGCCGTGGCCAGCATCGGCGACTCGCTGCATGCGGCTAACATTTCCTGGAAGTACTATGGCGATCAGTGGAACAACTATGTACACGATCCCTACCAGCTCAACTACGGCGCAGTCGGCGCCAAGACGGACGAGTATTGCAACATTTGCAATCCTTTCCAGTACGACATGCAGACCATGCGCGACGGAACTTACCGTAACGCTCACATCCAGGACACGGCAAACCTCTACGAGGACATCAAGAACGGAACACTGCCGGCAGTCTCCGTCGTCAAGCCCAGCGGCCTGGTCGATGGTCACCCGTCTTCTTCCAAGCTCGATCTGTTTGAAGGCTTCTCCAAGAAGATCGTGGATGCCGTACAGGCCAATCCTGCTCTTTGGAAAGACACTGCTATCTTCATCACCTTCGATGAAGGCGGCGGCTACTATGACTCGGGATACGTGCAGCCGCTGGACTTCTTCGGCGACGGCACCCGTATTCCTCTCATCGTCGTATCTCCTTACACGAAGGCCGGTCACATCTCGCACGAGTACTCTGACCACGTCTCCATCGATAAGTTCATCGAAGCCAACTGGGGACTCGGCCCCATCACCAAGCGCAGCCGCGATAACTTCCTGAACCCGGTATCAACTCCTGACAACCCTTATGTTCCGGTAAACAGCCCGGCTATCGACGACCTGATGAGCCTCTTCAGTTTCTAGGGATACGTTGAGAAAATAAGAACGATTGCAGTCATATCGCCGGAGCCGGCTTGCCGACTCCGGCTTTTTCTTTCTCAAATAGCGCTGAAGAACACAGGCAGCCCGATCAAAACATGTCGTTATTCCCGTTCATTTCTTCGACAAAGTGCCGGCAATTTCTTAGGCGCTGTTCAGTGCGAGGTTGATGCATTTCCAGCTTTCATTTTTTTCGTTTCAGCATCGCCCATCATTGCTCATTCCTTATTTCTTCATGACATTCTTGATAGGTTTCGCGCAATCGTCGCAACGTGTGGCGTCGAAAAAATCCTATGACCGATTGATGAAACTTTAATCATCGCTTTTATAGCGTTGCCTGAGGCTCTCTGTATACTCAGCGCGAAACGCAGCTGTGTTTTTGTAGTTTTCCGCCCTGCTCCGGTGACTGCATCTCCTCTATTCACTCTGGTCAATAAATTCCGAATTCTCTAGTTGAAAATTGCTCACCTGTTCCGTTGTTTTCACGCGAGCTTGTCTCAGGTTCGTGATCAGGAGAGGAGGTATCGAAGTGGCGAGTTCCTTGCTAGCTCTGCGCACGGTTGTGGGTCAAGATCACCCAGCTCTGTCGGGCAGCGCCGAATATGGTCCGCGGTGCGTGCCGGCACAAAACGTCAAGCTGCACTGTTATCAAAGTTTCATCGATCTCTACGATCAGCTGCGGCCTTTGCTCCACGCGCGTTTGCGCGGTCTCGGACTCACTGCTGAAGATGCCGAGGATGTTGCGCACGAGTCATTCCTGCGTCTGCTTCGACACCTCCTCGAAGCACGTACGGATGAAAACCTCCGCGGGTGGATATTCCGCGTGGCTCACAACCTTTCCATGGACGTTCATCGTTCGAACCGGCACTATCAGCATTCCGCACCCCTGGAATCGGAAAGAGGAAGACAGGATCATCACGATGCCGCTGATCCCGCTCCGGACCCTGAGGATGTGTTGATTCAGGAGGAGCGCTTTCTTCGTTTGCAGCAAGGCTTGATGCAACTCACGGTTCAGCAACGCAATTGTGTCATGCTGCGTGCCCAGGGACTTCGCTACCGGGAGATCGCATCCAGCCTGGGAATCAGCGTCCAACGTGTGGCCAAACTGCTGGAGCGTAGCACGTGCCAGTTGGCAGCCAATCTGTGAACGGCTATCTGGAGAAGTTGATCGAAAGTCACAAGGCTCATCTGTCTGATAAGACGTTGACCCGTTTGATAGACGGCGAATTATCGGGACGCAGGACGGTGCGGGCACATGAGCATTTCAGTGCCTGTGATCGCTGCAGGTTGCGTTACATGCAATACAGCCGGGTAGTGGGGCTCATTGCTTTTCATCACGAGCGTCTCGCACATCAGGAAAGAAATGGTTGTGTTGCAACGAAGCCTCTGCGTTCCGGCACCGATCCTTCAAGCTTCATCATGAACACTCGTCTTCTGCATATTCATTCAGCTCTGCTTGCGAGGTTCAGGATGGACAGAGCTGGAATCGCGAGGCTTTCGCTTCTCGGAACATGCGTTGCTGCGCTTCTGACTTTCGCCCTCTACCTCCCATTCTCGCGAAGGTCTCCGCGCATGACTCCAACGGAGTTTCTGCAGCACTCGGTCAGCGCCGCGAACACAACGCGTGGCACGGGCGCGGATGTCTTGCGTGAGACGATTCAGATCCGAACTGCTGGTCGCACGTTACGCCGAACGCTTTATCGAGATCCTACCGGGAAGCAACATCCCAAATTGCCGTCTCTGAGGGCCGGGGATGCGAGCCTGGAAACGAAACTGACGGTCGCGGGGATCGGCTGGAACGATCCGCTTTCCCCATTCAGTTTCAAAGACTGGCACGATCACCAGCGGAAGCCAAAGGATGAAGTCCAGCACAACAGCAGCGACCTTTTGACACTCACGACCACTGTGCCCGACGGCGCTGTCAGGCAGGAATCGCTGACGGTACGGGAGAGCAACTTCCATCCCGTCGAGCGCACCGTGAAGTTTCAAGACAACAGTGTCGTAGAGATCGCGGAACTGGACTATACCAGCGTAGGCCAGAGTGCTGTCACTGCCGGCTACTTCGAACCATTGGCGCCGCATCCTTTCCCCAGTGATTCGGATCAACCTCGCTCTCTGCACCTTCTGACCCCGGCCGAATTGGACGAGGCCGAGCTAAGAACGATGCTGACACTGAACCGGCTTCACGCCGACGACGGAGAGCAGATCGAGATTCATCGAAATGCTCTGTCAATCGCCGTTAACGGTGTCGTGGACTCGGACGAGCGAAAGCGCGAGCTCGAAGAGAAGCTCAGTGCTCTACCTCATGTGCAGGTCTCTCTGTTGAGCGGCGCAGATGCGGAAGTGCAGTCGCGGACCAACGTATCAGGTGGCGAATCAGCTGCTGCGGATTCCGCGCTCTCTGGTGCTTCTCCGCTTGAGGTGTGGCTGAAGGCGAGTGGCAAAGGCACGGGGGATCTCAATCAGCTTTCGAAGCATTTGCTGGATTGCGCTTTTACAGCGGAATCGGATGCCTGGGCGATCGAGGAAATACTGCGCCGCTTTCCCTCGCGAGAAGGGATGACGCTGGTCGCCGTTGCGGTGCGCGAAGACCTGCTCGCGAGACATCAGGAGCGCCTTCTTGCTGCGTTGCATGAGGAGGAAAGAGTTCTTGCTCATGCCGGGCTGAGCCCGGTAGTTGCCTCACCTTCTGTCTCCGGATCGCAGCCGGAGATGGTTCTCCGGTCTAAACGGAATATCGCGCTCGTCAAGGAACTGATCCTAGCGGCGGAAGCGAATGCACGGCCTGCCGAGAGTATCGCCGGCGATCTGAATGCCGCGATTGAGCAGCTTCAGGCTCAAGCAAAGACGGAAAGCCTCATTCACGTAGCACTCAACCAATAGGAGATCGCGGTCGAATGTTCAGGAGGCCCACGCCATCCTTATATGTACTCTTTCTGTTGCTTCTGGCCTTCGGCGCTCTGCCGCTATGGGCTCAGAACGGACAGATCTCGGGCCAGGTCAGCGATCAGCAGGGATTGTTGATCCCCAACGCGACCGTGCAGGTAGTCAATCAGGAGACCTTAGCCAGAAGACAGTCGACGACAAATGATTCGGGCAGATATTCCGTAAATCTTCTTCCTGCCGGACGCTACCAGGTGATTGTCGAGGCGCCAGGTTTCAGCACGTCAGGAAGTAAAGACCTGGTCCTCGCAGAGGGCCAGTCTCTGTCATTCAATGTGACGCTCGCCATCGTAGCGGAAAAGACTGAAGTGACCGTGGAGGCGGGGCCGAACCAGATTGAGCTGGACAATCCAGCCCTGTCGGGAACGCTGACCCAGAAAGAAGTGACCAGCTTCGGATTGAACGGGCGCAATTTCACCCAGCTGCTCGCCCTTACGCCCGGAGTGAGCAATCAAACCGGCCAGGATGAAGCGAAGGTGGGTGTAGCGGGCAGCGCGAAATTCAGCGTGAACGGTGGCCGCGTTGAGTACAACACCTTCGAGGTAGACGGCAGCGACGTACTGAACACCAGCATCAACGCCAGCCGCGGACAGGCTGAGCCGCTCGTGGTCTATCCCAGCATTGACGCGATCCAGGAGATCAAGGTGCTGACCTCGAACTACGGAGCCGAGTACGGAAAAAGCGGATCGGGCAGCGTGGTCGTCACCACGAAGTCAGGAGCGGCCAGCTTTCACGGCAACGCATACGAGTTCATACGCAACGAGTTCTTCAACGCGCGCAATTATTTCGATCAAACCAAGCACGCGCCGCTGTATCGAAGAAATGATTTCGGCGCCACATTTGGCGGGCCGCTATTTATTCCGAATACCTATAACACCCATAAAGATAAGACCTTCTTCTTCTTTTCAGAGGAGTTCCGCTTCGAGAAGACACCGACTGACTATAACCAAGGAGTTCCGACGGCACAGCAGCGCCAGGGTAACTTCAGTGACGTCTGTCCTATCGTCAGCGGTACTTTCGCTCTCGTCTCTTACCCTGATTGCCCGGCGTCGGCTGCGACTCCCGGAACTTCGCCGTTCGCGAAAGCATGGGGCTCGATCTCTAGCTACGGTAACTATCAGCAGCAGCCCAGCCCGATTGCCACAGCGCTGCTCAATACCAACGTGATCCCCTTGCCGACCTCCAACACCGGATGCAACTCCACGCTTCCGGCTGCGGAACTTCATTGTTACGATGCCTCGGTCTCCCCGAGCACGTTCTTTCGCGAAGAGCTCTTTCGCATCGATCACAACATCACTCCGAACGAAATCTTGTCCTTCCGATACATCCACGATGCCTGGAATACCACTACGCTCACCCCGCAATGGGGCCTGGTAGTGAACAGCTTTCCCACTGTTCAGAACAAGCTGAACGGACCCGGCCTCGATTTGGCTCTGAGTCTTCAACAGTCTTTCCCCCACAACATGCTGAACCGGATTGTCTTCGCTTATTCGGCCGCTCACATCACACTGCAGACTGTGGCCGCGCCCGGCGTGGATCTGAGCCGCTCCGACTCCGGCATCCAAAACCCTTGTCAGCAGGTTACGGAGCCGATCATCAATGCGCTTCCCGGCTACCCCAGCACCACGTCTGGCGAGCTTTGCCCAATGGGGTATCTCTTCGCATCGGCGACGACAAAGAATCTGATCCCGGGAATGGAATTCAATGGGACCAACCCCGCTTACGGCGGCCACGGCTTTTCGGCTGATACAGGCTATGCTCCGTGGGCCGATGCGAACCCCACCTACATGCTTCGCGATGATCTCAACAAAGTTATCGGCAAGCACAGCCTGCAGGTGGGAGCGCAGCTGATCATTGCCCAGGAAAACGAAACCAGCGGCGTGAATGGCGCAAATACTGGCGATACCCAGGGGCTGCTTACCTGGAGCAATCAAATCTCTCCGCACACGACGAACAACGCCTTCTCCGATTTTCTCGGCGGCGCTCCTACAGGCTCTTATCCCACCGCCGCTGACAATGGTGAGCTGGATAGCAGCGCGATTCAGTCATTCTCACAGGACAGCGCTCAGGGACGTTACTACAACCGCTATCACGCCCTCGAGTTTTATGTGCAGGATGATTGGCGTATAACACCTCGCCTGACGCTGAACCTCGGCTTCCGCGGCAGCGACTTCGGGACCTGGTACAACGCCAAGGGTACGGCCTACAACTGGGAGCCGCAGGCCTTCAGCCAGTCGCTTGCTAATACCGTGTATGTGAACCAACACAGCCAATGGCTGGACTACACCACGACGCAGACAGCGGTCCCGCTGGACCCATCCAATCTCGACCCGGCTCTCATCAACGGACTGGTGCAATGCGGCGCAAACGGTGTTCCCAAGAGCTGCATGTCCAGCAGCCTCTTCCACCCCGGCCCGCGTGTAGGCTTTGCGTGGGATCCGTTGGGGAATGGAACCACGTCATTGCGCGGCGGCTACGGAATGTTCTGGGAGCACGGCACCAGCAGCGAAGCCAACACCGGCTCACTTATCGGTGGCGCTCCTCTGATTCTGAGTGTCACCTCGCCCCTGGCAGGAATTCCGTTTTTCAACTGCATCGGTGGGGGTGCGCTTACCGGGCAGGATCAAACCGCCGGTGGCAACTGCACGGGCGACGGCTCCACGATGACTCCGAGCGGGGGCTATCTGCCCGCGGCTTATCCGCTCAATATTGCTTCGATTCCTACCAAGGCCACGTACGCCTATATCCAGCAATGGAGCCTGAGCGTCGAACATGAGATTCATAAGAATCTGGTGTTCACCATTGCTTACGCAGGAACCAAAGGCACCCATCTTACGGCGGAATACAACCTCAACCAATTGCCGCCGGTGTCAGCGATCAATAATCCCTTCGGACCGGGTGTGCCGTTAAGTACTTCGAATTGCGGGGATCACGATCAGGTGTCGTATCCCACCAGCCAGGGATTGGTCATAGCCAATCCTTCCCAGGCATTCTTCAACAATCTTGCGGTAGCCTGCTACGGCAACATCGGTTTCGGAACCGGAGCTGCAGGCGGTATACAGGCGAATGCTCTCCGTCCCTACATCGGATTCAACCAGATCTTCGCTGTCCGCAACGTCGCGTCTTCCCAGTATCACGCGCTCCAGTCCACCGTGCATAAGACCGCGGGTAAGCTCGATCTCGGAATCTCTTACACCTACAGCCATTCCATCGATGACGCATCCGACCGCTTCAATGCGAATTTCGTAAATGCCTATGATCTCTCGCAGAACAAGGCCAGTTCGGACTTCGATGAACGGCACCTGCTCAACATCAGCTACATTTATGATTTTTCCTTTCTCAAGGCGATGCGCGCCATCAGTGGATGGGACGAGAACGACTCCAGCAATGAGCTCAGAGACAGGGCCTCGGGAGGCAGTTGGCTCGACTCCACTGCGGCACGAACAATTCTCGATGGATGGCAGCTCTCCGGCATTACCTTCTGGCTCACAGGAACACCCTTCAGCGCCGTCAACGGCGGAGGCAGCAATGGCACCGGCCCACAGGACAATGCCGGTCTCGGTTATGGACTGAATGCAGGTTCTTATCCGGATCTGGCTCGCGGGGTTCCGCGCAATGCGAAACCATCGGGCGGACGGAATGCGCAGAGCTTCGGTCCGTTGCTCATTGACCCGGCAGCGTTCGTTGCTCCTCAAGGTCTCACCCTGGGCAACGCCGGCCGCAACTTCCTGAACAATCCCAACCGGACAAATTTCAATACGGCTTTGCTGAAGCATTTCCACCTGCCGCGCGAAAGCGATCTTGAATTTCGTGCAGAGGCCTTCAATGTTTTCAACCATACGCAGTTCCGTATCTATGACCCCAGTCATCCGGGGAATACCGGCAACAACGTGATCAGCTGCTATGGAGGACCTGCGGCGAACTATTCTGCCGCAGGTGGGGATGGAGCCGACTGTCTGACCGGCAGCTCATTCCTGCATCCCGTCGATGCGCACGATCCGCGCATTCTGCAGTTTGGACTGAAGCTGAGTTACTAATCGCGGTGAACCTGGGAGAGTGTGGATGTTTGTGAGACAGCGAGTGAAGATAACCGGCGCTGAGGAGAGTGGAGTCGGACTCAAGACTAAGTTGTGCCGCCAGCGGCCGCTGCTTCCGCGGCCCCGCATCCGGACTGGCGCCAGCATTCTTCTGCTGTTATGTGGAGGCTGCAGCTCAAGCTATCAGCCCAAAACAACGCAGGACAACATTGATAGCTATTTGAGCAATGCGGTTTTACAGGTTGTCTCCAACGGCGGCGTAACCAGCGGCAATTACCAGGTTTTCACCATCGATCACACCACTTCAACTTTTACCGAGGAAAGTCTCGCGGGCCTTGGCCAGCTTGAGCCGGACGGCACCGGTTCCTTTACGACCACCTCGAACGGCTTTCTCGATATCGCGCTGCAGGCCGGAAGCACATCCGGCACGGAAGGCAACTTCGCCCTGGAGATTCCCGGCGTGATGGGGTTTTTCGGCAGCCAGGGAAGCGTCTATCCCATGGTGACCAACGCGAGCTGCCCAAGCCTCTCAAAGGCGCAGCCGTTTCAATTCCTATCGCTCAGTAATCTCTCTTCGCCGACGAATAGCGTGGCCTATGGCAGCGTGAGTGTCCTGGCCAGCGGAGATACGGTCAGCTTCACCGCGATCAATCAGTACCAATTTCCAACATCGACCACCCCGGCGGGCACTGCTGTCACAGATGACCCGGGCCCTGCATCGATAAGCGGAAACTGCGGGAGCAGTGCCTATGGGCAGGTTGTGAGCATAGCCCAGGTCATTCCAATTGAAGGGCAATCTCCGACGCAGGCCGTCGATACCTTAAACATCAATTCTGGATTCCTCTTTGAGAATGGTCTCCCGAGTGGAAACTCGAGCGTGCCTCCCAATGTACTGGGCAGCGGAGGTGCGGTTGGCCTGGCTACGCCTTCCAGTCAGCTCAACACAACCTCGCTGGTAGGCGACAGCTACAACGCATTCATCAGTTACGCCGGCGCGGCCGCGGCTTTCAGCGGAGCTTCCGCCGGATCCACAGCTTGCGGTGCCTTGCAGGCATCGCTGCAGGCCCTTTCTATACAGCCTTCCGCAAATACGCTCTATGGCGGAGAGTTCGCCAACGGTGATCCTTCAGCGAACACCACGAGCAACTGCGATGTCGCTATCGATCTGGGTACGGAGGATGCGAATAACAACGGCCTCTATACCGGAGTGACGGTCTACCTGGGCACCGCTTACCCAGGAAACAGCACCGGCGCGGTGGTGGTTTTGCCGGCCCTGGCGATTGGCGGAGAGATTGGAAGCCAGAGCGCCCTCTTCGTCGGAACGAACATGGCGTTGACCGGCACAGCGCCTCTGCAGATTTATCTTCTCCAGGCGTCCAAGTGACGCCGCGAACTCCGCCCTTCCGCTGTCAATTGAACAGTTTTCGACTTATGCCTGGCTCTCTGTGAAATGGCTGAGAACACAGCGTGAATTCAAGCGTGGTGGAGTTGAAAGAAGGCATCCCTGTCCGTTTCCCCCAACAGCATGTCTCTGATCGAAGGCAGCTGACCTGGCAAGTTTTCGTTCGATCGGGAGATGTTCACTGCTGTCTCCCCGACGTAGTGGATTGTGCATCGAGAGAAACCTGCACTCAACATGTCGCACACCTGCCTGAAGTGAGAATCCGGAGTTTCCGCCTGTGAGCCTGAACACATTGCACGGAAATGCTCCGCACCCGAGGCCGTTTCACTCTGCTCTCCGCAGGTGAATCCCAACCCACCGTCCTGCTTCGCAGCGGGGCGAGGAGGCTCTTCATGAAATCTCTGAAGTATGTACTTTGTTTGGCGCTCGCGGTCCTTGCGACTGCGTCAATGGCAAAAGCGCAAACCGTCACAAACGAATTCACCGGCCTCGGCTCCTCGGCTCTCTTCCTGGAACTGGGCAAAGCCGCAGTTGCGCGCGCCGCAGCCGTGACGCCCACCGAGACTGTTTGCTCATGGACGACCAAGGACGGGGGCGCCAGCATCTCAAACGACATTTATGCGTTTGATCAGGCTCCTGAAATTCAGAACAATGGCAACTTTTTTGTTATCTACACCTCCACAGATTCGACCTGCGCCACGCTCGGAACCGGTGCGGTCAACATCTGGACCTATCTGCAGGAAGATTCGGCAGTAGGCAATCGCTGCGTATATCGTACCGGCAGCACCGCTGAAGAATGCATCCTGGTAGTTCCCGCGAACACCGCCGGAAATGTGACCGCCAGCGCCGGCGCGAACCTGATTTCCGGACAAACCGATATCGCGTTCGCACTGCCCAGCGGAATCATCACCGCATTGAATGGTCAGCAGTTTCAGGTAGCGGGTACAGACGTACGGCCCGAGGACTCCCAGTTCCAGATCTATCGCGCGTTGCAGTCCACCTCGACACTCATTACTTCCACACGAACTGGCGGAGCGGGATACTATGGCCTCGGTCTGGCAGCCAGCTCAACCAACTGCCCCTCGCCCAGCGGCAGCCCGGTATCGATTGCGGTTACCGGCGGTTCGCTTGACGGTGGTGCTGCTGCGGTTCCCGGCAGCGTGACTGTTGCACAGTTCGCTCTGCCCGGCGGTACTGATCCTTGCACCGGTGCGGCTGCGGTAAACGTGGCCACAATCATTCCCGTCGGAGCAACCCCGGTCGTGGTGGCGGTCAATAACACGAACACCAAGAGCGGCTTCGGTCAGGCCGCGATCACCAACATCAGCCGTGGCGACCTGGCCGCTTTCCTGGATGGCGATCTTTGCCGTCCGCAGGATCTGGTCAACAACGTGAAAGCGACTCGTACCGGCACGGATTATTCGACTACTCTCATCCGTGAGCCCTTCTCCGGAACCTACACCACCATGGAATACTCGGTTGCAGCCAGCCGCGGCGTCGAGGGTTCTCAGGAAAGCGGTATCGCCACTCCTACCACACAGCCCTCCGTGTGGACGTCCTGCGACAGCAGCAGCAAAGGTGTTCGCACCCGCGTCACCAGCACCGGAAACATGGTCTACGCAATCCAAAACAATACAGATGCGCTGGGCTATTTCTTCTGGAGCACAGCCAATGGAGCGAAGTTCACAAGCACCAGCGGCGTCCCGACCAATGCCAAGTATCTGACCGTAGATGGCGTTGATCCGCTTCTATCGACCTACGTCAATGGATGCATTCCGATTGCCGCCGAAACCACCGCAGGCTGCGAGTTGAGCAACGTAACCTTCCAGAACATCAAGAGTGGCGCGTATCCAATCTGGTCGATTCAGCGGCTGGTGGTGACCTGCTCCACTGGCTCCGGATGCACCCCCACACAAGCGACAGAAGCGCAAAAGATGGCGACGCAGGCACAGAACGAAGTTTCTTCTACGCTGCCGGACTTCGTTCCTGCCAACTCGCTCTATGTTTTCCATCAGCACTTCCTGCCCCCGACCCCGACCACCATTCAGGGCTCGATCACCGTTGCGAACGGCAACAACTCCTTCGTTGAGGCCGGTGGTGACGTGGGTGGCATCGTGCACAACACCCAGTCGGATATCGACTACACAACCGACTTCGTTGTCCACAATGGCTTGACCAACATCCGGAACAGCGGCGGCATTACTCCTGCCACTGGCTCGGCTCTCAACAACGGCAATCCCGGAACCCGCCAGTAAGTAACAGCAGCCGCTGGTGATTCCGTAAGGCAAGGCAGGCTCGCGAAACCACGCGGGCCTGCCTGCTGTTTTCATGTCTGGATGAGGAGATATTCGGAAGAATGAAGGGCTATAAATCTTTGGCATTCGCCTTTCTGCTTGTCACTCTGTTTGGCTTCAGCGGAAGGGCGCAGACAACATCTGTGACCGGCCCCGCGCCGTTATCTCAATCACCTGCGAGTGGGTCCAGGCGCTCAGCAATTCCGCCCGAGGACTGGAACGTGCTTTCCGTGAAATCTCTGGCCCTCCGTCCGCTTCCTCCGGTGGTCACGGAGCACGATGTAAAGCCTTCTTATAACCGGGATATCGTTCGCGTACAGTGGCGCCCCGGCGATTCCATCGAATTATTTGTCTATACTCCGCACAATGTGACGAAGGCTCCTGCCATTTTGTATCTCTACTCCTATCCTTCAGATGTCGATCGTTTCTACGACGAGGGCTGGGCCACCCGGGCTACGGCTGACGGATATGCTGCTGTAGGTTTCGTCTCGGCGCTCACCGGGGTGCGATATCACACCCGTCCGATGAAAGAGTGGTTCGTCAGCGACCTTCAGGAATCTATCGGTTCCAGCGTGCACGATGTCCAGATGATTCTCAACTATCTTGATACCCGCGGAGATATCGACATGGACCGCATCGGCATGTTCGGGCAGGGATCGGGAGGAGCAATTGCAATCCTCGCGGCATCCGTGGATGCAAGGATTCAGGCGCTTGACCTGCTCGATCCATGGGGTGACTGGCCTGATTGGCTTAAGGATTCTCCTCAGATACCGGATACGGAACGCAGCAATTATCTGAAGCCGGAATTTCTCCAGCAGCTGACAAACCTGGACCCGGTCACATATCTGCCGCAATTGAAGGTTAGGAGTCTTCGCATACAGCAGGTGCTTACAGATCCGGTAACACCGAAGAGCGCCAGAGATCGAATCGCGGCAGCGTCGCCTTCGCCAGGAGTTCTGCGGCGGTTTCCTGACACCGAGGCGCATTTCACTGCCATGCGTTCGTCCGGCGTGTCAGGTTGGCTGAAAGGCAGGCTGGAAAATCCGCCGGCGGTCAAAAATGCGGCGCCTCAGCGCGCGGCAGGCATTGCGCCCTCCAGTACCACCGCTCAGAATTGAGCGGCGTGAGGGGATATTTTTTACCGGCGCGGGATTCAATAGATATTCATCTGAATTCCGCGTCACGTTAAGCAGTGTTTGCAAACCTCTGATCATCAGGTTTTGTCGCGCCTTTTCTGGAGATATCCCTCAAAACCTGCACATTAAAATCCTGCGAACTGGTTGAAAAGTGATCGGGCGCTCCGTTTTGTAACGAGACTGGTCGTCTTCCGCATATTTCTACGGGCACATCGGTGTCGCCGCATTGAGCTTCATCCGCAGGTGACACATGCGATCTGCGATGTCCGCATGAAACACAACGATAAGGACCAACCGTACTCGAGTTGCATAACTCCTCACCGCGAAGCAGAGAGGGCTTTTTAAGGATGGCCATTGGGCGTTCTTGTACTGGGGGAAGTGTCGGAAATTGGGGTAACAAGACCGGTGACCTTGGAATGAAAGATCAGCTACCCTCTCGCACCTCTCGCCTCTACTGGTTTAAGGCGGAGAGGTCTGCGAGAGCGCAGAGATACGCACAGCTTTTGTCGGCGTTCTATCTTCTCTTTCCCTGCATCCTTGCCATTCTTATTGCCGGTTGTTCCGCATCCAGCTATCCGGCTGTCGGTACGATCTCTTTTCCCAATGGTGCTGTCTCGAGCGTTTCTCCAGGTACGGCTATCGCTCTGAGTGCAGCTGTCAGCAATGACCCAAAGGGCCTTGGAGTTAACTGGGTTGCGACTTGTACCCCATACGGCACCACAACTGTGGCGAATAGTGGAACTGTAACCACGTGCGGTACATTCTCTCCCACCCACACCGCGAGTGGCGTAGCCACCAACTATACGGCGCCGAACGCCATTCCGGTGGGGGGAACCGTCACGGTCACTGCCACCTCCGAGGAGGATCCCACGCGGGCCGCAAGCGTGACACTTACCATATCCGGACAGCCGCTTGCCATCACCATTACTCCGGCAACAGCAAACGTAGGGGTGGGTGACAACGCCCAGTTCACCGCGACAGTCACGAATGACGCGGCAAATGCAGGCGTGACCTGGACCTTGAGCTGCGGCCAGGACACCGGAATACTTTGCGGCGGCTTCGATCCCGCACTGGCAACTCAAAAGATCCAGCTAGCCAGCGGAGCACCACTCACGTATTACGCGCCTGCTGCAATTCCATCCAGCGTGGTAACGCTTACTGCTACCTCCGTGACCAATAACACGGTGTCGGCGGAGGCGTCGGTCACAATCGTTCCGGACATTACGGTGAGCTTCTTAGTTCCGGCGCCGTTTTCTCTGTCCCCCGGAGCTTCTGCAAGCCTCAATGCAGTGGTGGAGAACGACACCGCAAACGCCGGAGTGACGTGGTCGGCTACCTGTGCCGCTGGAGGTAATGCCTGCGGGTCTTTCTCGCCCACCCAAACGGCGAGTGATTCCGTGACGGTTTACACCGCCCCCACGGCATCTTCGACCACCTCAGTGGTCGTGACAGCAACCTCCGTCACAGATCCTACGAAGTCGATATCGGCGACCATCTCGATCAGCTCCACCGGAACCGGCTCAGGTGGAATCAGTGTCGCGATTTCATCGGCTCCGCCGAGCCTATCGCTCAGTGGTACGGCAAACGTCAGTGCAATCGTCTTCGGTGACAGCGCAAACGCTGGCGTCAACTGGACGGCCACAGCAGGAACCTTCAACCCCGCACAGACACAAAGCGGTGTACCGACGACATATACTGCGCCCTCCGCGATTCCTAGTGGTGGCAAAGTAACCATCACTGCGACATCGGTGACTGATCCTACGAAATCGGCGTCCGTGTCCCTCGGCTTCAATTCATCCATCAGCGTCTCCATATCGCCTTCGTCCGATACCGTGCAGATCGGGTTGACCGCAGGGTTTGTCGCCACGGTCACAAACGACAGCGCCAACGGAGGAGTGACGTGGAGTGCGACAGCCGGCACCTTCAGTCCGACGCAGACAGCGAGCGGCGCGGCAACGACGTACACCGCTCCAAATGCTGCCGGAACCGTGACCGTCACCGCGACTTCCGTAACCAACCCGGCAGTGAGCGCGACAGCGATCGTAACAGTGTCCACGCAGGCGCAGCCGATCTCCGTGCAGATCACCCCGGCAACCGCATCCTTGGCGCCGGGTGGGTCGGCACGGTTCACGGCAACGGTCAGCAATGATAGCGCGAGCGCCGGAGTAACCTGGACTGCGACAGACGGGACGTTCAGTCCGACACAAACAGCAAGCGGCGCGGTGACGACCTACACCGCTCCCAGCGCCACCGGAACGGTAATTGTCACAGCAACGTCCGTGACCGATCCCACAAAATCGGCGACGGCCCAGGTGACCCTGGCATCAACTAGCTCGACATCATCGAACTCCATATTGAACGGCCAGTACGCGATTGCCATGACCGGTCTTGATGGCGACGGCGGGAAATATGAGAGCTACGCAGGCAGCATCACTGCGGATGGTAATGGCTACATCACCTCCGGCGAGATGGATCTAACTTCTGAGTCCCTGACTGACACTAACCTGAACATCCCCAACCTCACCGGTACGTACAGTTTGGGTGCAAACGGACACGGCTCAATCACGGTAAGCAATTCTTCGCTCAACTACAGCCTTACGTTGAGCGTGACCATGGTCAGCGCATCCCATGCCCTGATCATGTCTGAAGCTCAGAGCGGATACCAGTCCCAGCTGGTGGTAAACGGAAGCATGGATCAACAGACAGCCGCCAGCTTTACCACACCCTTGAGCGGTAGCTTCGCGTTCACCTATTCTGAGCCGGACGGATCAGGCGGCCCGTACCTTGAAGGCGGCGTGATGACCATCGCGAGTGGAGTGATCACCAATTACCTTGTAGACGAAAATATCCTGGGAACGGTAACCACCGGCCAAAGAATCACCGCCAGCGACAGCTTCGGAGTTCCGGACACTAACGGCCGCGGCACGATCACGCTCACCGACTTCCTCGAGGCCTCGGGGGTTGCCACGCATGAGTCGTATGTTTATTACGTCGTCGACTCGACGCACTTCATCCTTGAAGGCACCAATGAAGCCGGCCTCGGAACTGCCTATCAGGCACCTTCAACAGCACTCAGTTCGCTGGCGGGCAACTACGCCTTCACCGAGCAGGGCTTCGATGTTGCGGGCAATAACTGGATCGACGCCGGAGGCGTGTTCAGCTGCAATGGAAGCGGGCAAATAACAGCGGGTACTCTTGACGTCAACAATTTCCAGGTGTTTACCACCACGTCTGGAACGGCTCTGAGCGGCTCTTGCGCACTGGATTCTCCTGCAGACGGACGTGGCACCCTCAATATCTCGAATGGGACCGGTAGTGTATCGAGCTTCGCCCTCTATCCCACAGCCAACAATGGCCTCCTGATGATGGAGCTGGACACGATGGCGGAGGGAACAGGCGCGGCTTATACGCAGGCAGCGGGCGTGTCGGCATCGACCTTCAATGGTAGTTATGCCTTGAATCTCCAATCGTGGTACAACCTCGATTTCTCGGTCATGCTCAATGGGATCATCAACGCGGCCGGCACCGCAGCTCTGACCGGAACTGCTGACGTATCCGATACTGGGCATCCAACGTACGCACCGGCTTATGCCATAAGCGGCAATATGCTCACGGATACGGGTAACGGGCGGTTGACTGGAGATATCCCAACCGGCGTTGCCGGGGTGGGCGATACGCTCCAGATCTTCTACGTCGTGGATGCCAACACCGTATTGTCCCTTGAAAGCGATACAGGCAACGACACCGGCACTGGTCTACTCCAGTTGCAGACCTTCACTGGCGCAGGATCAGGCGCAAGCTCAATCGGAATCACCATAACTCCCTCGACGGCATCGCTGACCGCAGGTGGAACCACTAACTTCACGGCGACCGTCACCAATGACAGCGCGAACGGCGGAGTGACCTGGTCTGCAACCTGCGCAGCCGGAGCCAATGCCTGTGGCACCTTCTCGCCTACGCAGACGGCCAGCGGTGCCGCGACTACGTATACCGCTCCGAGCACCGGCGGTCCTGTAAACATCACTGCCACGTCGGTAACGAATCCAGCCGCAGCAGCCATTGCTGCCGTGACGGTTGCCGGTGCTCCACCTATCTCTGTAACGGTATCTCCGACTACGGCAGCGCTGATCACCGGTGGAACCACGACCTTCAAGGCGACCGTCGCGAACGACAGCGCCGGAGTGACTTGGACAGCAACGGCGGGATCGTTCAGTCCGGCGCAAACCGGCAGCGGAACACCAACTACCTATACGGCACCGGGTACGGCGGGAACGGTGACCGTCACCGCGACTTCGGTTACGGATACCACTAAGTCAGCGACAGCCACGGTGACGGTGACCACCACACCTCCACCGATTTCGGTTAGCGTGTTGCCCGCCACAGCCTCGGCTGTGACCGGTGGAACAATAAGCTTTACCGCGACGGTCGCGAACGATAGTGCGAATGGTGGAGTGAACTGGACGGCCACGGCGGGATCTTTTAGTCCGACACAGACGGCCAGCGGTGCCGCGACTACGTTTACCGCGCCCGGTGCGGCAGGAAGCGTCACCATCACTGCTACATCGGTTACCGATCCGACGAAGTCGGCGACGGCTACGGTGACAGTATCCGCAGCTCTACCGATCTCAGTTTCGATTTCACCCACCACGGCCTCACTGGCCGCCAATGGAACGGCGAACTTCACCGCAACGGTGAGCAACGACAGCGCGAACGGTGGAGTGAATTGGACGGCAACGGCCGGATCGTTCAGCCCAACGCAGACAGCCAGCGGTGTAGCCACTACATTTACTGCTCCGAGTACGGCGGAGTCAGTGACCATCACCGCAACTTCAGTTACCGACTCTACGAAGTCCGCGACCGCCACGATAACCGAAAGCGCGGCGACGCCCAACTCCGTATTGAGTGGCCAGTATGCCTTTGCTCTGACCGGGCTGAATACCGACGGTGGCAATTACCAGACTTATGTCGGGAGTCTGACCGCCGATGGCAACGGCAACATCACTGCCGGCGAGATCGACTTCTCCGAACATGTGACAGGTCTGACCGGAACCTACAGTCTTAATTCGAGCGGACACGGAACCATTACCCTCCAAAATACGGCCGTACCTTATTCCCAGACTCTGAGCGTGACCATGGTCAGCTCTACCCATGCTGTGCTGATGGCCGACTACGCTAACGGCGAGAAGCTGATCGCCAGCGGCACTATGGATCGCCAGACCGCAAGCAGCTTCTCCACAGCCTTGGGCGGCAGCTTCGCATTCACTTATTCCGAGCCCGTAGGTTCGGGGGGCGCCAATCTCGAGGGCGGAGTGATGACCATTGCCGACGGAGCCATTACTCATTACCTCGTAGATGAAAACATCGCAGGAATCGTAACCGCCAAGCAGGCGATCTCAGCCAGCGACGATTTCAGCACAGCAGACGCAAACGGTCGCGGCACCATCACCCTCAGCGAGTTCCTCGGTGAGGCAAGCGGCTCCTACGTGTACTACATGGTGGACTCCACGCATTTTGTTCTGCAAAACGCCGATGGGACTGGTCAGGGGGTAGCCTATCAGGAGCCCTCTACGGCACTCGCTTCGCTGGCTGGAAGTTATGCCTTCACGGAGAGAGGCTTTGATACCGGCGGCAACAACTGGATCGACGCGGGCGGAGTATTTACGTGCAATACGACCGCGCTGACGGCGGGCACCCTCGACGTAAATGATGAGCAGGTATTCACCACCACTTCCGGGACGCCGCTGACGGGTGGAGCCTGTGCACTGGATTCTCCCGCAGATGGACGCGGCATCCTGACCTTCCCGAATAGTGGAACGGGTGGCGTATCGTCCTTCGCTGTCTATCCCACGGCCAGCCATGGTCTGCTCATGATGGAACTGGATACCGACGCGGTAGGAGCAGGCGTCGCTTACACGCAGGCGTCAGGGGTATCTGCTTCTACCTTTACGGGCACTTATGCACTCGAACTTCAATCCTGGTATCACCTGGATTTTGCCGTCATGATGAATGGGACTGTAACCGCGGCCGGTACTACAGCTTTGAGTGGAACCGCGGATATTTCCTCTTACGCAAGTCCCACTTATACCGCGGCCTACTCCATAACCAGCGGTGCGATCACAGATACGGGCAATGGGCGATTGACAGGAGATATTCCAAGCAACGTTGCCGGGGTAGGCGATATGCTCCAGATCTTCTACGTCGTCGATGCAAACACCGTCTTGTCTCTCGAAAGCGATAACGGCAACGACACAAGCACCGCTATCTTCCAGTTACAAACTCTTCCCTAGCCTGAGCGGCCAGCAATCGCCGCTCCTCAACAGACCCTGCTCATGCCAACCAAAGAAGCCAAGAGATAAGAAACGATGCGAAAGACGGAAATAGCGTTGACCCTTCTTCTTTCCGCCATCTCATGCAGTGCGCATGGGCAGGTATCTACTCCCGTGTCCCCGGCCAGGCACCCCGCGACGAAGAAAGCGGCGCCCAAGGAGAGCGAAGATCGCGCGCTGATCGACGTGTTGAACGATAAGTACGATAGACTGGAACACCGGATGGATGACATGCAGCAGCAGCTCGCGGCGCGCACGTCGGAGCTGCAGGCGGCAAAGGATGCGGCGGCTGCTGCCCAGGCCGCCGCCGCTCAGGCCAATCAGCGTGCCGAGCGCGCCGAGGAAGCATTAGGGACGAACAATCAGCAGGTGGCGAATCTCCAAAACGCCGTCGGCGATTTGAAAACGTCTTCGGCCGCGGTCGCCAGCTCTGTCGCAGCAACGCAAAAATCAATCACGGCGGCAATCCAGAGTCCCGACACCATCCACTACAAGGGAGCTACTCTGAAGCCCGGTGGCTTCGTCGCGGCGGAAACGGTTTGGCGCCGCAGGGCCATTGGCGGCGATGTCAACACGCAATTCTCCGGCGTTCCATTTGCTGGCCAGGCCGCCGGACAGTTGTCGGAATTCAATGCAAGCGGGCGTCAGTCTCGTTTGTCGCTTCTCGTGGAAGGACCGCTGGACAAGAGCACTCTCCGCGGCTATTACGAAGCAGATTTCCTGTCGGCCGGCGTGACATCCAATGACAATCAAAGTAACAGCTACACCCTCCGGCAGCGGCAGGTATGGGCGCAAGCCGATCTCAACAAGCGCCTCCTCTTCACCGGCGGACAGATGTGGTCGCTGGCCACGGAGTACAAAACCGGCCTCGGCAACAACCACGAGTTCGTTCCTCTTACGATCGATGCTCAGTACAACGCCGGTTTCACCTGGGCTCGTCAATACGGATTTCGCGTCGTAAAGAATTTTGGCAGCAATATCTCGGCTGCTATTGCCGCAGAGGAGCCGCAGACGCTCAATATCGGCGGTCATAATCTGCCCACACTGCTGTACCAGCAGGCGGGTAACTCCGGAGGTCTTTATAATCCGACCGCCAACTACAGCTACAACCGTGCCCCCGATCTCATCGCCAAAGTCGCTCTCGACCACGGCCCGGGCCACTATGAGATTTTCGGCATTGGACGCTTCTTCCGCGATCGCGTGTATCCCGAAGCGTCAGCTACACCGGCGTCCGCAGCAGGCGCATATAACAGCAAAACGGAAGGCGGCGGCGTGGGTGCAAACGCTCTGGTAAGCCTGCCCTGGAAGCTAGATGTGTCTGCCCACGTTCTGGTCGGCGATGGAACAGGACGTTATGGAAGCTCCACTCTGTCTGACGTTACCGCTCAGCCGGATGGCTCCCTGGAGCCGCTCAAAGCGGCGTCAGTCCTCGGCCGGCTGGAATGGCACCCCACGAAACGCTGGGATGTTTACGGCTATTATGGCGGCGACTATGTCGCGCGTGAATACTATATGAACTCATCCGGCAAGCTTGTCGGTTATGGTGCGCCGACGAATGTGACCAGCGGCTGCAACATTGAGGTGCTGCCTGCGGCTTCTGCAAATGGGGGAGGCAATGTCCCGGGCAGTGCTGCCAATTGCACCGCGGACAACCGCAACATTCAAGAGGGAACATTTGGGTATTGGTATCGCTTTTATCGCGGAGATCGCGGCACGCTGCAGCAGGGCTTCCAGTTCTCTTACCTCGTCCGCAATACCTGGATCGGTGTAGGCGGCGCACCCAAGGCCGTCGATGATATGTGGTTCACATCGTTTCGGTATTACTTGCCGCAGTAAGTCAACTCCGGCTAAGTATTCGCAAGGCATTTGCATCGATGTTACGCTAACGTTGTCCCATGCCTCTGGCCATGAAGATATCGCTGCGAATTCAAGGTCGCTTGGCTGTGATCAAAATGGAAATTGACCGGTCGAAATTTAGCAGGAAATGCTCTTCGCCGCGCAATCTGACCGTCTACATTGAGAGTCTCTCTTTCACCCTGGAAATTGCCACGGAGCGCGGTACGGCCGAGAAAGCAATTCGCTGGCGCCGTTATCGTTCAGGATTTTCTCCTGAACTACATCCCATTGGATCTTCCGTCCGGTGAGCATGGAAATAAGGCCAAGATGTCCGGGAAGTGTCGAGTGATGCGCAGTCTCGACCGGAGCAATTGTAGGCTTGCGAGATTTCACGCTGTCGAGGAAATTGCGCCGATGCTCCGCGGACTCATAGAGCTTCACCTTGCGGAGTTCCTCCGGAAGAACGTCACCCTGAATCCAGGCAGGATCGGATGCGTCAAATCCCGAGCGGTCCACCCAAACCCAGCCGTCTGTTCCAATCCACTTCGTTCCCATGCTGATCGCGGAAGAGCCACCTGAAATAGTCATGGCGACGTCGACAGGGTAGCCAGTTACTTCCTTCCGGTATTTGCATTCGATGTGATACTTGGTCGCTGTGTTCCAGACGGCGTTCGCCGCTGGAAACTCGCCATGGCCCTCGATTTCTGACGGACCAGTGAGATCGAATCCCAGGCCCCAGTGTGCGATGTCACCGTGATGGCCAATCCAGTCCAACAACTGCCCACCTCCAGTGTTGTAGTTCCAGCGCCAATTCTGATAAACGCGCGCATCGATGTAGGGCTCGGCCTTCGAGGGGCCGAGCCATTTGTCATAGTCGAGTTGCGGTGGAGGCTGGGTGACAGCCAGATCCCATGCGGCTGTTCCCGGCACAATCTGGGATGGGTCGCTGATTTTGTCCGGCAGAGACGAAAGCCTTTGCAGCAAAGCGGGAACTGTGCCGGGGAAGTCATGGTGCCCACCAGGCAGACCGACCTCTACGCGAATGACATTTCCGATGAGTCCGTTGCGGACAATTTCGGCAGCTTTATGGAAAGCAGGGACCGAGCGCTGCCATGATCCCGTCTGCCAGATGACCCTGTTCGCCTGGACGGCTTTGACGATAGCCTGTTGCTCCGCCACTGTCCGCGCGAGCGGTTTCTCGCCGTAAATATCCTTTTTCCTCGCTGCAGCTTCTGTCGCGATAAGCGCATGCCAGTGATCGGGCACCGCGATCATCACTGCATCAATATCGTCCCGCGCCAGTAGCTCGCGATAGTCGTGATACGCCTTGCAGTCCTTGTTCCCGTAATGGTTATTGACTGTGTCCACGGCGGCCTGAAGGTGATCCTTATCCAGGTCGCAAGCCGCAACGACCTGGCAATCATCCTGAAGCAGAAATGCCTTTGTATTGGCTGGACCCATCATGCCCCAACCGATAACACCGATGGTGATGCGATTCGACGCGGAGACCCGGCCTGTGTAAGCCCAGGCAGTTCCGGGCACCAGCACCGCGGCTCCCGCGCTTTTCAAAAAACTGCGCCGTGTTGGTAGTGAAGGCAGGCTCGAATTGATGAGATGATTGCTCAAAGTGCACCCCTGGCTCGAAGTGATTGGTTATGAAGGATTCCCACTACAACCTAGTCAAATTCAAAGAGAACTGTGGACATAAGGTCTACGTGCAAGCCCGCAAATTATAGTCCAGAGATCGCTCAGTAAGGAAAAGACCAGTACGAAACATCGAGCACACTCGATTACCTGTCTTCAGATCGCACTGCGGTATGCGGAGCGCCGCCGATGGCTTCGGAGAGCTTTAGACTGCCCTCACGCAGCACTGCCCGGACCTTCTTCAGCGATATCGTGTCTTCCAGGCGCGCCAGATAGGGAACTGTCAGCGCTGCGACGGCGTGCCTGTTCTCATCCAGCACCGGATAGCTGATGTTGATAATGCCTCGTATCTCGTAGCTTTCGCGTTCTTCATATCCACGCGTTCGGATGTTTTCCAGATGCTCATCGAGATCCTTGGGTACGCGGTTTCCCGTCTGTAGCTGCCACGCCGCAATGGCGCGACTACGCTGTTCCGGTGGAAGATGCGCCAGAATCACATGCCCGGTTGCGGCGTGCATCAAGTCTACAATCGAGCCAGCTTTCACAGAAAAGCCTGGGCTCATCGGCGAATCGGCTTGGGCAACGATCACGACCTGGCCGTTTTCAAGGACACCCAGGTGGCAGGACTGGTTCAGCTTATGAACGATGTCTTGCATGACAGGCAGGGCTTCCGAAGCCAGGCGCTTCACTGGAGGGTATTCCATCGCCATGCGGAAGACCTTCAGCGTGAGATAAAAGCGCTCATCATAGTCCGATCGAGCGATATAGCCGCGCTCTTCCAGGCACAGGAGCATGCGGAAAATCTCCGACACCGTGCGGTCCAGGCTGCGTGCCACTTCGCTCTTGTTCAGGCCGCCCGGTTCACGCGCAAAAAGCTCGAGGATATCCAGCCCCTTTTCGAGTGCTGGTGTGGGATAGGTTCTTTTTGCTTTCTTCAATCGATCAACGTCCGGTGATTTCGCTTGAATGTAATTTGATCATTGCCACGGTAGCAGAATTCAGGAACTGACTGCCGGTTAAAACATCAGCGCGCATCCGGCGATATGCCAGGAAAAACCTTTCCATGAGGTATGCCGATACGGGAGCGGCCAAGTCCGTATTGAAGCTTTATAGCTTCTGCAGCAGAATCTGTCCGCTGTCAGCTCCTGCAACACTGCCCGAAATTTCGACTGTCTCGGCAACACCGGTGATATCGAGAATCAGATCGGCGGGCTTGTCTTTGGTCGATTTCACGAATCTCGACTCATCCACTCCATGCAGCTTCAGAACCACATCCCGTATGGCCGTCACTCGTCCATTCTTCGGAACGAAATGCAAACGATACTGCGCTGCTGCGTCGATCTTCGAAGTCAAATCGAGCGAGAAACGGTGATCGTTCCAGTCGCCTGCCAGATTGGCCGCCCATAACTCCGATGGCGCGTTCCACTCCGCGGGTGGGGGGGCCGCAGTATCGAATATCGCCAGGGTACGAATTGCCGGCAGCGCCGTATCGCTCGTCACCACCAGGCGCACTTCATCTATCGTGACGGACTCGACAGGCTGGATGCGCTTATGACCGATCGCGCTCCCGCTGCCTAGCGTCTGCCACGCGCCATTCGCTCGCCCTTCCAGCCGGTAATCGCGCACACGCTCGCCCTTGGCGATCTCTTCCTGCAGGATGACGGTGTCGATGCGCGTAGGCTTGTCCAGCCGCAGCGATAGCGTTCTTCCCGAGCCGGACGTTTCGGCGAGAGGTTTTCCGAAGCGCCGCTGTATCTCAAGCCCGAATTCTTTCGCAACTGCGCTGTCCTTATCCGCGAGCAGGCCATTGCGGTTCGCGGGAATGTTGAGCAGGAGCTGGGCTCCTCGCCCCACAGATCTGTAATAGATCGAAAGCAGCTGTTCTTTTGTAAGCACCTTATCTTCGTTCGTCGTGCTCCAGAACCAGTCCGGGCGCCGAATCGAGACGTCCACCTCGCTGGGCATCCAGACATCGCCGTTCGGATCGCTGTTCAGGGCGGTTGCAGTGCCTGTTTCAGCGTCGGTTCGATCGATGCCGTTCCAGCATGGATAGGGCGCGAATCCATTTTCGTTGCCCACCCAGCGGATCGTGGCCTGTGGTCCCTGAAAGATCATGGCTTGAGGTTGATATTGCCTGATCAGGTCGCCCACTGGCGTGATCGTCGACCCGTCGAACCATATCTCTACCAGTTCACCGTAACCGGAGAAGACTTCTTTAAGCTGCTCGCGGTACATTGCGTCATAGCGTGCCTGCAGCTCCGGCGTCTTGCATACGCCGCCGGTCTTCGCGCCGAAGTGGTCGTCGCGCGGGCAAACATAGACGCCCAGCTTTAAACCAAATTTGCGGCAAGAGGCGGAGATATCCGCCAGTACATCGCCGTGTCCGCTCTTCCATGGCGTGTTGCGTATGCTGTAGTCCGTGGTCTGCGTCTGCCACATGCAAAAGCCACCCTGATGCTTGGCAACGAAGACAATGTACTTTGCTCCAAGCGCGATCGCCGTCTGCGCCCACTGGTCGGTATCCAGCTTCACCGGATTGATCGCGGAGAGAGGCGTGGACAGGTTGTCTGACTCCACATCCTGCCAGGTATTCGGCGCGAAGTGAACGAACATGCCCACCTCCATGTCCTGCCAGGCAATCTGCTCTGGGGAGGGAAGCGCGACTGTCCGCGGTCCTGCTGTATCGAACGCCGCGCTCAGCAAACCCTGAAAGCCCGTCGGTTTCCATGCCTTCACGGCTGCCGACGAGAGACCCGCAGGAACGCCGCCCAAGAGAAAAGTACGCCTGTCTGTTTTCATCCCACCCAACTATATATCCCGCTCGAAGCCGCGTTGCGTAGTCGAAAGCCAAGGCTTCTAAAGCGAATATTCAGATTGTTCTTAATTTATCTTTTTTAAATAGGAAAATCATTTTTCATTGACAAATTTTGATTTTGCCTGATCATGCGGATATGATCCAAGCCGCCGTGGCAGCCTCGACCGGGCCTAAACGCGTACGCCACATGCCAGAAGCCAGCCTCGTTTGTAACTACATGTATTTCACGCCGGCGGGACGCTCGGAAGAGTTCTTTTGAATTGGTCTATTGGTGCCGGAAAGGACGCTTTCACATCTGAGACTCCATGGGAAAGCCCAACGGTGACGGGAGCATCGACAGGCGTTGCCGCAACGCGCAGCGCTGGTCCCCACACGAAGATCCATTCAGACCGGTAGAGGGCCAAGAATACTGATTTTGTTCTGTTCACAAACTGCGCGAAGCCTTTCGAGGTCAGGAGTTGCCGGTTCGGGTAGTCTGTGGCGATCAGGTATCGGCAACGCCAGTTCAAGCATCATTCCCACGAATCCGACGTTACCGCCCGGGATAGCGTGGATGAGAACTCGAGAATCTCTGTCACTCGTGCTTTGAAATCCATGGGGAACTCCGCGCGGAAGGAAAATATAGCTTCCGGGTCCCGCAACGACTTTTTCCCCACCGCGGATCACTGTGAGTTCCCCCTCCAAAACGTAAAATGCCTCATCTTCATCGTGATGAAGATGGTAAGGAGTCTCGAGGCGAGGGGGTGCGGTGAGGTGAATCAGAGAATAGGCGCTGTTTTCCGATTCGTTATGCGCTAGGAGTAGGTGAAGTGCGTTCAGAAACCAGTAAGCCGGTGCATTGTCCAGATTGACGCTAATTAAATTCGAAAACATACGTGAAGTTCCTCTTGTCAGATATGGGTAAATTTTGGGTATTGATCAGGTCTATCCAAACCAAAGCCTAGCTATAAAAGGCCGTATAGAAGCTATTGAGAGACTTAACTAATGAGGGCGCCGGAAGGCATGACATCGCTCACACCTTCAAGCGTAGTGACGCAGTTCATCGCTAGGGTAGATTGGACGCCGTTGTCAAAATTCTGTGCTCTTTTCCAGGAAAGCGGAGACTGAGCGAAGGCATGACTGCTGACTAGGACCATCCACAGGGGACAGGAGATGACTATCTTCGCGAGGATAGAGATTAATTTTTTCATTTGTGCTGCTCCGAACAAAAGACCGTTGATCGTTTGATCTGTCAACGAAGTTACCAACACCTGCCGACACCAGTAATAGCGGTCGCTACACAAACAGGCTATGCGGTTCCACACGTTGCGCTTTGGAGAGCTTTGCTATGGAGCAGCGAAGGATGAGCCCATCTGCCAGTGTCCATCTCACTTAGCGAGTTGAGAGCTTCTTGGCGGAACGATCAGCATTGCTGCCCCAAGCCCCAGCGCTCCGCCGATCACCGTCTCCCAACCACGAGAGGCGAGCAGCTTTAGCGAGTGTTCTCCACTGACGGCCATAGTCACAATCAGCGTAAACGCGTAGGCCGCACAGGCAACGTCATATCGCTCTGGTAGAGCCATTGCATAGATGATCATGGCGAGTGCCGCTGCCATCCAGACAGCGATAGGTGCATGGATGGCTAGGGGAAGGCATGCAAGCCCGAGCGGAACGCCAATGGCCGTCCCAAGAATGCGGCGGCGCACGCGATCTATAGTTCCTGATCTTGAACTGGCGATTACGTACGTGCAGGCGGTGATCGCCCAGGCGGACTCTGTAAGGTGGAAGAAGTCGTTCAATGCAACGATTACGGTGGCTGCCACTGCTGCCTGCATCCCCATGAGCAATGCGGGCGTTTCATTGTCGTGGGGATTAGCCAGCGGGGCTGCTGGCTGCTCAGCGGGTCCACTGAGCAGCCGTGGGACGGTCGCCGCCAGTGCGGCAATTAAACCGGCAATACCAACCATGCTCAGATCGATCGCAGTCAGGCGGGCTCCATAAGCGAGAAGTTGTCCGATATAAATTTGCGAGCCGATGCCGGCGGCGAGAACGCCAAACCGTTTCAGATAGCCGACGAGAAATGCTCCGCTGGCAAGGATCAACTCCGGTCCGGGTCGACCGGGACCAGTCAACATGGAGCTGAAGGCAATCATTATGGCCGCACCCAGCGCCGACGCGACCACCAGCAGCACAAGGTCGCGGCTTGATTCAGGTCGAGTTGTACGGCCCTCTGAAACACTAGCCCATAACGCGAAGCCGGCGGCGAGAACACTCAGTAAACTGCCATGCGCCAGACCGCGCGAGATCGCAGGCAGTGTTCCCAGCATCGCCGCGATGCTGTAGGCGGTAACCAGGCGCAGCCCTTTGATACGACGGTGTGCGCCCGGGTCGCTACGCTCCAGCCACCCAATGGCTTGGTTGGTCGTCCGTGGTTGATCCTTAGGCGCCCCCACGTCCGATTGGAGCTGCGGGTTGTTCATGTTCCACCGCAATGAGCCTCCGGATGATTTCATGCTTTGTCCATCCTGATTTCACTGACCCTACCAGCATTTCCATCGAGTTTTTACGAGAATCGGCTTAAAGATTGGCGGCGCCTAAGTATAGAGCCAGAGACAAACGCAGCACGCGTGGAGCAGATGGCTGCCACGGGTGGCTGCGCACAAAAGAAATCTATCCTCCATGACTGCAGTGAATTCATCGATAGTCAGCCGCTCTGGCGATCCAGTTTTGTTGCCATTTTTACTTGCCTTTAAACCGTGATCCGCCACTATTCCGGCGTGCTTTCTGAACGGTGAATGAAGGCCGGAAGCCGATTACGGCATCGGGGCAGGCTTTCTCCCAAGCTCCCTTTTTCTTCATAACCTCACGCGTAAATCTTGTGTGGGACCACATGCCTCTTCATGTAGCTTCACTCATTGTTTCTAGCGGTTTCTAAACCTACCTTAGAAACACGGCACACGTGGCGGCAATTGCACGCCCAGCGGCCGCCCATTTAGCCACTCGTTGTGAGGAGAGACCATCGTGAACACCATGCCCCATTTCAGTGCCCGTAACTACCGGCAAACCTCTTCGCTGTCCAGCCTTCTGCCTTCCGGGCAGAGAAGCCTGTTTCTGCTTCTCTTCGTTCTGTGTGGCGTTCTTGGCCTGGGATCGTCGAGCGCGCTGGCGGCGCGGATCGCAATGGTCTCCGCTCAGCCGGCCGGCCAGGAATTGGTGGACGCCAAAAAGGCGCTGGAGAACGGCGATGTGGTCGCGATGCAAAACGTCAAACCGGAGGTCTTCAGCGGTCTCTTCAATGCCGGGCTGGCCACGAGCCGCAAAGCGTCCGACAAAGGCGGCAGCTATTGCGTCATCGGAGCGGCCTACGACCAGCGCCATATTCTGCATACGTATCGCGGAAGCCTGGTGAAGGCAGGAAGCTCCGATTCGGATTGCATGCTGCGCTTCCAGAAGTGGGTTGACACGCTGAACACGCTGCGCCCTGGGACTGAGGCGGCGCTGGCAGCGGCTGTAGGGGACGCCCCGGGAGTTGGCCCTTCCTCTGACGCCTGGACTGCCCTCATCGTGGACACGGAGTCTGATACGGATACGAGCGGCGACGAGCTACAGGTTACCTACTCTATTTACCGTGCTAACTCTACGTTTGCCAGCACAGACTGGTATGTGATCGTTCAGGAGACGACGACCAGTCCGCATTTTGATAACTGTGGAGAATTCAGTCCTTGCGGCTGGTACAACACAAGCGCCACCTATCAAATATCGGCAACGGATTTGAGTGGGAATGTCTTTCCACTTTTTGACCATGGACCGCTGCAGAACAACGGCTCCAGCACGACATCATTCAGCGTTGGTGGCGGTATATCAGGCCTCGGTGGCGAAATATCCGGATCGTTTGGGGAAAGCTACTCCCAGCAGGACGTAACGACCGTCGATACCACGTCTATTTCGAAAAATATCGCGTCGTGGGAGAACGATTTCAAGGACCCTGGCGATTGGACTCACTATGGTGATCCGCCGCCCGCCGTGAAAGGACCGTGGACAAGCGTCCAAAGCGCCATTTTTTCCGTTCCCGTCGGGACATCAGCCTTTAACATCCAGATCGACGATCAGGCAAACTATATCTACAACGCCCTTACGAAACTTGAGCATAAGAACACTGAAGTCGTAGACACAATTACCGTCTACCCTCCCAGCTTGTCCGCGAGCCCGTCTTCTCTGCGGTTGGCTCCAGGACAGTCGGCCAATCTCAATGTGAGCGCTATCATTCAGGGCTTCGGCGCAGGCCAGCTGAGCTGGACAATCACGAATCATGACACCAATAACAACATCAACATTGCACCGCCAAACGGAGCAGGTACGCAAAATGTGACGATCAGCGTCCCGAACACTGCGCCGACTACGGGCCCGACTATCTATCTTGATCTAGATACGGCGCAGTCATACGCATCCGCGCAGACAAAAAACGGCCCCATTGAGATCCCGATCAGCGTTGTTGCGCCCTCCACGATTGCGCCGGGGGTGCTGTTGACGGGCGGTGTGGACTGGACTGGTACCCCCTTAAATACGGCAGAAATCTGGTCGCCTTCCACCCAGACCTCGACCGCTGTCGGCAACATGCTCTATTACCGGGCGTACCAGACAGCAACCCCGGTCATCAACGACAGAGTCCTCATAGCCGGCGGCCTGGATAACCAGTTCAATCCAGTTCAGCCGACAGAACTTTACGATGAGACCTCACAGACCTTCGTGCCTGGGCCGGACTTGCAGGTCGCGCGCGCGTCGCATACTGCCACGCTGCTGAATGACGGCACCGTACTTATCGCCGGAGGCGAGTACCAGAACTCTACTACTGGACTTGCGACTGCGGCGGCTGAAATTTACGACCCCGTAGCAAACAAGACCACCAGCGTCGGCAATATGACAACCGCCCGCATGAACCACACGGCATCCCTGATGTCGACCGGCGATGTCCTGATCTGCGGTGGCTCAGCAACGCTTCCTGGTGCAGGAATTTCGAGTTGCGAGATCTATTATCCGGATCAGCAGAAGTTTGTTGCGGTGGACTCAACGGGACTCTCGGGTATTGTCCCTTACGGTTCTGCTTCACTCACCAGTGGGCAGGTTGTCCTTCTTGGACAGTCTGCCGCTGCAACTCCCACGGATGCGACTGCTCTTTTCACCCCGTCATCAAATACTTTTAGCTCGTTTCCAGGGAACGGAGCCTCGGCCAACGGTGGTCTGGGTCTGACCATGTTAAGTCTCCCAGCTGGAGGGGTACTAAGTGCTGGAGGAGCCGTGAGCGTGGGCGGCCCAAATTCGCCACAAATTTCCAACATATGGATTCCGCAGTTGGACAGCTTCGTTCTCGGCGGAATGATGACCGAGTATCGTAATAGTCCCGCCGCGGTGTACCTGAAGAATACGGGTACCGGCCTGGACGGCAAGATTGTTGTAATGGGTGGCGTTCCTGCGAATTCAGGAACCAGCGGTGGTACCGCCGTCGAGGTCGAGACTTTGGGAACCGGTATTAGCCCATTCTCACCTGCTGGAAGTCTGACAACTCCCCGCAGCTATACAACGGCAACGCTGGTAATCGCGCCGGTTACGCCGACACTTAACCTCACGTCATCATCAAACCCAGCAACTTTGGGGACCAACATAACCTTCACTGCCAGCCTCTCCGCGTCCGGCAGGAATTCGACGGGTACGGTCGCCTTTACGGTGGACGGAAATCCCACGCCTGTTGCTACTATGAGTCTTCTGAACGGTAGTGCCGCTTACTCAACAAGCACCCTCGCAATCGGTAACCACACAATCACGGCGGCCTATAGCGGCGGTGCAGGACTTGAGAGCACCAGCGCGAGCGTAACGCAGACCATCACTCCGAACCCGGTGGCGTCGGCCTTCTCGAACATCGTCATCCCCCAGTCTGTGAACTATGGCACCCCTACCGTTCCGCTTCAGGGCACCGTAAGCGGCACCAGCGGGACAAGCACCATCTACCCCAGCACCAGCGAATCGGTATCGATCAGTATCGGCGCTGCTTCGGCTTCCGTCGGTTTCCAGGCAAATGGGAGTCTCCCTTCGCCTACGAACTTCTCTCTCAGCACGGCGGTTGGCCCTCTGGATGCCGGAAACTACACGATCTCCTATTCCTATTCCGGAGACACGCTGCTCAAGCCGGCAAAGGCGCAAACGCCAAACTTCATCATCAATGCCCTTAGCCCCACGCTCACGCCTGCCGCCCTTCAGGCAATCAACGCAGGAACGAATTTAGGCGTAAGCGGCACGGTGGTTGCCGGAAACTACGTTCCAACCGGCAATGTAACCATCACCGTGTACCAGGGAACCACCGCCGTAGCCTCCGGGACCGCGCCCATCCAGACGAACGGCAGCTTTACTGGGACAGTCACGACCTCATCGCTTGCGCCGGGAAGCTATACGGTCAAGTATGTTTCTGACGCCTCGAACAACTTCAACTCGGCGACCGCTCAAGCCACGTTGACGATCAACGCGCTCACCACATCCACAACGCTCATGGCCACGCCCGCAAACTGGTATGTTGGTCAGCCGGTGACGCTTGTTTCGACGGTTAGCAACACCAGTGGCACCAGCAGCGAACCTTCCGGGACAGTGACGTTCATGAACGGTTCCACTAAGCTGGGCACCGCTACGCTCAATAACGGGATAGCTACGTATACGGTTAGCTCGCTGGCAGCCGGCCAGGCCTCGATTACGGCCGTGTACGCCGGCAACGGGCCTTTCTTGGCAAGCACATCCACGATTGTTCAACAGACGGTGAGCAAGAACACCGCGGTGTTCAGCAACCCGACTGCTTCGCAGACGGTTCCTTATGGCACGCAATCCATCGCCCTCGCGGGTAAAGTGTGGGCTCCCAACGGGCCTGCCGGAGTGGCGGCGACAACGACGCAGGGCAGCACAGACGGGAACGTAGGCGTGTACTTCACGGGCTTGAACGCCACCGGCATCTCCACCGACGCCGCCACGTTCAGCGTGTGGATCAACACCACGATCAAAAGCCAGCAGATGATTCTCCAGACGTCTGAAGTGAAGCCTGCCGTTTATCTTGAGAACGACCAGATCTCTATCGCCTATCCGGGTGAATCGTGGACTTCCACAGACACTACCCCCGTCTCCGATGGTCTGTGGCATCACATCGCTGTCTCCTTCAATCAGGGCAAAATTACGATCTACAAAGACGGAGTCGCGACCCAGGATTCTTTCACTGTACCTAGCCCGATCGCCTCGGATAATACTGTCAACTTTGGCGGCGGCGGCGTTTACACTCAGATTCCCAGCTTCAACGGGCAGATGTGGAATGCCCAGGAGTGGGCCAGTGCCTCCTCTGCGTCGGACATCCAGGCGCAGATGTTCCCGAACTACAACGGTGTCTATCCAGCAGCTCTGCGTGTGCTCTCTTCCTTCGATAGCAACGCGGGAACGGCAACCAACCTGATCGATGGATCCAGTGCCCGGGTGAAGGAAGTCACCATGGCGTCGGTCACTCTGCCGTTCCAGGGGCAGTATCCGGCAACGAGCGAATCGGTCGGCATCTCGCTTCAGACGGACTCAGGCGATGTAGTTGCCCAGGCGAGTCCAGACCCCACTTTCGGCATAAATGGTTCGTTCTCCGCTTCTATACCGACAAGCACTGTTGCAGCAGGCAGCTATCACATCGTTTACAGCTACGACGGCAATGCGGCTCTACTTGGCGCCTCTGACAAGAGCACGACACTCACAGTGAACAAGGCGACATCGACGACGACACTCAGCTCTTCGCCGAACCCGTCGACCCTCGGTCAGCAAGTGACCTTCACGGCGACGGTGACCGGCACCGGCGGCACACCGACCGGCACGGTCATGTTCTTCGACGGCACGGCCAACATCGGTTCGGGAACGATCTCGGGTGGTGTGGCGACGTTGAAACTCACCACCCTGGCCGCAGGTTCCCACAGCATCACTGCGAACTACGGCGGCGATGGCAGCTTCACGACCAGCACCTCGAAAACAGTCACGCAGGCAGTGAAGAGTGCATCGAGCACCGTACTGACGGCTGCACCGAACCCGTCAACGGTGGGTCAGCAGGTGATCTTCACGGTGACGGTCACCGGCACCGGCGGTACACCGACCGGCACAGTGACGTTCTTCGACGGCACGACCAACATCGGTTCAGGCACGATTTCGGGTGGTGTGGCGACACTGAAACTCTCCACCCTGGCAGCAGGTTCCCACAGCATCACCGCGAACTACGGTGGGGATGGCAGCTTCGCGACCAGCACCTCCAACACGGTCACGCAGGTGGTGAAGAGCGCATCCAGCACCGTACTGACGGCTGCACCTAACCCATCGACGGTGGGTCAGCAGGTCGTCTTCACGGCGACGGTCACCGGCACTGGCGGCACACCGACCGGCACGGTGAACTTCTTCGACGGCACGACCAACATCGGATCGGGAACGATTTCGGGTAACGTAGCGACGCTGAAGCTCACAACTCTGGCCGCAGGTTCCCACAGCATCACTGCGAACTACGGCGGAGACGGCAGCTTCACGACCAGCACCTCGAATACAGTTACGCAGGTGGTGAAGAGTGCATCGAGCACGGTACTGACGGCTGCACCGAACCCGTCGACGGTAGGTCAGCAGGTCGTCTTCACGGCGACGGTCACCGGCACTGGCGGCACACCGACTGGCACGGTGACGTTCTTCGACGGCACGACCAACATCGGAGCGGGAACGATCTCGGGTAACGTGGCGACGTTGAAGCTCACAACTCTGGCCGCAGGTTCCCACAGCATCACCGCGAACTACGGTGGAGATGGCAACTTCACAACCAGCACCTCCAACACAGTCACGCAGGTGGTGAAGAGTGCATCCAGCACCGTACTGACGGCCGCACCTAACCCGTCGACGGTAGGTCAGCAGGTGATTTTCACTGCGACGGTGACCGGAACAAGTGGGACACCATCAGGTCAGGTGACGTTCATGGACGGCACGGCCAATATCGGTTCAGGAACGATTTCGGGTGGTGTGGCGACACTGAAACTCTCCACCCTGGCAGCAGGTTCCCACAGCATCACTGCGAACTACGGTGGAGATGGCAACTTCACGACCAGCACCTCCAACACGGTCACGCAGGTAGTGAAGAGTGCATCCAGCACCGCACTGACGGCTGCACCGAACCCGTCAACGGTGGGTCAGCAGGTGATCTTCACGGTGACGGTCACCGGCACCGGCGGTACACCGACCGGCACAGTGACGTTCTTCGACGGCACGACCAACATCGGTTCAGGCACGATTTCGGGTGGTGTGGCGACACTGAAACTCTCCACCCTGGCAGCAGGTTCCCACAGCATCACCGCGAACTACGGTGGGGATGGCAGCTTCGCGACCAGCACCTCCAACACGGTCACGCAGGTGGTGAAGAGCGCATCCAGCACCGTACTGACGGCTGCACCTAACCCATCGACGGTGGGTCAGCAGGTCGTCTTCACGGCGACGGTCACCGGCACTGGCGGCACACCGACCGGCACGGTGAACTTCTTCGACGGCACGACCAACATCGGATCGGGAACGATTTCGGGTAACGTAGCGACGCTGAAGCTCACAACTCTGGCCGCAGGTTCCCACAGCATCACTGCGAACTACGGCGGAGACGGCAGCTTCACGACCAGCACCTCCAACACAGTCACGCAGGTGGTGAAGAGTGCATCCAGCACCGTACTGACGGCTGCACCTAACCCGTCGACGGTGGGTCAGCAGGTAATCTTCACGGCGACGGTCACCGGCACCGGCGGCACACCGACCGGCGCGGTCACGTTCTTCGACGGCACGACCAACATCGGTTCGGGAACGATCTCGGGTGGTGTGGCGACGTTGAATCCCACCAACCTGGCCGCAGGTTCCCACAGCATCACTGCGAACTACGGTGGAGATGGCAACTTCACGACCAGCACCTCCAACACGGTCACGCAGGTAGTGAATTCCGCAGCCACCGCTACGGTGATAACCGTGACGGCAACTCCCAATCCGGCCGACTACGGAGCTACGGTTACGTTCAATGCAACCGTGACAACGCAGGATGGCACCCCGGTGCCAATAGGTTACGTCATCATCAGCGAGCCTCTTGGCCCAAACAATGTTCCCAACTATGGAACCGGGAATCTCGACAGCAATGGAAAGGCCACGGTTGTGTGGGATCCTTCCACAAACGGAAAGACCAACACCCTCACGCCAGGTATGCACAGCATTTCGGTCAACTATGGCGGTGGGCAGCCAACCTATCCTGATAGCCACATCGATGGATATCAACTCTGCATCATCGGGAACGGCTCGACCTGCAATCCGGGTGGCGGCCTAACGGGCGATGAAGATCAGTTCGACTACAGCAACGGGTTCTCCGCAGCCGCAGCGCAGTTACAACTGAACGGCAGCGCAGAACTCGACGGCTCCAAGCTGCAGCTGACCGATGGTGATCAGAACCAGGCAGGCAGCGCCTTCTATGCAACCCCTGTAAACGTTCAGTCGTTTACCACCGACTTCGCATTCCAGTTGTCGGAGGCGGAAGCCGATGGTCTTACCTTCACCATCCAGAATGCCGGAACGAAGGCTCTGGGTGCTGTAGGCGGGTCACTGGGTTACGCCGGAATCGGCAAGAGCGTAGCGATCAAGTTCGACATCTACAACAACGGTGGAGAAGGCGACGACTCAACGGGTCTTTACATCAACGGGGAACAGCCTGGCACGCCTTCGGTCGATCTGACCAAGAGCGGCATCGATCTGAGCAGCGGCCACAGTATCAAGGCTCATGTCACTTATAGCGGAGCAATTCTTAACCTTACTTTGACCGATACCTTGACGAAGGCGATCTGGTCGCATGCATTCACGGTTGACATTCCAGCCATCGTAGGCGGAGACACAGCTTACGTTGGCTTCACCGGAGGCACGGGTGGCCTGACCGCAAATCAGGAGGTATCTTCCTGGAGCTTCACCTCGGGTCAGCCCACCATACCGGACTATGGAAACGGGTTCAGTCCCAAGGGCATGGTATTCAACGGTAGCGCGGAGCTGGAAGGCTCCAGGCTGCAGTTGACCGACGGCGATCAAAACCAGGCAGGCAGCGCGTTCTATGCAACACCGGTGAACATTGAATCCTTCACCACTGACTTCACGTTCCAGATGTTGGAGGCTGAAGCTGACGGTATGACCTTCACCATCCAGAACGCCGGCCCCAAAGCTGTAGGGGCAGACGGAGGATCGCTTGGTTATGCCGGAATCGATAAGAGCGTAGCGATCAAGTTGGATATCTTCAACAACGGCGGTGAAGGCGACGACTCGACCGGTGTCTACATCAACGGGGAACAGCCGGGTCTGCCTTCAGTCGATTTGACCAACTCCGGCATCGATCTCAGTAGCGGCCACAGCATCCAGGCCCATATCACGTATGACGGAGCAAACCTTGATCTGACCCTTACTGATACCGTAACAAAGGCGACCTGGTCGTATGCGTTCGCTGTTAACATCCCGGCCATCGTGGGCGGAAACACGGCCTACGTTGGCTTCACAGGAGGCACTGGAGGCCTGACCGCAAATCAGGAAATCTCCTCATGGACCTTCACGCCGGGGGGAGACTAGCTGCGCTACTCGAAGATGACGCGTGTCATTCTGGGAAGTTCCTGGTTGACACGCCCAACCAAACATCCAAGTGTCATTGCGGCCACCTTTGTTTCGGGGAGCGCGACACTTACGTGACAATCTTTACGCCAAGCACTAGCTAATCGATCGTTGCATTTTGCGCCCGGGCAATCTGCGACACAGCTGTCTCGACGAGTGCTCGTACTTTCTTGCAGAGGGGACAGTCGCCGATCGCGGATCTGATCAATCGGGGGCCTAAGCACTTTAGAATGTGTATGGGATTGATTTAGCTAGGAACTGGCGGAGAGAGGGGGATTCGAACCCCCGATAGAGCTTTTGACCCTATAACGGTTTAGCAAACCGCCGCCTTCAGCCACTCGGCCATCTCTCCGGATTGTGATCCAAGTATATAGGATGATTCGCAAATTCCCGCGGGCGTGCTTGTTTATCCCGAATTTTCGCTGCAGAGTTGTTCGGCCGGTTCTGGAATTGCATCTTAATTAGGGTGCGGTTGCGCTCGCAAAAAGCACGACTCGGGGGTCGATCTGGCCCGGCAGCCGCGGTGTTTAATCCAAGATTCTGAGGGCCCATCATGACAGCCAACAATCCTATCGGTTCTTCCCGGCGCACGGTCGTCGGATACTTCGCCGACGAAGAAGATGCGCATCGCGCGATCAACGATCTTCTTGTCGAAGGTTTTCGCCCCAGCGAGATCGGAGCGGCATTTCACATCGATAATGAAACTCAAGCCGCAAATGAAATTCAAGTCGCAGATAACGATGTCAAGACTGTGGACGCGGAGATTCGTCCAGCTACAGGTCCCAATGCACCAGGAGCCGGCTCCACTACTGCTGGCGCGGCCTCCGATTCAAGTGCCGTGACGCCCGCCGGCCTCTCCACAGGCGGCGGCACGCCGATGTCGGGAGCTGCCCGCCCTGGGCCGATTCCCGGAGCCGAAATTCCCAGCGGACTTCCCACGACTCTTCCTCATACCATTCAAAGCACCTTGCCCAGCACATTGCATCCGAACCCGGCCGCACCTTTGCCCACGCAGGCCGTCAACTATCCGGCTACCGGCGATTTTCAAGAAACGAATAAGAACAGCGAATCGCATCGCTGGGAAAAGTTGAAGCATATCTTCGGCGGCGACAAGTCATCGCCTGTTGACAACGCACCGCGCGGCCCGGTCGCCGACAGGAGCAGCATGAACTTCGGCACCGGAGAAGGACATCTCGGGACGTATCCAAATTACGAATACGCCTATTCGAGCCAGGCCTTCGAGAGTGCGTTTTTTGGCATGGGTATTCCGCCTGCGCATTCGCGTCACCTGTCAGGAATGATCCGCCGCGGAGGCGCGATCGTAACCGTGGACGGAGGTGGGTTGAATGCCGAGGCAGAGGAGATTCTGGAGCGCAATAACGGCTCGGTGCGCTATGAGATCGCCATGAATGCCGCCCCGTCATCGCTGGCGGCGGAGGATGCATGGGAAGCGGCGAACGGTGAGGCTCGCGTTCGTCTACTGGGCCGCGTGCAGCGAGTCTATCCGGGTTACGTTTCGTCTTCGGGATCGGCAACACGCAAGGCGTCTTAGCTGCGATTGCGGACGATGAAAAAGCCCTGCCTGGGGTGGCAGGGCTTTTCATTTTCAGACAAGTTTTCGCCGGTCCCGCGGTTAAATCGAGATAATCTTGAAAGCTGGAGACCGGAACAGTCACCCGCTTAGTCAAACCCGCCTCGACCGCCGCACGGCGCAGTCTGCGCCTCATTCCGCTGGCCGCGGCCACATACTTCATGGTCTCCGGCGGACCTTACGGCATCGAGGATATCCTTGGCGGCGCGGGATATCTGAAGGCGCTGGCCATCCTGCTCATCCTTCCTCTTATCTGGAGCTTTCCCACTGCGCTCATGATCGGCGAGTTGGCGAGCGCACTGCCCGATGAGGGCGGCTTCTACGTGTGGGTGCGCCGTGCCCTCGGGCCGTTCTGGGGATATCAGGAAGCCTGGCTCTCACTCACGGCCAGCATCTTCGATATGGCCATCTATCCCACCATCTTCGTGCTCTACCTGGGCAAGCTCTTTCCCGCGTGGACTGCAGGCTCGAAGGGAACGATGTGGGAGCTGGCCCTCATCGCCATCTGCATGCTTTGGAATCTGCGCGGCGCGCCTGTCGTGGGCGATGGATCGATCGCGCTCTTTGTCGCGCTGCTCGCGCCCTTCGCTATTCTGGTGCCCGCTGCCATCTGGCACGGATGGCATCTTCACGCAAATCTGGCTTGGAAATCGAGCTCCGGCAGCGGCGAGGGATTATCGACAGCGATCCTGGTGGCGCTGTGGAATTACATGGGCTGGGACAACGCTTCGACGGTAGCGCAGGAAGTCGAGAATCCGCAGCGCAATTATCCGCGGGCTATGCTGCTCAGCGCGGGAGTCGTTGCTCTAAGCTACGTGATTCCGCTGGCAGCGATGGGCTTCGCCGGTCTCGCCATCGCGCAGTTCACCACCGGTTCATGGGCCGACGCGGCAACCTCGCTCGCCGGACCGTGGCTGGGCATCGCCATCGTGCTCGGCGGTGCAATGACCGGCCTCGGCATGTTCAACGCGCTCACCATGTCGTATGCACGGCTGCCCTTCGTCCTCGCAGAGGACGGCATGCTTCCATCGTTTATTGCCACGCGCAATCGCTACGGGGTGCCATGGGTTGCGCTACTGGGCTGCGGCACGGCGTGGGCGCTCGCTCTGAAATTCAGCTTCGAGCGTCTCATCTCCATCGATCTCATGCTCTATGGTGCCAGCTTGATTCTCGAGTTCGTCGCTCTCGTGGTACTGCGCCTTCGCGAGCCCAATCTCGAACGGCCCTTCCGGGCTGGAAATCTTGCGATGGCGATTGCTCTTGGAGTAATGCCGACCGCTCTGATCGTCTACGCAGCCTTTTCCGCGAGAGATGAGCGCATGGCGCATATGCCTGCATTGCTCTTCGGCCTGTTGGTCGCCGCCGCAGGGCCGGTCTGCTATTGGATCTCGCGCAGTGTCTGGTCTGGCCGCCCCGCGCCGAAAGAGCTGCCTGCGGCCTCGTCGGGCGACTGAAGCTTTCTCCAGTGGCTGTTCGGCGCATCATTGCAGCCAAAGATCACTCCCGCAAACTCTCTCCGCATAGCGCCACAGAACAAAAGATTTGTCTCCGGTACTTTCGTAATGGCGCCCTCTAAAAATTCTGCACCCAAAGGCCGATGCAGTACAGGACGCAATAACTGCCGGACCTCCCTCCACGTCCGTACGCCTTTTCGCGTCCTGAGAGGTCCGAGATCAAAGCCCATAGTGCTGTCCGCGCGACGATTGTTGCGGCGTGTTCCTTCGCCGTAGGATGTTTCACTACCATGGCCCAACGGCCGGCGAACCGCATCGTTGGACCCATCGACGAGACCCAGGTAGTCACCTTGATGGACAACGTCCATCCCATGGCTCGCGGTGAGTTTGAGGCGGGAACACTTGCTTCCGAAACACAGTTGTCCCACATGATGATGCTTCTGCAGCCTTCCGCCCAGCAGCAGGAAGAGCTCGACGCGCTGGTCCAGGAGCAGCACAATCCGAAATCTCCGCTCTACCACCAGTGGCTCACGCCGGCCCAGTACGGGGCGCGCTTCGGCGCCAGTCCGGCCGATGTGGCGCGCATTACTACCTGGTTGCGCAGTCATGGTTTTGCCGTTGAAGAAGTCGCGAACAGCAACCGCCTCATTCTGTTTTCCGGAACCGCCGGACAGATCGCCGATGCCTTCCACGCAGAGCTTCATCACTACGCGGTGAATGGCGTCATGCATACCGACAACGCGCAGGACCCGCAGATTCCCCGCGCCTTTGCCGGAGTGGTCAGCGGCATCGTCACGCTGCATGATTTCCGCAGTCAGGCGCAAATGACGCCGCGTACACCGGTTACCGCGTCCGCGGCTGCCCTGCGCACGATGCCTGCCTTGTCTACACCGAGTCCGCAGTACACCTACGGCAGGCTCCTATACCGGCGCCGTCGGTCTTACGCTGAACAGTCTGCCTGCAGGAGTTACGGCATCGATATCGCCTAGCACCATCAACCCCTCCAGTGGAACGAGCTCGACAGCTGTAACCCTCACTCTGAACGTTGCCTCCACCGCGGCTGCGGGAACGTCGAACATCGTGCTCAACGCTGCGGGAGATGGGGTGGTTGCGAGCAATCTCGTCAGCCTCACCGTGCAACAGCCAGCCGGCGTGCAGGTAAGCGTCTCGCCGACTGCAATCACCATCCCGGCACTGTCAGTCGGCACGGTGACGGTAACCGCTCTGCCCACTGGCGGCGCGATTGCCTCAGGTTCTACCGCCAGCGTTACCTCCGGTCTGCCGACGGGATTCACGGCAACCTGGGGAGTTCCAACGATTAACGCAGCTGGAGCGGCCGTCTGGACCCTGAAGTTAGGCGGAGGCACCTCGGCTGTGGGCGGCAGTTCCACTGTGGCCATCAGCGTTCACGTGGTCAACAAGACTGGCACAGCATATACAGGAACGGCGACTCTGCCCGTGACCGTGACGCCGCCCCCGGCGTCACTGACTGTCGGCGCGGCTACATCGGTGATCACCGTGCCTCAGGGCGGAAGCGGAACGTACGCAGTCACCGTGAATGGAAACTCGACTTTCAGCGGGCCGGTAACTCTGGCGGCGACAGGATTGCCCGTCGGCGTAACAGCTTCGTGGAGCGCCAATCCGATCACCCTCACATCGGGAACCGGCACTGCGACGCTGACGCTGCACGTAGCATCAACGACGGCTGCCGCCGCCACAAACCTCACCCTCGAAGCTTCCGGTGACGGCGCAATCGCCACCAGCGGCTTGGGAATCATCGTGACAGCGGTTCCGGCACTGCAGGAAACGCTGGGCCTGTCCACGATGACCATGTTGCATACGGGATCCGGATCGATCGGTGCCTCGTTCGTTCCGCTCAATGGCCTGAGTGCTCCGGTCACCTTCAGCGTGAGCGGACTTCCCGAAGGTGCGACGTCGTACTTCAACAAGGCGTCGCTACCGGCTCCCGGAAGTGGGTCAGTCGCGCTCACCATCGTTGGCAGCGCATCCACACCGACTGGCAGCTACACCATCGGGGTCACTGGCTCGGCAACCACTGGCGGAAACACCTACACAACCACCCAATACTTCAAGCTCCTCCTGGAATAACGGTCGACAAAGAGTAATGGCTAACAACAAAAACAGAAGCGCCCTGGGAAATCCAGGGCGCTTCTGTTTTGGAGCGGCGTGCAAACGCTTGTGGTACGAAATCTGCGCTGCCCTTAAGGTCTGGTACGCGAAGTTGAGAGCGGTTACCCCTGCTTCTTTGCCGCCTTGGCTGCTTTGTTGTCTTCAAAATTCTTGGCGGCCTTGGTCACCTGGTCGCGCGCGAAAGATGCATCGTGCCAGCCGTGAATCTCCACGCGCTTGCCTTCAAGATCCTTATAGATCGAGAAGAAGTGGGTGATTTCTTTCAGCATGTGCGGATAAATCTCGGAGTAATTCCACACGTCGGCATAGCGGGGATTGTTCTTGCCCACGGCGAGCACCTTCTCGTCGAGCACACCCTGGTCCAGCATCTCCAGCAGGCCGATGGGACGCACCTGCATGACGCAGCCCGGAAAGCTGGGCGCATCCACCAGCACCAGCACATCCAGCGGATCGCCATCGTCGCTTAGAGTGGACGGGATAAAGCCGTAATCGCCGGGATAATGCACAGGCGAATACAGATTGCGGTCGAGCCGAAATACGTGGAGCTGCTTGTCGTATTCGTATTTATTGATGCCCTCGGCGGGAATCTCAATCACGGCGTTAATGACTTCGGGCGTCTTCTCGCCGACGGGTAGTTCCAGATAATTGGTCATGGGTCCTGTCTCTTGGGAATTTTTTTGCCTGGCCCGCGAGCGGCGCGGGCCGTGATCTCAAGCAGCCTCACCATTTATAATCGAGCACGATGAAGGCTCATGTCTACGTGACACTCAAGCAAACCGTCCTGGACCCGCAGGGGCAGGCCATCCACGGCGCTCTCAGGAAGATGCAATATCAGGGAATTGACGACGTACGCCAGGGAAAATACTTTGTATTGAAGCTCAGCGACTCGCTGGATGCGGCTGCAGCTAAAGCCGAAATCGAGCGCATCGCCAAAGATGTGCTCACCAACCCGGTGATCGAGGAATTTACCTTCCACCTTGAAGACGCGAATTAACCGGGCTTCATCTACAGGAATGAGCGGGTGCCCCACGTCTCGACTTTGAGATGTGGCTTCAGCGCGCAGCAGCAGGCCATCCAACTCCCGGAATCCCTATACTGGGTGAATGTGTGGCATCGTAGGATACGTCGGCAACAAACCTGTTGTCCCTCTCATCATTGAAGGCCTTCGCCGTCTCGAATACCGCGGCTACGACTCCGCAGGCATCGCCGTCGGCGGAGCCGGCGATGGACTTGAGCTGCGCCGCGCCCCCGGCAAGCTGCGCAACCTCGAAGAGGTCATCCGCGAACATCCGCTGCACGGAACCTACGGCATCGGCCACACCCGCTGGGCCACGCACGGCCGCCCGACTGAGGAAAACGCACACCCACATCGCGATTGCAGCGGACGCCTTGTCGTCGTCCACAACGGCATTGTCGAGAACTATCTGGCGCTGAAGCACGAGCTGACCGCAGAAGGCCACAAGTTTGTAACCGAGACGGATACAGAAGTCATCGCTCACCTTATCGAGCAGGAGCTATCATCCGCGGCCAGCTCCGGCAAGACCATGCCGCTCGAAGAGGCGGTGCGCCGCGCGGCGCGGCGTCTGGCTGGAGCCTACGCCATCGGCGTGATCTCCGCTGATGACCCCGACAAGATCGTCGCCGCCCGCAACGGCCCCCCTGCGGTGATTGGCCTCGGCGAAGGCGAATATTTTGTCGCCTCCGACGTCCCCGGCATCCTCCATCACACCCGCGATCTCTACTTCCTTGCCGATGGCGATGTGGCCGTAATCACGAAAAAAGGGGTTGTGCTCACCGATCTAGCCGGCAACCACATCGAGCGTCCTGTGCAGCGTATTCTGTGGGACCCGATCCAGGCGGAGAAGAGCGGTTACAAGCACTTCATGCTCAAGGAAATCTTCGAGCAGCCGCGCGCCATCCGCGACACTACGTTGGGCCGCGTCTCCCTCGATACAGGCAAAGTCTTCCTCGACGAGATGAAGATCACGGACGAAGAATTCCGCCGCGCGACCAAGATCAACATTGCCGCCTGCGGCACAAGCTGGCACGCAGCGACCGTTGGCAAGTTCATGATCGAGCGGCTGGCGCGTGTGCCTGTCGAGGTCGATTACGCCAGCGAATATCGCTACCGCGACCCCATCCCCGATCCCTCTGCGCTCGGCCTGCTCATCACCCAATCCGGTGAGACCGCCGACACCCTCGCCGCGCAGCGCGAGATGATCGCCAAGGGCATGAAGACCATCGCCATCTGCAACGTGGTCGGTGCCATGATCGCCCGCGAAGCGCAAGGCACCATTTACACTCACGCTGGCCCGGAGATTGGCGTGGCCTCGACCAAGGCCTTTACCGCGCAGCTGGTCGCGCTCTTTCTCTTCGCCGTTCATCTGGCGCAGATACGCGAAACCATCACTCCGGAGGAAAGCCGCAAGCTCGTCGAATCGCTGAGCCTGCTACCCGGCAAAGTCGAAGAGATTTTGCGTGGCGGAGAGATCATCTATGAACGGCTGGCCAAGCTCTATGCCAATGCCCGTGATTTTCTTTTCCTCGGCCGCGGTATTCATTATCCCATCGCGCTTGAAGGCGCACTCAAGCTCAAAGAGATCTCCTATATTCACGCCGAGGGCTATCCCGCAGGCGAGATGAAGCACGGCCCGAATGCTCTCATCGACGAAACCCTGCCTGTCGTCGTGCTCGCCACCAAAGACGAAAGCAATCGCGACTCCCGCCTGCGCTATGAGAAGACGCTTTCGAATATTCAGGAGGTCACCGCACGCTCCGGCAAAGTGATTGCAATCGCGATGCACAATGACAAGGAGATCAAGCAGCTCGTCGACCACGTTCTCTGCGTGCCTGAGACCTCCGAGCTGCTGCTGCCCGTTCTCGATGTCATTCCGTTGCAACTGCTCGCCTACCACATCGCCGTCCGCCGCGGCTGCGATGTGGACCAGCCGCGAAACCTCGCGAAATCGGTCACCGTCGAGTAACCAGCATCCGAATGTCCACGATCCGAATCTACTGCTTATGCCAGGAGGAAGATCATGGATCTGGGACTGAAAGGCAAGCGGGCGCTGGTGACAGGCTCGACGGCGGGAATTGGATTTGCCATTGCGAAGCAGCTCGCTCGCGAGGGCGCATTCGTTTATGTGAACGGCCGCACCGAGGAGCGTGTAAGCCGCGCCGTTGGTGAAATCGAGGGCAAGGTCGATGGAGTCGCCGCCGACCTTACCACTGAAGAAGGCGCGAAGAAGGTCTTTGCGCGCATCCCCAAGCTGGACATCCTGGTGAACAACCTCGGAATCTTCGAAGCCAAGCCATTTCTCGAGATTGAGGACGCTGAGTGGCGCCGATTCTTCGACGCAAATGTCCTCTCCGGTGTGCGCGTCACACGGCACTATCTGCCCCACATGCTCGAGCAGAAGTGGGGCCGCATCATCTTCATCTCCAGCGAGTCTGGGTTGCAGATTCCTGCAGAAATGGTGCACTACGGCATGACCAAGACCGCGCAGCTGGCCGTAGCGCGCGGCATCGCCGAGTCTTTCCCGGCCAGCGGTATTACCGTCAACTCAGTATTGGCTGGCCCCACGGATAGCGAGGGTGTCGCAACCTTCGTCGAAGAGTTCGCCAGGCAACAAGGCAAATCGAAGGAAGAGTTTGCCAAGGATTTCTTTGAGCATGCGCGGCCCAGCAGCCTCATCAAGCGCTTCGAGACCACAGACGAGATTGCATCGATGGTGGTCTACCTTTGCAGCGAAGCGGCCTCAGCCACTACCGGCTCCTCCATTCGCGTCGATGGCGGCGTGGTGAAGACGATCGCCTGAATCGCTACAATCGTCGCGGGGCCGCGTCAGGCGGCTCCGCAGATGCAGACGAGGTCAGCTTGAAACTCCGGTCGCTGGTTCTTGCCATTTTCGCTGGGCTGATCGTGCTGCTGCTGGTTCGGCGGCGGATCTCACGTCGATAGCCGCGTATCTTTCAGGGTAATCTGTTGCTTCTTCTTTCTCACTCGAAGGAGCGCGCAGCCGGACCATGCCCTCAAATGAATCCGAGATGAAATCCTCGCGGCTGGAGGCATTTTCTGACGGCGTGATCGCCGTCATCATCACCATCATGGTGCTGGAGCTGCACGTCCCGCACCAGAATGGCCTTGCCGGACTGTGGTCGGTGGCGCCGCGTCTCGGCATCTACCTGCTCAGCTTTCTCATGGTGGGCATTTACTGGATTAACCATCATGAGCTCATCCGGCGCACTGAGCTTGTCGACTACTGGGTTCTCTGGTCGAATCTGATATTCCTCTTTGTGCTGTCGCTGATCCCGTATTTTGTGGAGTATCTGGATGAAAAGGCTTTCGATACCTTTTCGACCATCCTCTACAACTGCACCATGCTGGCGGCAGGACTGACCTTCTTTGCTCTGCGCTGGGCCGTTATGCGGGTGCAGTGGCGGTCCGGATCGTTGCAGCACCGCGATGAAAGCGAATTGTGGAAGCACGGCGTCAGCCTAGCCCTGTATCTGCTATCGATCGCCATCGCGTTCTACCGGCCCTGGCTGTCTCTGGCCATCACCGCGCTGGTGACCCTGGTCTGGATTGTTCCCGAAGTTGGCGTCAAACCGCACGAAGACGACGAACCTGCCGCTTTGAGAGCGAAACGGCTAGAATAACAGGATGGCCTTGTACGTCCTGCAGATGCCTGAACGAATCCGCATGCCGCAGCGGGAGCGGCAATGACGCGTGTCTGGCGGCTCCTGCATTACTCCCGCCGCTACTGGCTTCAGGTGATTGCATCTGTCATTTTGGCTGCCGGCGTAGGGCTGTTTGACGCCTTCCGCGTGCTGCTGGTCGGCCCCATCTTTGACAATGTTCTGCACCCCAACACCCCTCGCAAGGACGTTACGCTGTCCTCGTCCCTGAGCAGCCACTTTCAGCTCGATGTCCAGAAACTGGTTCCATCCCACTTTCACAATCCGTGGGTTGTCGTTGCCTTCGCTTTTGTGGGTTCGACGTTTCTGAAAGGGATCTGCGACTACGCCGGCACCTATCTCGCAAACTATGCCGGCTTCGGCACCATCACCGACATGCGCGACGACCTCTATGAGGCCATCCTGCGCCGGTCGATCTCCTTCTTCCAGAAGCATGCCACCGGCACGCTGCTCTCAGCGCTGATCAACGATATCGAGCGCGTGCAGTATGCCATGTCATCGGTGCTCTCGGATTTCCTGCAGCAATTCTTCACCCTGCTCTTCACCATCGGCGTCGTCATCTTTCTTGGCGGCAAGCTGGCCTGGATTCTGCTCATCTTTGTACCGGTTGTGATTGGCTCCATCCGCAAGATCGGCCGGGGAGTTCGGCAGACCACGCGTAAAGGCCAGGACAAGCTGGCCGAGATCCAGAACATCCTGCACGAGACCATCACCGGCAATCGCATCGTCAAAGCCTTCAACATGGAGTTCTGGGAGCTGCTGCGTTTCCGTAAGGCGGCGCGCAAGCTCTTCCGCGCGAACCTGAGCTCGGTGCGCGCCCAGGCCATCAGCTCACCGCTCATGGACCTTATCGGATCGGTTGCCATCGCCTTGTTGCTGCTGCTGGGGCGCGATGCGATTCGCAGCCAGGTGATGACAGTCGGTGCCTTCTTCGCCTTCATCGTTGCGCTCTTCAAGATGTACGATCCGGTTCGCCGTTTCTCCACCTACTACAACAGCTTCCAGCAGGCTCTCGGCGCCTCGCAGGCCATCTTCGATTTCATGGACGATCAGGATGAGGTGCAGGAGAAGAAACATCCGCATCACCTCAAAGGATTTCGCGAAGGCATCCGGCTCGAAGGGGTTGGCTTTGCCTATAACAATGACGAGCAGGAAGCAGAAGTTCTGCACGACATCGATCTGGAGATTCCGCGCGGCGAGGTCATAGCTCTTGTCGGTCCCAGCGGAGCAGGGAAGTCGACGCTGGTGAATCTCATCCCGCGCTTCTTCGATGCAACATCAGGCCGCATCATGATCGATGGTCATGACATCCGCGACGTGAGCCTGCGCTCCTTGCGTGAGCAGATCGGCAAGGTTACACAGGACACCATCCTCTTCAACGATACCGTGCGCAATAACATCGCCTACGGCCAGCCCGATGTACCTTTTGCCAAGGTTGTCGATGCCGCCAAAGCGGCTTTGGCACATGACTTCATCCTGCGCATGCCGGACGGATACAACACCATCATCGGCGAAAAAGGCTTCCGCCTCTCTGGAGGCGAGCGCCAGCGCCTGGCCATAGCGCGCGCCATCCTCAAGGACGCGCCAATTCTCATTCTGGACGAAGCCACATCGGCGCTCGATGCAGAGAGCGAGTCGCTGGTGCAGACCGCGCTCAGCAACCTCATGTCGGGCCGCACCAGCGTGGTGATCGCTCACCGGCTGTCCACTGTTCGCCGTGCCACGCGCATCGTGGTGCTTGAGCGAGGCCGCATTACCGCGATCGGCTCGCACGAAGAACTCTTGCAAATTTCGCCTACTTACCAGAAACTCTACAGACTGCAGTTTATGAATGCTTCCGATCTCGATGCCCTCGAACCGGTGCTCACCAGCAAGGTAGACGCATGAGCACTGCCGCCCCCGCAAAAGCCGCCGCCACTTCAGGAAAAGCCCCAGCTCCGCGTCCGGTTTATTCGATGACCGGCTTTGCGCGCGCCACCACACAGGTCTCCGATACGCTGGGCTTCACGCTTACCCTCAAGAGCGTGAATCATCGTTTTCTCGATCTGCACTTACGCCTGCCTTCGGGCAACGATGCCCTCGAAATGGAATTGCGCCGCGTGCTCAAGGACAAGCTTTCGCGCGGGCATGTGGAGATCACGCTCAACATAGAGCGCAGCCAGAAGACGGACGCGAGCTATGATGCTGCGCAGGTCGCGACTTACATTTCCGCATTCCGCGCTGCTGCCGCCGAGCATGGACTCGTCTGCGAGCCGGATCTGAACCTGATCTTCCGGCTGCCGGGGATATTTAACGGCGAGAGAAACGACGCTCGCAGCGCTGACCGTGAGTCGGGTGAAGAGGCACACGCGCTCGAAGCAGCAGTACTGCGCGAAATTCCTGCTCTGATTGAAGCATTGAACACCATGCGCGCCCGCGAAGGCAGCGTTCTGGCGGCCGAGCTGCATGCCGGACTCGATCGCCTGCGCAGCCTGGTGGATGAGGCCGCTACACTGCGCGAAGATGTGCAGCAGGCTTACTTCGAACGCGTCTCACAGAAGCTGAAGGCCATGCTGAATGGCTCGTTCGACGCCGATAGGGTATTGCAGGAGGCCGCGATGCTGGCCGAGCGCAGCGATGTGGAAGAAGAAGTGACCCGTCTCCGTGCCCATATCGACCATTTCCGTTCGCTTCTGGATCAGGGGGGCGAGATCGGCAAAAAGCTGGACTTTCTTTTACAGGAGATGAATCGCGAGGCCAACACCCTGCTTTCTAAAACGGGTGGCGTTGCCGGAAATGGTCCTCGCGTGACAGAAATCGGACTGGGAATGAAATCTGAGATCGAAAAGGCTCGCGAACAGATTCAGAATCTTGAATAAGGCGAGCGACCGCATGACTGGTGCAGCGTGCCGTTATTTTGAGAATATGAAGTTGGTTGGCGATTGTATTTCTTGCCGCTCTGAAATTCCTTCTCGATAAGGCCGTTATAAGGACGACGCAACCTGCAGCAGCTCTGCATTCGCCATAAAGGAGAAAGCAGCGTTTTGGCCGGCATTTTATTTCTCATTTCGGCGCCCTCGGGTTCGGGCAAATCGAGCGTGGTAAACCAGCTACGCTCTCAGGTGCAGAACCTCGAATTCTCCGTCTCCTATACGACGAGGGCCCCGCGTGGCTCGGAGCAGGAGGGGCGGGAATACCACTTCATCTCTCGTGAGCGGTTCCGGCAGATGGTGGATGCCGACGAGTTTCTGGAGTACGCCGACGTATTTGGCAACTACTATGGGACGGCTCGCCATTCCCTGGGTGATGCTTTCGTGAAGGGTAAGGACCTGCTCCTGGACATTGATGTGCAGGGTGCGGCGCAGGTGCGGCGGAAAGAGCCTGAAGCGGTGACGACTTTCCTGATGCCGCCCACGCCGGAGGATCTGGCCTACCGTCTTCGCAATCGCAGCCGGGCCGAAGGCCTGATAAATGATGGCGTTATCGAGCGCCGCCTGGCCACGGCACGGCAGGAGATTGAGAATTACCGGGAATACGGTTATATTCTCGTCAACGACGTCCTTGATCGAGCAGTGGAAGAGATGTCGGCGATCGTCTCCGCAGAGCGCCTGTACCGCAACCCCGGTCCGCGCAGCCCTGAAGAGAGACGGCTGATCGAGATAGCGGAAAGATGCCGCCAGCGGAACTCTGAGGCGCGGATCAAACCGGTGCTTCAGGCTTTCGGAGTTGTAAACGCCGAAGCCGCTCCTGTATGAGCGGCATGAAGCAACTTGATTCAGGAGAAGCCATGAGCGTTGAGCAGGGATTCGATAGCAATTTCCGTTATGTGATGGTCGCAGCACGCCGGGCCCGTCAGCTTCAAAATGGTTCGCAACCGCTGGTCGATTCACACTCCCGCAAAGCCTGCCGGGTCGCGCAGGACGAAATCGCGGCCGGAAAAGTCGGCTACGTCAAGCCTGAGACACCGATCCTGAAACCTGAGATCGCATCTCCCGACATTCCCAAGTTTGTCGTCTCCTAATCGTCAGAGCAAGGGCGGCGGTGAGAAGTTCGTGCCGCAGACCGCGGCGCGAACTCTCCATATGCGGACATGGCATCGACAAGGACTATATGCAACTTGTTGTTGATGTTGCGGCGTATGCACTTTTATCGAAATACACCACTTTTTTGATACACCTTCGCCACTTTGACAAATAGAATCTCTTCTATGAAGGTTACCGTTGGTGTATCCGGTGGCATCGCCGCTTATAAAGCAGCTGAGCTGGTTCGTGCCCTTCAAAAACAGGCACTTGACGTCCACGTCGTGATGACGGAGTCGGCACAGCAATTTGTTCAGCCGGTTACCTTTGCGGCGTTGAGTGGACACAAGGTGATTACCAGCTTGTGGACGCTGCCCGATGTTCCCGACGACAATCTTTCCTCGGCGATCGAGCACATCGACGCCGCGCAGTCTACGGACGCGCTTGTCGTTGCTCCCGCTACCGCCAATGTCCTGGCCAAGTTTGCCCATGGCATCGCCGACGACTTTCTGACCACGCTCTATCTGGCCACGACCGCACCGGTCATCGTCGCGCCGGCAATGAATGTGAATATGTGGCAGCATCCGGCCACGCAGCAAAACCTCGAAACACTGGCGTCGAGAAACGTCCGCATCGTGCATCCGGCGAGCGGTCCCCTAGCCTGCGGCATGACCGGCAGCGGGCGGCTGGCCGAGCTGGACGACATTGTCGATGCCGTGCTGGGCGTGTTGCACCATCGCAACGACCTCAGCGGCGAAACGGTGCTGATCACGGCTGGTGGCACCCGTGAGGCATTGGACCCCGTGCGCTTCCTCGGCAACCGCTCCAGCGGCAAGATGGGCTATGCCCTGGCCGAGGCCGCGGAACGGCGCGGCGCGCGCGTGATTCTTGTAAGTGCGCCCACGGCTCTGCGTACGCCTGCAAACTGCGAGATTGTTCCCGTGATCACCACCGAAGACATGCGTTCTGAGGTGCTTCGCCGTGTCGATCAGGCGTCGATTGTGATCAAGGCCGCTGCGGTCGCGGATTATCGGCCGATTAATCAATCCGATCAAAAGATCAAGCGGGTTGGTCCCCTGACTCTCGAACTGGAGCCGACCGAGGACATCCTGTCTGAAGTGGTAGGCCGCCGTCATCCCGGTCAGCTGATCATCGGCTTCGCTGCGGAAACTGAAAACGCGCTCGCCCATGGCCGCGACAAGCTGCTGCGCAAGGGTGCGGATGCGATCGTGCTGAATGATGTCTCGCGTGAGGGTCTGGGCTTCGATTCCGATCGCAACGCCGTGACCTTCCTCACCGCGCAAACCTCGCAGGATCTCCCCGAAATGAGCAAGCGCGACCTGGCCGACCGGGTGCTTGACGAAATTCTGGCATTGCGCCGCCCAGCGCAGATGGTGTCTGAAATTGGCACCATGTTCGAGTAGGCCTTTCGCAAGGCGATCATAAGGACGGCGTCCGGGACGTTACCAAAATTCGCGCCCTTTGCCTTTGAAGTGCATTTCACAGTGGCGGCGTTGCTTTGTCCCGGCGTTAAGATAGAGGTCAGTCCGCCATGACCGACAACGTTCTCCAAACCCTTCAGCAGCTGGTTCAGGATGTGATCGCACCGGATGTGCGAGAGCTGAAGGTGCGTCAGTCGTCGTTTGAGCGGCTCGTTGACGAGCGGTTTAATACGCAGTCGAAGCAAAGCGAGATGCAGTTCAAGACCCTGCTGGCAGCGATCAATGAATCGAAGGCTCAATCAGAGCTCGCCTATCTCAGAGAAATATCGGATCTCCGCGAGCGCATCGCCGTAATCGAATCGAAGCTCGCCTCTCGCGCCCGCTAGCGCTCGTCCACAGCCTTCCGGCTTACACTAGCCATTGGATGTCCCGGCGAACATATCGCAGAGGATCGCCTCAAAGCCATGACCACAGACAGGGAAGAACTCAGCCAGGCGATCCGCGCGCGCTTGTCCTACTACCGCGATCTCGGCGTCTATGATTTCTATCGCCGTGGCGAGCCCGATCCCGGTATGTTGGAAAGCCTCACAGCACCGGAAGCGCCCGCGCTTTCTCTCAATCTTCCACCTGATCCGGAGCCTGCTATTCCCCCGCGTAAACCGATTGCCGCCTCGCCGATATTTGTCCCCGACGTCCTTTCCGCCGCCGAACGCCCCGCCGCGCTCGAAGCGATTCGCGCCGAGATCGGCGACTGCACGCGCTGTCCGCTGGCCTTTCAGGGGCGGCATAAGATCGTCTTCGCCGACGGCGACCCTAACGCCCGCCTGATGTTTGTCGGCGAGGGACCGGGCGCCGATGAAGACGCGCAAGGGCTGCCATTCGTGGGCCGCGCCGGCCAGTTGCTCAACAACATGATTAACGCCATGGGCCTCAAGCGTGAGCAGGTGTATATCGCGAACGTCGTGAAGTGCCGGCCGCCGCAGAACCGCACTCCGGAGCCGGAGGAAGCCAACACCTGCATGCAGTTTCTCTGGAAGCAGATCGATGTGGTGCGGCCGGAAGTGATGGTGGCGCTGGGGGCGACCGCCGCCACCTATCTGCTCGGACGCAAGACCTCGCTGGCCAGCCTGCGCGGAAGACTTCACGACGTGCGCGGCAGCAAGCTCATCGTCACCTATCACCCGGCCTATCTACTGCGCGATCCCACGCAAAAGAAAGAGGCGTGGAAGGATCTGCAGGTGGCCATGTCCGAGCTGGGCCTCAAAGCCGGCCGCGCCGAAAGTTGAGATTCGCGGCGAAGCGTAGCCGGCTCGTCGCTCACTCTTCTTTAGCACGCTTTTCAGTTTAGCTGTGTCGACTGCGGCAGCAGTAGCGTGAACTGGCAGCCCTTCAGCGCATCGGAGCAATAGAGTATGCCGCGGCGCACGATGCGCGCTTGCGAGCCCGCAGGAAAGAATGCCGGAATGCCCTTGGCCTTGAGATCATCGGCGACCGATCGCAGCTCCTCACTGCCCTTGATGAACTGAACGTCTTCCGTCTTGCCTCCGGCGAACAAGACAAAGAAGTCTGCGCTGACTTCGGCCTTCCACGCTGTTGCGCTTAGCCGCGGCAGAACTACCGAGCGTTCCTTGCCCAGGTCTTCCTCCGGCGTCTTCGAGCGCGGCGAATAACCCTGCGCCGCAAGCCGCTTCAGGCTGTCGTGAATACCCTGATCGCCGGAAGGATCGGGGCTCAGCGTCTCCGCTGCTGCGGCGAACGCATAGGTATCGGCAGCTTGCTGCAGATGGCCTTCCTTTTCGTAGACCTGTCCCAGGTGATCGCCGACCTCGCTATGCTGAGTGGCTTTCCACGCGGCGCCCACATAGCTCTCAGCCTGGGTCAGATTGCCTTCCCGGAAATAAATCCATCCCATCGTGTCCCACGTCGCGGTGAGCAGATTCATACGCTGCAGATCCTGGGCGCTCAGATTGCCGAGACTCGCCTGTGCTGTCTGCTTCTCCAGCGTGTCGAGCGCCTTCTTGCAGCTCGTTTCCGCCAACGGCAATTCCACATTCATATCCGCCAGCTCGTAGGACGCATCATTCAGCGTTCCTGGATCAGTGGCATCGCTCAGAGCCGCTTGCAGCTTGGCTACGCCTTCGTCTTTCTTTCCGGCCAGAATCTCCGCGCGCCCCGCTTGAATAGCCAGATTCTTGTCGTCGGGAGCCGCCTTTGCCGCTGCTTCGTAGAGCGTCGAGGCTTCGCTGTACTTCTTATGCAGGATGAGCAGGTAGCCGAGCTGATTCATCGTCACCGTATCGTCGGGAATGATCTTCAATCCGTCGCGCAGAGTCTGCTCTGCTTCATCATTGCGCTTCATCGTAGTCAGCAGTCCAGCCAGCACCCGGTACACCACGGCGTTCTCAGGATGGTTCTTGATCTCCTGCCGATATTCGGCGACAGCTTCGTTCAGACGGTGCTCGGACACATCGGCGTATCCATATCCAGCCTGCAAGCCGCGCTCATGTGGGCTTAGCTGCTCCGCATGGCGCAGGTTGGCGCGCGCCGAATTGAGATCATGCCGCGCGATATCCGCGAAGGCCGCCTGGATAAGCTGATCAGCCTCAGGATTGCTCGCGGTGTCCTCGATCTTTACCGCGCCTTTGGCATAAAGCTGCGTGAACTGATTCTGGTCGTCCTCGACGTTCTTTACGAACTTGCTGTATTCGTCGATCTTGTCCACGGGCACTTCCCGTTGGAGGATAGTCAGCTTGCGCTCGCTGACGTACTTATCGCCATCCAGTTTGTATGTGGCCTCGTACGTGGCGAAGGGTGTCGTATATTTCACATCGCGTGGCATCGTTGCCGTATACGTTGCAGGCAGCTCGATCGTGGAGTGATGAATCTCCTGCCGCGGAGAGCCGAGTTCGAACGGCTTGTCCTTCTTGTCGTCGGCAACCTCAAAGAGAGAAACGGCCATGGTCAACGGCAAAATCCGATGGTTGGCCCAGTCTGCATAATCCTTGCGCTCGTAGTCGTACGAGAAGTCGAACGGCGCCGCTGTCTTCTCCGGCAGCGAAACATCGACATTACTTGCCGTTCCCACAAAGCCCATATTCTGCGACATGTTCTGCGCAGCGGTCTGCCACTGCGCGCGGGGCAGCGAGTGAAAGACCTCGCGAAAAGCCACTTCGTTGTCGCTGCGCATGGTAAAGGAGATATGCCCCTCAAGCTTGCCAGTCGCATCGAGCTTGCCCGTGCCCGTGAACTCATCGACAAACGGAAACGGTCCGTCGGCTGGCGTGCGCATCAGCTGTGGCGGCCCATTCGTAGGCATCACCAGTGCTTGCTTGTCGCGAATCTGCGCCATCAGCATGCGGTAGGGCGTGATCTCCGGAGTGCTGTCCAGCCAGATCAGCTTTCCGTTGAGCGAGACGACGGTGATGACGTGATCGAACTGTGACGGTGCGGGAATCTCCGCATGCAGCTTCATCGAGCTGCCGATCAGCGCCGGCCACGCGTCGTATCCTGCGGCCTTGAGCATGGCAGCCAGCAGCGTGTGCTTGTCCTTGCAGTCGCCGTATTGATTGTCGAGAACCGCCTCAGCCGAATGCGGCTGATAGCGCCCGATGCCGAAGGCCACGCCGATATAGCGCACCTGCGTAGAGACGTAGTCGTAGATCGCCTGAATCTTCTCGTCGTCAGTTGTCTTGCCCTTGATCAGCTCCTGTGTTTTCTCCTGAATCTCCGGGCTTACGCTGGCGCGATCTCGCGCCAGTCCCGCAAACCATGCGCCCACCTCCTGCCAGTCGCGGAATGTTGTCCAGGAAATCGAAGGCAGAGCATCGGCATCGGGCGCCTGCTGATCCTTGTTATTTTTTGAGGCCGTAGGCTCGAGCTGAGAGGTCTTCCAGCGATAGACCTTGTTCCCGTTTTCCTCGGTGATGACCGCTTCGGCCTTTGGGCTCAACACCAGCGCATATTTGTCCTTCGGAAACGACATCTCGAAGGTCTCTTCGAGCACCACCGCGCCCGTGGCGAAGTTGGCCGCTCCCCAGAACTGCCCGGGAGCGAGCGGTTTGGTCAGCGTTTCATGCAGCTGATACTCGAGGTCGTCGCCAACTCCGAGCGACTTCACCGGAATCTGCAATTCGCGCAGGTCGCTGTAGAACGGCGCCTGCCGCGTGACCTCGGTCGGCTGATCCTGTCCGTCGCTCGCCGGAGTTGCAATGACGCTGCCATCCGCTTTGCGCACGCGCAGGTAGTCCATCTCGAGGTGCTCGTTGCCGGAGGCATAGGTGAAGGCCAGCAGCCCAGCCTGGTGAACGCCGTTTTCCGATTGGATGTGCGCCTCAACCGTCATCACCCGCTCGCCGCTGCCATCCGCCTGGTAGCGGTACACCGTAGCGATGCGCTTGTAGACCACCGCTTCATTCGAGTAGTCGTACTTCGTCGTGATCGGAGGCTTTAGAAATTTCACGCCCGGCGGCAGCTTCGGCGCGGTCTTGACGGAAGGCGCATCCGGCACGGAGCTCTGAGTCTGTCCGGAGGTCTGGGAAGCGGAGAGAAACGGCAGGGAAACGGCGGCAAGCAGGAAAACAGAACGGGCAAGCATCGCAATTATTATCGCGTTGCGGCCGTATCTTCCTGCAAGAAAAATACGGCAGCCGGGAGAAACATGCGAATCTCTGGGATCGAAAGCCCTAGGCAGCCGTCTTCGCCTGCAACCCTGTGAAACTGCAGGCCGCCTGCTTCTTGTACCCTAAAGCGAGTGCCCGCCTTCTGCGATGTTGCTTTGCCCGTCCCTCTGGACCGCGCGTTTACCTACGCGCTTGCCGGGACAACTCCGCCGATCGGCGCCCGGGTACTGGTGCCATTCCGCAATGAAAAGCTGGCCGGCATCGTGCTGCGCCTGCATGACACTCCGCCGCCGGTTGAAGCCAAACCGCTGCTCGGCATTCTAGATGAGGATTCGATTCTTTCCGCGCAGCTCCTCGAACTGGCGCAGTGGATTGCCCAGTATTACATCGCTCCCGTGGGCGAGGTACTGCGCGCCATGCTTCCGCTCATGAGCGAAGTGCGCAAGCAGGTACTCTATCGCATCACCGATCAAGGGCGTGCGGCACTCTTCGATGGTGCCGAGCAGGGCTCGTCACGGCGCTCGCGCCGGTCGCCCGCCGAGCAGGACATCGAATACAAAGCACTCAACTATCTCGAGAATGGCGAGGCGGTGCGCGCGGCAACTCTGCGCTCTGCGACTGGCGTTTCGCGCGAGCTGCTGATGGGCATGCTGCGCAAGAAGTGGATTGTGCGCGAGACCACCGCTGCCCAGCGCGACGCGCGCCGCACCGTGCGCTACGCAATGCTTGTCGAAGGCACCCGCCTGCCCAAGTTGAATGAGAATCAGCAGACGATTCTCGCCGAGCTCGCCGGCAGCGGCGGTGAGTTGCCGGTGGCCGAGCTCCGGCGCCTCGAAGTGCCCGCGTCCACTCTGGGAACTCTGGTGAAGCGCGAGCTGGTGCGCATCGAGGAGCGCCCTGCCGACTTTCATCTCACCCACCTGTCAAAAATGCATCGGCCTGCGCATCAGCTGAACCCCGCGCAACAGGCCGCACTTGATACCATCACCGCGGCGGTTGAAACAAATGAATTCCGGCCGCATCTGCTCCACGGCATCACCGGATCGGGCAAAACTGCGGTGTATCTCGCTGCCATGCGGCGCGCTCTCGATCGCGGCAAGTCCGCCATTCTTCTGGTTCCGGAGATCGGCCTCACCCCGGCCATGGCCGCGCAGCTTCATCATGCCTTCGGCACAGAGGTCGCCTTGCTGCACTCGGCGCTCACACCGGAAGAGCGCAGCGAGCAATGGCATCGCATCCGCCGTGGTGAGGCACGAGTGGTGGTCGGCACGCGCTCGGCGGTCTTCGCACCGGTCGAGAATCTCGGTCTTATCGTCGTCGATGAGGAGCACGATTCAAGCTACAAGCAGGAGTCGATGCCGCGCTATCACGCGCGCGATACCGCTGTGATGCGCGCCAAGCTGGCAAGCGCAGCCATCGTGCTGGGATCGGCCACGCCCTCGCTCGAATCGTGGCACAACGCGAAGCAGGGCAAGTATGCGCAGATCGAGATGCATAGCCGGGTAATGGATCGGCCCATGCCAGGTGTCGAACTGGTGGACATGCGCCGCGAGTTCCAGGAGACCGGTCAGGAGCATCTCTTCTCCCGCGCCCTGATCGATCAGACCCAGGCCACGCTCGATCGCGGCGAACAGGCCATCATCCTGCTCAACCGGCGCGGTTACTCCTTCGTCGTGATGTGCCGTGCCTGCGGCGAAAAGCTGGAGTGCGAGAACTGCTCCATCGCCCTGACCTATCACAAGCCTGTGACCTCGTCCGATGGGATCGCTCCGGCCGGACAGCGGCTGGAATGCCACTACTGCGGTTACAAAAGAAATGTCCCCTCGCGCTGCCCCAAGTGCGACAGTGAGCACCTGTATTTTCTCGGCGCGGGATCGCAGCAGGGCGAAGAGCGATTGCAGGAAATCTTTCCCGGCGCGCGCATCGGCCGCATGGATCGCGACACCGTCCGAGGGCGTGGCGATATGGAGCGCCTGCTGATGCGCTTGCACTCCGGCGAGATCAATCTCCTGGTGGGCACACAGATGATCGCCAAGGGACATGACATTCACGGTGTCACGCTGGTCGGAGTCGTTGGCGCAGACTTTGCTCTAGGACTGCCGGATTTCCGCGCCGCCGAGCGGGTCTTCCAATTGCTCACGCAGGTTTCAGGCCGCGCCGGCCGAGGCGAGCTGCCGGGAACGGTCCTGGTGCAGACCTATCATCCCGATCACTACGCGATCCAGTGTGCCGCGGCACACGATTTCCACGCCTTCGTCGAGCGCGAGATGAAGTATCGCAAATGGATGCACTATCCGCCGTTTGCGCCACTGGCCAACTTGGTCATTCAGAGTCATCGCCTCGAAGAGGCCGCGGGCTGGGCCGCTGCATTGGGGCGCTGGTTCCAGTCGACGCAGCTCGACGGCGTACGAGTGCTGGGTCCGGCCACAGCGCCGTTAGCGCGCATCAAGCGCATCTACAGGTTTCACCTGGTACTGAAGGCGGAGAAGCGTGCCGCGCTGGCCCGCGCCCTGCGCATGGCATTGGCTCACGCGGAGTCGGTGGGAATTCCGTTGCGCAACCTGGTTGTCGATGTGGATGCTGTGAGCCTGATGTAACGCGCGGCGTGCTCATCGGGAAACGAGCACGTCGCGCGTGTAAAGCTATGGCAAGCCCGAGCCCACTGCGCGGCTTTGCACATTGAGGTTGCCGCTGGTCACGGTTGAGCTGGTGTACTGCGCTGTGGTGTGCAGGTCGACGACATTGCCCTGCACTTGAATCGTGGCCGAGACCACATCCGTATCGGTGCGGATGACGGTCACAAAGGGACTATTCTGCGCGGTTACGTATACCTTGCCCGTCGGATAGTTATAAGCCGAGTCGATGGTGCGGGGCTGCGGGATGAGCGTACCGGTGATGGTATTGTTCGAGGTCGGCGTACCCAGCACGGGGATCGTGGCCTGTGGTGTAAAGCTGGAGAAGTTCACCACCGTGACCGTTCCGTCTCCCTCGTTCGCGGTGTAAACGCGGCTGCCGTCCTGCAGGATGGTCAAAGCAGCGGGATTCGCACCCACCGGCACGGTAGCCAGCACCTTGCCAAAGTCAGGACCGTCGTTGCCGTAGATATCCGTCGCAACGTTGATCACGGAGACCGTGTTGTTGTCGTAATTTGCGGTCACCAGCAAGCTGCTGGTGGCATAAATCTGGGCAAAAACTGGGCCTGCATTGCAAGGCGTGACGCCGCCGCACAGATTGATGGTGGCGTCGGTGCCCAGATTGGTGTTCGCGCCGTTGCCGAAATTGGGGTTGGGTGAGGTGTCAAGCATGTTGAGCTGATTGTTAATCACCGTAACCGTGCCGCTGCCGCGGTTCATGATGAACGATCGCAGGCCATCGGGCGAAGTTACGCCGTAGACCGGGCAGACGCCGAGCTTTAGCTGCGACGAAATCGTATTCGTAGCTATTTCGATCGCATCCGCCTCGCCATTCACAGTCACCGAGGACGGAGTGGCGCATTGCCCCCAGGTGACGCCGCCGGTTGCGCTGCTGTTGCCCTGGCTGATAGCAAAAACGCGCGCTACGCCGGGTATGCCGGTCACGTTGATGAGACTGGGAGCAACCTTGACTTCCTGAGCAAGGGCAGCCGGGCTTCCGGTAAACGCTCCAACCGAATTGCGGCCCTGTTCCACGATATATTCCGAGCTGGTCAACGCTACGAGGTTGAGCGGCGAAGCACCGGTGAAGAACGTGCTGCTGGCAACGTTCTTGGTCTGCAATGTGGTGCTGATCGGGATCGTGCTCATGGTGTTGTCGCAGTTCATGGTATAGGCCGACCCACCCGCAGCGTTGAGCGCGAAGGTGATCGGGCCGGTCCCGATCTCGGCCTGAGCGAGAATACTGTCGCCCGAGAAGTCGATGATCGTCGCCACGCCTGGATTGGCATAGGCTGTGGTCGGGCAGGGAGGAGCACCAGCGGGAAGAGTGCTCGGTGCTACCAGTCCCGGCTGGGAGATGACCACCACATAGGCTGTGGGTTGCGCCGCAGGACCGGTCGGCAGCACGGGAGTAATAACAGGACGATATTGGCTTCCACAACCCGTGGCACCCACAAGAACCAGCAGCGCTCCGGCTGCCAGCCATTTCATACTCTGCACTCGCAAATACCTCACTCCACAATCGATCCGGCTCGAAATTCTGACGGAAGTACGATTGTAAATCACTGCTGCGATTCAAGCCCGAAACCCGGAGACGGACCGTAGCTTCATTCTCTTTATGCTGGCTGAATCGTCGCTCTTCTATGCTTAGACGGCCCTTGTCTGAATTCTCTTATGCCTATCGATCCAAATCGTTCACAGACTCTACGCTGGCAATCCCGGCTGCTGCTGATCGTCACCATCGTCTCCGTCAGCGTCTCGCTGGTCTTTCCCTGGATCGTCGTCCTCTTGCTTGACAACCTGGCCTCCCGGACTTTTCTTACCGGGGTTGCAATCGCAGGAGCCTTCGGCTTGCTGGTATGGCGGCTGCGTGCGGCAACTCCGCCCGCAGCCGTCACCGGCGCGTTGTTAACGCTGGGGTTCTATCTGGCTACGCCCGGCCCACGCACCCTCCTCTGGCCGCTGCTCGCTTTGTTTCTCCTCACCTTCGCCGCGACCCGCTTCGGCCGTGCGCGCAAGGAAGAATTAAACGTCGCGGAAGAGCGCAAGGGACGAACCGCGGCGCAGGTAGCCGCAAACCTGGGAGCCGCGGCGATGGTCAGCATCCCTCTCAGCTCTGTACACCTCACGGTGAGACTCTTGTCGTTCGCGATCAGGCCGTTCCTGATCGCGTCCATCGCATCGCTCGCAGAAGCCACGGCAGATACCCTCTCTTCTGAACTTGGAGAAGTTCTCGGAGGTGAGCCCATCCTGCTGACCACGCTGCGGCGGGTTCCAGCCGGGACAGACGGCGCGATCAGCCTCGCGGGCACGTTGGCAGGATGCGCAGGCGCAGCGGTTATTGCACTGATCGCAATGGCGGCGCTCCGGCTTTCTTTGGCAGAGGCTCTCATCGCCTTCGCTGCCGGAGTCCTCGGACTTTTCTTCGACAGCCTGCTTGGAGCCACGCTGGAGCGGCGAGGCTGGCTGAACAATGACGCGGTGAATTTTCTTTCGACGTGTGCAGCCGCGGTGTGCGCGGCTCTGATCTCCGCCTGGCTCCGGTGATCTAGTGGTCCATCCCCACCGCCCGGCGAACCCGCCATGCGGTGTAGCTGAGAATCTCATGCGCTACCCGTTCGAATTCCTCGGTCCGTGTCAGTCCCTTGCCCGGCGAGCGCGGAGAGGTGAGCACGTCCAGGCCCAGGCTGGCGCAGAGGGCATGAATGCGGAAGAGATGAGTGCCATCGCTGACCACCACAATTTTCTTCAGGCCGTTTGCGCGTGCAATAGTCGCCAGCCTGCGGGAGGACTCCTCGGTGTTCCGGCTCTCCGTCTCGGCGATGATGGCCTTCTCCGGCACGCCATGAGCCAGCAGGTAATCATGGCCAACCCCGCCCTCGGAGTGGAGGTCGGTGGGATCGCCGCCGCCGAGGGTGATGACCATGGGAGCGAGCTTTTCCTCATAAAGCGCCAGCCCGTGGTCCAGCCGGGCCTTCAACACCGGAGATGGCCTGCCGTCATATTCCGCTGCCCCAAAGACGGCGATGGCGTCAGCCGGCTGCGCCTCATCGGACTTCGCATAGATTTGGATTTGGTAGTTGACCCACGAGGTCCAGCCCGCGGCAACGGCCAGAAATATGCCCAGGACAATCCCGGCAATCGATGCCTTCGCGCGCAGGGGCCGCTCTAGCCCGGCCGGCCGGCGGAGATGACGCAGATTGGTATCCGGCACAATCATGGGACTGACAACTCAAAGATCCAAGGGTAAGAGAGCCTATGCCTGAAGCGTGAGCGCGATCTCATGGGTGGGAATGACTCCCTCGCGCAGGATTTGCCACGAATCGCCCCCACCGGAAATATCGACGATCGTGGTGGGAAGGCTTCGTCCTGTCGGTCCTCCATCCACAATCAGCGGAATGCGATCGCCTATCTGATCGCGCACCCCGGCGGCATACGTGCATTCCGGCATACCCTGCAGGTTGGCCGAGGTCGCGGTGATCGGCAATCCGAAGGCTTCGACCACCGCGCGGGGAATAGCCGCGTCGGGGACGCGAATCGCCACGTTGCCGGTATTCGCGGTACTGCGCAGCGGCAGACGCGTCCCAGCCTTCACGATAAGCGTAAGCGGACCGGGCCAGAAGCGTTCCGCCAGCCGGTCGAGTAGTGAGCTCGTCTCTCGAGCCAGCTCATAAGCCTGCGAGACATTGGCAATCAGCAGCGACAGCGGTTTGTGCTTCAGCCGGTGCTTGATCTCGTAAATACGCTCCACCGCGCGCAGGTTCACCGGATCCACGGCCAGACCGTAAAAGGTGTCGGTCGGCAGCGCGGTTACCTTGCCGCTTTTCAGGCACGAAACAACAAATTCGATTTTGTCCGGCTCTGGTTCATCCGGATCGATACGCAGCATCTCTGCAGACAAGGTCACTCCCGTACAAGACATGCTCGCGAGACGGCGTGAGAATCATCCGCCATGCTGCGCAGGGAGACGCGGGCGCGCAAGGGGATGTTCTTCAGCCGGGGCAAGCTGGACCTATCTATTCTATGTCACCGGGATGAATCGCAGCCGTCCGGGTCGCTGCGCTGTCACCCGGCCGCGGCGCACGCCGGAAGAACCATCTAAAATCGCATCCATGCCAGCCGTCTCCATCCGGACACGCTCTCCCAGACTCGTTCAGAGCCGGCAGAACGCCTACGTGAAGGAGTTGCGCTCCGGATTCGCTCGCGCTGCCCGCACTGGCGAAGGGCATATCGCCATCGAAGGCGATCATCTGGTGCGGGAGGCGATCGCCGCCGGCCTCACCTTTTACGCGGTCTTCATCCAGGCTGGCAGCGAGGCCCTTCTGGAGGGTTTGGAGCTCCCGGAAACCGTGGAAATCATCGCGCTGCCGCCAGACATTTTTGAGAGCGCCGTCCGCACCGAGACCCCGCAGGGAATCGCCGCGCTGGTCGAGCCTCCGAATTTTTCTCTGGACCAGATTTTGTCCGCCGGTCGCGCCGCGCTGCTGGTAGTGAGCGCCGGGCTGCAGGACCCCGGCAACCTGGGCACGCTGATCCGGTCGGCAGAGGCCTTCGGAGCGACCGGCTTTGTGCTGCTCCCCGGCACCGTGAGCCCTTTTAACCAGAAAACCCTGCGCGCCTCATCGGGATCGGTCTTCCGCCTGCCCTGCGTTTCGGCGCAGGGCGCGGAACTCTTTGCGGCACTCGCTGGCCACCGTATCACCACCATCGCCGCAGTTGCTTCCGGCGGAGAGCCATTGACGTCGCACGATCTCACCCGGCCCTCGGCGATCATCTTGGGAAATGAAGGCAATGGCATCCCCGAGGAGGTATTGGCCCTGGCTGCAAAGCATGTCACCATCCCCACGCCCGGCCCCGTCGAATCGCTGAACGCGGCGATTGCCGGCTCCGTCCTGCTCTATGAAGCAGCGCGGCAGCGGAGCACTCCATGAGCCTCTTCAATCCCACTCCCGATCTCGACACCGGTCAGCGAAGCGCCACCAGCGCGCCGCTGGCCGAGCGCATGCGCCCGGGCAATCTCGGGGAATACGTCGGACAGCAGCATCTGCTCGCGCCCGGAAAGCCCCTGCGGGTTCAGATTGACCGCGACGACCCGGCCTCGATGATCTTCTGGGGGCCTCCCGGTGTGGGCAAGACTACCCTGGCCAAGATCATCGCCAACGCTACCCACGCCAGCTTCATCGAGTTCTCCGCCGTCCTCTCCGGCATCAAGGAGATCAAGCAGGTGATGGTCGACGCCGAGAAGGCCGCGCGCTTCGGCTCCCGCACCATTCTCTTCATCGACGAGATCCATCGTTTCAACAAAGCGCAGCAGGACGCCTTTCTGCCCTACGTCGAGCACGGCACCATCCGCCTGATCGGTGCGACTACGGAAAACCCGTCCTTTGAAATTATTGGGGCGCTGTTGTCGCGCTGCCGCGTTTATACGCTGCATGCGCTCAGCGAAGAGGAGATCGTCATCCTCCTGCGGCGTGCGTTGACGGATACAGAACGCGGGCTGGGCGCCATGAAGATTTCGGCGGACGATGAGGCTCTGGCCACGCTGGCCTCCTACTCGAGCGGAGACGCCCGCAACGCCCTGAACGCGTTGGAGGTCTCGGCCAAGCTCGCCGAGGCGCGCGCCGAGAAGACCATAACCAAAGACCTCGCCGTCGAAGCGCTGCAGCAGCGCGTTCTCCTCTACGACAAGAAGGGCGAGGAGCATTACAACTTGATCTCGGCGCTCCACAAATCGGTGCGCAATTCCGACGCCGATGCCGCGCTTTACTGGCTCAGCCGTATGCTGAAGGCCGGCGAAGATCCCATGTACGTCGCCCGCCGCGTCGTCCGCATGGCTGTTGAGGATATTGGTCTCGCTTCTCCTGAAGCCCTGAACCTCACTCTTTCCGCTCGCGATGCCATGGATTTTCTCGGCTCGCCCGAAGGCGATCTGGCGCTGGCGCAGGCTGTCGTCTATCTCGCCCTCGCACCGAAATCGAATGCCCTCTACACTGCCTACGGCGAAGTCCTGGACGATATCGAGAACACTCGCGCCGAGCCCGTTCCCCTGCACCTGCGCAACGCACCAACCGGGCTGATGAAGTCCATCGGCTACGGCAAAGGCTATCAGTACGCGCACGACGAAGAGGGCAAAGTCGCAGACATGGAATGCCTCCCCGAGAGTCTGCGCGGACGCAGCTACTACCATCCCACCGCCGAAGGCCGCGAAAAATTGTTGGCGCAGCGCATGGAAGAGATCCGCAGGATTCGCGATGCGAAGCGCCGCAGTTAGAGCAGGAATGTCCTGCCAACCGGACATGGAATTTCGTCGCTGAGTAACAGCGATCTCTATTACCAGAGTTCGGCTGGCATCCGGAGGCTTTCGATGTAATCTGCGTCTGAGAGCGTTTCCGCTCACTCTCTTCTTCCCAAGAAATCAGCTTTCAGGAACGGCAATGTTCAATCACGTCGAAGAGTTTCCCTCGGCCCGCCCCGGCCATGTGCTCAAGGTAGGGGGGATCGCAGCACTGCTGGTGTTGTCGGCGATCGGTGGTTACATTCTGCTCAACCCGGCGCCGGTCGAACCGTCTGGTGAAGTGCTGGATGTCAGGCTCTACACGCCTCCATCGCCAGCCGTGGATGCCAACGCCACGGGATTGATTCTGGCTTCGGCTACCGTGCCGAGCCCCGCCAGCCATTCGCTGCTTGTGCTCACCCCGGTGAAAATTCACAACACCAGCAATGAGCCATATTCGATCTTCGACATCAATGCATCGGTGCGATTGGGGAACTCGGAGTACCAGAGCGCGGATGTATCTCCTGAAGACTTTCAGAAGGTTTTTCACTACTACCCTGAGCTTGCCTCGTACCAGCAGCCGCCGCTGCTGCGGCATGCTGTGATCCAGCCACAAGCCACGCTGACCGGCCTGCTGGTCTTCAACTACCCGTTGACCGAGGCGGAGTGGAGCCAGCGCGAGACTTTTCAGGTGAAGGTAGCTTTCGATCGCGGCAAAGACATTGTGCTCTCTGGAACTGACAGGCCGCAGACATTGTCACAGCTCGATGCGGTGCCCCAATAGCAACTACGCTTGGCCGGGATATTTCACCCTGCATCCCGAGGCCGCCGACTCGCGGCACAGCTCAATAATTCTCGTCGTGCGCCACGCTTGCTCCGCGGTCACCTCGAGCTTGCCTGCGCCGAGCAGCGCATCACGCACGTTGGCGTAGAGCCCGCGGTAATCTCCACGTGCTGTCCTGATCTTGCGCAGAGACTCACCGGCTATTTGCAACTCACCCCACTGGCTCTCAACATCCTCGCCAAATCCGGGATCGGAATACTTACCCCCCGCCTTCAGCGCGTCTTCCTGGGGGTCGATGCCATGCTTCACGAAGCTGCCCTTTGTTCCATGAATCGTGAATCGCGGACCCGGCGTTACCGCCGTCAGCGTCGAGCGCAGCAGCGCCGTCACAGAGCCGAACTTCAACTGCACGTCGAAGGCGTCATCGATCACCGATCCATCGCGCTCCATGCGCACGTCGGCCCACACGCTGTCCGGATCGCCGAAGAGCATCGCCGCCTGATCGATGAGGTGTGCGCCAATGTCGAAAAGGATGCCGCCACCTACCCCGCCATTTTCGCGCCATGCGTGCAGACGCGGCTCAGCCCGATAGCGGTCGATGTGCGCCTCGTAGGTCACAATGCGCCCCAGCTCGCCCGACTCAACCACCTGTTTCATGGTCACCGAGTCGCCATCCCACCGCCGGTTCTGGTAAGCGGTCAACAGCACGCCATTCTCTTTGGCGAGATCGATGAGCTCGCGCGCCTCTTCCGAGGTAAGCGTGAACGGCTTATCGACAACCACGTTGCGCTTCGCCTTCAGGCAATGCGCGGCGTGCGCGTAGTGATCGCCGCTGGGCGTAGCGACGACGATCAAAGGGATCGACTCATCGGATAGCATCTCTTCGATGGACCGCGCGATCTTCATGCCTGGATAGGCCTGCGCCGCCTCATCTCCCTTGCGCTGGACGATGCACGCCAGCTCCAGCCCCGGCGTCTCGGCAATCACTGCCGTGTGAAAGATGCGCCCCGCCATGCCAAATCCAATAACGCCAACGCGAATGTTCTCAGCCATAGACCGCATTGTCGCAGAAGAGCCTTAATGGCACGTTTTTGGGCGGAGAGAGGAATATCTTCCCAGGATTGCTGCGAGTTTTGGGCACCCCGAGAGGAATGGATGGAATCAAAGTAGGTTCGGCGGTATCTTCAGCCGGGAGGATTTAACGTGGCGCGCCCATACTGGTCAGGACAACTGCAGATTTCTCTGGTCTCCTTCGGCATCCAGCTCTTTCCCGCTACCAATGCCGCGAGTGAAATCGCCTTCCATCAGATCGACCGCAAGACCGGCGAGCGCGTGCACCATCTTAAGGTGATCGATGGCAACGACCCGGTGGATAAGGCCGAGATCGTGAAGGGCTACGAGTATTCGCCAGGCAGATACGTGACCATCGAGCCCGATGAAGTGAACCGCCTGCGCATCGAGAGCAGGAAGACGCTGGACATCGCGCAGTTCGTTTCGCTCGACGAGATTCCGCTCGATCTGTTTGAAAAGCCGTACTTTGTCCTGCCTGACGGCGACAAACAGGCCGCCGCCTTTGCCGTGGTGCAGAAGGCGCTCGCCAAAAGCGGCAAGGCTGGCCTCGGCGAGATTGTCTTTGCCGGACGCGAACACCTGGTCGCCGTTACTGCGCCGCATGACGAGAATGAACGCGGTCTGATGGCCTACACGCTCCGCTACGGCAGTGAGCTGCGCTCCGCCGAGGAGTATTTCAGCGGCATCAAGTCGCAGACCGTCGATGCCAAGCAGCTGGCCATGGCCGCCGAGCTCATCGAACAATACACAGAGCCTTTCGACCTCAAAGCCTTCAAAGACGACTACGAAGATGCGCTGCGCAAGCTGGTCGAGGCCAAGGTAAAGAAACAGCCGCTGCCCCTGGAAGAGAAGGAACCGAAGCACGCCAAGGTGATCGATCTGATGGATGCGTTGAAGGCCAGCCTCAAAGCCAATGGTCCACGCACGCGAACCAAAACCGCTTCCCGCCAGCAATCCGCTCCCAAAAAACCGGTGAAGCGCGCAACCAGCGCAGCGCGCAAGCTGAAGAGCGCCTGAGATGGCTGCGACGAAACCGAAAGCGAGCAAGCCGGCCGCCCCGCCGCGAAAGAAGAAGTCCGCGTCCTCAGCTGTCGATGAGCAGTTGAAGCTTTACCGCTCCATGCGCGACTTCGACGTGACCGCCGAGCCTGCGGGCGGTAAGACGAAATCTGCTCCGCAGTCCGGACCTCTCCCCTTTGTCATTCAGAAGCACGCAGCGACGCGCCTCCACTATGATTTCCGCCTCGGCTGGCATGGTGTGCTGAAGAGCTGGGCTGTCGCGAAAGGCCCAAGCTACTACACCGGCGACAAGCGCCTCGCGGTGCAGGTGGAAGATCACCCCATTGAATACGGCGGCTTCGAAGGCACCATCCCCAAGGGCCAGTACGGCGGCGGCACGGTAATGCTCTGGGATAACGGCACCTGGAAGCCGCATGGCGATGCCGATGAAGGCTTCCGCACCGGCCGTCTCAAGTTCGAGCTGCACGGCAAAAAGCTGAAAGGGAACTGGACCCTGGTGCGCATGGGTGGCCGCGCAGCGAACGAGAGCAAGCCGAACTGGCTGCTCATCAAAGAGCATGACGAATATGAGCGCCCTGCCGATGACAAACCGATCACGGAAGAAGCTCCAAATTCCGTCGTCACTGGCCGGAGCCTCGATCAGATCGCCAAAGATGAAGATCACGTCTGGAATTCGAAAGACACCGCCAACATCGACGACAAGACACCGGCGCCCGTAACCAAGCCAAAGAAGGCGGGTAAAAAAAAAGCAGCGGCACGTCCGGCGACCTCTTCGCAGCTGAATAATCTGCCGCGCGAAGCTCTGCCGAAGTTCATCCCGCCGCAGCTGACCATTCAGACCAAAGAATCTCCGCAGGGCGAGGGCTGGGTCCACGAGCTCAAGCTCGATGGCTACCGCATCCAGATTCACGTCGACAAGAAGGGCGAAGCCGTTCGCCTCTACACGCGCGGCGGCCTTGACTGGACGCATCGCATGCCCGCAGTCGCGGAGGCCGCATCGCACCTCCCGGTGACCAGCGCGATTCTCGATGGCGAAGTCGTCGTCCTCACCGAAAGTGGCAGCACCAGTTTTGCCGATCTGCAGGCCGCCTTTCAGGATCACGCTCCGAAGCCGTTGACCTACTTCGCCTTCGACCTGCTCCATCTTGACGGACGCAATCTGCGCAGCCTGCCGCTGATCGAACGCAAGAACCTGCTTGCAAAGATCATTCCTGATAGCACAGACGAAATCATCCGCCTCAGCGCACATGTTGATCAGCAGGGCAGCACCGTCTTCGCTCATGCCTGCAAACTCGGCGCTGAAGGCATCATCTCCAAGCGCGCGGACGCGCCCTACACCAGCGGCCGCAGCGCGAGCTGGATCAAGATCAAGTGCGTTCGCCAGCAGGAGTTTGTCGTTGGAGGTTTCACGCTGCCCGGCGATAAAGGCAATGGTCTGGGATCGCTGCTGCTCGGCTATTACGATGGCGGCAAGCTCATCTACGCAGGCCGCACCGGCACCGGCTTCACCCATAAGTCCGCGCGCGAGCTTCGCAAGCGCCTCGAAAAGATGAAGATCAAATCGCCCGCCTACGCGAGCGTTCCGCCGGAAGGCCGCAAGGGAGCCATCTGGATTCGCCCCGATCTTGTCGCCGAAGTAGCCTTCGCTACATGGACGGCAGACAAGCTGGTGCGGCAGGCATCCTTCAAAGGTCTGCGCGAGGACAAGAAGCCGAAGGAAGTCACTATCGAGCTGCCTCGCAACACCGAAGAAGTAGAGCACGAAGCCGTAGAAACTACGCCGCGAGCATCGGCACGTCAGAACGTGGATTCAAGTCGAGCTGCAAAGACGAAGCCGCGATCGGGCGCGAAGGCATCAGCCAAAAACGCAGAATCGAGCGAGCCAAAAGTGAGCACAAACATCCGCCTCACCCATCCCGACAAGGTCATCGACGCGGCCACCAGGCTCACCAAGCAGCAGCTTGCCGACTACTATGCCGCCATCGTCGATCACATGATGCCGCATGTGGAAAACCGCCCGCTCAGCCTCGTCCGCTGTCCTGACGGCATTGGGCATCCCTGCTTCTTTCAGAAGCATACCGGCAAGGGCATGCCGGAAGGCATCGGCAGCATCTCCATCAAAGACAAGAAGGGTGTCGCCGAAGAATACGTCACGCTTGCTTCCCCCGAGGGGCTTGTAGGTCTCGCGCAAATGGGTGTTTTAGAAATCCATCCCTGGGGCTCGCGCAACGACTCGCTCGAGACACCGGACATGCTTATCTTCGACCTCGATCCTGATGAGGCCATCGATTGGAAGACACTTGCCTCTGCTGCTCAACAGGTGAGAAAGCTGCTCAAAAAGCTTGGCCTCGAAAGCTTCGTAAAGACCACCGGCGGCAAAGGATTGCATGTAGTCGCACCCATTGTGCCCGAGCACGATTGGACGGCCATCAAGTCCTTCGCGCGCGGATTCGCAGAGCAAATCGAAAAAAGCGATCCTGATCTCTATCTCATCAAGATGACCAAGGCCGCGCGCAAAGGAAAAATCTTTCTCGACTACCTGCGTAATGAGCGCGGGGCCACAGCCGTCACCGCATTTTCACCACGTGCGCGCCCCGGCGTCCACGTCGCGCTGCCGCTCAGCTGGAACGATCTCGATGAGAAGCCCGAATTTTCAGTAGTCAATTACAACGAGTGGAAGAGCCGCCTCAGCCGCGACCCGTGGGCGAAGATGTGGGATCTGAAGCAGTCGCTGAGCAGGGAAGCGATCGATTCCCTTTCGTCCCGATAACGTTGTGACGGGAATGAATGTTTGCGTCCACCGCGAATCTTCTCACCACTCCGCGTCCGCGCCCCCGACATATGCCTTCGACCACAGCGCAATCTGCATCTGCAGAGACTTACACCAGGCCGCGTGCATTTTCTCAACGTCGTCAGCAGAATGCCCCTTGGCCGCAAGGTAAGGCTTGATGGTCTGGTTCATCACGGGAACGAACGCGATGATGTCGCGCAGCGGGACATACGGCGTCGACTGGACCCCGTCGGTCCTATTCTTCTTCGCACTCGTATGCCGCAGCGCGATCTCATGCTGATAGTCGAGCCACTGCTGATCGTACGGCCGCAGACACGTGTCGAGAATCCACTGCTGAAAGCGAAGATTGCTCTTGGCCAGATAATCCGGCATCGCCTCACCCGCCGGTGATCGCGAGTGCCGCGCGAGATTCGGAATTCCCGCGATAATGCCGCTGCGCCAATGCTCGACGACCTTTTGTGCCTGGCCGGCCAGCACCTCGCCTGCCAGCCGCAGGTAGTGCTCATCTTCGGACGAGAACCCTGCGGTGACTTTAAGCTTCTCCAGCTCATCCATGGATACAGGCGACGCCGCCACGTCACTCTCTCCGTATGTGTATCCGCGAATCGCATCGGCGGCTTTTTCCATGAAGTCTCCTCGTTCCGCCAGTTTATTTGTGCGGCGTTGCCGGCACCGACGAAAACAGTGGAATGAGGCCTTCCTGCAGCGTCGGGTGCGTCAGAATCGCATCGCGTAATGCCGTATAGGGCAGGCCGGCAATCATCGCCACCTGCACCGCGGCCATGATCTCTCCTGCATCCACTCCGAAGCCGGTGAAGCCGAGAATGCGATCCGTCTTCGTATCGATCAACGCCTTCATGAAGCCGCGCGTTTCGGACAGCGTGCGCGCGCGCAGCACCGCGACCATGGGAATTTTTGCGAGCCGATAAGCTATGCCCGACTCCGCTGCCTCGCTTTCAGTCAGTCCGATCCGCGCCAGCTCCGGATCGGTAAACATGCAGGACGGAACCTGGCGTCCGGTGGTCACGCGATGTCCACCGGCAAAATCGTCGCGCACCACGCGGAAGTCATCGAATGCGATATGCGTGAATTGCGGGCTGCCTGCGCACTCTCCAATCGCCCAGGTGGCATCCGCGGTGGTTCTCAAGTGCTCGTCCACCTGAATGTAGCCGTGTTCGTTCAATTCCACTCCTGCGATCTCCAGCCCTATGCCCTCGGTGTTCGGAGTGCGGCCCGTCGCCACCAGCAGATGTGTGCCCTCAAGAATCGTCTCTGCGGTCTCCTGCGCCAGATGCAGCTTGACGCGCTCGCCGGAGCGGCCCTCGACCCCGGTGACATGGGCATTCAGAGCCAGCTCAATGCCTTCATCGCGAAACAGATTTTCCATCGCCTCGGAGACATCCTCGTCTTCGCGTCCCAGCAGGCGGGCGTTGCGGCCGATGACGGTGACACGGCTGCCGAAGCGGCGAAAGGCCTGTGCCAGCTCCAGGCCGATGTAGCCAGCGCCCAGCACCAGCAGATGCTCCGGAATTTGGTCCAGCTCGAGCGCTTCGATATGGGTTAGCGGCGACGATTCCGCCAGGCCGGGAATCCCGGGAACCGTCGCGCGCGTTCCGGTTCCGATCAACACCTTTGCTCCGCGAAGAACCCGCGTGCCGCCCTCGTTGAGCGCGACTTCGATGGTTCGCGGCGCAACAAAACGTCCCGCCCCCAGCACCAGCTCCGCTCCGCTCGCCTTGAAGTTATCGAGATGCATCTGCACCAGCCCGGCCACCATCTTCCGCTTGCGTTCGCGCACCGTGGCCATGTCGATCCGCACGTTGTCTTTCGAAATGCCGAACTCTTCGCTGCGGAAGAAATACGATGCCACCTTCGCGCTGTGAATGATGTTCTTGCTGGGCAGGCATGCGATGTTGGGGCACGAGCCGCCAATCCATTTCCGCTCGATCAGGGCTACGCGTTTACCCTGCCTCGCATAGGTCCACGCGACGTACTTGCCGCCTTCGCCGCTGCCGAGAACCACAAGGTCGTATTCCTCCGCATCGGAGAACTTTTCGGTTGGTTTGGACGTAGCGGCTTGTTTCGCAGTCATGACAGCTCCTTGTGTCCGGGGCTGACAGGCCGGCGTCAACGATACTTCCACCCACCGCCTCCGGGAATCGATCATCCCTTCGAGTGCAGGAGCAGGAGAGTGGTCGCTAGTTTTTATATGAAAACAGGATTCTTCCGGGCACACAGACGCATGCGGACGTGGAAGCTGCCCGTGCACGAGCACACATTGCGCATGAAGTAACTGGGCAGCATCTCGCCCGCAGAATTTTACAAAGGATTGCCGGGGAGACTACTCCCCATCGAGCAGGTGCAATTCCTTGCCCGGTTTGAAGCGGACCGCTTTGCCCGGGGTGATGGTCACCTCGGCCCCGGTTCTCGGATTGCGGCCGATGCCCGTCTTCCTGGGCCGAACGTTGAACACGCCGAATCCGCGAAGCTCGATGCGTTCGCCGTGGGCCAGAGCCTTCTTCAGGCTCTCGAAGACAGTGTCCACTGCGGCTTCGGCTTTCACTCTGGGCAGGCCTGTACGTTCGATCACGTGGTGGATGATGTCTTGCTTAATCAATGTCTTCACCCCAAAAACGAGAGTTTCCTGCGAGCGGCTCGAATGCTGGTGTGATGCTAGAAAGCTTTTTGAACATTGTCAACGCATCAGGTGTCTCGTAAGATGCAATTTTTGAACTAAATAAAAGGAATTCCGGACGTTTTATCCCGAACGTTCCGGCGAGGAGATTTCTTGGCAATTAAGAGTGACCGCTGGATTCGCGAGCAGGCGCTGCAGCACGGAATGATTTCACCCTTCAGCGAGAAGCAGGTCCGCGAGGGAGTCATCTCCTACGGCCTGTCCTCCTACGGGTATGACCTGCGGGTCTCCAACGAGTTCAAGATCTTCACCAACGTCAACAGCGCGATTATCGACCCCAAGAATTTCGACGAGCGCTCCTTCGTCACGGTTGAGGCCGACTCCGTCATCGTCCCGCCGAACTCCTTTGCGCTCGCCCGCTCCATCGAATATTTCAAGATTCCGCGCGACGTGTTGACCATCTGCGTGGGCAAATCCACCTATGCACGCTGCGGCATTATCGTGAACGTTACCCCCTTCGAGCCGGAATGGGAGGGCTTCGTCACTCTGGAAATATCGAATACCACTCCGTTGCCCGCCCGCGTTTACGCGAATGAGGGCCTCTGCCAGATTCTCTTCTTCCAATCCGACGAGCCGTGCGAAGTAAGCTATGCCGACCGGAAGGGCAAGTATCAAAAACAACAGGGAATTGTCTTGCCTAAGCTGTAAGCTTAGTGAGAGCCCCATGACCTCAGCCCTTCAGCGCGAAATGCCTATCCGCCTCGGTCTGCTCGACTTCGAGCCGATCCGTGTGGCCGGCTTCGAATCCGTCTTCGCCGAGGTGCCAGGAGTAGCTGCGGTGACCATAAGCCTCGAGCAGGCCATGGCCGACGCGCCTCTGGACATGGTGCTGGTCGGATTGCAGAACCCCCTGGATTCCTTCGAAGCGCTGGCCAAGCTGAAAGAGCAGCGGCCAAAGCTTAAGCTGATCGTGATGGGCTCCGAGGCCAACGAAGAGACCATCATCAGCGCCATCGCCGCGGGTGCCAAGGGCTATCTTGAAGAAACTGCTACACCGGAACAGGTCACGCAGTGCATCGAGGTGGTGGAAAGCGGTTCCATCTGGGCGCCGCGGAAGGTGCTTTCCAAGTTTGTCGACCGCATGCTTCATGCCACCGAACGCCGCGTCCTGCGGCACAATTTCACCTTCACCGAGCGGGAGCAGGAAGTTTTACGTCTGCTGGTTGCGGCGCGCTCCAACCGCGAAATAGCCCTCAGCCTGGGCATCGAGGAGCGGACGGTGAAGGCCTATGTAGCGCGATTGATGCGTAAAGTAGGGGTACAAAACAGGATAGCGCTGTCGATCCATGCCGCGAACCGGGTGTTGGGCTCCGATAATTAGCCAGCCAGGGTTTTCCCAGAAGCAAAATCGTCACCTAGGTAATGTTACCATCGGTGATTACTTTTGTCCATTGCACCTAGGTTACCTTGCATCTCAATTGGTAACGTATTACAACGTTACTAGCAACAACGCAGATCTGGGGAACGGGGCTGGCGGCGCAGGAGACTGTGATCCACAGCCCCCATTTTTTTCCCGATTTTCCTCGCCAATTCTGCTTCCCGCCGCAATCTTCAGTTGCCCAATAATTTCTCCATCTGGCAATTCGTTCAATGAGGAATGTTTGCAGGTTCGCCGTTAGCAAAAGCGGTACCAACAAATTTTAGTTGACCTTTGCCAGCTTCACCTTCAACCTTCTGCGATTCCTTTGCATCTACCTACCTACCGACTTGTATCCGGAAAAGCAGGTACTCTTGACGAGCTGACATCCGTGGCAGCACGCTCTGTATGGAATTTCGACGACAACTTAGCAAGGAGAAAGAAAAGATCATGAAGAAAATATTTGCCGCTTTGTGTATTGCGGGTTTTTCCCTGTCCGCATTTGCTGCAAGCGATATGGCTTCGTTGAATGACCGGATGGAAAAAGCGCGCCTCATCATTGATGCTCTCTCGCAGACACCGGACAAAGGCATTCCCGCAAACATTGTGCAGCAGGCGACGTGCATCGCTGTCGTTCCCAGTCTGAAAAAGGCGGCGTTTATCGTGGGTGGCCAATATGGGCAGGGCGTCGTGACTTGCCGCACCGGCCATGGCTGGAGTGCGCCAGCCTTCATCCGCATGGCAGGCGGCTCCTTTGGACTGCAGATCGGTGGACAGGGCACGGACCTGGTGCTGGTGGCCGTTAACGACAACGGCATGCAGGATTTGTTGAAGAGCAAATTCAAAATTGGCGGTGATGCTTCCGCATCCGCCGGCCCCGTCGGCCGCCACGCTCAAGCTGCAACCGACTGGAAGTTAAATTCCGAGCTACTCACCTACTCGCGCAGCAAAGGATTGTTTGCCGGCATCGATCTCGATGGAACTTCGGTCAGCCAGAACACGGACGACACCAACGTCTACTACGGCACGCCGCATACCTTTCAGGAAATTCTGAAGGGTAATGTGCTGCCTCCTCCGGACGCCAAGCCGTTTCTCCGCACCGTTGCGAAGTATTTCCACTCAGTACAGTAAATTCATTGCTGTCATGAAACAGAAAGGACCGGCGTCGCGCCGGTCCTTTCTGTTTGTACCTGTTTCCATATAACTTTATTTTGGGTTCCACCAGCCGCCCACATCGTCGGCAAGTTTAAGTGCTTTTTCCGGACCCCAGCTTCCCGGCTCGTAGATTTCCGGTGCAGGATGGTTTCTCAAAATCGGATCGATGACGCGCCACGATTCCTCCACGTAGTCTTCGCGCGCAAACCAGGTCTGATTGCCTTCCATCGCGTCCTCGAGCAGCTCCTCATAGGGAAGCACGTTGACGGTTCCACATTCCTGGTTTGCCACCAGCTCCACCATGCAGCCACGCAGCCGTTCTCCCGCCTCTTTTACTGAACCGCCAAAAGCGATCACCGGCTCGGCGCTGAGCCGGAAACGGACGTAGTTCTGTGGCGGCACCGTCTCTGAGAAGACTGGCGGAATGCTGCGGAACTTGGCGACCACCTCAGTGGCCGTGAGCGGCAGCAGCTTGCCGGTGCGGATGTAGAACGGCACATCACGCCATCGCCACGAATTGATGTGCACACGCAAAGCCGCGAAAGTCTCGACCTGCGAGTCCGGCTTCACGCCTGGCTCGTCGTGATAGCCGCGGAACTGTCCGAACACAATCTCGTCAGGGTGAATGGGCTGCACGCTCTTGAGGACCTTGCCGCGCTCGTCGCGGAGAGCCTCAACGCTCGGGCACGGAGGCGGCTCCATCGCGATATTGCTGAGCAGCTGCATGAGGTGATTCTGCACCACGTCGCGAATCGCGCCGACGCCATCGTAGAAAGCGCCGCGGCCCTGAATGCCGAACTGCTCGGCCATGGTGATCTGGACGCTCTCGATGTACTGGCGGTTCCACACCGGCTCGAGGAATGCGTTAGCGAAGCGGAAGAAAATGAGATTCTGCACCGCGTTCTTGCCCAGATAGTGATCGATGCGGAAGATATCCAGCTCGTCGAAGACCTGGTGAATAGCCTCATTGAGCGCATGAGCCGATTCCGAGTCGTGCCCGAAGGGCTTCTCCACCACCACGCGCGCCCCTTCAGCCGAGCCTGATTCTTTGAGCTTCTGGATCACTTCAATAAACAGGCTGGGAGGGATAGCCAGGTAGTGCAGCGGATGTTTGGCGCTGCCAATCTGCTTCCGTACTTGTTGAAAGGTCGCAGGATCGGCGTAGTCGCCGTCGACATAGCACAGGCGTTTCATCAGGTCGTCGAAGCCCTTTGGGTCGAGTCCCCCGTGCTTCTCGACGCTATCTTTCGCCCGGGCCTTGAGCTGGTCGAGATTCCAACCGGCCTTGGCTACTCCCAGTACCGGGCCATTGAGTTTGCCGCGCTTGGCCAGCTGCTGCAGGGCTGGAAATATCTGCTTGTATGCGAGGTCGCCGGTGGCGCCGAAAAACACCAGGGCGTCTGAGAGTGGCTGATCCATGAAAACCGACCTTTCTTTGCAATGCGAATTGTAGCTGCTTCACATGAAATTAGATGCCGGGGAGTTCCGGTTGTCTTCATCTGTCCCGATGAGCGCTCGAGTATTGGATGGCCCAGGATTTCCGTTGTGCAGGGAGATACTCCACGCGTCTTGGGTGTTCCCACAGGCTCAAGAAGTTTCGTATTCTAAGGAAGAATGCCCCGCACGGTTGGCGGCGAAACCCAGTGAAGGAGATTGGAATGGCAGAGGAATCCGTAAAGAAGGCAAAGGCACCCGCGAAACCGAAGAAATCAGCCAAAAAGGCCGAATCGAAGGTGGAAGAGATCAAGGCGGTCGCGGCTCCGTCCCAGGAAGAGATCGCTGCCCTTGCCCGCAAGTATTGGGCAGAACGTGGATGGCAGGATGGCCACGCGGAACAGGATTGGCTGCGCGCGGAACAGGAACTGCGCGGCAAAGCTTCGTAGCCTTACCCTCAGGATCGCAATGCTGGTCAGCACTATTTTTTCCTCGGCATTAATTTTAATTTCAATGAAGGAATGCGGAATTTGCTCACGCATTCCTTTCTCGTTTTGAGACCGCCACCGTGCCGAGTCAGATATCGAGATACTGAGTCAGCTCCCCAACGTGATAACAGTGTTCGTATGCGGTCTCCCGCAAAATCCGTCCCGCTCTCACCAGATCCGCTAAGGATTGTTCCATGGTCATCATCCCTTCTTTTCGTCCGGTAGAAATATGGGTTCTTATCTGGTGGTCCTGACCGGTGCGGATCAGGTTGCGGATGCCGCTGGTGGCGATCATGATTTCTATCGCTGGATAGCGGCCGGTGTGATCGGCGGCAGGAACCAGCTGCTGGGCGATGACCGCAAGAAGCGCCAGCGATAACTGCTGTCTCATCTGCGTCTGATGGCCTGATGGCAGCAAATCCAGGATCCGTGACATGGTCTGCGATGCATCGTTGGTGTGCAGCGATGAAAGCACGAGATGGCCTGTCTCCGCAGCCGTCAGTGCCGCCGCCATGGTTTCGGTGTCCCGCATCTCTCCCACCAGAATCACATCCGGATCTTGACGCAGGACCGCGCGCACCGCATGCGCGAATGACGGCGTATCCTGACCGACTTCAATCTGCTCGACGATGGAATTGCGGTTGGCGTGCTGATACTCGACTGGCTCCTCGATGGTGATGATGTGATCCCGCCGGCGTTCGTTGATGAGGTCGATAAGCGCCGCCAATGTCGAGGTCTTACCGCATCCCGTAGGCCCCGTCAGCAGAATCAGTCCTTGCTTGCGCTCCGCAAGCGCAGCCAGTGTCAGAGGCAGATGCAATGATTCCAGCGAGGGAACATGTGCGGGGAGCAGGCGGATACTCGCGGCGAGCGTGCCGCGCTGATAGTGGAAGTTGGCCCTGAAGCGTCCGATCGATCCGCGCACAAAACAGAAATCCAGGGACCGGCTTGTCTCAAGCTCTTCGAGTTGTGCTGCCGAAAGCAGAGGCAGCAGCAGTGCGCGTATATCCTCCGGCAACAGCGGAGGGGCCTGGGCCAGCGTCAGCGCGCCGCGAATGCGATGGGTGATTGGAGATCCGGCAACGAAGAGAAGATCGGATGCGTTTTTCTGCACCGCGAGAGCCAGTATCTTGTCCAGGGAAAGATCGTCTGACGTTCGATCCGGAGCCGGCTTACGGTTGAGCTGTTCTACCAGGCGCGACAGCTCATTCTCATAGAAGGCCATCCTTCGTTATCTCTCTCCGCGGTTCAGATTATTTCAGGCGCATTTAAGACTAGACGATCGGCAGGAGTATCTGCTCGTTGCGCCGTTTACACTGAGGGTTGCTGCCTTGGGTGATGAGAGAAAGACTGGAATACGCCGTTGTTTTCATAGGGCTGAAGGTGCTGGGCGGCCTGCCGCGCTCCTGGGCGCGTGCGCTCGGAGCGGGATTGGGTGCGGCTGGCTTTGCCATGCTGTCGCGGCTGCGCAAAGTGGGGCTGCGCAACCTCGAGCTGGCTTTCCCCGCGAAATCTCTGGAAGAGCGGGAGCAGATTCTCCGCGGGCTCTTCCTCAATCTGGGATGGCTGCTGGCGGAATTCTGCCAGATGCCTCACTACACCCAGGCAAATACTCAGAGCTTTCTCCGCTGCGACGGGCTGGATCGCTACCTCGCGGCCCAGGCCAAGGGCAAAGGCGTGCTTATCGTCACCGGTCATCTCGGTGCATGGGAGCTCTCCAGCTACTACCACTCCCTGATGGGTTATCCCATGAGCATGGTCATCCGGCGGCTGGACAATGCCCGGGTCGATCGACTCGTCAACCATTACCGCTGCCTGCATGGCAACAAGGTCCTGCATAAGGATGATTTTGCGCGCGGTCTCCTCGGCGCCATGCGCCAGGGCGAAACGGTCGGCATCCTGATGGATACGAACATGACCCCGCCACAAGGCGTCTTTGTGCCCTTCTTCAGCCATCAGGCCTGTACCGCGTCGGGACTGGCACGCGTGGCATTGAAGACCGGAGCAGCGGTGTTGCCGGGATTCATGCTCTGGGAAGAAAGCGAGCAGAAGTACGTGCTGCATTTCGGTGAGGAGATCGAGCTGGCAGCGACCGGCGACGACGAGCGCGACTCCATCGAGAACACGGCCCGCTTCACCGCCGTGATTGAATCGTACATCCGCAAATATCCCAGCCAGTGGCTCTGGGTGCATCGCCGCTGGAAGACTCGACCCGAGGGTGAAGCACCGCTGTATCCACGTTGAAGCAAGCAAAGGGAATCTGCAACTCATGTTGAACAGACGGCAATTTCTTCGCGGAGCGGCATCCACCCTCGCCCTGATCGAATCGGGAAAGCTCCTCGCGCTGCAGAACTCCGCCGGTTCCGCGCTGCCGGTGCAAACGATGGAGCCGTGGCGGCAGGGGCTCCTCGACATCCACCACATTTCCACCGGACGCGGCAACTCCACATTGGCGATATGCCCCGATGGAACGTCGATCATGATCGACGCGGGAGCAGTCAGTACATCTGTGGACGCCCTGGGCCCCGCTCGTCCCGATGATTCACGCCGGCCGGGGGAATGGATCGGACGATACGCATTGCATCATCTGCGAGCCGCTCCCCGGCAGGAACTCGATTATTTTGTTCTGACCCACTTCCACGGCGACCACATGGGCGATCTGGCTCCGGCATCGCCGCTTGCCAGATCGGGAGAGTACCGGCTCACCGGCGTGACGGACGTCGCCGAGATGATTCCGATTCGATGCCTGATCGACCGAGGCTTTCCGGACTACTCATATCCGTCTCCGGCAACCTATGACGCAACGCTGAATTACATCAAGTTCGCTCGCTACGCTGCGAAGCACGGGACCAAGGTCGAGCGCCTGGATGTCGGCTCCGCTGCGCAGATCGCGCTCCAGCACAGTCATGACGCGTCGATGGAGGTCCGCAATCTCGCCGCCAATGGCGAAGTCTGGACAGGCAGGGGCGATGAGACCGTTCGCTTGTTCCCGGACATCGCTGCTCTAAAACCCAATGAGCTGCCTACAGAAAACGCCTGCTCGATTGCTTTGCGCCTGAGCTACGGTTCATTCCGTTACTACGCGGGAGGCGATCTCACCTGCGACACACGCTTCGGTTCGCAGCCATGGATGGATGTCGAAACGGCCGCAGCGCGCGTAGCGGGCCCCGTCAGCGTGTCCACGCTCGACCATCACGGCTACTACGACGGCACCTGCCCGGCCTTCGTCCGCTCCATGCAGTCCCGGATTTATATCCTTCAGTCCTGGCATGCATCCCATCCAGCGCTTTCCGTCCTAGACGAGCTATACAGCCCGGTGCTCGAGCCCGGACCTCACGACGTCGTCTCGACAGGCCTGGTGCATGCTGCCAGCCTGGCCGATGCCAGATTGTCGGACAAGATGCTGAGCCAGCACGGCCACGTGGTAGTACGTGTATCGCCGGAAGGCAAGCAGTATGAGGTTCTGATCCTCGATGACACCAGCGAGGATGGAAGAGTGATGAATCGATTCGGGCCATATCTCAGTTAGCGGTTGATGAAATTTCGAGGCGCCTTGCTCTCCGGCATGGCGTCACCGCTGATGTAGGCATCTACTGATAACAAAGGCTGCATGAAGGAATAAGATTTCTTAAGACATGGCGCGACTGATTCAACTCGCTGAGCTGCTCAAAGCCGAACTGCGCATGCCTCCCGCAGAGCCTATGCCCGAAATTACCGGTGTAGCCAGTGCGAAGACCGCCTCAAAGAGCGACCTCGTCTTTGCAGAAGATGAGTCGTCGCTTTCTGACGCTCTGTCCTCGCATGCGGCGGCAGTGATTGTGGCGGCGAAAATTGCGCCTGAAGATGGGGTTGGAAAACCGCTGCTGGTAGTCAAACAGCCGCGTCTGGCTTTTGCACTGGCGACTCGTGAGTTGCGTGCAACTCCTCCGCCTTCAGGCGTTCATCCAGCGGCGATCATCGACGGCAGTGTGGTGCAAGGCCGTCGCATCTCCATCGGTGCCTATGCAGTGATCGAACCGGGAGTGAAGATCGGCGACGATACCGTTATCGGAGCGGGCGCGATCGTCGCAGCCGGCGTGACCATCGGCCGCGAATGCCACATCTATCCTCGCGTGGTGATCTACAGCGGAGTTGAGCTGGGGGACAGGGTTGTCGTGCATGCAGGCGCGGTGCTCGGCGCGGATGGCTTCGGCTACGTGCGCGACAACGAGACCGGCGAATATATCCAGTTTCCGCAGCAGGGACGCCTCATCATCGAAGATGATGTCGAAATCGGCGCCAACACTACGGTCGACCGTGGAGCGCTTGAAGAGACGCGGCTGGCAAAAGGTGTGAAGATCGACAACCTGGTTCATGTCGGCCACAATGTGCATGTCGGGAAACATGTGGTGATCGCCGCACAGACCGGCATCTCGGGTTCCAGCGTGATCGGCGACTACGCCATCGTCGGCGGGCAGGTGGGCATCGGCGATCACGCAACGGTGGGCGAGCGCGTCATCCTCGGCTCCGGCTCCGGCGTGCTCACGCATAAGAAAGTGAAAGGCGAGGGCGTGGTCTTCTGGGGGAGACCGGCGCGTCCGCTCAAGGATTATCTGAAAGAGCTGGCCACCGTTTCACGCCTCACCCACAAAACGCCCGCTGAAGAGGCGAAGTCCAGGAAAGCTCCGCGCAAATCCGCATCGCGAAAGAAAAAGGAATAGCCGTGGCCATCGTCGTCGTCGGCGGGCACTCGCGTAACATCGGCAAGACCTCTGTCGCCGCCGGCCTCATCGCGCAACTCAAAGATCTCAACTGGACCGCCTTCAAGATCACGCAGTACGGGCACGGATTTTGCACCGCAGACGGCGCACCCTGCGATTGCCAGACGGACGATCACACCATCGCCATCAGTGCCGAGCGAGATCCCAACACCGGCACAGACAGCGCGCGCTTTCTTGCTGCCGGCGCCGTGCGCTCGTTATGGGTCCGTACCCGGCAGGGCATGCTTGCCGAGGCCATGCCGCGCATTCGCAAGGAGCTGGCCGCGGCGGAGAATGCCATGTTCGAATCGAACAGCCTGATGCAGTTTCTCGAGCCCGATCTCTATCTCACTGTTCTCGACTATGGGACCGCTGACTTCAAGGACTCTGCGCGCCTCTTTCTCGATCGCGCCGATGCCATTCTGCTGCGCAGCTCGGGAATGGAGCTGGCGCCGCGCTGGTCGAGCATCAGCGTGAAGCTGCTGCAGGGCAAGCCGCAATATGTGCTGGGACCGGGCGAATCGCTGACCGATGAGATTGTCGATTTTGTCCGGCAGCATGTCGCTGCGGCAAATGTAATGCAGCGCACCGTGACTACATAGCGGCTCTCAACGGATATGCTGATACCCGCGGTCCTCTGAATATTCGAAGTTCACCAGCCCGTCGCGGTAGTCGATCTTCACCACCAGCAGATGCAGCACATCGAAGCCGAGAAACCCTGAGATTTCTGTGCCTGCGCTTCGACTGATTCCGGATGTGTCGAAGGAAAGCATGCCATCCGTCTCCTGCTTCAGTCCGGCAAACTGCACAATCACCTTGTCCCCACGCGAGACGTTTTGCACTTTGCCGGAGACGCCATGCACCGAGGCGTAGTCGTCCGACCGGACCTTCGTCACTTCACGCGCCGCGGCTGGAGAGATCGAGGTCCGAAATGCGCCCGTGTCCATGATGAAAAGACGCATCGTCTTGCCGTTGAGGGCGGTGGGAACGATGATGTTGTGCCCCACGCGATAGACCTTCGTCCACTTCTCCATCTCCGGCGCGATATAGCGGTCATGCGGTCCGCGTGACGGTTTGGGCTCGGGCGTGGAAGGTGATGGCGCATCGGGGCTCTTTTCGTCTGGCGTGCTGGCCTGCTCGGTATTCAGCGCAGCAGGCGCTGCGGCCGTGCCAGGATAAGGCGGCAGTGGGCTCAGCGAGAGCTTGTGCCAGGGAAAGTCGAGCGTCAACAGGAAACTTGAGAATACATTCATGCCGATCAGCCCATCGATTTCGACGACATCTTTGCGATCGCTCACTTCCACAACGCAATTCTGAAATTCCAGGCCGCCGATCTTGATGGAATCGGCATAGGCGGTATAGCCCGACTGCGCGCCTTTGTCGCCGATGCCGCCAATCTCCGACTTGGCAATCGGCTTCAGTCCTGCGTGTTCCGCCACCGAGCGGCTGATGTAGAGTCCGCCAGCGCCGGTATCGACTTCGAGCCGTGATTTGTGGCCGTTGAAGGCCACCTCCAGGCCCCAGCCACGTATGTGCTGCGGATCGATGAGAATCGGCGAGAAGTCAATGTCAGTCGACGTCACGCTCGATGCCAGATGGCACGCGTTCGATCGATTCTCTAAGCGGTTCTGCAGGTAGACGAGCTCGTGCTCCGCGTTTTTCACCGCCTCGGGATTGTTGTCATGTGCGGAGAGATATTTCTGCAATTCATCGATGCGCTGCTCGAGAGGGAGTGACTCGATCCATGCTCTGCGGATCGCCGGGTCGTAAGGGTCAAGCTGATGCGCAACCTGGATTTCACGCAACGCCGAAGCGTAGAACGAGTTCAGACGATGATATGCAGAGAATGCGAGATGCAGACGTGCATAGCAGACACCGCGAATCTGCGCCGCCATGAGCGTTTTTGCTTCTTCCCAGGGAAGGCCCTGGCGATACTGAATCTCGGCCAGCGCCGTCAGCAGCTCAGGCGATTGCGGATCGGAGGCGAGCGCGGCGCGAACGGTCGATTCCGCATCGTCGATTTTCTGTTCTGCCAGCAGCGTCCGGGCCAGCCCGGCAATCAATGTGACGTCTTTTGGGCTCTTGGTTAGATCCTCGCGGTAAAGGCTTTCGGCTCGCGTGAAGTTGCCCCCGATTGTCTCCAATTGTTCGGGTGTGAGCGGGTGGGGTGGAGCGACGTCGCAGCTGTCGGCGCGTGCGGCGGGTGCGATAAGCAGGATCGAAACCAGGATCGAAACCAGGATGCCAGGAAGTGGAAGGGCCAGGCGGCGGGCAAGACGCATGTTGCCAACAAGCTAGCACTCCTGGCCGCTGGAGTAAAACGCAAAGGATCAGCGCCGGGGTCGGAATTGAGCTGGCGCCGGAATACCCTGGTCTCGTTCGGCTAGGCTTCAAAGCCGCCGCCAGTTCACTCTTTTGTGTGGCCGCGCAGCTTCAACTCATCCCCGAGGCAGGTAGTAGCAGGTGGTAAATGACCTGATTTCCGGTTGCTCAGAAACGGTTTTCTCTTCGGCAACCCTGCTTCGGCTTATTTCCCGATGAACAGGAGATTTGCGTCTTATGGGTGATTCCCGAGATGGCCACCGGCCCGCTAGTGTATCTTGGAGCAGGTCGAAATCGTCTCAGAAGAATGCAGACACCAACCAAGATTGAGGCAGCCGCCCACAGCCACACCGGCTCGGTCCGCGCCACCAACGAAGACTCCTTCGGATACTGCCTGGATGCCGGAGCCTTTGTGGTCTGCGATGGCATGGGCGGAGCAGCCGCGGGTGAAATTGCCAGCCGCCTCGCTGTGGACACGCTGATCGAGCGCATGTGCTCGGCCGAGCGTGACGCGCACACCCAGAGCGTTCTCGAAGACGCGATTGAAGCCGCCAACCGGCTCGTCTATGTCCGCTCGGAAAAAGATACGGCTCTGCACGGCATGGGCACCACGCTGGTGGCTGCCGTGGTTGTAGGCAGGCGCGCCGTGATCGCCCACGTCGGCGACAGCCGTTGTTATCTCTTCCGTGGAGGAGAGCTGCTGCGCCAGACCAACGACCACTCCCTGGTCGACGAGCAGGTGAGGCTGGGTCAGCTCACTCAAGATCAGGCCGATCGCTCGCCGCTGCGTAACGTGATTACCAGAGCCATCGGAACCCAGAAAACCGTGGCTCCGGAGACATCGGAGATCGATCTCGAGCCCGGCGATCTGCTCCTGCTCTGCTCCGACGGCCTCACCCGCGAGCTCTCCGACGAGCGCATCGTCGAAATGCTCAAGGAGATGACCCGCAGCCAGGAAGATGCCGATGCCATCTCCCGCAGCCTAGTCGAAGCCGCCAACGACGCAGGCGGCCACGACAACATCACCGCCGTACTGGTAGCCATCAGCTAGCCACATTCACCCCGGTACACGCAAGAATCCGCGCAGCGTGAGACGTTTGCGAATTCATGCCTTCGCAATTTGGGTACACTGACGTTTCTCGAGGTGGGAAGAGAAATGTCTGAAATCAAATCCGTCGGCGTGCTGGGCGCGGGCACCATGGGCAACGGCATCGCCCACGTCTTCGCGCGCAGCGGCTTCAACGTGCAGCTATGCGAAGTCCAGCAGTCGTTTCTCGATCGCGGCATCGAGACCATCCGCAAAAACCTGAGCCGCGAAGTCGCCAAAGAAAAGATCTCGCAGCAGGAGATGGACGCGGCGCTGGCCCGCATCACCGCCACTCTCGATCGCGGCATGCTGGCGGGTTGCGACTTTATCGTGGAAGCCGCAACCGAGCGCTTCGAGGTCAAGGCGCAGATCTTCGCCGAGCTTGACCGCCTGCTGCCCGCGCACGTCATCCTGGCCTCGAACACATCTTCCATCTCCATTACCAAACTCGCCGCGCAGACCCGGCGGCCCGAGCAGGTGATTGGCATGCACTTCTTCAATCCTGTCCCGGTTATGAAGCTGGTCGAGGTCATCCGCGGCCTGCAGACCTCGCAGGCCACCTATGACACGGTGAAGACGCTCACCGGGCAGCTGGGCAAGACGCCGGTCGAAGTCAACGACGCTGCGGGTTTCGTCTCGAACCGGGTGCTGATGCCGCTGCTCAACGAGGCCATGTACGCGGTGATGGAAGGCGTAGCTAAGGCCGAAGCCATCGACGAGGTCTTCAGGCTGGGCATGGCTCATCCCATGGGCCCGCTGACGCTCGCCGACTTCATCGGCCTCGATGTCTGCCTCGACATCATGCGCGTGCTGCAGGATGGATTGGGCGACCCGAAATACCGCCCCTGCCCGCTGCTCATCCGCATGGTTGACGCCGGATGGCTGGGCCGCAAAAGCGGGCGCGGATTTTATAAATACGAATCACCTTCCGCGGAATGACTGGCTGCAGCTGCCGCTCCCGATACGGGCAGCTGTAGCCAATCAAGATTCTCCGCCGCCTCTTTCCCGATTTCGTACCGCGCCTTCCACACCCGGCAGGGGTATCCTTTTGAGATATGGTGCGGATGACAGTGCTGGCCTCGGGTTCCAAGGGCAATAGCACCGTTGTCTCCAGCTCGCGCACCCGCATCCTGGTTGATGCCGGTCTCTCCTGCCGCGAGCTCTTCAAGCGCATGGCGGCCGCGGGAGAAGATCCACGCACCCTCGATGCGATTCTCGTCACCCACGAGCATCAGGATCATGTGCAGGGCCTGGCAGTGACTGCGCGCAAACTAGGCATCCCGGTGTATTTCACCGAGCCTACGCATCGTGCCTGGTCACGCTGGATGACCCCGCGCAAGCGCATGACCTACGCCGACTGGCTGGCCCAGCGCAAGGCGGCAGCGGCCCCGCCGGTGAATCCGGAGATCGCGCTGGTGAATCCGGAGATCGATGATCGCGAGGCTTTTGAAGAAGAGCAGGAGGCCATCTGCGAACCGCAGATGGACGCGGTATCGGCACCGATTTCTGAACCCAAATCCGATCCCTCCGCTTTGCCCGCCGTCGAGTACTTCTCGGCAGGACAGGGTTTTTCGATCGGCGATATCGCCGTCACCCCGTTCACCATCCCTCACGATGCCGCCGACCCCGTAGGTTTTGTCTTTGAGACGGAGGGCATCCGCATCGGCCTGGCCACCGATCTTGGATATATGCCACCCAATGCCGCGATGCGCCTGCGCCGCTGCGACATCCTGATGCTCGAGTCCAACCACGATCTGGACATGCTGCGCGACGGACCGTATCCCTGGTCAGTGAAGCAGCGGGTTATGTCGCGCGTCGGACATATGTCCAACCACGCCGCGGCGGACTTTCTCGAAAACAGTTATGACGGCCAGGCCGCTTATGTGGTGCTCGCGCATCTCTCTGAAAGCAATAATCTTCCCGAACTGGCCAGGATTGCGGCCGAGCACGCGCTGCGCGACCATATGAGCCTGCTGGCCAATAAACTTTTATTGGCGACCCAGGAGACATATCTGGAATCTATTGTTTTATAGGGTGTTATAGTGAAAAGAACATCCCTGGTAAGCGTCAATCGAATCGGGTCCGGTCAGGACCGGCCGGCGGCGGGTTTATTTCTTTGATTCGCAAGTGGTTGATGGCAGAAAGTACGGGGAAATTTTTAGCGATGACAGCATGCACCGACCAAGTCGTAGGCGACATCCTTTCCAGCTGGCGCTACGACATCTCCGGTATCTCTCCCGAGATGCGCAAGGACTACGAAGGCCATCTTGACGAGTGCGAGCACTGCCGCAGCCGGCAGCGCCTCCACCGCACGATTGATGTTGCGCTGATTGGCGTGAGCACGATTTCCGTGCTGGCATTCATTTCCGCGCTGGCCGTCATCCATCACATCGAGCCGCTGCGTAACTGGTCGCTGCAGATGCACCTGGAGCATCGCTACGTCGCGCTTACCCTCCAGACCGCTGCTACTGTCGGATTGCTGGTTTCGCTGATCTCCTGGGTGCTGATCGCGGTGACTACCCCAGCTCCGGTCTACATTACCGGAATGGCGCTGGCCCAGGCACGCGTCCTGCAGGGCCGCATCCCCGAAGAGCTGCGCGGCCGCCTGCCCCGCAACGTGGCCTAGTTGTTCCTATCGAAGTTGTTCCTGTCTCATTCCGCGCAATTCACCTCCTAAGTCATGCCTGACCAGCAGGAATTGGCTGAATCAAAGCCGCCTTCTGCGCAGGAGGCCAACGATCTTATTCCCTCCGCAGCTACCGCCGCGCTTCTGGCTTTAGCGGGCGGCTATCTAGACGCTTTTACCTATATCGGCCATGGCCACGTCTTCGCCAATGCCATGACCGGCAATGTGGTACTGCTCGGCGTCAATTGCATCTCCGGAACCTGGGGCACCGGGCTGCGCCACCTGCCGCCCATCCTGGCCTTTCTGGTTGGCGTATCGACGGCCAAGCTCATTGAGCTCTCCGCGGCCCGTCGCCGCATCCGCTTTCATTATCTTTCCGTGCTGACCCTCGAAATCGCAATCCTCGCAGTATTGAGCCTCTTGCCGGCTCGAACTGCCGACTTCTGGATCACCACCACGATAGCCTTTGCCGCATCGGTACAGGTACAGACGTTTCGCGACATCCACGGCCATAGTTACAACTCGACTTTTACCACTGGAAACCTGAGAACCCTGAGCGTAGGCCTCTTCGACTGGCTCTCAGGGCAGCGAACTCCGGAGAATGCAATCCTGATTCGCGATTTTGCGGCCATATGCACCTCATTTCTCCTCGGAGCCGTCATTGGAGGCTTTGCCACCCCGCGATTCGTGCGATGGGGCATCCTGAACCGCGCACTCTGGCTGGATGTCGCCCTGCTGCTGGTGGTGGTAGTCCGCATCTGGCCGCGGCATGTGCTCAAAGCGGAGTAAGCAATCGAGAGGTTTCATTCCGGGAACCGCTGGCCGGGATATCCTCGCCAATCCATACCGTAACCTGCTAGGATCACGGGTTTTCGCATCTCCGTTTTCATACTCAGCTTTTCCGGAGTTTTTATGACCGCCTCTTCCCTGGCCCAAGCCGCCCCAAATACTTATCCCTTTACGCTCACCGAGGATCAGGAGCAGCTGCGCGCCGCCATCCGCAAATTTGCCGCCAATGAGATCGCGCCGCACATTATGCGCTGGGACGAGGCCAACGAGTTTCCCTCCGACGTGGTGAAGCAGCTGGGCGAGATGGGGCTGCTCGGCATTATCTTTCCCGCCGAATACGGCGGCGCAGGCATGGGCTACGTCGACTACATGCTGGCCATCGAAGAATTGTCAGCGGTCGATGGGTCTATCGGGATTATTGTTGCCGCCCACAATTCCCTCTGCACCAACCACATCTTTCTCGCCGGCAATGAAGAGCAGCGCCGCAAGTATGTAACCAGGTTAGCCAGCGGCGAATGGCTGGGCGCCTGGGGGCTCACCGAGCCCGGCTCCGGCTCCGACGCCTCGGCAGCCCGCACCACGGCTACGCGTACCGGTCAGGGCTGGGTGTTGAACGGTACGAAAACATTTATCACCAACGGCAGCCATGCCAACGTGGCTGTGGTCATCGCCGTCACCGACCGCTCGCAAGGGACGCATGGGCTCTCGGCCTTCGTCGTCGAGAAAGGCACGCCCGGTTTTCGTCCCGGCAGGAAAGAGAACAAGCTCGGCCTCCGCGCCAGCGACACGTCTGAGCTGATTTTCGAAGACTGCGTCATCCCCGAAGAAAACCTGCTGGGCAAGATCGGCGAAGGCTTCATCGACGCCATGCGCATCCTCGACGGAGGACGCATTTCGATCGCCGCTCTGTCGCTGGGCATCGCCCGGGGCGCACTCGACGCGTCCCTCAAATATGTCAAAGAGCGCCGCCAGTTCGGCAAAGCCATCGCCGAGTTTCAAGGCATCCAGTGGAAGCTCGCCGACATGGCCACTGAGCTCGACGCCGCGCGCCTGCTCACCCAGCGCGCCGCAGTCCTCAAGGATGCAGGCCAGCGCGTAACCAGGGAATCCAGCATGGCCAAGCTCTACTCGAGCGAAGTCGCCGTGCGCATCTGCGACGAGGCGGTGCAGCTTCACGGAGGCTATGGCTTTATCAAGGATTACCCGGCAGAGAAGTTCTACCGGGACGTGAAGCTGTGCACCATCGGCGAGGGCACCAGCGAGATTCAGAGGATGGTGATTGCTCGAGAAATATTGAAGGTGCATCCTTCGCGGGGATAGCCTGACTCATGCCGGCGGGTTTTTCATAACCGATTGAGCCCGATCATTTCTGGCAGAGAATCAGTATCTTTTGGCGCCGGTACGGCAGCCATGTCTCATATTCCGCGGCAGGGAATCTGCATTCTACGAAACCCGGCAACAGGCTGTAGGACAACTGATACTTGGGTTGCACTGCCGGCATTATAGGATCGAACCAGACCACGCCCGCAGGCCACCACCCCTGCGGAAACTTATGAAATGCTCCCACAGGTAGTCGAAGTCTTGGATCGTTGATATATCCGTAAGCCTCCAGTTGAGTCCATCCGTCATACTCGAACCCTCCTCTGATTTCTCCTCTCGAAATCCCAGCTGCACGCAGTTCAGCCGCTGCCGCCAGGCGCGCCCGGCCGGCAGCGAAGCAATCATGCACTGTGAGGACGCTGAACACGGCAAAAACGATCACTAACGCCGCAGAAGACAGGGGAAGGTTGAAAGCGATCTTAGACTGATAGAAACGCACGAGACAGATGATGAAAACCAACAAAAGAGGAAAAAAGTAGCGGTCATAGAGAATCCCTCTCGTCACAAGAAGTGCGATATAAGCCATAGAGAAGGGACCGAGAATGGTCCACAGGACCTGGCTGCTTATTCGAGCATTGATTGCCGGTCCGTCTTTATCGGGAAGGCGGGATTGATTGATCACGCAAATGAGAAATGCCAGAGATGCCCCGACAATCAAGAGAGTTAATAGCACCCGGAGTGAAAAAGGAAAGACATCGGGGCGCACTCCAGCGATCGCATGGGTGTCTATCCCTTTGACGGAAACGCCTTCGTCCGAAAAAGGCGCCATCAGGTTTTTCGGCATATGGTGAGTAGACACGACGACGGCCGCGGCCAATGCCACCGTAGCAATAAGAGCTGCTCCGCCCTGCACCCGCATCCATTTTTCCTTGAACGGAGAACGGATCAGGTACGCCATCAGAAGGGGCAGAGAAAATAGTAAGAAGCCCAGATACTTATAGGTAAAGATATTGAGTCCGGCAATGAGTGGCTCGGAGAGTGAGTAGGGCTGATTTTTGAACCAATGCATGCACCCGGCAATAAAAACGAGCGAAGCTACCCACAGGATCAACCCCGTAGCAAGAACTCCTTTGCGCTGGCGGATCGCCCAGGCCGTGGACGGGACCATGACTATGACTCCGAGCCATGCGATCTGCCGGACTGTCCCACTAATCATATTGGTGGAGGCAGCGAAGATAAGCCACGCAATCGCTGATTTATCGGACTTGGCCTGCACGCTGCGGACACATCCATAGAGACACACAACAATGGAGAATAGTCCCGGAACGTCGCTCATAAAGCTGAGTGCGAAAGGCAGAAATATGGGAGATGTGACCATGGTGAGCGTCGCCAGGATGCTATTCCACTCATTAATACCCAGGCGCACCAGGAGACGCTGCAAGAGGGCGGCGGTGGCCATCGCCACGAAAAGAATAGAGGCGCGCATCGCGGCGAATGAGAAGCCAAACAGCTTTATGAAGAGTGCGCCCCAGTAAATCTGCCAACCTAGCATGGCCGTCGCCCAGCCGTTGTAGACAATCCGGCCGGTATTCGCCATCACCCGCGCTGTCCAGATATAGGAAAAGTCGTCATCGAATCCCATATCGAGTCTGGGTATGGTGGCAATGGCACATAGAGCGAGGGCGAGGGCACACAAAAAAGCTGGATGAAACAAGATCCTGCGAATGCCCGAAAATGAGAGTTGCATCAGGTTTAAGCTCCAGGTTAGCGAACGCAAGGTTGCGGAGTTCGAGCCACGGCCTCACGGATGCGAATCCGCGTCAGCGTGGGGTTGTTACAGGACCTCAAATGCAGTTATGGAATCGCAAAAGCTGCGACAGGAGAGGCTGCGGGAGTGACGCTCGGCGTTGCTGTACCGAGCGAAGCCGCCATCTCCGAGCCCAGTCGGACGCTTTCGGCAATGCCTCGATCTTCGGGATAGTAATAGCAGGTATCGGCAACCTGGAGTCCGATGATGGGAGTTTGCACGGCTGGAATTTTAGCGGCAAACCCCGGCTCGCAGATAGGCTGTCCGTAACGCAGACGCGCCACTTTGGTATCGAGAATGTCCTTTTGCTCAAGAGCCGGATTGATGAGCTGGAGGCACAGAAACGCCTCATGCAGCAATTGGCTGTCTGGCCACGAGAACTTTATGTTCGTCACCGGCATGTAGTACGGCACATAAACAATATTGGCATCGCCCAGCTTACGCAGATTCGTAAACTCAATGACTCCCGGGATACCGATCTCCGGCTCCGAGACATTCACCCAGAAATGCTGACTTACCGAACGTGCCAGTTTGAAAATCACACAAATTACGCCAATGTTATGGATTTCGTCGTAGCGTCGCTTCAAGGATTCCGGCAAATCTGGTATCAGGGCGGAAACCAGCGGCGTTGGTATCGTCGCAATCACAGCATCCGCAGCAACAAACCGCTTGGCCGTTTCAACGCCGGTGACGCGTCCGGACTCTACCGTGACACGCCGCGCTCCCTCTCCGAGATGAATTTTGCCGCCGTGCGCCTTAATGGCATCCATCAAGGCGTTTATCAGAGTAAGCGATCCGCCTTCGATGTAGCCTAGCTCTTCCTGGAACACGCTGCGACGGGAGCGGCCGATACGGCGAATTCGGGTCCAAATCCAAGATGCCGATATGTTGTCGGCATACTCATAGAACTTGTGCTGAAAGAGTGGTTTCCAAAAACGGTCGTAGATATCCTGACCGCACCAGCGAAGGATCCAGCTTTGTGCCGATTCGTGTTCGAGACGAGGCCAGGAATTTCGCCGTGAGCACACGAACGCAAATAAACCGTACCGCAGTTTCTGAAACCAGCTGAGATAAGGAAAGCGGAGCAAGGCGATGGGATCGCCCCATTTGAAGAGCTTGTGCCTCATCACAAATCCCATGGATGTCTCACGCCAGCGCATCTTGTCACGGATGCCCAGTTCGTCCATGAGTGCAAATGTAGGCGCGTCGCCCTTGCAAACGAAATGATAAAAGCGCTCTAGCGAGAGCCCGCCGAAGTCAAAGTGCCCGGCCATCCCGCCGGGTTCCGGTGCGGATTCGAAAATCTCCACACTGTGACCATTAACTGCCGCGCGGTAAGCCGCTGCGAGGCCCATGGCGCCTGCTCCGATGACGATGACGCGGCTCATTAAAATCCCCTTCAGAGTTGGTGTCAGTACCAAAATGCAGTCAGTCGATCGATTGACTGCTTCACCGCGGACCACGCGAATCGCGCACGCCTGACCCTAAGGCGTAAGTCAGGCTCTCCATCCTCGGCCAGCGAAGGGTGGATACAGCATGCCTGAGACATTGCACGCGTGGATATAAATCAACGCTGCCGGCAAGAATCCGCGGAATACAGGGGAGGGGAGAACGGCAAGCAAAACCGTTCTATCGCCACCAGCCTACTTGCTGGCAGCAAGTTTGAGCAAGAATAAAAGCAAAGGCAAAGGCGCGGACGCCAGGCGAATCCCGATCTCGCTCATCAGCCGTACCGTCGCCGGGTGCCTCCATCTCGTTTCGGAGACATCGGAGCCACATTCATCGGTCGCGGATACCATAGTCAGCGTGGGCATCTGAACCATGCTGGCAACGTCAACGTCCGAAGCTGCCAGGCTCGCGCGGGAAATCCACTCTCGAATACGCCAGCTTGCGATTGCAGATACGCAATCCCTGCGCTCCGTGCGCCGCGAGTTCTCGCGCGAAATCGTACACGAAACGCCAGAGTGGAAAGAAGAGCGAGCGCGGGTCTTGTCCCGGCCATCACAGGCTATCCCCGCACCTTGCTTTCAGCAAGTAAATCCTGAACGTGCAGGTGCCTGATAGTGCTGGAAAATATGAGCGCCCTGTTCGTCAGGAGACGATCCTGAGCCGCTTGGTTATCATCGATACCGGATGCCCCAGTCCCCAAACCAGCACGTGCATGAGCTTGCCGGCCGGCTGATCGCCGGCGATGTGCGGGCTCTGGCTCGTGCCATTTCTCTGGTTGAAAACGATGCGCCCGAGGCGCACGCGCTGCTTTCAGCCTGTTTTCCACACACCGGAAATGCGTTGCGCATTGGCATCACCGGCGCTCCTGGAGCAGGCAAGAGCACGCTGGTCGATCAACTCTCGCGCACCTGGCGCGAGGCCGGTCGCAAGGTGGGCATTGTTGCGGTCGATCCCACCAGTCCCTTCACCGGCGGAGCAATTCTCGGTGATCGCATCCGCATGCAGGAGCGGCTCGGCGACGATGGCCTCTACGTCCGCAGCATGGCTACGCGCGGCTCGCTCGGTGGCCTTGCCCGGACCACAGCCGATGCCGCCCTGCTCATGGAAGCCGCCGGTAAGAATGTGGTTCTGGTCGAGACCGTAGGTGTAGGCCAGGACGAGATCGACATTGTCCGTTTGGCCGACGTGACCGTAGTGGTGCTGATCCCTGGCATGGGCGACGACGTGCAGAGCCTCAAGGCCGGAATCATGGAGATTGCCGACATCTTCGTCATTAACAAGTCCGACCGCGAAGGAGCAGACCGCGTCGAGAAAGAGATTCGCGCCATGCAATCGCTCAGCGTGATGCATGAGCCGCGCGTGCCGCCGGTACTCCGCACCATCGGCACCAACGGAACAGGCATTCCCGAACTGCTGGCAGCGATTGATGAGCACCGCCAATGGCTATCCGAAGAAGGACGCCTGGATGCGCGCCGCAGACAATACTGGCAGATGCGCATGGAAGAGATGGTGCAGCAGGAGCTGCTCAAGGAAGCGCGCGCGCACGGCCTGAGCACAGCCGATTTCGCGCGCCATGCCCGCCAGGTAGCCGAGAAGCGCGAAGACCCATACCAACTGGTTCCTGAATTGGTGGCGGAAGTCTTTCGCGCCCGGCTCGCGGCAAAATAGAGAGATGAGTAAAGAGACAGATCAGCCGTTGCATGAAACGGACAGCGCCGCCAGAATCGATCATCTGGGTATAGCCGTCGCCAGCCTCGACGCAGCACGCACGCTCTATGAATCTCTCGGCCTCAGGGTCGCGCATGAGGAGACTATCGAGCACGAGCAGGTCCGCGTCGCGATGATTCCCATGGAAGGCGGCCGCATCGAGCTGCTCGAGCCTACGGATCAAGACTCGCCCGTGGGCCGCTTCCTCAAGAAGCGTGGCGAGGGACTGCACCACGTGGCGCTGCAGGTCGCGGATATCGCAGCCACGCTCGCCAATCTAAAGTCGCGCGGAGCACGGCTGGTAAACGAGCAGATTCAGACCGGTGCCGGAGGCCATCTTTATTTCTTCGTGCATCCCTCGAGCGCTGGCGGTGTGCTGCTCGAGATCTGCCAGGATGTTCCGGCCCCGGAGGCGCAATAGCAGATGCTTCTTGGAATCGACACCTGCGGTGCAACCGGCTCGATAGCGCTGGCACGCTGGGATGGCGAAATCGTAAGTGCCGTCGTGCAGACCGAACTGCCGGGCAAGACCTTCTCGGTGCAGCTGGTGCCTGCGATCCGCCAGATGCTCGAGCAGCAGGCGATCACAGTGCAGGATTTGCAGGCGATCGTCATCGTGAATGGTCCCGGTAGCTTCACCGGCGTGCGTATCGGCGTAAGCGCAGCCAAGGGATTGGCCGAGGCGCTGCGGATCCCCGTAATCGCTGTCTCGCGTTTGGCGCTGCTCGCACGCAAGGCAGAGACACAGGCTGCGGCGCTCGACGCCGGACGCCGCGAATATTACTTCGGCAGCTACGCGGGCGAGGCGTCTGCGGAGATGCTGTTGTCCGCAGACGAAATACGCGAATATACGCGCTCGGCGATCGCGGTCTGCGAGCCGGCTCTGGCGGAAAGCCTCCCCGGCACAAAACTGGTCGCGCCGCCAGATGCAAGCGAGGCCTTGGCGGCAGCGGTTCCGCGCCTCCAGGCCCAGGAATACGACGAAGTTGCCACCCTGGACGGCAACTATGTCCGCCGGACTGACGCCGAATTATTTGCTAAGCCAGCTGTTGGCCTGAAATGACGACACAGGTACGGCCGATGACCGCAAGCGACCTGGATGCCGTGACGTCGCTTGCTTCCGGATCGGCCGGCGCTCCGCTCTGGACAAGGCAGATATATGAAGACGCCATCGGCCGGGAAGAATCCTCAGCCCTCGTCGCAGTCGACGGCGAGCTGATAGCCGGCTTCGCAATCGCGGAACAGGTTTTGGATATTGGCCAGCTCGAATCGATAGTTGTGTCCGAGTCCTTTCGCAGGCAGGGAATTGGCTCAACCTTGTTGCAGGGCGTCATTGACTGGTCACGCAGTCGAAACTGCTGCCGTCTGGAGCTGGAAGTCCGAGCTGGAAACGGCGGCGCAATCACCCTCTATGAGCAAGCCGGTTTCCTCCGCGATGGACTTCGCCATGCCTACTACCGCAATCCGGAAGAAGACGCCGTGCTGATGAGCCTGAATCTCGATTTATCCGCCAAAACGGTGGAAAAAAATCCCTGAAAATGGCATTGTCTGCAGGCCTCTCGGGTGCTAGCTTGGTACGTCTGAATGAAGAAGGAGGTATCTTCAATGGACCTGGAAGCGAATCGCTTGCCGGATAGTGAGGAAGTTCTTCAGCTGGAGCAGCAACACCGCCGCTATTCGGAGCAATTAGAACAACTTACCTGCCAAACCTACCTGTCAGAAGATCTTCAGCTTGAAGAAGTCAAGCTGAAGAAACTCAAACTCTACATCAAAGATCAGCTCACTGCTCGACGAAGCAGTCACCCGCGATCGTACGTCGCTTAAGACTCCCGGCTAACTTACTGCACCAGAATGCGCCAGACAAGAGACTCTGGCGTGACTTCGGGTTAAGTGTGTCTGAAGCTCATCCATGAGCGGAGAAAGAGCGGAGAACTTATAATGATTCGAGGCACTTCGCTCTCTCTCGCTCATGGTTCGTGACGGATATTATTACGGGATTTCTCTGTTTGTAGTGGCTGCCCTGCTCTATGTGCTCACGCACAGCTGGGTGTGGCCTGTCGCGCCGGTTCTGCTGGCTCTTTTCTTCCTCTGGTTCTTCCGTGATCCCCAGCGCCGCATTCCCCAGGGACCGGGCCTGATGGTTTCTCCGGCGGACGGTAAAGTCACGTCTATACTGCGGGTGACTACGCCGGACGGCGAAACCCAGCGCATGAGTATCTTTCTGAATGTGTTCAACGTGCACGTAAACCGTTCCCCGGTCACCGGCACGCTCCGCGAGGTACGCTACCAGAAGGGACAATACCTGAACGCGATGAATCCCGAATCGGCGGAGAAGAACGAGCAGAATCTCGCCGTGGTGGTCGCAGACGAGGGCTATGTCGTTTCGTTTAAACAGATCGCCGGCTTGCTGGCGCGGAGGATTGTTTTCAATCCGGCGCCCGGAACCAGGCTGGAGCGCGGCCAGCGTATTGGGCTCATCAAGTTTGGATCGAGGGTGGATGTCATCATGCCCGGAAATGCGCAGATTCTGGTGAAGGTCGGCGACCATGTGCAGGGCGGATCGACGGTTCTGGCGCGCATGCCGGAACGCGATCCTCTAGCCGTAGAAGACGAGCTCCTGGTGGAGAGTCTGGTTTGAAGAATCCCGATCACGTGCGAGGAAGCCGCCGCCGGCGGGGCATGTATATTCTGCCCTCGCTCTTCACGGCGGGGAATATCGCCGCGGGTTATTACGCCATCACCCAGAGCCTGCAAGGCTCCATCCGCGAACCGCATCACTTCGACTATGCGGCGCTGGCCATCGGCTTTGCCATTCCTTTCGACGCCCTCGACGGCCGCATCGCCCGCATGACCAACACCACCAGCGAATTCGGCAAGGAGCTGGATTCGCTGGCCGACGTCATCACCTTCGGCGTTGCGCCCAGCATTCTGGCCTTCAGCTGGGGCTTTCGCATGCTTCCCACGACGATGGATCCGATGATTCGCGAAAAGCTGATCCAGGTCGGCGGCTTCGTTTGCTTTCTGTTCCTGCTCTGCGGAGCCAGCCGCCTGGCGCGCTTCAACATCAGCCACGATCCCACGCCGAAAAATCCCGGACGCCCAGGGCGAAAGTATTTTGTAGGCATGCCCATCCCTGCCGCTGCCGGTGTCATCGCGGCGATGGTTCATGCCTTTATCGGATATCCGGTCTTCAATGCCTGGATCGCTTCCATCTGGCTTGCGCTGGTTGGCCTCATCGCGTTCCTGATGGTCAGCACCTGGCGTTTCTGGAGCGGCAAAGAGATCAATTTTTCCAGCCGCCATCCCTTCCAGCTGATTGTTCTCATCGGGTTGTTGATCTACCTGATCGTCTTCTTTTCCCGCATCTTTCTGCCTGCGCTTGCACTCGTATATATGTTCTCGGGGATTGCCGCGCGTCTGGCATACTCGCGGCAGCGGCATCGCAAGTCCGCGCAGATTGAGCCCCTCACATCTTCTACAAGCACCACCTGAGCCTTACCGCATGACAGATACGTACAAAATAGCGATCGTGGGAGCTGCGTCTTTGCGCGGCAAAGAGTTGAGCGAAGTATTGACCGAGTCCGTCTTCGCGGCGTCCGATTTTTCCCTGATGGACGATGAGTCACAGCTGGGCCAGCTCGAATCGGTTGGTGATGAGGTCACCTTCATTCAGCGCATCGAACCCAGCGCCTTCGCGCACGAAGACTTCGTCTTCTTTACCGGCTCGGCAGAGGCTACACAAAAGCACTGGAAATCAGCGCTCAAGGCCGGCGCCAGCATCCTCGACCTCAGCTATGCCCTGGAAGGCGAAACAGGTGTTCTGGTGCGCGCCCCGTGGGTGCAGGATGCGTTGCGCGATGCCTTTCCCGAGCAGTATGCGGAGCTGTCCAATCCTGACCTGAGCACACCGGCAATTGTTCCCGCCCATCCGGTAGCCGTTGCCCTGGCCCTGCTGCTTACCCGCCTGCGTGAGCTCGGCGAAGTGAAGAGCGCATCGGCCACGGTACTGGAGCCGGCTTCGGAATATGGACGTCAGGCCATGGACGAGCTTCATCAGCAAACCGTGGGACTTCTGAGCTTCCAGACCCTGCCCAAGCAGGCCTACGATACACAGGTTGCCTTCAATGTAGTGCCCGTGCTCGGCGAAGCCGCAAAGATCAATCTGGCTGCCAGCGAAGCGCGCATCCGCAGGCACTACGACATGCTTGCGAAGGACGTGCTGCCTGAGGTGGCGATTCAGCTGCTGCATGCGCCGGTCTTCCACGGACAGGGAATTTCACTGGCCGTCGAGCTGGCTGAGGCGGTGTTGCCGGAGCACGTCGAAGCAGCGCTGGGAACCGAACATGTCGATGTAGTCCTGGGCGACACCGATGCTCCCAACAACCTGAGCAGTGCGGGACAGGGCGACGTGATGGTGCGCGTGCGTCCGTATAACGGCGAAGAACGCGAGTGCCGGCGTTTCTGGATATGGGCTTCGCTCGATAACCTGAAATTCAGTGCGCTCAATGGTCTCGCCTGCGCACTGGAGCTGAGAAAGCTTCGTCCTCTGGGCAAGGTGCAGTAACGCACCATCGCGTTACTGCATTTCGAGATCACTTTGTAACGATGTTCGCCCCTCCCAGCGCGGCATTCGGCTGGTTGGTCAAATTCCCGGTGAATTTCACCGTCGTTCCCGAACCGTTTGCGATCAGCGCGTAGTGTGAGGAAGCGTCCATCAGGTCGTTGCCGGTAATCGCTACGTTTGTCATCCCGCCCTTAGATTCATTCACATAAATAGCTGCATCTGCAGGACCGAAGTCCCCACAATTGGGGCCGGCATTGTTGTCATAGGCGCATCGGGCGCCTGCGCGGAAGCTGTTTCCGCTTACGACGGCGCTTACCTTGGTGGTGACGCGGGCATCAAAAATAATCGCCGCACGATGATACGGACCCGTACCCGCCGATGCGTCGTTTTGTCCGCCGCTGAGGAAGCGGTTGCCGGTAATGGTGATGCTTCGCGCGTTATACATGCCGGCAGGAGTTGGAAAGTCGGCGTACACGAAGATGTGTCCGGCGGTGTTGTTGTCGAACTGAACGCTTGAGATGTTGACGCCCTGCGACGCATACACCACAATGCCGTGCGCATTCCACTCGACCTTGCCGCCCATGATGTTGACATTGTTGCTTCCGGTGGTGAGGTAGATGCCGGTGCCGGTCAGGTCATTGTATGCAGCCGGGAGATGCGTATGGCGATTGGTGTTCGCATAGTTTCCGGTCAACTGAGAATCGCCATAGCCATCAAGCTCGATTCCGTAATTATTGTTGGTCACCTGGTTGTCCGTGAAGATGCCGAGGCCGCCATGTTGCGCATAGATTCCACGGTTGCATCCATAGATCGAGATTTGATGGATATGCGCAAACTGTGCATTCCCGATTTCAAGCCCGTCCGGCCTGGAATCGGTGCAGCGGAGCTGCAGGTCCTCCACGCGAACCTGCGCAGCGCCAAGCATGTCGATGAGCGCGTTCGCCTCAGCGCTTTGGCTTTTCCATGATGGTCCTTGCAGGATGGTCGTGGAGTTTTTCGTTTCGTCGTAGGCCCACATCGATGAGGAGCCGATGATGGTGAGATAGGAGCCGGATAGTGCCCCTGACGCCGCTACCAGCGGCTGATTGATCACATACTGTCCGGGCGGCAAGCACACCGTGTAGGTGTGCTCTATCTGAGCCTGATTCATCGCAGACTGAATGGCGTCGGTGTCGTCGGTCTTGCCATCTCCTTTTGCGCCCAGGGTTCGGACGTTCTCGCACGAGACGGTCGATTGCGAGTAAGACACGGCACACATGCAGATTATCGCGCCTGCTAGTGCTGTTATCCGCAGCCAGCCCATCCGAGAACCACCATTTGCCGAGTTTGTCTGCCGCTGAATTTGTTATAGGCGAGAAGTTGAAAGACAGATCGGAACGGTGCGCGAAATAGCAAAAGAATGACAAGCGCAAAGCCCATGCACCGTTCATTCGCAACGACGGTAAAAAATGAGGGACGGCTCAGCCGTCCCTCATTTTGAGGATTCGAAAGAGGACTACTTCGCCGGCGTAAACAGCTTCAGCTGAACATGCCAGGTCACAGCTTGACCGGGTTTCAGCGTAACCATGCCCGTATCCATGCCGTGCCACTCCTTGCCCCAGGGATCGCCGAAGTTGAACTGCTCTTCGATGGCGGCGAACTCTTTCGTTGGCGGAGCATAGACCTGCACCGTCTTGATCTCCGGCGAAATTCCTAACACCTTCACGCCATAGCTCGAAGCGGGATCGGTCAGCTCCACATCGACCGCGCCGTCAGTGCGCTTCAGCTTCGACCAGTTGTCATCGAGAAAAATATCGTCGAGAGCCACGCCATCCGGCGCTGTGAAGTCGTACTTCGTCCCTTTTACAGGGAGCAGTTTACCGGTGGGGAAAACATCATCGTAGTTGTTCACCTGCGCCGTCTGTTCGCCGGGGACATGCAGCCGCGCCTGCTTGCGATCGCCGCTCGGAATGTTGAAATAGGGATGCCAGCCAATTGACATCGGCTCCGGCTGATCGCCTACATTCTTCGCCGTGATCGTCGCGTCCACCGCATCTCCGGTCAACGCAATCGTAAAGGCGAGATCGGTCTTCGAGAGCCAGTGTCCATCGAAGTCGGCAGCGTGAATGGTGCCGGTGACCGTCTGTCCATCGGCCGTCGTTTCGGTCTTCACGTCGTCGGTTTTCGATGCCAGGATGAGTCCGTGCATCGCATGCGGCTCAGCTCCGGGCTTCTTGCCCTTCCAGTTCGCAGGCAGAGTAATCGTCTTGCCCTTCCATTCGGTCGTGATGGTCTTGCCGTCGGCTGACAGCTTGCCGCGAATGCGGTTGGGATAGGGAACCAGGAAAGCTCCGCCAAAACTGAATGACGCGTTCCCATTCATGTCGTCGGGGCCGCCGTCGAGCTTCTGCGCGGCGTCGGCCAGCGAGGGCGATGCGAACACATCAACCGTGCCTTTGCCGGGAACATTGGCCGTGATCTGGAAGAGATTCATGCCGCGGCCGGGCAGCACGGTGGCCGACAGAAATTCAGGTTTCTGCCCGTTCGATGTCGGCTTGCGCTCCAGCTTGACGATGTCTTCTCCGCCAATCTGCTGCGGAGTTGTTGCGGCGGGCTGCGGAGCCGCGGATTCAGAAGGAGCAGGAGCCTGTTTACAACCGCTGACGGTGAGCAACGCCGCGGCGGCAAGGGGGAGCAGATGAAGCGGGCGTAGAAACATGAAATTCGAACCTCGAAATGTGTTGGTATTCCAGCCGGAAACAAAAGCGAACCAATTCTACGACTAACGCAGGAATTCATGCTCGCGCACAGCCTTCGCCGCGCGAATTTAGAATCACATCGATGACTGACACAAGACTAGTTGCGACAAACCAGCTGGCCGCCCTGAATGCGCGCATCGTTGCCTGCACGCTCTGCCCAAGGCTGCGTGAATATGGAGCCCACATTGCCGCAACCAAGCGGCGTGCTTATCTCGATCACGATTATTGGGGACTGCCCGTGCCTTCGTTTGGAGATCCCCGCGCGCGCGTGCTGATCGTCGGCCTGGCTCCGGGAGCGCACGGATCGAACCGGACAGGAAGACCATTCACCGGCGACGGCTCGGGTGACTTCTTATATCCCGTCTTGTACGAGGCAGGCTTTGCATCGCAGCCGCGCGCAATCAGTCGTGACGACGGCATGAAACTGCGCGACGCATGGATCACTGCAGTGGTGCGCTGTGCACCTCCCGATAACAAACCGCTGCCGCAGGAGGTCGCCAACTGCGCTCCCTATCTCGATGAAGAGATGGCTCTACTCAAAAAATTGCGGGTGATTGTCTGCCTGGGCAAGATCGGCTTCGATGGGGTGGTGCAGCACTTGATTCGCACCGGAGAAATCCCACGGCGGGGTGAGCTGCATTTTGCGCACGGAGCCGAATATAAATTGCCGAGCGGGCAATATCTCCTGGCAACCTATCACCCGTCTCTGCAAAACACGAACACGGGAAAATTGACGAAAGCGATGTTCTACGCGATCTTCCGCCGCGCCCGCGAACTGGCCGAAGCGAAATAGTTACGATCAGCTGAACTCGCGGACATCTTCGCATGCGAAAATCCGCATCTTTGGGAGAAGCCACTAGATGGCGGAGGAAGCCCAATGACAATTCTTTTGATTATTTTGATTTTGCTGCTGGTCGGTGCGTTCCCGACCTGGCCCCACAGCCGTAGCTGGGGATACTATCCCAGCGGTGGACTGGGACTGATCGTGCTCGTCCTGGTGATCCTGCTGCTGCTCCACGTCGTATAGAGTATTTCTCCTGATGGGATGGACCGGCCAGGCTGAGCTGTATGCGCGCCGTTGCACCCTCAGGAGTGCCGCTCGAGTCCGTTCTGCGGCAGCCCGTCAATAAATAGTTTGCCGAAGGTTTTTACGCCTTCGCAGATATGCCGCGCCATTATGAATGGCGCGGCATATCTGTTGCGGCTAACTTTTCGGTTCTCAGTGAATCCGCACATCTCCTGAGCCGGTCTCTACGCGCACCGTGGGGCCGCCGCCATTGATGTCGCCGCTGATGTGGTGGCGTTCCAGGCTGCCGTGTGTGGAGATCGGCGGATCGCTGTGCACAGAGCCGGAGCCGGTGGTGGCATCGAGTGAGAACTTAGCGCGGCCGCCGGTATCGAGTGTGATCGATCCTGATCCCGTTTCAAGCTTCCAGTTCGTGCCCGGCTGTCCTTCGACGTCGATGTCTCCTGAGCCAGTCTCGGCGTAGAGTCCGCCGGTCACGCCACGCAGGCGAATGCCGCCGCTGCCCGTCTGTGCCTTCACGTCAGGCGCCGCGTGCATATCCGCGCGAATATCGCCTGAGCCCGTTTCCAGATCCACGCGTCCGCTCAGGCCAGTTGCTTCAATCGATCCTGATCCGGTATTTGCCTTGAGTGGACCGCCAATGTCCGTCAGACGCAGATCGCCAGAGCCGGAGCTGGCTTCAAGATTGGAGCCCTTCGGCGTCGTAATGTCATAGTCGATGGAGATATTGTGATAGTTGGTGTGCTTGCCCACGGTGATGATGTTGCCGCTCTGCTCGATCGGCGGATTCGACACCACCTGCTTCACCCGATCTTCCGGCGTTCCGCCGCCGTCGCCCCAGCCATTCCAGCGGTTGGCGTGCACATGCCCGATGATGTGCACCTCGCTGTCGGAGCCAGGCGACACATGGACGTAGCCCGAGCCTGTGGCGACGGTGAGCTGAACCGATCCGCTGACGTGAAGTGTCTTGTCGAAGGTGCCATCTGCCGCCAGCATCATCGCTGGCGAAACCGCGAGCGCTGCTACTGCTATCCATCGCATGTTCATATTTGCCTCCTGAATTGCGTAAGCTGTCTTGTTTCCTAATGCCCAAAAGTTTTGCGCCCAAGGCGCGTAAGCCGATACGGCCGGTCTTACTGCTGTAGCACGACAGAGTCGCCTTCTTTTAAGCCATCGAGAATCTCTGTGCGGCTCCCGTTGGAGATCCCCGCCTTCACTGCAACCTTGCGCTGCCCATCTTTTTCCTTGGAGTCGGGTACGAAGACGGAAGCATTTTTCTGCGCATCGTAGACCAGAGCCTGTTCCGGAACTGATAGTACGCCCTTGTCTTCCTTAATGAGTATTTCAGCATTGGCCGTCATGTTGGCCTTGAGCTCATTCTTCGGGTTATCGATGGACACGCGCACCTGAAAGGTTGTCACGTTATCTTTCTCAACCCCCAGCGGAGCGATCTTGGTGACCTTGCCGTTGAAGACCTCATTGGGAAACGACTCTACGCGGATGCGCGCGGGCTGGCCAAGATAGACGCTGCCGATATCCGCTTCGTCGACCTTGCCGTCCACGTAGACCTGAGTCGTATCACCCAATGTCATCACCAGCGTGGCCGTCGACCCCAGCACCAGGATCGAGCTGACCGCATCTCCTACTTCCACATCGCGCGAGAGAACGATGCCGTCCATCGGAGAAGTGAGCGTGGTGTAGCTAAGCTGCTCATTGAGCTGGTCGAGGCTGGCCTGGTTCTGCTGGACCTGCGCCTGCGCCTGCCGGAGCTTGGCGTCGTCGACGAGAATTTGCGCGGCCGCTGACTGCTGCTTATTTTTGTTGGCCAGGTAATCGCGCTCCGCATTGTCGAGAGTCTGCTGGGAGACGATGCCTTCCTTCTGCATCTCGAGATTGCGCTGATACGTCTGCTGATACATGGGCAGATCGGGAGCCTGCGCGGTTACTTTGTCTTCGGCGATGTTGGCCGTATAGGTGACCACATTCGCCTCGGCCGCAGCCAGCTGCGCCTTCTGCGCGGCGACTTGAGCCAGAATCTCCTGCTGATCCAGCTGCGCCAGCACCTGCCCTTTATGCACCGGCTGGTTGATGTCGACAAAAAGCTTCTCTACCAGGCCGCTGGCCTTGGATTTCAGCTCGACTTTGAGAATCGGTTGAATTTTTCCGGTGGCGACCACGCTCTTGGCGATATCGCCGCGCGTCACCTTGGCCAGGCGTGATGGCTCAATCTTGGTGTGGCTGCCGCGCGCCGCAACTACCGCCGCCAGAACACCAACAATGACGACTGCAGCCCCCGTCCACCACCACCATCTCGTTCCGCGCTTCTTATGATTGGCCAATCAACTCCCTCCATTGCCACAGACGGATACGCATGACATTTGTCATAAGTTCCATGAGAGCGGGAATAGGGATTAGCGATCTGTTATGCGGCCGTTGCAGAAAGTTGGTGCCGGATGTAAGTCGCCATTCGGCAGTGCGCTTTTTTTTTGCAACAAATTCACGAGTGCTTCGGGTTCGCTGTTCGCCGATCCCTAATGGCTATTTCTGGGTGTCAATCCCTGATCCTCGGATTCACCACCAGGTAAAGGACATCCGTAGCCAGGTTCACCAACACGTAAGTCAATCCAACAGCAAGGATGCAGCCCTGCAGCAGGGAGTAATCGCGGTTGGAGATTGCGGAGATGGTAAGGCGCCCCACTCCCGGCCAGCTGAAGATGGTTTCGGTGACGATGGCTCCCGCCAGCAGTGCGCCGAACTGCAATCCTGCCAGCGTGATGACCGGAATCAGGGCGTTGCGCAGGGCGTGCTTGTAAATGACGACCCTCTCGGGCAATCCCTTCGCGCGTGCCGTTCGGATGTAATCCTGGCTCAGCTCTTCAAGCATCGCCGTGCGCACCATGCGGGTAAGGACAGCGGCCAGCGCCGCGCCCATGGTGACTGCTGGAAGGATCAGATGGCTGACATCGCCGGCTCCGCTCACCGGCAGCCAGCCGAGCTTGATGGAAATCAGCAGGATAAGAATCGGTCCCGAGGCGAATCCCGGAAAAGATAGTCCCAGCAGGCTGACCACGCTCAGTGTGCGGTCCTGCCAGCGATCGCGCTTCACTGCGCTCGCCACACCGGCGGGAATCGACAGCGCAAGTGCGATCAGCAACGCCGCCGCGGTTAGCTCGGCAGTGTACGGATAGCGCGAGGAGACAAGATGCGTCACCGTATCGTTCAAACGCAGCGAATGACCGAGATCACCGTGCAGTACGCCGCGCCAGTAGTGAAGATACTGCTGACCGAGCGGAAGGTCGAGCCCATAGGCATGGCGAAGCGCGGCGATATCGGAAGGTCGCGCGCCTTCACCCAGCATCTGCTCGATGGGATCGCCAGGCACGAGATGGATGAGCAAAAAAACAATGGAGACCACCAGCCAAACCACGGGGATGGTGTAGAGCAGCCGGAAGAGCAGCGACCTGAGCGCGCGGGGCATGCGCATCAGCGGGCATTCTCCATCATTCGCTTGTCTTTTGTAGATAAAATGCCGGTCTGGGCCGTCGCCGGCGGCGGAACATTTTCAATGCGCACCCTGCTGATGCGATGGCCGCTCATCTCGAGAACGGTGAAGCGCCGGCATTCATACTCCAGCGTCTCGCCACCGCGTGGAATCTTGCCCAAGCGCGCCAGCAGGAATCCGGCTAGCGTCTCAGCTCCGCCTTCACGCGGCAGGCTCCAATGCATTTGCGTTTCGAGATCGCGCAGGTTCACACCGCCATCGAGAATAAGACCGCCGGTTGCGGTGGTGAGCACGGCCTTCGCCGCTACATCGAACTCATCTTCCACCTCGCCGATCAGCTGCTCGATGGCGTCTTCCACCGTGACCAGCCCAACTGTCGAACCGAATTCATCCACCACAATCGCCAGGTGCCTGCGCCGCTCCTGAAACTCGCGCAGCAGATCGAGCACTGGCTTCGTTTCCGGTACCACGAGCACCTCCCGCATGACCTGCTTCAATCGCAACTCCACGAAGGGTGCTTCGCTGAACCGGGTGCGAGCCGATGCACGGAAGTGCATCAGGCGCGAGATGTCTTTCGAATACACCAGACCCACGATGTATTCCGGCCCCTGCGCCGGATCGTAAACCGGCACCCGTGAATGCAGCTCTTCGATGATGCGTGCGCTCGCATCTTCTATCAGCAGATCGAAGGGCAGTGAGAAAATCCTCTGCCGCGGCGTCATGATCTCCCGCGTTGGGATCTCTCCCACCTCGACCGCGCGATGAATGAGCGCCTCCTGGTACGCGGGCAGAGCGCCGGTACGCCGCGCTGCAGTAGCGATCAGCTTCAACTCCTCAGGAGAATGATTGGAGCTCTCATGTGCCATCGGCGTGTGGAAGAAATAAAGCACGACGCGTGCCGAGCGATTCATGAGATGAACTGCCGGCCGTGTGAGGCGGATGAAGACATCCATCGGAGCCGCGATGGCGACCGCAACCTGCTCCGTCTTGCGCAGCGCGAGCGCCTTCGGCACCAGCTCACCGAGCAGGACGTGGAAGTAGGTAATGAAGGCGAACGCGATCGGTACTGCAATCAGATGCGCGTAAACATGCGAATGGGGCAGATCGCCTAACCACGCCTCGAAGACATCGGCGACGACCGGCTCGCCGATCCATCCCAGCGCCAGGCTGCACAGTGTAACCCCAAGCTGCACTGCGGGTAGGAAATCATCGAGGTGCAGCTGCAGCTTGCGCACCAGCCGTGCCCCAGGACGCTGCAGTGCGATCAGCTGCTCGATCCGTGTTTCGCGCACGCTCACCAGAGCCAGCTCGGCGGCCACGAAGAATCCGTTGGCCAGAATGAGCACGACAATGGAAACGCCGCGAAGGAACAGGAACTGAATCATCTGGAATCTGAAGTTTACAACCTTGGAGAGTCGAAAAGGTTACCGCGGTGTAGTTCCAGGCAAGTAGTTATCGTCGTTCAGATACGCATCGCTCTTAAGCTGGCTGCATCTTCCTTTGCTGGTCCCGTCGCAGTACACGGTGCAGTGATACATGCACTCCGGTGCGGGTCGCGCCCAAACGCGACAAAAGCCCGGAGAGTGCTGTAACACTCTCCGGGCCTTCTCAACAAAGGAGGACGCATATGAGGTTCAAGCTCAAATGCGACGTCAGCGTGACCTTACGTTGGATGCTCGCTTTTGCTGCTGCTATCTGCGAGATCATCTATTTGATCCGAAGATAACTTCAGTGCCAACATCGTGGAGTCGAGAAGTGTAGTAGACCGGCTCCACGCCAAGATTTTATCACTCGCTCTTTGATTTACTCCACCGTGGCGCGAATAGCTGCGGCATATTTGTCAGGCAAGTTCCGTTTCTGCATCTGCTTATCCACGCAGACATGCACCGTCTCAGCCTCGGCCAGCACGCGCTCACCTTCAGGGTCAGACCGCAGCAGTCGGTAAGCGAACTTCATCACCGCTCCGCGCAGCATCGACACTCGCGTCTCAATCGCGATCTCCTCGTCATAGCGCGCGGGAGAGCGATAGCGGCAGCTGGCTTCGACCACCGGCAGATGGCAATCGTCCACCAGTTCCATCTGCTTGTAGTCATGGCCCAACTGGCGGAAATATTCCACGCGTCCGATCTCACACCAGACAAAGTAGTTGGCGTAGTACACCACACCCATCTGGTCGGTCTCGGCGTAACGAACGCGCAGCGTCGTCCGGCTAACGGTCGGCATCGGTCGGTTGTGGCCTACGGCTTCAGCTTGGAAAGAATATTCAGCTTGGCTACGTCATTGAACATGACGAAGGCCGCGAACAGGATCAGCATCACGAACGCGACCTGATAGACGCGCTCTTTGAAATCCTGATTCAAGTCGCGGCGCAGCGTGCCTTCGATCAGCAGCAGCAGGATCATGCCGCCGTCCAGAATCGGAATGGGCAGCAGATTGAAGATGCCAAGGTTCAGGCTGATGAGCGACATGAGTGCAATCAGCGGCTGCCATCCCGGCATGGTGACTGCTTCACCGGTTTCGCGCGCGATGCCGATGGGTCCGCTCAGCTGCTGTACATTCGAGCGGCGCGTCACCAGGCGCTTCAAAACGTCGATGATGTAGCCGGAGTTGTTCAAGTTGAAGGTGATCGATTGCGCAATCGCCTTATCCACGGGCAGCTGCTCTACGTGAAACGGAGCTAGCGCGGGATGGAATCCCAGGCGATAGCCCATGCGGCCTGTGCCGTCATCTCCCCAGATGGGCTGAGCCGTCATGCTCAGCGTCTGGTCCTTGCGCTGGACCAGGAGATCTACGGGCTTTCCCTGCGTCTGCTGCAAAAATGCCATCACCGCAGCCACGGAATGTACCTGCTGGCCATTGATGGAAACGATGGCGTCGCCGCTCTTCATTCCCGCCTTGTCCGCGGGATTCCCGGGCATGACGTCGCGGACGCCAAGAGGGCCATCCTGGACTTTGGGGATAAGCCCGATGGACTCGACTTCAAAGTCGTCGCCTTTGGTCGGATCGGAAAGAAAAAGCTGCGTATGGATCGTCTGCTCTGTTCCGTTGACCGTACGCTCGAGGGTGATCGGCACCTCGGAGTTCACGTCGAGAGCCGCGCGCATCTGCACCTGCTCCCATGTCGGGTTCTTGTCCTTATCGAAGCGCACAATGCGATCGCCGGCCTGAATGCCGGCGCGGCCTGCGGGTGAATCTGTCGGGATGAAGTCCGTGATCGCTGGGCCGGAAAGGAAGTTCTGGACTTCGTTGTGCATCATGTAGAGACCGGTCATGAGCACAAAGGCCAGCAGAAAATTGGAAACCGGTCCGGCCAAGCCAATCAGGACTCGCTGCCAGCGTGGATGCGAAGCAAATTCGTCCGGATCGCCGGTCCGCGCCTCGCCCGGAGTCTCGCCCGCCATCTTCACGTATCCGCCCAGCGGCAGAAGGCTCAGCCGGTAATCGGTATCGCCGCGCCGGAAACCAAACAGGCGCTTGCCGAAGCCGATCGAGAAGACCTCAACCCGAACTTTAAAGAACTTGGCGACGGCGAAATGGCCGAACTCATGCACGAGCACCATGATGCCCAGCACGATCAGCATGGAAACGAGAGCGGTAAAAGCAAAGGACATAGATTCGAAGACTTCCTAACAACTTAGCCCGTCGCTTTGAAAATGGACCGGTCTGAAGGCCCGTGCGAATGACCGTAAAATTCAGGCGCCGACTTGCGACGAAGCCCGGCCGGCCAGTGCAACTGCTTCCGCTGCCGTCTCGCGCGCCTGACGGTCAAGCGCTAGCACTTCGGCGATGGTTGCTGGGTGGGTCTCGGGGGTTTCCTGCAATACTCTTTCAATTGTACGCGGTATGGCCGTAAAGGGGATGGTTCTTTCGAGGAATGCGTCCACCGCGATTTCATCGGCCGCATTCAGCGCAATCGAGTGCGCTCCACCAATCTCCGCCGCTTCATATGCCAGACGCAGGCAGGGAAAGCGCTCAAAATCGGGCGGCTGGAAATTCAACTGCGATAGCGCCGACATGTCGAAGGTCAGATCCGATTCCACCCGTTCGGGATAGCTCATTGCATACAGGATAGGCAGCCGCATATCCGTCACAGATATTTGCGCCAGGATGCTCCCATCCACATACTCCACTAACGAGTGCACAGTCGATTCCGGATGCACCGTGACCTTCACCTGCGACGGCGGCAGATCGAACAACCGGCACGCCTCGATGATCTCCAGGCCTTTATTCAGCAGCGTGGCCGAATCGATCGTGATGCGGCGGCCCATCACCCAGGTTGGGTGCTTGAGCGCCTGCTCGACGGTGATCTTTTCAAATTCGCTGAGCGGCAGATTGCGGAACGGCCCACCCGAAGCGGTCAGCCAGATACGCTTTACATCCTGCTTTTCGCCGGCTCGCATGCATTGGTGCACCGCGTTGTGCTCGGAGTCGATAGGCAGCAGCGCCACGTTTTTCGCCTTTGCCGCCGCGGTCAGAATCTCGCCCGCGGCTACCATCGCCTCTTTGTTCGCCAGTCCAACCGGTTTTCCCGCCTGCACCGCAGCATAGGTAGCTTCGAGTCCGGAGACCCCGACGATTGCAGAAACCACAAAGTCAGCTTCGGGCAGCGTCGCTACCCGCACTGTTCCGGCCGTTCCGTGAACCACTTCAACGCCGGTGATTCCGGCCTCTCTGAGCCGGACCTCCAGCCTGTCCGCCAGCTCGGCGGTGGCCAGTGAGATCACGCGAGGGCGCCAGCGCGCGCACTGCTCGAAGGCCGCTTCCATATTTTTGCCGGCAGCCAGCGAGGCTACGGCGTAGCGTTCCGGATATCTCTCGATGACGCTCAGGGTGCTCTGGCCGATAGATCCGGTCGAGCCCAGAATTGCGATCTGCTTCAACGTCTTAAATCCATGAATACAGGACTCTTAGCAGCGCCTAGAAGGTCTGCTGCGCTAATAGAGCGTACCACAGCACCGGTGCGGCCAGCAGCAGTGCATCGATACGGTCCAGGACGCCGCCATGCCCGGGCAGCAGCGTTCCCGAGTCTTTGACGCCTGCGCCGCGCTTAATCGCCGACTCCACCAGATCGCCTACCTGTGCGGCAATATTCAGCAGCATCGCCAGAAAAATCCAGCGGAGCATCGATCCTGGATAAAACAGCGCCTCAACACTTCTGCGTGCCAGTGCTCCGGCCACAATAACCAACAGCACCGCCACGATCACACTTCCCACCACCGACGCGATGGAGCCTTCCCACGTCTTGCCAGGGCTGATCGCTGGAGCCAGCTTCCTTTTGCCAAAGCTCCGGCCGACATAGAGCGCCGCAATATCACCCGCCCAGACCACAAAGAACAGGAACAGCAGGAGCGATGGGCCATTTTCCTGCGCGCTGATCAGAGGCAGTGTAGCCAGGGTCAGGCCCACATACAGCACTCCGAACATGGAGTAGGCTGTGTCCGGCAACACGCGTTTGAGCGGCGAAGTGAAGCTGGCGACGATGAGCAGCGCCAGGGCAATCGCACCCAGCAACTGAGCCAGCAGCTCGGGACGGTAAAAGACACAGAGAAAGACCAGGGCCACGCCCGCGATAGCGGCAATCCGGGGAGTTTTGGCTCCGCTGGCATCGGCCAGACCCAGATATTCCCACAAAGCCAGCTCGGCTACCAGACCCACAACCGGGGTAATCAACCAGAAGGGTGCTTTGAAGATCAGCAGCAGTACCAGGGGGATTAAAACTGCTGCGGTAAGAACTCGTTTCATCCTGAAGTTGAGGATACACGCTGTTTTCGCGTCGGCGATTCCTGCCAAACGGCCTCCTCCGGAATCCTTTCCCCGATGAGCCCCGTCATACACAACAGTGGCGTGCTTCAAGGGTTTACATCTAAGGAAGAGATAGGCACGCCAATTCCGGTCTTAGTTCCCGGATTGGCAAGGAGAAGGAATGAATATCAATCGATTTTTTGCTGCCGCCGGCATCGGCCTCTTGGCAGCCGCATTTCCCGCCTTTGGACAAGGGGATCAAGTCCCGGCGGCGTCCGTCGTTACCATCATGGGGAAGAACGCAGAGGCTCCAGTCAACGTCCAGCCCCAGGATTTCAAGATCCAGGTCAATGGAAAGTCCACGGCGCTGAATAGCCTGACCCCGCTGCGGGGCGATCGTGCCGGGCTGGAGTTGGTGATCCTGATCGATTCCGGCGCCAGAAACAGCCTGGGCCGCCAGATGGATGAGATCCGCCAGTTTATACAGGGGCTGCCGCCCACCACGCAGGTTGCGATTGCCTACATGCAGAATGGCCAGGCATACATGCCTGAAGCGCTGACGGCAGATAAGGCCGCGGCTCTCAAGGCGCTTCACCTTCCCGGAGGCATCGCCGGCGGCAGCGCCAGTCCGTATTTCTGCCTTTCCGATCTGGCCAAGCATTGGCCTTCGACAAATCGTGAAAATCGCAGGGAAGTGGTCATGATCACCGATGGTCTCGATCCTTACAATCGCCACTTCGATCCCGACGATCCTTATCTTCAGGCGGCGATCAACGACTCGATTCGCGCCGGGCTCGTCGTCCACTCCATCTTCTGGCACGATTCCGGGTTCGCCGACCGCACCTTCGGTGGAACCGTCTCCGGACAGAGTCTGATGTCTATCGTCACGCAGACCACGGGCGGCATGGACTACATCCAGGGATTCAGCAACCCGGTGTCGTTCGATCCCTACTTCCAGGATCTGAATCGCCGCTTCCAGAACCAGTATGAGCTCAGCTTCATGGTTCCCGCGAAATCAAAACCCGAAGTCACTTCGCTCAAGGTGAAATTGCAGGCGCCAAATGTAAAGCTGACGGCTCCTGAGAGAGTGGTGGTTGCACCGGGTGGTGTGGCGGAGAAGTAGTAAGTCAGGGGCCGAAATCGTATCCCCATCCTGGAAATGTATGGGCTTCAGCCCGTAGATAAAATCGGCCAGATCAACAGAGCTTCAGTCCATGAGGGATGTGGTTTTCACTGTGAGTGCTCTGAGTCATGGCTATCCCGTCGGCATAATATTGCGTGCGGGATAGCCATACGCTCTGTGAGCGAGGCAGGATTCAGGGGTGTTGCGGAAGTTTCAGAAGCCCGCTACTTCGAAACCAGCGTTCTCGCCGGCCGCTGGGAAATATCTCCAGCTTCGCTGCCGTCGCCCAGCCCGCCGTAGCGGCGTTCCCGGCGCTGATAGTCTTCGATAGCCTCAAGCATGTGGATGCCGCGAAAATCGGGCCACAGTCGCTCGGTGACGAAGATCTCGGAGTAGGCGATCTGCCACAGCAAGTAGTTTGAAATGCGCATCTCGCCCGAGGTGCGGATAAGCAGATCGGGGTCCGGCATGTGCGCTGTATAGAGATGGCGCTGGATATCCTGCTCGGTGACATCCTCGAGCCGCAGATCCTTCGCCTGAAGTTCAACATGCAGTGCCCGGAAGGCGTCTACCAATTCCGACCGTGCGCCGTAGTTCAGCGCCAGCGTCAGCACCGTTCCCGTATTGTGCTTGGTAGCGTCGGCGGCCCATTCCATGCGCTCCCGTACCTCGCGGTCCAGCTCATGAGTGCGGCCGATGTACTGAATGCGAACGTTGTTGTCGTTCATGCGCTGCACGTTGTTGCTCAAATACGTGCGCAGCAGGCGCATCAGGAAGCTGACCTCGAGCTTGGGGCGGCGCAGATTGTTCTCGAGCGAGAACGCGTAGAGCGTCAGCCATGGCAATCCGATCCGCGATGCGGTCTCGACCACGTATTGCACCGATTCCGCTCCCTGCTGGTGGCCCAGGAAGCGCTTCAGGCTGCGTTTTCCCGCCCAGCGGCCGTTGCCATCCATGATGATGGCGACGTGTTGCGGCAAGCGCGCCGGATCAAGGCGGCGATAGATCGCCAATTCGTCGGGCGGCAGTTCATGAACGCGGCTGAAATTTAGAGACAAAAGATTCCTGTCTTCCATTCTCGCAGGAGCGATGCAACTGGAGGGGAGTTTCCGTTTCGGTGCCTATCGGCCAAACGTTCGAGCGATGCCGATAACAATCAATGCCTTATCCGACCGTAGCACGTCGGCTAAAGACGCGGCAATAATACAACATCAGCCTGAAGCAGATATGACAAACCATCGTCCCCCGGCGGCGGGGTTATTTGGGGCGAATCAGATCGAAGCGATCCCTGGTCCGGGTGTAGGAAGGCCCACCCATGCGCCCGATCGCCAGCAGGCGGTCTGGATCGATCTTGTCGCCGTCGAGGACCGCCTCGTCGACGTGGAAAAGCAGCACATCGCCCAGGACGAGATAGCCTCCGCCTACATTTTCGCTGACCGTGATCACCTGCCGCAGACGGCATTCCATCTGCACATGGCTCTCCGCGACGCGCGGGGGGCGAACGAGCTCGCTGGGAAGCCGGGTGAGGCCGGAGAGATCGAATTCGTCGATGCCGGGTGCAGCTTCCGCCGAGCATGCATTCATCTGTTCGGCAAACTCTTCGGAGACGACATTAACCACGAATTCGCCGGTCGCCTGGATGTTGCGCAAGGTGTCTTTTAAAGGGATCGGCCCCTGACGCACCGTGGTGCAGAAACAGATCACCGGAGGATTGGAACTGCATCCGGTGAAGAAACTGAAGGGCGCCAAGTTGCCGATACCTTCGGCATCCAGCGAAGAGACAAAGGCGATGGGCCGAGGCACAATAGCCCCGATCATGAGCTTGTAGATCTCCGCGTTCGACCGCTCGGCTGGATTAAATCGGCGCAATACTTTCCCCAATCAGCAGCAATTCAGCCAGGCAATATTCTGGGCCGCAGCCATAACCGCACGGTCTTTTGCCGCGAAAGATGCGGTTAGGAAGCGATCCTGACTACGCTTCGATCTTAGCTGACTGCCTGAGCCCGTCTGCGCCCCGAAGCCATCTCGCGCACCTGGTTCAGGAACATCGCTCTCTGGAAGCCGTCGAGATGCTGCATCATCGATGCGATTTCCGCCAGGAAAGGATCGGCCATAATGGCATTCGTCTCTCCCTGTCTGCGGCTCCGCGCATCGCGCAACAGCGCGCAGACGTCCACTTCGAGCGCAGTGGCCAGCCTCTCCAGCGAAGACAGCGTAGGCAGCGCCTTCCCGTTCTCGATCTTTGAGATGTAAGTGCGCGGCACTCCCATGCGTCCGGCAAGCTGACGCTGGCTCATTCCGCGAGAATGGCGAATGTCTCGAACCGCGCGTGCCACATCGATCTCGTCAGCCTCGGCCGTGGTGGCGGAAGGCACGACAAGCTGCGGCATCAGAACCGGCGCTTCTTCGATCTCTAGGGGTTTGTGGCAGCGACGGCACAGGGAGTTCGATGTGCGAAACTGCACCAGACTGCAGCGCTCACAGCGAAGTACCTCACGCGCCTCGACGGTAGCTAAGGTAGTTGCCATATGTTGTAGCAGAGTGCCAGAGCGGGCTACTCTCGCCGCATCGCGCGCGGATTGTACCCGCGCAACGGTGCAACTGTGTTTGAGCTTGCATCTGGGGTATCTTCATTGTCAAGTGAAAACTGTGAGTCAACCAAAGAAAACCGGAACAAACCCGAAGAAACCCGAAATGACCTTGGCGGTGAAAGGAAACCAATGATGCCCGATGATCAATATTCACGAGAGCGTGCATGGAACCTGCTGAACGAATGGACGCAGTCGCAGAGTTTGCTCAAGCATGCGCTGGGTGTGGAAACCTGCGTGCGCGCCTACGGCGAAAGAGAAGCCGATGCCCTCGGCCTGACTGGCGAGGAGCGCGAGCGCTTCATCGCGCAATATGAAATTACCGGCCTGCTGCATGATTTCGACTACGAACGCCATCCTTCGCTCCAGGAGCATCCGTTCGTCGGCAACCGCGTCCTCACCGAGCAGGGATGGCCGGAAGAAATCCGCACCGCCATCATGGGCCACGCATCCTACTCCGGCGTGCCGCGCGTGACTCACCTGGACAAAGCGCTCTTTGCCTGCGATGAGCTCTCGGGATTTCTGACCGCCTGCTCGCTGGTCAAGCCCACAAAGTCCATCTTCGACGTCGATGTGGCCGGCGTGAAAAAGAAGATGAAGGACAAGGCCTTCGCCCGCGGCGTGAACCGCGACGACATCCTGACCGGGGCGGCTGAGCTGGGTGTTCCAGTCGAGGACCACATCGCCTTCTGCCTCTCCGCCATGCAGAAGAACGCTGATGCGCTGGGATTAAGGGGTACCGCCCCATCTGTGGAATAGCTACCAGGCCGCGCAACGCATAAGATAACGTGGGGATGATTGCGGCAGAGGAAACAACCGATTTGGCGAGAGGCATGAGTAGATGGCTGCGTACCAGCCTGTGGGCTCTCCTGACCCTGGTATGCACGGTCCTTGCCCTGGCCGGCACGCTTTATCTCTGGCTGCGCTACGTTCCGCCACCCTCCCTTCCGCAGTCGCGCCTGTTGCCGGGAATCACGCAGGTGCAGGCCGTGCCCGGCCGCGGCCTTATCACCATCACCTGGAGCGCTGACCCGAACTCGGTCAGCTATCAGATCCAGCGCAGCACCCGCCGCAGCGGACCATACACGTTGGTCAGCTCGTCCTACGGTGAGGTGCCGCTCTTTCTGGTGAATCTGGTGGAGAGAGTCTTCCCCGGCGAGCCATTCGGCCGCGTGCCGCACGCGCCCTTCGTCGACACCAACATCACGCCGGGTACCACCTACTACTATCGCGTCAGCGGCAATGACGGCAGCGCCTGGAGCCCCGAGGGAGCCACCGTCGCGGCAACGGCCATGTACATTGCGCCGCGGCTGCCGGCAATCCATATTCAGGTGGATGGCTCGCGCAGCGTCGGCACCCTTCAGCACAAGTGGGAAATGATGCTCGGGTCGGAGCACCTGAGCTACATGTTCAAGGGCGACCTGGATGAGCACACCAAAGCCGCGGGAGCCGGCCTGCGACAGGGAAACAAGCTGGCCCATGACACGCTCGGCATCCAATACATTCGCGCGCACGGCATTTTCATGGACGATCCCAGCGTCTACACCGAAGACGCGCAGGGCCACGCGCAGTATCACTGGGACAAGGTCGACAGAATTTACGATGCGCTGCGGCAGGACGGCCTCAAGCCCTTCGTCGAGCTGAGCTTCATGCCGGAAGCACTCGCGGCCAATCCGAACAGGAAGAACATTTATAGCTACCAGGGCATAAGCTCGCCGCCGAAGGACTACGCCAAGTGGCAGGCCCTGGTATCGGCGCTGGCCCAGCACCTCATCGACCGCTATGGCCGGCAGGAAGTGGAAAGCTGGCCCTTCGAAGTCTGGAACGAGCCGGACAACGGAAGGATTCCGGGCTTCTGGAGCGGCACGCGCGACGATTATTTCCGCCTCTATGACTATGCTGCTGCCGGAGTCAAAGCGGTCGATCCGAATCTGAAAATTGGCGGCCCGGCGGTGGCGTTCACTACCTTCCAGGAGCCGTTCCTGCGCCACATCACCACAGGAAACTATGCAACCGGAGCGAAGAATACGCCGCTCGATTTTCTCGACATGCACAACTACTATCTCGCCGTGTCGGACTATAGGCCTCTCATGCGCCGTTACGGTCTCGGGAATGTGCCCATCTACTTCACCGAGTGGGGGCTCACGCCCATCTATGGAGATAGTGTCGGCGACACCGCATACGGCGCCGCCGCGACCATCGGTGGGTTACTCGATAGCCTCGATCAGGTGACCAGCATCAGCTATTGGACAGCCAGCGATTATTTCGAAGAAAGCGGCAATCCCAAGCAGCTCTTCCACGGCGGTTTTGGATTGATCGGCCTCGACGGGCTGCGCAAGCCGCGCTACTGGGCCTATTACCTGCTGCATCGCCTCGGGACCGACAGCGTCGCCGTGAGCGGCAATGGCGACGGCTTCGGCGGTCTGGTGAAGTCCGTGGCCACGCGTGATGCCGGCGGAAGTGTATCCATCCTGATCGAGAACGCCACGCAGGAGCACGCGAAAGATCTGGGCGACGCGGCGCTGGCCCGCCACGTGACGCTCACCATCGCCGGGCTCACCCCCGGCCGGAGCTATCAGGTCGAGCACAATCGCATCGATAACAGCCACTCCAATGTTTACGGAGCCTGGCAGGCCATGGGCGATCCGAAATGGCCGGATACAGCCCAGATGGCCGCCCTGCACCAGCGCGATCATCTTGAGGCTCTCACGCCGGCCTCCGCGATGACGGCGAATGACCAGGGTCAGATCACAATCGACTTCGACATGCCCATGCCGGCGGTGTCCCTCGTGAAACTAACTCCCCAGTAAGTCATGAGTATGTCCCCTCAGTAAGTCCCCAATTAAGTCCAGACCGGATGTCTCTGAAAAATCCCCGCTGATTGTTCCCGCAATCACCGCTCAGTCGGTTACGCAGTCGCCTCGATCAGTGACTCCGAATCTCCATCGACATAGATAACCTCGCCATCCCGCATCGTCTTATAAGGCATATGCCTGCGTTCCAGAAACTCCACGACGTCATCGATCTGCTTAGACTCCGGCAGCTCCGACTGGAAGTGGGGAACCGGGGTATACGGCAAAACCCCGAGACCATCCCAGAGGATTTCTTTCCCATACGCCTGCGCCAGTTCCGCCGGATCGTCCACCAGCTCCAGTCCGCGCAGGCTCGGCGCAAGCACGCAGATTCCCGCGCTGTAGCCGCCGTAGACGATCGCATCCTCTCGCAGCATCCGCGTGATGATGCGGTCGAAGCCGCTGTCGTACATGGCCCGGCGCAGGACAAAGGTATTGCCGCCGGCAACCCACACGCTGCCGTAACCTGCCAGCTCGTTTTCCAGCTCTTTGCTGCGGCCGAAGTATTTCCGCAGATCGATATCCGCCGCCTCCAGCCCAATGCCCCGCAGCATCGCCGTCTGTTCGCCAACCCGGGTGGCATGGACAGCATCGCCCCAGGCATCGCCCGCGCTCAGAATCAACGCCACGCGTCTCTCCCGCCCGGCCAGCGCCGCAAACAACTCCGGGTTAGCACCCAGCCGGTAAGACGACAAAAACAATCTCATTCCGCCAGCATAAGGCAAGCTATTGCGATACACCGGGTGCCCCACGTCTAGATTTTGAGACGTGGGAGCCAACAAGGCTCAAGCGAAGCCCAGCCGTCCGGTGCGAAGTACGGATTGCCTGAACGACCGGTCCTCTTGGTATGCTGGCTAGTCCTTCTATGGCTGACCAGACTCCTACTTCGCTGAACACCGTTATCGCCTCCAGGCTCGACCGCAACCATCCCCGTGCGAAGAAAAACTCCGCGGGCATGCTCGCCTTGCTTACGCAGATACGCGAGCAGGAAGCAGTCATCCGCGAGGGTGGCGGCGCAAAGGCTATCGAGGCCCAGCACAACAAGAAGCGCCTGACCGCGCGCGAGCGCATCGCGCTGCTCATCGATCCCGGGACCGAGCTGCGCGAGCTCTCGCTCTTCGCCGCCTTCGAGATGTATCAGGAGTGGGGCGGCGCACCCTCCGCCGGGACAGTCACCGGCCTCGGCCGCGTCTGCGGACGCCTGTGCATGATCGTCGCCAATGACGCCACGGTGAAGGCCGGAGCATTCTTTCCCATGACCGCGAAGAAGGTGCTGCGCGCGCAGCACATCGCTATGGAGAACCGCATTCCCACGCTCTATCTCGTCGACTCGGCCGGCATATTTCTGCCGCTGCAGGAAGACGTCTTCCCCGATCAGGACGACTTCGGCCGCATCTTCCGCAATAACGCGGTGATGTCGGCAATGGGTATCCCGCAGATCACCGCCATCATGGGCATGTGCGTCGCCGGAGGCGCATATCTCCCCGTCATGACCGACCACGTGCTCATGACCGAAGGCAGCGGGCTTTTTCTCGCAGGACCGGCCCTCGTGCAGGCCGCCATCGGACAGAAATATTCCGCCGAAGAGCTGGGCGGAGCCGCCATGCACGCCGAAATCTCCGGCACCGTCGACTACAAGGAGCCGAACGACCATCTCTGCATCGCGCGCCTCCGTTCTCTCGTCGCGAAAATTGGCCAGCGTCCCGGCGCTCCCTTCGCGCGAACGGACTATGATGCCGCCAAAGACGCCCCGAAATATGCGGCCGAAGATTTGTATTCGCTGCTCGATCCCGATCCCGGCAAGCCCAGCGCCTATGACATGCACGAGGTCATCGCCCGCATCGTCGACCGCAGCGAGTTCGACGAGTACCGGCCCGGCTACGGACGCACCGTGCTCTGCGGCTATGCCTCCATCGGAGGCCACGCCGTCGGCATCGTCGCCAACCAGAAGCAGCCCCAGCCGCAAACCAGCCACACCGGTGAAAAGCGCGTCGAGTTCGGCGGCGTCATCTACGCTGAATCCGCCGAGAAGGCCGCCCGCTTCATCATGGACTGCAACCAGAACCTCGTCCCGCTCCTCTTCCTGCACGACGTGAACGGCTTCATGGTGGGCCGCGACGCGGAGTGGAGCGGCATCATCCGCGCCGGGGCCAAGATGGTCTCGGCGGTCTCGAATTCGACCGTGCCCAAGATCACGGTCATCGTCGGAGGCTCGTTCGGAGCGGGGAACTACGCCATGTGCGGCAAGGCCTACGACCCCAGGTTCATCTTCGCCTGGCCCACCGCGCGCTACGCCGTCATGAGCGGAGCCTCGGCTGCCAACACCCTGGTCGAGATCAGGATCAGGCAGCTCGAGCGCGGAGACAAGAAGCTAAGCGACAAGGAAAAAGAAGACCTGCTGGCCTCGATCAAAGCCACCTACGAAGAACAGACCGACTGCCGCTACGCCGCCGCCAGATTATGGGTAGACGCCATCATCGACCCAGCCCAAACCCGCGAAGCCGTCATGACAGCATTAGAAGCCGCCGCCCTGAACCCCGACGTGCCTAAGTTCAATGCAGGGATTATTCAGACTTAGACGGGTTAGGGATGAGGCAATTTAAAGTTGCCGCTTAACTCTATGATAAGCGTGTCGTTGAATTGTTATTAAGTAAAATCTTTTTGTTCGAATTGCCAGCCAGATATGAGTAATAATTCTCGCATATCTTAAGGACACAATCGTGATCATTCTTCCGCCCGAGCAAGACATAAACCGTCTTGGGAAGCGGGCTCTGCGAGAAGTATTCGAGCCTTTACGCTGGGTAGTCAATGATACTCAAGAAGACTACGGGATCGACTCCAATGTTCAGGTATTCGACGACAGATCACCGAACGGAGCCTGGTTCCATGTACAGCTCAAGAGTTCTACGTCGCCGGACTACTTGGCTGACGGGAAATCTATTTCGCTAAGCCTTGACGTTGACCACGCAAGGCATTATGCGATCGAGCTACGGAACCCAATATTCATAATCCTAGTGGACGTTGTTGCTGGCCGGGTGTTCTGGTACTGCCCACAGATCGACACAAAACTGATCGAGCATTTGCAAAGTCATACTGACGCCAGAACGGTTACATTAAGAATTCCAACAGCTAATTTACTTCCCGACTCAATAGTCTCGCTGCTAGAAGCTCTCGAAAGAGCCTATTTCATTTTAGCAAGCCGAGAACTTATGGCTAGCGATTCCCTGAGATTCGCAGAGTCTCTCAAGCATTTTCCTGATCAGGAGCGATTCAGCCGCGACTTTCAGGAGAAGAGCGATGCTTTAAAACTTATGCGGGCTAGGGATTTTTTTAATAACGGCCAATATGAAGAGGCGCGTGTCCGAGCCTCCTTGATCAAAGAAGATCCCGACTCGACAGTCGAGGTCAAATTCTGGGCTCAGATGCAGATTCATGGGACCGACTTCGCCACAATTCTTCAATCGGGGAGAACCCAGAGTGAATTACCGAATGAGTATTTTGCACACGCAATATCTTTGCAAGCCTTGACTCGCTCCGGACCTAGCTATTTAAAGTTTTATGCACTAATAGTTCGGAAGGCAGCTGAACTTTGGCTTCTTGCGTATGAAAACTCGAGCCTTTATATGCTCCAGAAAGCACACGTCCAAGGCGGCGGAAACCCGATAGTGCTTTTCGACACTTATGCCCGCCGAGCTTCTTTATCCAAGGCTATAGTCGCTAAATATAATCAGGGCGTTCGCCTTGCACGATACGCAGCTAATTATAGGGACCGCTGGATGCTCGGCCGCGCGCTCGCCGAGCTAGTGAATGCCACAGCTTATTATCGAACTACTCTTCATTTTGAAAACAGCACCGAAGCCGAGGCCTCGTTTAGCCGTTCTTCTCTTCAAATATCAAAACTGGCGGTTTTGATCGGCCAAGAGACCGGCGATGAGACTAGCGTTGCACTGGCTATTCTGAGCATCTTAAACGCCGAGAGGGGTAAAGACACTCCTGCATATAAATGGGCTGAGGATGTTCTACTAACAATCCGCGATGAGGCGGTCCGCGAGGAAGTCAGGGAAGGTATCGAACGTCAAGTCCGTCGATGGAACGGAGAACCGGTTGAGGGCGATTATGTGGGAGATACAGTCTGGCAGATATTTCAAAATATGGCAGCGGGGATCGGTCTCGATATCTCGGATGAAAGCTCGCCGTTCGTCCGTGCCCTCCGAATAGCGGCGAGGGACGACAGCCCCGAGCGGGTGTTGGTTAATTGTGAGCATATCGCGGTGAGTTTTGGGGCAATCGGACCGCTGGCTCGACAGGTCGCCTCTCTGTTCAATGTGAAGACAGCGGCGTCGAAGGTTGTTCATTGCATGCTTCATAACTACCATGTCGAAGGCAAAGAGCTCGATGCGGCATATCTTGAATTCAAGTCCAAACACTGCGACAGGTGCAAGGACAAGACGGCGCGACCTGTCGGATGGAAGTACAGCGGAAGGCCAACTGAAAGGGAAGTCGAGTTCAGGGTTGGTCTTATAGGTACCCCTTTCGACATGAGACTAGCCGACAAGGATTGATCCTCCGTTCCCAACATCGCTCACCCGTCGCACCACAGACACCCAACCCCAGCCTGCGTCTGCCGAAACAACCGCATCGTGGGATACCGCGGACATGCCTCCCCGCTCGCAAGCCAGCGCTAGTTTGTCGCGCAGACAGCAGCGGACTTCGCACTCAGTGCATCGGAACAAAATCGCCCACCGGCCCGGCGTCGGGGTCGCTCCATTGGGTGCGATCCAGGCGGATGGCGACGATGCACAGCACGATGACCACGGCCATCACCGCCGCTCCCAGCAGCGGCAGCGAGCGGTAGCTGTAACCCCATGACAGGGCCACTCCGCCCAGGCTGGCTCCGAGCGCATTGCCCATGTTGAACGCTCCCTGGTTGAGCGTGGACGCTAGGTTGGGCGCGCGGCGCGCCTTCTCCACGATGCGCGCCTGCAGCGGCGCAATGGCCAGGAAGTGCAGCCCGCCCCACAGCAGCACCGTCGCCGCAATCACGGCGGCATGCGGCTCGGCAGCCGGCATCACCAGCAGGATGGCCAGCACTGCGATGCATCCCCAGATGACCGTGCCCATCTGCCTCCAGTCGCCGAGTTTGCCGCCGACCGTGTTGCCGATGGTGATGCCCACTCCAAACAGCACCAGCACCCAGGTGACCGCGCGCGGCGAGACGTGCGTCACCGCCTCCAGCATGGGCGCGATATAGGTGTACACGGTGAACAGAGACACCGAGCTGATGGTGCTGAGGGCCAGAACCAGCTGCACCTTCGGCTTCAGGACGGTCTTAAACTCATGCGCGATCGCCACCGGCTGCGCAGCCATCTTCGGCACCAGCGCAAAGATGCCGATCATGGCAGCCACGCCGATGGGCGCGATGCAGACAAAGGTCCATCGCCATCCGATGGCATGGCCGATGGCCGTGCCCGCAGGCACGCCCACCACGTTGGCCAGCGTGAGTCCGCTGAACATGAGGGTGATGGCCTGCACGCGCTGATTCTTGGGCACTAGATTGGCCGCCACGATGCTGCCGGTCCCGAAGAATGCGCCGTGGCACAGCGCGGTCGCAATGCGCGCCGCCAGCATCAGCCCGAAGGTCGGCGCGATCGCGCAGAGCAGGTTGCCGAGCACGAAGATGCCCATGAGCAGGATGAGCGACTTTTTGCGCTCCATGCGGGACATGGCCAGCGCCACCAGCGGCGATCCGATGGTCACGCTCAGCGCGTATCCACTGACCAGGATGCCGGCTTTGGGAATGCTCACCTGGAAGTCGCGCGCCAGATCCGGCAGCAGACCCATGATGATGAATTCGGTAGTGCCGATGCCGAAGGCTGCGGTGGTGAGCGCAAAGATCGACTTACGCATGGACTCCATGGGTTGATGGTACTTCGGACGATGTCGATTACGGCTTCTGCGATGGAGACAGCGCAACCGCCGCTTCGCTGGTCAGCATCCGGAAGACAAAGGTCTCCTGAAGATACAGCTGCACCGCGGAGTCGGTATGACTGATATATCCGATCGAAACATCCTGTCCGATGTTGAGCTCGAAGTCGCCGCCCCGCGTGGTCACCACGAACGCGCCTTCAATCGCCGGAGCCCAGATCAGGTTGCCGTCCACGATGCGCTTCACGTGCTCGAGCACCGGATATCCGTGATCGCGGGTTTCGGCGAGCGCCGTGTATTCATCGGCTCCCAGCAAAACCGAGTATGGACCGTTCACGCCTACCAGCCGCAGCTGGCTCAGCGCGTGGGCAACCGCATCCGGATAGTCCCGCACATCCGCCGGCAGAGTCTCGATGGGATTGCTGGTGCTCTCCCGAATGCCCTGGATATCCGCATCATGGTATCCGTTGAAGATGGCGCGATCTTCCGCAAAGGCCAGCTTCTTCGCGGCGTCCTTCGCAGGCTGCCAGTCTGAGTCTTCGGAGCCGCGCTCCACATCGTCGATGGTCTGGCGCGACAGCTCAAACGGAACCCGCAGCTCCACCAGCGGTTTCACTTCGCGCTGCCGCGCGAGGATGCCCTCAGCAGGAGCGGAGATCGGCTTCAGGTGCCCGGTTCCAACACAGGCCGATGCGGTCCCGCCCGGCGAAGGCACATCCACGACGCGCCGCCCGGCAAGATACCGCTTCAGCGTTCTCGTTGTCTCTTCTTCGATCTGCTCCCAAGCTGCGTCCGAAATCGGCGCCAGCTCACGATGAAGGTTATTCATCTTTCTCTCCCTTGAGTGATCCTATTCTGAGTGATGTGTCGCGCACGGCTACGGGTGCAGGTAAAGGTGTGGGCAAAGGCGGTTCGTTCTCTGGCTGCTTCGCATTTTCTGCTTCGGCGGGCGCATCGGGCGTCACGTTGTCGAGAAATGGCGCAGTAGGCACAAAGAACAGACCGCCCGTCGCGGGTGTGCTGAAGTCGAGTATCCGGTCGTAATTGCCGGGCGGGTTGCCGACGAACATATTCCTCAGCATCGTCTCGGTGACGCGCGGTGTGCGGCAGTAGCCGATAAAGTAAGTGCCGAATTCGCCGTGCCCGGGCCGCCCGAAAGGCATGTTGTCGCGCAGGATTTGCAGCTGGACCCCGTTCTCCTCGATGTTGGTCAGCGCATTGTGCGCATAGGCGGGCTTGTCCGCGTCGCTGAGCTCGATGTCGGAGAGCTTGCGCCGGCCGATGATCTTCTCCTGCATCTCCACCGGAATCGCATTCCATGCCTTCAAGTCGTGGAGATACTTCTGCACAATAACGTAGCTGCCGCCGTTAAAAGCTGGGTCTTCACTGCCGACGATGGCCGCCTCGCGTGCCGCCACGCCGCGCGGATTCTCGGTGCCATCGACAAATCCCATCACATCGCGGTCGTCGAAATAGCGGAAACCATGCACCTCGTCGGCCACCGTGACCACGTCCCCGATGCTGTCCATGATGTGGGTAGCAAGCTCGAAGCACAGGTCCATGCGTTTGGCGCGGATGTGGAAAAGAATGTCGCCCGGAGTGGAAACGGCGCGGCGTCCACCGGAGCGAATCTCCTGAAAGGGATGAAGCTCGGCAGGACGCGGCGCTCCGAAGAGCTTGTCCCACGCATCTGAGCCGAATCCGGCAACGCAGGTAAGACCCGCCTCCACGTCGCGAAACTCCACCGCGCGAATCAGCCCGGAGAGTCCAGCGCAAAAATCGCGCAGACGCGCATAAGCATCCTCGTCCTGGCGAATGCACAGCACCAGAAAGATCGCGGAACGCGTGAGCGGACCGACTACCGGCTGTGGAAGAACTACCTCGTTAAGCTCGCTTGGGGTGTCCATCGAATCATTCTCAATCTACGTTGACGTCCACCCGAGTATCGCATTTTTTCGAGCGGCTATAGATGAGACAGCTTCTAGTATCCTCATCACATGCCCGCCACAGCAGAAAAGAAGCGCCGCGCACCGGCGCGCAGGAAAAAGAAAAAGCATGCGATGCTTATCTGGTGGCCGCTGCTGCTGGGCATCATTGTCACGCCATTCGCCATTCATGGAGCCGGCATTCTGGCGCTCGAGGGGCCGAGCGCCCTGCGCACCCTCTATCCTTATATGCTGCTGGTCAAGCTGCCGGTTTTTCATCTACCCGGCGACACTGGCAATGCTGTCTCGCAGGGCATGATGTACGCCCAGTTTCCTTTCTATGGATTGGTGATGGGGCTGATCCTCAAATCGAAGAGCATCGGATACGCGTTTGCTGCCGCTGCCTTGCTGCACGTTTCCGGCATCCTCGCGCTTCTACTTCTGGGACAATTCTTCGGCCACTGAGTTTATGAGCAATCGCATCAAAATTATCGAATGTCCGCGCGACGCGTGGCAGGGCCTCGCCAAGCCGATTCCGCTTGAGATCAAGGCCGACTACCTCCGTTTATTATTCGCCGCTGGATTCAAGCACGTCGATGCGGTTTCCTTCGTCTCCGCTGCAGCCGTGCCGCAAATGGCCGACTCCGAGCAGGTGCTGGCCCTTGCCGATCCGCCGGACGACGTAGAGATCATCGGCATCGTCGTCAACCGCAAGGGAGCGGAGCGAGCCATTGCCACCGGCGCGATCACGACGCTCGGTTTTCCCTATTCCATATCTCCGGAATTCCTTCAGCGCAATCAGAACCAGACGCCCGAAGAGTCGCTGGAGATCCTCGATGCGGTGGGCGAAGCAGCCTACAAGGCCGGGCTCAACGTCGTGACATACATCTCGATGGCCTTCGGCAACCCCTATGGCGATCCCTGGTCGATTGATGAAGTCATCGCCGCATGCGATCTGCTGGCCGACTCCGGGATCGAGCAGATTTCGCTGGCCGACACCGTCGGATTAGCAACGCCGGAGCAGGTAGCCGAGCTCGTCTCAGTGGTTCTGCCCACGCTCCCCGCCGGAGTGGAGCTGGGAGTTCATCTGCACTCACGGCCTGACATCACCGCCGCCAAAATAGCCGCGGCCTACCAGGCCGGCTGTCGCCGCTTCGATATGGCGCTCGCCGGAGTCGGCGGATGTCCGTTCGCGCAGGATGCACTGGTGGGAAATGTGGCAACCGAAATCGCCATCGCCGAGTTGATCCGGCTCGGCGCGGAACTGCCCCATTTTGAACCGCTCGACAGTCTGATCTCAGCCAGCAAGGGAATCCAGCAAAAGTTTGGAAGCGCCGTGCAGTGAGACGGTAGCATCGTATATTCGCACTGGAGTAAGATCGGCTGTTCCCCGCACGGGAGGCAAGACCATGCGCCGCTATGCAACACTGCACACCCGCCTTGACGATGGCATTCTCACCATCACCATGAACCGGCCGGACAAGCGCAACGCGCTCAATCCAGCCATGATGGAAGACCTTACCCACGCCTTCATGGAAGGCGGCGATGATCCGGCATGCGGCGTCATCCTGCTCACCGGCGCCGGATCGGCCTTCTGTGCCGGCCTCGATCTCGACCATCTGGCAACGATGAACGCCAAAACTCCCGAGGAGCATCGTCTCGACTCCGAACGCATCGCCCGCCTGTTGCGCACCCTCTATGACACTCCCAAGCCCACCATCGCCGCAGTCAATGGAGCTGCGATTGCGGGTGGCATGGGACTGGCCACGATCTGCGACTTCACATTTTCGATTCCTGAAGCCAAATTCGGATACACCGAGGTGAAGATCGGCTTTGTCCCCGCGCTCGTCTCCACCTATCTCCGCGCGCAGATCGGAGACAAGCGCTCCCGCGACCTGCTGTTGACCGGCCGATTGATCAAGGCGCCCGAGGCATTCGACTTGGGATTGGTGACCCGCATCGTCTCCGAGCAGGATCTGATGAGCGAAGCCTATCGCACCGCTGAGACTCTGCTACGCAACAGTCCGGCTGCGGTGCAGGCGACCAAACGGCTGTTGAGTGAGCACGCCAACCATCATCTGGAGCAGGAGATGGAGTCGGCGATCTCCGCCAACGCCGAAGCCCGCACCACCCAAGACTTCAAGGAAGGTGTCCGCGCTTTTCTGGAAAAACGCACACCGGAGTGGCCGTCGCTGCGCTTGGAGAGAACTGAGTCCGTGTAGAGCATCAATCGGGGAAGACTTCTCCCTCGCGCACCACGCGGATGCGATGGTCAGGAAAGCTGCTGTGCATCGCGGGAACATAGACCTTCGGCATGTGGCATGACGTGCATCCTTCTTCGCCACAGGACACGCCGCTCCGGGATGATCGGTCGTTGTCTGCGCCGCAGCAGCCTTAGCAGCTGCGGTAGTTTTTGTCTTGTGGCAGCTTAAGCAAACGTGGTCGTAAGACGCGGCATCGCTGTCCACCTGCTGATGCGGATCATGGCAGGCCACGCAGGTGAGCCGTGCGTCGTTTTTGTTCCAGCACTTGCTCTGCTCCAGCCGGTAAGGCTGAAAGCGCGCATTGCCTACTCCGCTGCTGCCGCTCAGGTTCACATCCCAATACGAGCCATGGCATGAGCCGCAGAAATCTACTGATTCCTCCGGTGTCAGCGTCTTCGGATTGAAGATGCGGTCTGGCGTATCCGGCGCGTGCAGTGCCGTGCGGCGCTTGGTGATCGGCGTACCCTCCATCTCCGCAACATGCGCGCCACCCGGTCCATGGCAGGCCTCGCATCCGATCCCCGGCATCAGCTTCGTCTCGTCGAAGCTGCTGCCCATTCCCGATGCCGTGGTGTGGCATGCGAAGCAGCGGTAAACTTCTGCGCGTCCCACCTCCCGGTCCATCGCCTCATCAAGATCGCTCGCCGAGCTCAGCGCACGCCCCGGAGTGAAATCGAGAGCACTCAGCGACAGGAAATACGTTACCCTCGCTTCGTGAAACTCTCCGTCTTTTTTCTTGAACAGATAGGACTGTGCGACGCGATTCGCCCCGAATGCCCATACCAGCGGCGCTGAATGCGTGCTCCGGCCGTCTGACACGGTATAGACACTTTGCCCCGCAGCACTGTCAATTTCATAGTGCGCGAAACCCTGCTTAAAGCTCATCTGCGGATTGCCCTGCAGAATGCGAGATTCATCCGCCCGCATGGCAGTGTGCGCCATCGATGTCTGTTGCTGGTCTACGAATGTTTTGCGGTGGCAGCCTGAGCACGCTGCGGAGCCGGTATATTCATCGCGCTGATATCGCGTTTGGGTGGGCCAGAATCCCGGCTGGCTGACGTGGTCGGTGGTGGCAAACTGCGCGAGCAGGGACGATGGTGTGCCGGAGATGAGCAAAGAGAGCGCTCCGAGCACACCAATCCCAAAAAAGAGTTCCTTCCCACGAGAACCAGCCATCGAGAACTCTGTGTTTTTGGAGACGAATAAATTCGCCAAAAAGACGCAGAGTTCTCCCGGCAATCCAAAATTTTAGTTTTCAAGATGCGTGCGGCAGGCAAACCGCAGTGCGTGCATCGTTGCCGCCGCTCCAGCATCAGTCCCAGAGGGCCTCTCGAAGAGCCGGCCGCCTTCCCGGTAAACTAGACGCAGCGACCGCATGGCAGAACAGGAAAAACCCAAGCCGCAGCAACAGGATGACGATGTCGTCGGTAAAGCCTATGACGCGCGCCTGATGCGCCGTCTGCTCACCTATCTCTACCCATACAAATGGGCTGCCGTTATCTCCCTGGTCGCCATCCTCATTAAGGCTACCTGCGACGTCCTCGGTCCCTACCTCACCGAGATCGCCATCGACCGCTATATGTCCGCGCATCCTTCGGACAAATCCGCCTTCCTGGCGCGATGGCTCAGCAGCAATCCCGTCACCGGCATCACCGAGATCGCCATGATCTATCTCGGATCGCTGCTGCTCAGCTACCTCTTCGAGTTCATCCAGACCTACCTCATGCAGTGGACCGGCCAGAAGATCATGTTCGACATGCGCAAGCAGATCTTCGGCCATCTGCAGACCATGCACGTCGGCTTCTTCGACCGCAATCCGGTCGGCCGCCTGGTCACACGCCTCACCAGTGACGTCGACGCCCTGAACGAGCTCTTCACCTCCGGCGTCTTCGCCATTTTTGAAGATATCTTCGTCCTCGCCGGCATCGTCTTCGTCATGCTCAGGATGAAGTGGTGGCTGGCGATGCTGGCCTTCTCCGTGCTGCCGCTCATCTTCATCGCCACGCGCATCTTCAGAAAATATGTGCGCGACTCCTATCGCCGTATCCGCTCCGCCATCGCCCGCATCAACAGCTATACCCAGGAGCACGTCACCGGCATGAGCCTGGTGCAGCTCTTCAACCGCCAGGACCGCGCCTTCCGCGACTTCGAAGCCATCAACCGCACCCACATGGACGCCTTCAAGGACTCCATCCTCGCCTACGCGCTCTACTATCCGGCGGTCGAAATCTTCAGCTCGGCGGCCATCGCCATGGTCATCTGGGTCGGCGGCCGCGGCGTCATGCGCGGAGCCGTCACCGTCGGCGTCCTCGTCGCCTTCATCCAATACGCCCAAAGATTTTTCCGCCCCATTCAGGACCTCAGCGAGAAATACAACATCCTGCAGGCTGCCATGGCCGCCAGCGAGCGCGTCTTCCGCCTCATCGATACCCAGCCCGAGATCGTCTCCCCGAAGCAACCCATCGAAGGCGACCACTCCGGCAGCATCGAATTCCGCAACGTCTGGTTCACCTACCAGCGCATGGATGAGGAAATGTCGGCGCGGATAACCCGAGCGAGTGAAGCGGAGCTCGGACGAATCGAAGACATCGAATGGATCCTGCGCGGCGTCTCCTTCAAGGTGGACTCCGGCCAGACCGCCGCCATCGTCGGCCACACCGGCGCCGGCAAGACCACCATCATCAGCCTCATGATGCGCTTCTACGACATCCAGCGCGGCAGCATTCTTGTCGACGGAGTTGACGTCCGCGAGCACGACCTCCAGCGCCTGCGCGAGCACTTCGGAGTCGTCCTGCAGGACCCCTTCCTCTTCAGCGGCACCATCGGCAGCAACATAAAACTGGGCACAGACCGCATCACCGACGCCCAGATGAAGATCGCCGCCGAGCAGGTCAACGTCCACGACTTCATCGAATCACTCCCGCAGGGCTATAACGAAGAACTCCGCGAGCGCGGAAACTCGCTCTCCACCGGACAGAAGCAGCTCATCAATTTTGCCCGGGCGCTGGCCCACAACCCGCGCATCCTCATCCTCGACGAAGCCACGTCGTCAGTCGATACAGACACCGAGATCCGCGTCCGCATGGCCCTCGAGCGCATGATCGAAGGCCGCACCTCGGTGGTCATCGCCCACCGCCTCTCCACCGTCCAGCGCGCGGACACCATCTTAGTCATGCACAAAGGCCAGCTAAGAGAAACCGGAACCCACCAGGAGCTCCTAACCCAAAGAGGACTCTACTGGAAGCTCTACCAGCTCCAATACAAGGACCAGGAGCTGGGATTGCCGGCGGATGGGCTCACGCCTACGCTGGTGGCGGGTACGGATTGAGGCAAAAAGCATGCTTCGGTTAATCCCAAAAATAACATCTAGGATTTAAACCACAGTTTAGCGAATCTTGAGATATCCACTCGGGGCTGACCGGCACTTCTGTGTTACCACGATCGAGCGTAGGGACGAGACCCTGCCAATTATTATTGTGGCGAGATAAAAGTTAATGGTCTTATACTGCTGAGTCATGAAGCGCTGCATCATGGTCATTATCTTTGCCTTATCATCGTTTGTTTCGATTAAGGCCAACTCTCAAGTAACTAGCAATGTATTTAGACGTGTTTTAAATGTTCGCGTTAACGGTGGAACCGATCACCCCGAAACTGCTACCGCATTCACTATTGACGTAGATGGACGGGAATATTTAATAACGGCGAAGCATGTCGTACATGATTTAAAAGACAACGACAGCATCGACATCTTTATGAATAATCAATGGTCGCCTTTATCGGTGAAGATTTTCCGTTGTCAAGATCCCACCGACATCGCAGTCTTAATTCCGCCATATCAACTCACTGTAAATTTCGACTTACCTTTTGAAGGGATAAGTTATCTGTTTGGGCAGGAAGTCTATTTTTTAGGCTTTCCATATGGGATTCAAAGTCCAGCGCACGGAGCGAACAGTCAGTATCCTCTAGCGCTTATTAAGCGCGGCACATTTTCCGGACAGGTACCGCTAGATGCGACTGACAAAGTATCAATGATACTCATTGACGGATACAATAATCGGGGCTTCTCTGGCGGCCCTATTGTATACAAAGATCTTTATCAACCCGGTACCACTTTGAAATTAGCTGGCGTAGTATCAGGATTTGTTCCTGAAGTTGTTCCCGCGATGAGTAAGCACGATATTAAGTCACCCGCTGATGCATCGCCTACTTCAAAGGCTCAACCTTGGAAGATACAACGGAAGAGCGATGGTACTTACTTTGAATATGTAGAGAGTGGGGCTTTCGTTGCATTGAACACTGGTATAGTGCAAGGTTACCCTATAGGCCAGCGATAGATTTGATCCGCCAGCATCCGATCGGTCCTGAAGCAAAAGATCTCTCCGCCAAGTAGCGTCTTGATGTTGCTACTCTGTTGGCTGCATATCAGCTGATTTTATCGGAGTGGCATGTCTAAAATTTATCGACCACAGTGCATTATCGTCTGAAGTTGTGAACGGTCAAAGCAGTAGGTCATTGTAAAAGCTTCCGAATGAGTCTGCCTACAATCCAGTTGTTGGAGGTTCTGCGTACGGCGCCCGGTATCGTATTTGACGCCAAGGGGTAACCATCCCCCAAGTAGTAGTCTTTCATTAGATACTGGTAAACAACAAAATATAGCACCGCCGGAATTAATAGCCAACCAAGCGCAGCTTTGCCCTGCAGCTGGTAAGAGTAATTACCATGCATGTTATATAGCTGATACCAGCGAAATGTAATAAATGATGATAACCCGTTCAGCTGAACCCACTCTACGACCATCTCATCGTGCAGATATCGAAAGTTAAATATGGGGTCGAGCTTACGGCCAGCAGGTACGTCGGCGAGATTTCTGCGGCGTTTGTAAATATAGAGGCAATCCCAGCAGAACCAAAGAAATTCGACTATCGCCATTGATAGAAGAAGCCCCGAGCCTGCAGACCGTTCGAGAAAGCCAGAGGCCTTGAAAGATTCGGGGAGGTTTTGAACGCAAATTTGGTGGACCGATCCATAACAAAAGAAGAGTATAAGCACTTCGATCGCATTTTCCCCTGCGTATCGCAACAGCGTGCCGAGTGTATCGCTAGACTGGAACGGCGGGTCGTATTTTTCAGTGCTTTTGAAGTAAATAAATAAATCAGCGATTTGCTTCGACATGAATAGCGCACATGCGCCCAGCGTCCAGGTTGCTGCCCAAGCATGATGCTTTAGGTGTGCGCCATCAAAAACCCGGTACGCGCCCTTAAAGAACTCTGTCAGAATTAACGACAGAATCCACCCCCAAAGTAAACCCATAATGTGCCGTACATTAGGAATTTGCATGTATATGAAAGACCTTGGTTTGTTGATTCGTGATAACACCAAATTTAGAGAATGAGATGTTAATTTTGCGTAACATAAGTGTTGTGCGTTCGGCTCATCAAGGCAATCCGTCTTCTCGGGGCCAACTCGAGCGGTCCGGATTCGCAAAGAAGTCTACTTGTCGCAAGGCATAAGTAGTTGCTGAGAAGTGGCAACCACCGTCTTCACTAACTAATTACTGGACAGCGCGAAAGAGAGCCATGGGGAGCAATTGACACGCGAGGCAAAGGTCGCAATAGTTGAAGCGTATTTGCAGGGGCTGGCTGGCAAGGACATCTCCAGGGTGCCTTTTGCGGCCGATGTCACCTTTGAGGGGCCGCGTGTTCCGCCGCTGGCCGGACGAGACGCCGTGGTGGGCTTTCTGACTATGATCCTTCCGGCGATCAGGGATATCCGGATCAGGCAGCACATCGTCGAGGGAGACTACGTCGCCACCGTCTTCGACATGGAGACGGCCGAGGGAATCGATCACGTCTTCGACCGAATCCGCGTGGCCGATGGGGAACTGAAGGAGACTCACTCGTTGTACTATCCGCGGACACTACCTGCGAACAGTTAGCGCGGGGCAAAGACCTCGCCCGTAGGCCGGACGCGTCCGGCCTTAAAGCCGCCATAGCCCTCTCGGGTACTTGATCTCATTACCCGTAACCTCGTCCCACCCCTGCCCCGAACCCGTCCCAAAACCCTTGAACCCCCCGCAATCTCCCCGATAATCTCTCCCCATGCGGCGGCGCGGTCTGCCCCTGTTCTCGTCCGCAGAAGGAGAGAACACGTGTCCGTTGTCCTATCGCCCGCATCTGCACCAACAGCCCAGCAAACGCCCCGGCTGCTGCTCCCTATCCTCGCCGGAGGAGCCGTCGCCGGAGCCCTCGATCTCACCGCCGCCTTTCTCACCTTTGGACGGAACGTTCCCAAGGGCATCGCCATGGGGCTCTTCGGCTCGCGCGCCATCCACGGAGGAGCCGGCATGTGGATCATGGGCGTCCTTCTGCACTTTACGATTGCTTTCGGCGCCGCCGCCATCTACTGCCTGGCCGCCCGCCGCCTCACCTATCTCCGGGAGAGTTTTATTGTCTGCGGGCTCTTCTACGGCATCGCCGTCTGGCTGGTCATGAACCTGGTAGTGCTGCCGCTCTCCGCCTTCCCGGTAAAGACCAACACCTTTACCCGCGCCGGGCTCACCCAGGGAATCCTGATCCACATGCTCATCATCGGCCTGCCCATCGCCATCAGCGCGCGCTTGTTCTCAAAGCCGGCGGCATAGCTTCTTCAGTCCTGAAGAAATGCCGTAAAGGAAGAGCGGGAGCCTTCTGGTAGACTCTCGGACCATGAGTCTCTTCCACACCAAGCCCTTATCTGTATTGCTGGCGCAGGTCGATGAAGAAGGAGGGCTCAAGCGAACGCTGCGCTGGCCCGGCCTGATTGCCTTGGGCATTGGCGCCATTATCGGTGCCGGACTCTTCGCGCGCACACCGGCGGCAGCCGCGCAGAATGCAGGCCCCGGAGTCATCCTGTCCTTTGTGATCGCCGCGCTGGGCTGCGCCTTCGCCGGCCTCTGCTACGCCGAGTTTGCCGCCATGATTCCCATTGCCGGCAGCGCCTACACCTATTCCTATGTCACGATGGGCGAACTGGTGGCCTGGGTCATCGGCTGGGCATTGATTCTGGAGTACGGGCTGGGCGCGGCCACGCTCTCCATTGTCTGGACCGAATACTTCAACAACCTGTTTCCCGGACTCGTTCCCTGGCAGTGGCGTCACTCGCCGCTGCAGACTGGCCCCGGCGGCATCCACGGCATCATCAATGCGCCCGCCCTGGGCATCCTGCTGCTCATGACGCTGCTGCTGATCAAGGGAATCTCCGAGTCGGCGACGGTGAACGCCATCATCGTTGGATTGAAGGTGACCATCGTGCTGATGATCATCGCCATCGGATGGCATTTCATCAGCCCCGCCAACCACACCCCCTTCGTGCTCGCCGAAGACGCGGCACATCACGGCGTCTTCAAGCATGGGTGGGGAGGCATTCTGGGTGGCGCCGGAGTCGTCTTCTTCGCCTTCATCGGCTTCGATGCCGTCTCGACCGCCGCGCAGGAGACCATCGACCCGGGAAAGAACATGCCCATCGGCATCCTGGGATCGCTGGCCTTCTGCACCATTCTCTACATCCTGTTCAGCTGGGTGCTCACCGGCATCGCTCCATCGCTCGATTTTCTCGATCCCAACAAGGGCATGGAGGCATCGGTCTCCTATGCCATCCGGACGTACATGCCCGGCTACCGATGGCTCTCCACTCTGGTGACGGTGGCCATTCTGGCCGGCTTTTCGTCGGTGATGCTGGTCATGCTGCTGGGGCAGAGCCGCGTCTTCTTCTCCATGGCCAAAGACGGTCTGCTGCCCAGGTTCTTCGCGGACGTGCATCCCACCTACTGCACGCCCTATAAGTGCAACCTCGTGCTGTATGTTTTCGTAGGCCTCATCGGCGGATTTCTGCCCGGCGACATCACCGGAAACATGACCAATCTCGGCACGCTCTTTGCCTTTGTGCTGGTGTGCCTCGGGGTCTGGGTCATGCGCAAGAAGAATCCGCAGCAGCCACGGCCATTCCGCGCGCCGCTGGTACCGCTGGTGCCGATTCTTGGTGTCATCTTCTGCGTGGCGATGATCATTTCAGTCGACTCGACTTCAAAGATCGCTGCAGGAGTCTGGATGCTGCTTGGCCTCGGTGTCTATTTCCTCTACGCCAGACGCCACAGCAATCTGCATCCGGGGCAGTCCGGCCTTCAGGCGAAGGCCGGGGACTGATCGCAGCGTCTTACGCCCGGCCGGCAAACTCCGCCGTCTCGGTTGCCACGCGCACCTTCTCGCCTTCCTTGATAAAGAGCGGCACGGCCACTTCCAGTCCGGTCTCCAGCTTCACATTCTTGGTCACGCTGCCGCTTGAGGAGTTGCCCTTCGCGCCCGGCTCCGCATACGTAACCGTCAGCTCTACATATTGCGGCAGCTGCAGTCCGATGGGGTTGCCGTTGTATTTATGCAACTGCAGCAGCGACCCCTCCACCAGGTAATCCAGCGCATCGCCCACCATGCTCTCCGCGAGCGTGAGCGTCTCGAAGCTCTCCTGATCGAGAAAGTGCGAGCCATCGCCATCGCTGTAGAGAAACGAGGCCGGAACAACCTCCAGATCCGGCTCCTTGAACTTCTCCCCGGCCTTGAATGTCTTCTGGAAGACCGCCTGGGTCAGCAGATTGCGCATCTTCAGATGCACCAGCGTCTGCCCGCCGCGCGCCGTGGGCGTCGAGATGTCGGACTCCAGGCAATAGTAGGGCGCGTTCTCGAACTCGAAAAATGCCTTGCGCTTGATGTCGATTGCGTCAATCAGTGCAGCCATGAACTCCTCGAAAAGGCAAAAAATTGGGCGTAGGAAATTGAGGCGCGATGAATCGGCCCACTCCTTCAAGAAGTATAAAGCTGCAATAGAGAAGCCATGACGCGGAGAGGTTGAGGATACGGCGGGAAGGGAAGCGGCGGCTTAGTTGGCGACGGGGGGCTTCTTCGGTTCGGTGCCCACGGCCTTCTCAGCCCACGCCAGCGAGCCGGTGTAGATGTCGCTGAGCTCGGGTTCGGTGATCTGTAGCGCCGACATCTCGCGGATGCAGTATTCCCAGTCAGCATTTTTGTATCGCTCAAAGAGCCGCAGCCCGGTGCTCACCTGGTTGGCTTCCCCGGCCAGCGCCTCTTTCATCTCGATGCGCAGCGGAAGCGCGCTGGTGAGGTCCAGCACCGGCATCTCCAGCATCACATCCATGAGCGAAAGCAGCCCCAGCAGATACTGCTCGGCAGGATGCTCGTCATAATAAGGAGCCATCAGCTCCAGGAAGCGCGCGCGATGCAGCACGTGGACCAGCAGTTCGCTGGAGCGGCCGCGGCAGGTCTCGGTGGCGATGGCATTGATCATCAGCTTGCGGAACTGCAGCTCGCCGACCAGCATGAGCGCGTCTTCGAGCGAGCGAACCTCGTGGTGCGAGCCATAAGCGGCGGTATTCACCAGGCGCAGAAGCTGATAGCTGAGCGCCAGCTCCGACTTCAGCAGAAGCGCCAGCTGCGAGATGTGAAAATCTCCCTGGGCCAGCGCCGACAGGAGATAGAGATAATTCGATCCGTTGGTCGACACTGCCTTCTTCGAGAAGACGGTCGGATGGCAGAAGAAATAACCCTGGAAAAGCGTGAAGCCCTCTTCCGTGGCCGCGATGAATTCTTCTTCTGTCTCCACTTTCTCCGCGAGCAGGATGACGTTCTTGCCCTTCAGCATGGAAACGATGCTGCGCCGCTCTTTCGCATCGGAGAGGCGGAAATCGACCTTGATGTAGTCGGCCAGGCTGACCAGCCCTTTCATGCCTTCGCTCATGCGGAAGTCATCGAGAGCCAGTTTGTATCCCATTTTTTTGTAGCGAACGCAGGCTTCTAATACCTCTTCGTCGCCTTCGACCGTCTCGAGTATCTCAAGTACCGTCGACTTAGGCAGCAGCGTAACCAGTCCGCTTACCAGCGACTCCCGCGTGCAATTTACGAAGGTGGGCGCGCCGTGGGTAATGTCGTGGAAACCGTACAGGGCTCCATCGGCGATCATCATGCGTGTAGCTTCGTCGGTGTCGCCGCGGAAACAGTTCTCCCAGCCGGAGCGAAAGAGAAGCTCGTAGCCATAGACCTTCTTGCCGTGGTCGAAGATGGTCTGGCGGGCGATGAAGCGCCTGGCCTCAGCGGCTTTGGCCTCCGGCAACGTGCTTACCGGAGTCATGGCGGAAGAATCGAATGCGGTCGGGATTGCTTCGACCTCACCCTGCCTTCGCCACATAGAACCGAAGATATTGAGGTTCAGGTTCATATCGTTCTCTTGCATAGCATCTGCAACCGCGTCCACGTGGGGGCGCGGCCTGTTCCCTTGAGACTTGTTGAAAGCAATTACTATATCGGCAGTTTTAAGAAGTTATAGCTAGGCTTATGAGATTTCTAGGGATAGACGTTACCTGCGTACCGCTCAAGTGGTATATGCGGCGTTTTCAGGACATGTTAGTGATGCTTAATAGGGCAGCCGCCATGGCGCGGGATGGGCGAAGCCTGCCCGGTTTTGCGGCAGGAACGGAAACCTGTGGTCTTAAATGTTTGAGCAGATGAGGCCCGGGGCGATGGTCCTGGTAGGCGGAAACTTCACTCAAAACGTCTTATCATAGAGATATGCCGTTTCCGATTAAAGTCTGTGTGGTGTGCGGCGAAGAGTTCGAGCTCCGGCCCGACAAGCCGGGATTTGCCAATCGCTGCTGGGATTGCAGCTCCGCCGACGCAGAAGAATCTGCGAACAAGGGCGGCGATGCGCTTAGCGACGTGAAGGAAGTCAACGAGGCCCGCAAAAAGGCCATCCGCGATCTGCTCTATCGCAAGGACAGTTAGCTTTACCCTCGCTCCCGCCCTACCTGCTGCTGGTATGAGGCTGTGTATGCCCTCCGATTTCTAGCTCGTGGAACAATAGACAGCAGTGCCCACGAAAACCAAACCGTCGAAGCGCGACGCGATCCTCGATGCAACCCTCGATCTCATCGTCGAGCGCGGCTTCCACGACGCGCCCATGTCGCTGATCTCTGAGCGCTCGGGAGCCAGCGCCGGCGTCATCTATCACTACTTCGACAGCAAGGAAGCGATCATCCATGCGCTCTATGAGCGCCTCCATGCCCTGAAGCGGTCACACCTTCTGGCCGGGTATGCGCCGGAGATGGAAGCCAGGGAAGCGCTGCTCCTCATCTGGACCAACATGTATCACTTCTTCCGCAAGCACAGCCGCGAGATGCGCTTTCTCAAGCAGTACGAACACGCGGGCTTCGAATGCTCTCCCGAAAAGGGTGACGAAACGGACCCCATACGCCTGGAGATGGAGCGGCGCTTCCGCAGCCGGTCAAAGGGTGGAGAGCTGAATGAACTGCCACCCGAGGTGATCTTTGAGCTGACCTTCGGCGTCGTCGAGCGGCTGGCCCAGCAGCCAAAGAAGCTGTCCTCTGAAGATCTGCGCAAGACGGCCGAGAAAGTGTGGGAAGCCATTCGCGCTGACGATACCGCACCACCAGCCTCGAATCTTCATAGGCAGCCAGGAAAACGCTGACCGCTTTTCTGCTGACCGGTGCTTAGCTAACTGGACTTTAGCTATCCGCTTTTCAGCTGTCCTATAGAATGAACGTTCGATCTAGTGATATGCTTCATTCATGAGCGATTCACTGGTGCTGGTCACGGGTGGCTCCGGATTCATCGGAGCCCATTGCATCCTTCCACTTCTCAACCAGGGTTATCGTGTCCGCACCACCGTGCGGTCGCTCAAGCGCGAAGCTGACGTCCGGGCCATGCTCAAGGCCGGAGGCGTGGACGCCGGCGACCGCCTCACCTTCGTCGCCGCCGATCTCACCAGCGATAAGGGATGGGCTGAAGCCGTGGCCGGCTGCGAGTACGTGCAGCACGTGGCGTCTCCGCTGCCAGCCAGTGTTCCGAAGGACGAGAATGAAATTATCGTCCCGGCCCGCGACGGAGCCTTGCGCGTTCTGCGCGCTGCCCGCGATGCAGGCGTCAAACGCGTCGTCCTCACCTCATCCTTCGTCGCCATCGGCTATGGGCACAAGCCGAGGAAAGAGCCGTTCACCGAGGCCGACTGGTCCAACATCGAAGGCCAGGCGCCCTACACAAAATCGAAGGCCATCGCCGAGCGCGCCGCATGGGACTTCATGGCCAAAGAAGGCGGCAAGCTCGAGCTGTCCGTGGTCAATCCTGTCGCGGTCTTCGGTCCCGTGTTGGGTCCCGACTACTCCTCATCCATTCTCATCGTCCAGCGGCTCATGGAGCGCGCCCTGCCCGGCTGCCCGCAGATGTATTTCGGCACGGTAGACGTGCGCGATGTGGCCGATCTGCACCTCCGCGCCATGACTAATCCAGCCGCCAAAGGCGAGCGCTTTCTCGCCGTGTCAGGTGACACCATGTCCTTTCTCGGCATCGCCAAGCTGCTGAAGAGCCGCATGGGAGAAGCCGGCAAGCGCGTGCCCGACCGCAATCTGCCCAATTGGCTGCTCCGCATGTTCGCGCTTATCAATCCCGAGGTAAGAATGATCCTGCCCGAACTGGGCAAGGTAAAAACCGTAAGCGGAGAAAAGGCCCGGAAGGTGCTGGGCTGGAAGCCGCGCTCGAACGAAGAAGCGGTGCTCGCGACTGCCGAGAGCCTGGTGCGGTTGAATCTCTTGAAAAAGTAGTAATTCTTGCCGGCTCGCAATTGTGAATTGTTACCCGCGGAATCGACGAGCGCAGACGCGTCCCGGGTTCATTCCCACGCGATTTTTGGCCATAATAAAGGTGTATGTCTAAGCGTGAATTTCAAACAGAAGTCAGTCAGCTGCTCCAGCTCATCATCCACTCCCTTTACTCGCACCCCGAAATCTTCCTGCGTGAGCTCATCTCCAATTCCTCCGACGCCCTCGATAAGCTTCGCCATCTGACGCTTACCGACGAAGCCTACAAGTCGCTGGCATTCACTCCTCGCATCGATCTCGAACTCGACGAAGAGAACAAGACCCTCACCATCAGCGACACCGGCATCGGCATGAGCGAAGAAGATCTGGTCTCCCATCTCGGCACCATCGCCCGCTCCGGCACCAAAAACTTCCTCTCCCAGCTTTCCGGCGACGCCCGCAAGGATTCAAACCTCATCGGCCAGTTCGGTGTCGGCTTCTACAGCGCCTTCATGGTTGCCGACAAAGTGGAAGTCGTCTCCCGCAAGGCTGGTGAAGAGAAAGCGTGGCGCTGGACCAGTGACGGAAAGACCGGCTTCGATATCGAGCCGGCAGAGCGGGCCGAAGCTGGTACGACCATTCTTCTGCATTTCAATGAAGAGGGTGCCCAGTACGCCAACGGCTGGCGGTTGCGGGAGATCGTAAAGAAGTATTCCAACCACATCGCCTTCCCCATCTTCCTCACCTATGACAAGAGCGAGTGGAACGAGGCCGAGAAGAAGTCCATCAAGACTCGCACCACGGAGCAGATCAACTCCGCCAGCGCTTTATGGCGCCGCCCCAAAAGCGAGCTCACCGATGACGACTACAAGGAACTCTACAAGTCCATCACCGGCGACTGGGAAGATCCTCTCTTCTGGTTCCACACTCGTGCCGAAGGCAGCCTCGAGTACACCACTCTCTTCTACATCCCCTCGAAGGCGCCGCTCGATCTCTATCAGGCCGAGTACAAGGTCGGGGTCAAGCTTTATGTCAAGCGCGTCTTCATCATGGATGACGCCAAGGAGTTTCTGCCCCAATATCTCCGCTTTGTCCGCGGCATCATCGACAGCGAAGATCTTCCGCTGAACGTCAGCCGCGAAATTCTGCAACAGAACCGCGTGCTTACCAGCATCCGTACCGCGAGCGTGAAGAAGATCCTTTCCGAGTTGAAGAGCATCTCCGCGAATCAACCGGAGCAATATCTGAAGTTCATCACCGAATACAATCGCCCGCTCAAAGAGGGTATTTACGGCGATTACGCCAATCGCGAGATGCTCCTCGATCTGGTCCGCTTCAAGTCCACGAAGGTAGAAGGCCTGACCAGCCTCGCTGACGTGAAGTCGCGCATGAAGGAAGGACAGAAGAGCATCTACTACATCACCGGCGGCTCGGAATCCCTGCTTCGCACCTCACCGCTTTTGGAGATTTACAAGAAGAAAGATCTCGAAGTCCTCATCCTTGATGACGACATCGACGAGATCGTCTTTTCCGGCGTCGAGAAGTATGGAGAGACCGATCTCAAGTCGGTCAACAAGTCCTCGACCGGCGAAGATCTCAAGGACGAGGCCGAGCCCGACAAGGCCGAGACCCTCAAGCCCCTGCTCGACAAGCTGAAGGCGACTCTGGGGGATCACGTCAAGGATGTGCGCGCCTCCGCAAGACTCGCCGATAGCCCCTCCTGCATCGTTTCCGACGAAGAGGAGCCCTCCATAAAAATGCAGCAGATGATGCGCGCCATGGGTCAGAAGGATCTCCCCGCCCTGAAGCCCACGCTCGAAGTCAATCCCGATCACGAGATCGTCAAAAAGCTTCTTGCCCGCTCGGACGATGCGGTCACCGAAGACGCCGCATGGCTGCTCTTCGATCAGGCGCTGCTCATGGAAGGTGTCCCGCTCTCTAGCCCCGCGGATTTTGTGCGGCGCCTCAACCGTATCCTGAACTCATCCATCTAAGGTCCAATCGGAGCGGCTGCCAAATCCAGGTAGCCGCTCCGGCTGGACAGCCCAACTCCCACCTCGTGCTCCGGATACGATAGCTTTTGAAGATGTCCGCCGGCCCCACAACGCGAAGCCACAAAATCTTTCTCTCCGCCGGAGAGGCTAGCGGCGAGCACTACGGCACGCTGCTGATCCCGGCGATCCGGCGTCTTGTCCCCGATGCGGAGTTCTTCGGTCTGGGCGGGCAGCGTATGGAGGCTCTTGGTTTTCGCCGCATCGTCCGCGCTGAAGACGTAGCGGTCATGGGCATCACCGAGGTCATCCGGCACATGCCTCGTATCTACACGGAGTATCGCCGGCTCAAGGCCTCCATCCGTGCTGAAAAACCCGATGCCGCCGTCCTTATCGATTTCCCCGATGTGAATCTCTCCCTGGCCAAGCATCTCCATCGCGCCGGGGTGCCGGTCATTTACTTTGTCTCGCCACAGCTCTGGGCGTGGAAGAAATACCGCATCCGCGAGGTGCAGCGCTATGTCGATCGCATGCTGGTCATCTTCCCCTTCGAAGAGCGGTTTTACCGTGAGCGTAAAGTTCAGGCGGAGTTTGTTGGCCATCCCCTGGCCGAGCTGCCCCTGCCCACAATCAGCCGCGAAACTTTCGCTCGCGAATTGGGGTTAAACCCGTCCAAGAGTTGGATCGGTCTGCTCCCTGGCAGCCGCGCCAGAGAAATTCGGCTCAATCTTCCTGAAATGCTTCGAACCGCGCAGCTTCTCGCCCGCAGAGCGCCGCAATCGCCAGACAGCCCAGGATATGAGTTCCTGCTGCCGCTCGCGCCCACGCTGACTGAGGCGCACCGGACCGAGGTGTCGCAAATGCTCGCCGCGGCGCCGGCCGGTACCCCAAAAATCACCATTACCAGCGACGCCCGCGCCACGCTGCACCACGCCCGGGCCAGTATCGTGGCCAGCGGCACGGCGACGGTCGAGGCCGCACTCATCGGAAATCCCTTTATCGTCGTATATAAGGTGTCGGCTGTTACCTATGCGGTCGCGCAGCGGGTCGTGGACGTGCCGCATGTTGCTATGGTGAATCTGATTGCCGGGAGCAGGGTGGTTCCGGAGCTGATCCAGAGCGACTTTACCGCAGAAGATGCCGTCTCACAGCTGCAGCCATTGCTGGAGGACGAATCCGCCCGTGCCCGCATGCAGAGCAGCCTGCGGTCGATTTCAGATATGCTCAAGGCCGGGGGTGATTCCCTGGCGAATGAAACGACAGCCATCGATCGCGTGGCCCGCGTCACCAGCCAGATGCTTCACCAGAAGCAGCCGGGAAAATGATTTGAGCGTCCGCCGTCAAGCCCATTGCCGAATTCAGATGAATACTGAGCCTGCCTTTCGATCTGCTGCCGCGTCCGTTATCCGATTTGCCGCTTCCGCCCGCCTGCCGCTGTTGGTTTTGGGATTTCTGTTGCTGGCTGTTCCCAGCCTGTTCGCAGCCGAAAAGGCCACGCTCCAGGTTACGGGATATATCATCGATGCCGAGCTCAAGCCGGCGGACCACACCCTGACCGCCGTGACCAAGGTGACCTTCACCGCTCTCGATTCGGTGGATGTCGCGGTCTTCGAAATGCACGGCGCGTTGAAGGTAGACAAGGTTACCGACTCCACCAACATCTCACTCAGCGGAGAACGCGGAGCCGAAGCCTCGCTGCGCATCACCCCGGCCACACCCCTGAGCAAAGGCAAGTCTTACACCTGGACCTTTTATTACTCGGGCGCGCTGGAAAGCGATGCCGGAGGGCCGGTGGAAGGCTTGAAGCTGGCCTATGTCGGCGATCCCATCACATATTTGTTGTATGCCGGACGCTGGTTCCCCATGGTCGGCTATCAGACCAACCGCTTCAAGGCTGAGATTCACGTCAAAGCGCCCACCGGCTACACCGTCATCGGCAGTGGCATGCAGGGAAGCGCGAAACCCGCCGACAACGGCGAGACCGAATACGACTTTAATTGGGATAAGCCGGGTTTCCCCGGAACCATCATCGCCGGCAAGTTCGAGCCCGCGTCCTCACCTGCGCCGAATATCCATATCTATACGACGGCCGCGCACAAGGCAGCGGCCTCGGAATACGGCCAGGAGGCGCTGCGCGTTCTCGCCTACTTCACCTCGACCTTTGGCCTGCCCGAATCGAGCCGCCTGAATGTCGTCGAGCTTCCTGATGACACCATGCCCGCCTATTGGGCCCCGGAGATTGCCGCCATCGCCGGCAGCCGCATCGGCGGCAAGAACGATTTCCGTCTGCTCTCGAATACCGTCGCCCATCAGTGGTGGGGCAGCGAGATCAGCCCGGCGTCGCTCAACGATGCCTGGATCACCAACGGCATGTCGCGCTACGGAGAGCTGATGTATCTCGAAGACGCCGCCGGCAGAAACGCCATGGACGCGGCAATCCTCGATGTCTCTGCCGGTGCGTTGGCCTATGACACCATTCCGCTGTCGGGCGCCGGGCGGTTGAGCCCCTTTTCGCCGGAATTCCAGTCGATGACGCTGGAGAAAGGCGGCATGGTCTTCCATATGCTTCGCGGTGAAGTTGGCGAGGACAGTTTCGTGAAGATTCTGCGCGCAACTCTATCTCAGTTCACCGACAAGAGCATCCGCACCAGCGATTTCGAAAAGATTGCCGAAGCCCAGTCGCAGCAGCAGCTCACGCCATTCTTCGCGCAGTGGCTCGACGGCACCGGTGCACCCACCTTCACCGACAAGTACGCCATTTATCGCTTGGGAAATAACAAGGGCTTCCGCACCATCGGCGAGATTCAGCAGGACCTCGACCTGTTCAACATGCCGGTCGAGCTGCGCATTGAGACCGATGGCAAAACCGAGACCAAGAAGATCTCCGTCGTCGGCACCGATTCCCAATACGTTGTCGACACCTTTGGCCGGCCGCGCCACGTGCTTATCGATCCGGATAACTGGGTTCTGAAATCTACCCCTGCCATGCAGGTCCGCGTCGCCATCCTCAAGGGCCAGAACTTGATTGCCCAGGGCGATATCTCCGCCGGTCTCTCTCAGTTTCAGGTGGCGCTTCAGGCCAATCCGCAAAGCTCGCTGGCCAGCTATCGCATCGCCGAGGTCTTCTTCAACCAGCGCAACTATCAGTCTGCGGTCAACGCGTACCGCGATTGCCTGCGCGGCGACGACGACCCCCGGTGGACCGAGGTCTGGAGCCACGTGCAGATCGGCAAGATCTTCGACGTGACCGGACAACGCGACCGCGCTATCACCGAATACCGCCAGGCCATCCAGACCAATGACAACACCGCCGGAGCCTTGAACGAAGCCCGCCACTACCTGCAGGTGCCCTACAAACGCCCGGATACGGAATAAAGTGAGTGGGCCGGAGCCGGACTTAAAAACATCCAAACTAAGCTATCATCCGCTCGGTCGGATAAGTCAGCTTACAGCTAGTAATGGATTAAAGTGACGCTAACGGCGTTTCTCGGTACTAATATTCTCCGCCGGTTTGAATAAGAGATCTTTGAATCACTGGCTTGATGTCATCTAACAACGAACATCGAGTGCTACCTAGAAAATCTTCAACCTCGTCAGTTCACGGTAACGTTCCGCGAGAGCTCTTGATTCTGCCGTGTACTCAGGCACGAATCCAGTCCTATTCTCTGTCTGGAGCATTGAGATGAACGTGAGAATATCAACCGCGCTGATCGTTTTATAGAAATTGATCGGACGTCCGTAATCCGAGTCCCGGTACGCTCCGTGAAGAACGCCGTGCCGATTCGTCTTGTCCAGTAGAGGGTAGAGAGCTGAATTCTCGAAAAAGTACTTCGTCAGGAAATCCCGGAAGCCTGTGAGCATATTGTCGATCTCTTTCGTGTTCCCGATCCTCTGAGTCGATGCTCCTTCTCTCGCATTGTCTATGAGTTCGATAAAAACCGCCTTGACTGAACCCTCATGATTGAGACCTCTTGCGCGTGCGAGCTCACGTCCCGCTCCCTCAACGACCGGCATGAGTCCGGCCACAGCAACATGAGGAAGACTGCAGAAATGCGCAGCGACCGATTCCGCAATAGTCTTTTTGTATAGATCAACCACAGGTATCTGCGCATACATGTGGAGAGCCATAGAAGCTAGTCGGTCGGGTGTGTAGAAGAACCCTAACACTCGCTCAATCTCGGATTCATCAACTCGAGAATTCGCATTGTTGATCTCGCGCGAAACGATATCCAACTGGCCTTGGTTGCCGTAAGGCGGCATAAACCAGCCGATGGAGGCCATCGCCTTCACTACATCGTCGTATCGCCCGGCCCTTGTCTGCACTGCATCTCCTCCAGGTGTGGAACCTATTTCAACTTACTCCTTTTTATCGACGCTTGCGAAATCGCAAATGCACTCATCGAGCGCTGGATTAGTAATGGGAAGTCATCTTGCAGGAAGTAATCCCTCAACATAGATCACTTACTTCAAGCGCATTTCCGAATAGCCATCTTGAGTCCCGAAGAGCGCGCCGTATTTCATCTCCAACCTATCACTTCGCACCCGCCACATAGCTTGCCTGCAAGAAGAAGGTAATCTGCGCACCGTTGTATTTCGTCACCCCGTCCTCTGTCCCGGCTGCGGAAATCTTTCCCGCCCGCACCTCGGCATATTCGCGGGCGAGTTCTGGCAATACGGATGGTGGCGCAACCGGAACGTTATGTCCACCGAGGACGAGGCGCACCTTCGGCGCAAGAGCTGCCAGCCGGTCGACAGAGCGCTGGTAGGCAACCGGGTCTGAACCCGAGCCGAAGACATACACCGGTCCGGGGTAGTAGGTGTCGCCGGTAAAAAGCAATCCGTTCTGCGCGTCGAAGAGGCAGAGCGAGTCGGGCGCATGGCCCGGCGTGGCAAGAACCTGAAGGCTGCGGCCGCCAAGATCGATGGTATCGCCGTCATGCAGCCAGCGAGCGGTATGCCACGGGCGCGTTGCATAGTTAGCCGCGTCGAAGTCTTTCGGCAGAGCCCCGCATATCTTGCCGGGTTCGAGCTCGGAGCGAATATCCGTGGAACCCTCAGCGTTTTTGCGGGTGTAATCCGTGTCCAGGTTGTCGATCGTGTCGAATTGCCAGTTGCTGCCCGTATGGTCGGAATGAGTGTGGGAGTTGACGACAACGACGGGGAGTCGAGTGAGCTCGGAAACCAAAGCACGGAGGTTGCCGATGCCCATGCCAGTGTCGAGCAGCAGTGCGCGCCGGTTCCCCTCGACCAGGTACATCACAGTCTCCTCCCACTGGTGCGGCTCGTAGATGGCGAGCACATGCGGGGCGACCCGATACACCTCGAACCACGAATCGTGAACCGGGACACGCTCAAGACGGCTGTATTCCGGACGAGGCAGGTTACGGCACCAGTCGGGCGCGACCAGCGCCGAACCACTGGACTGGCTCTGAGCGGGGACCGCGATGATCGCTGCAAACAACAGGAAGACTGGAAACGTACAAGGTCGCAGAACACGCATTTGCGGGATTCTAGCAAACAGGTGAAAGAGAATTTCGGGAGCGAAGAAGTTGTTTTGCGATTCTTTGCCACGCAAACTTGGACGAGATCATCCCGCCTTCATGCATATTCCGTTTCGGGAACCGGGATATATGACCTCAGTGTAGGCCGGATGAGGGTTTCGCTTTCACGCCACAGCCTGTGGTGCGATGCTGAATCAGCTGAGCCCTCCCCCATGAAGACCACCGCCGCCGATATCGCCCTCGCCTTCATCGATCACATCAACATGCACGAGCTCCACAAGCTCGGCACACTGATCACCGAAGACCACCTCTTCATCGACGCCCAGGGAAACCAGTATCGCGGCCGAAAGCAGATCGAGCGCAGCTGGCGCGCCTGCTTCGAATGGTTTCCCGATTACTCCATCGCCGTCGACCAGGCCTTCGCCAACGGAAACATTGCCGTGGTGACCGGCTCGGCGATGGGAACCTGCGCGATTCGCGGCCGCATGAATCCGGAGACCCGCTGGAAGATCCCGTCGGCCTGGCAGGGAGTCATGCGCAACGGAAAGGTCGCGGAGTGGCGCGTCTACGCCGACAACGAGCCGGTATGGAAGGCAATGCGGAAGAGACGCCATCCGGGGAGAAGCGTCTTTCCCCTTCGCAGCGAAATCCCGTCAGCGCCCGGGTTGACCGGTGCAGCGGTCACAGAAGAGCCTTTCTGAGAGCGTCGTTATTTAGAAGGTGCTGGCAGCGAAGAGAACTGTCTAGCCGGTGCCGCTCGGCTCGGCCGCGTGCGGCACGCGCTCACGGCCACCCTCCACCAGCCAGAAGCTCAGTCCGAAGAGAAGCACTCCGCCCACCGTAAACTTCACTGCAACCGGCGCTCCGGAAGGCGAGAGAAAAGCTTCGAGCGTTCCCGCAATCACCAGCAGCGGAACCACGCCGGCCAGCAGCCGTGTGGCTTCTTTCGCTCCGCTGGCCAGGGAATCCCGCCGCGATAGCATGCCGGGAAAGAGCAGCGCGGTCGCCAGGCGCAGTCCTGCGCCTCCGGCGATAAAAATGCTGGGCAGCTCCAGTGCTCCATGCGCGGCCACAAAGCTGAAGAGGTCCAGCGCCATGTGCGCCTGCGAGCAGGCTGTGCTGATGACGCCAAACTGCAACCCGTTCTGAAACATCAGCAGCAGCGTTCCGATGCCCGCGGCGATGCCTCCGGCGAAGGCCACGAAGCTCACGCCGATATTGTTGGTCAGGATGGCGCTCGACGCCTGCGGCTTCATCGATACGATGGACTGCGTCCACATCTGATGTTGCTCGATGGTCTCAAGCATCTGCGGTCCCAGCATCACCCGCATGAACTCCGGCCGGCTGAGCGTCAGCAGTGTGCCAAGCACCGCACCAGCCAGAAAGATCAGGAAAGACGTGGCCACATAGGGAAACATCCGCCGGAAGATGCGCGGATAATCTTTTGCAAGAAAGCGAAAGATAGACAGAAAGCCGGTCTTGCGGCCTGTATAAATGCGATTGTGAGCGCGGCTCAGCAGGCCGTTCAGGTATTCTTCGAGGGTGACGGCGGCGCGGTCGGAGCGAACCGCGGAAAGGTCGGCCGCCACCTGCCGGTAGAGCAGACCAAATTCGCGCAGCTCAACCCCGGAAAGCGCACGAATGCCGGAGTTCTCTACCTGATGGGTGAGGCTGTCGAGCCGTGACCAGGAACTTTGCCGTTGTTCAATCCAGCGGTTTGAGATCATAGGGAATCGAATCGTGATGGCAGAATTCTCTGGAACCGCCGGTAATTTTTCCCGGGAGCCGCATCCCGGACCCTTCAGTACTGACCCGTTTCTTGATCAGCTTACTATCGATACGCCCGAACAGGTGGCATTGCGGTTCCCGGTCGCCGGTATAGGCAGCCGCTTTCTCGCCATCCTCATCGATAGCCTGCTGCAAGTTGCCATTTATGTGGCCATCATTCTGGTCCTGGTTCTGATTGTTTCCTCCGCGCCGAAGACTCCGGCGGGACAGCTTTCGCGCAACGCTGAGAAGTGGATGATCGCCATCCTCATCCTCTTCCATTTCGCCCTGTACTGGGGCTACTTCACGCTCTTCGAGGCCCTAAAAAACGGGCAGACGCCGGGAAAGATGGTCTTCAAGCTGCGCGTGATTCAGGACTCGGGGAGGCAGATTACCTTCTTCGAGTCCATGACCCGCAATCTCATCCGCGTGGTCGATCTCATCCCCGGTTTTTATCTTGCGGGCATCGTCACCATGATCTGCAACCGCCAGCACAAGCGCCTGGGCGACCTGGCCGCAGGCACGCTCGTCGTGCACGAGCGCAAAACCGACGAGCCAATCTGGGGCGGTTCCGGTCCACGCACCTTTACCGCGGCCAGCTTCGCTCCGTCTCCTGCGGAGACTCTCATGCGCAGCCGGGTCGTGCCGGATATCACTCTCCCCGCTGACGCCGTTGCCCGGTTGTCACCGGATGACCTGAGCGTCATCGATCGTTTCTTCTCCCGCATCCTCGATATGGACCTGAGTACGCGCGCCAATATAGCCGCGCGTCTCGCCACGCAGATGGCGGCCAAGATGCAAATGGAAATCCCCGCCGGGATGAAGGCGGAAGGCCTGCTCGAAGCCATCGCCCACCAGATGCGCGCGCAAGGATAAGGGGTTTCCCGATCGCCGGCTCCCGCTGTTGCTAAACTGAAGCACGCAATGCCTGAGTCAAACACTTCTATGGCACGCTCCACCGTGCCGCTCTGGATCATCTTCCCCGCACTCTTCGCGATCGTTCTCGCCGCGCACGCGCCGCTTCTGCGCTTGCCCTATTACTGGGATGAAGCTGGATACTACATACCTGCGGCCTTTGACTTCTTTCGCACTGGCGCCCTGATTCCGTACTCCACACTCAGCAACGCGCATCCGCCGCTGCCCGCAATCTACCTGGCCATCGGGTGGAAGCTCTTCGGCTTCTCGCCTCTGGTCACGCGCGCCGCCATGTGTCTCATGGCGGCCATCGCGTTCACCGCAGTGTGGAAGATCACCATCCTCACCACTCGCCGCACCGGCGTCGCCTTCGCGACCGTCCTGCTCAGCGCGCTCTATCCCGTCTTTTTCGCGCAGAGCTCCCTGGCGCACGCCGACCTTACAGCCGCTGCGGGAACGCTATGGGGCATCGCCTTTCTGCTCCAGCGAACCACCAGAGGAATATGGCTCGCGGCTCTGTGCTTCTCCTGCGCAGCCCTCTCCAAAGAGACGGCGATTATCACGCCCCTTGCATTGGCCGCGTGGCTGCTTCTTCAGGCTGTGCGCCGCCGTGAAAAGATGCTGGCCAAATCAGCAGCCGCTCTCGTAACACCCGTGATTCCACTCGTCCTCTGGTATCTCTATCATCGCCATCGCACCGGATTCATCTTCGGCAATCCCGAATACCTTCGCTACAACGCGGGAGCCACGCTGACCCCGCTGCGCATCCTCATCGCCCTTGCGCATCGATTGCTGCACGTCACCGCGCACATGAATCTCTTCGTGCCGGTTGCGCTCATGTTCGCCTGCATGCTCCTCGACCCGCTCAAGGAAGCCGGCGGCTCGCCGCGCCGGCGTATCGCAATCGAAGATCAGGCTATTTTCTATGTCGTCATCGCCGCGAATGTGCTCTGCTTTTCGGTTTTAGGAGGAGCGCTGCTCACCCGCTACCTGCTGCCGCTCTATCCGCTGATCATCCTGCTCTGCGTGAACACCTTCCGCCGCCGCATGCGCGCGTGGACGGCGTTGGTGGCTTTCAGTGCGATTGCCTTCATCGCCGGACTCTTCGTCAACCCTCCCTACCGCTTTGCCCCGGAAGACAATCTCGCCTACAGCACCGTCATCCGTCTGCATCAGGCGGCGATTGCCGAGATCGTCACGCACTACCAGCACAACACCGTGCTCACCGCATGGCCGGCAACCGATGAGCTGAGCAAGCCCGAGCTTGGCTATGTCTCGCAGCCCATCAAGGTCACCGCCATCGATAACTTCTCCTATGCCCAGATACAGAAGGCGCAGCAGCAGCCGGAGGCTTACTCGGTAGCCTTACTTTTCTCCACCAAGTACGACCCGCCGCATTTGCCTCTCAGCCTCGGCCAAAGAAACGAGCAGATCGACAAACGCTTCTTCGATTTCCACACCGATCTGTCTCCCACAACCGTCGCGCGCATTCTTCAGGGCGACCTGGTCTGGAGAGAGCAGCACAAAGGCCAGTGGGCGGCAGTGTTGCATTTCAACCGCCAGGAAGAGGCGGAGCTCGTTACAAAGATTCCGTGATGGGACGCAAGCGATGCGAGGCCAGTTCCTGCCGTGATGAGCATCGCATGACGTAAAATTGCGCCCGGGCCTTCTCGGCGCCGGAGAATCCTTATGAAGAAATTTGCTCTGCTACTACTCGTCGGTTCTTTGCTGAGTGCCAACCATCTCCGCGCCCAGAATCCCGGACTTGAAGGTCTATGGGAGGGCTACGACGGAGAGTGGGGACACGTCTCGCGTCAGTTGCTTGACCTGGCCCAGGCCATCCCTGCCGACAAGTATGCATGGCGGCCTGCCCCCGGGGTGCGCTCGACCAGCGAGGTCTTCATGCACATCGCCATCGCCAACTTCTGGCTGCTGAGCGAGACCGGCCTGAAAGAGCCCGATCTTACCGAGGACCTCGAGAAAACCGTGACCAAGAAAGCCGATGTCATCGACTGGCTGCAGCGTTCGCTCGAAGCGGTAAAGACCGCCCGCGCCCAGCTCAAGCCCGGCGATCTCGAGAAGAAGGTGAAGATCGAGGGCAAGACGGTCCCAGTGGACGGCATCTATCTCCGCATCATCATCCATGACAATGAGCACATGGGGCAGCTGGTCGCCTACGCCCGCATGAACGGCATCGTGCCGCCCTGGTCGAAATAGCAGAATGTTAGCCACGGCAAGTCGGAGTGGGCTCTTGCGGAACATCTCATGAGCCGGCCTCCTGTTGAATTGCAGGCAGCAGGGGCCTTCAGGCCCCTGAAATTCCCGGTGATTCAAAAATGGCTTTCGCCCCGGAAGCGAAGTCCTATCCTGCAGTCAGCGCATCTCTACGCCGCGGACAACTATAATCCGTGGTGTGCGGCCCAAGCGTTTTCTTTCCGGCATCGTTGTCCTGATCGCTCTCATCGCGCCCCTGCTGCCTTTCCGCGTCGATGCTCAGCAGGCCAGCGCAGCTTCCGCCTCCGATCCCACGGCAGAACACGGCCGCCTGCTCCTGGTGCTGCCCTTTGAAAACCAGACCGGCGACGCCAATCTGGATTGGGTGCAGGAAGCCGCTGCCGATATCCTCAACCGCCGCCTCAACTCTGCCGGCTTTCTCACCATCAGCCGTGGAGACCGCCTCTACGCCCTCGACCGCCTCGGCCTGCCCCTCAACTTCCAGCCTTCACGGGCCACCACCATCCGCATTGCCGAAACGCTGGACGCAAACTACGTCGTCGTAGGCTCGTACCTTCTGCAAAACGGCCGTCTCTCCGCCAAAGCCCAGATACTCGATGTCAGCGCGCTTACGCTCAGTCCGTCTCTTACTCGGCAGGCCGATCTGAAAGACCTCATGGACACGCTGAACGGCCTGGCCTGGGATGTCGCTCGTAAACTTGATCCGGCCTATTCCGTCGCCGAGCAGACTTTCCTTGCCGCTGACGCTCCACTGCGCATCGATGCCTTCGAGAACTACATCCGCGGTATCGTCGAGGAATCGCCGGCCGAGCGCATCATGCACTTGAAAGAGTCGGTTCGCATCAGCCCCACCTTTATTCCCGCGTGGCTGGCACTTGGCCGCGCCTATTTTGCGAATCAGGACTACGAGCTGGCTGCTGCCACCTTCGGACGGCTGCCGGTGGACGACACCAATGCCCTTGAGGCTGATTTCTATCGCGGCCTGTCCTACTTCTACACCGCGAACTACATGAAGGCTGAGGATGCCTTCGCCTTCGTCAGCCTGCGCCTGCCGCTTCCTGAGGTGGTCAATAATCAGGGCGTCGCGGCCAGCCGCCGCAACCGCGACGGAGCGCCGCAGTTCCAGCAGGCCGTTGCTGCCGATCCCAACGACGAGGATTACCACTTCAATCTCGCCGTGGCCCTCCGCCGGCGCAACGACGTGCAAGGGGCGATCAAGGAGATAGATCAGGCCCTCAAGCTGCGCCCCAACGACACCGAGGCCCAGCAATTCGCTACTGTTCTTAAAGATCCGGCATCGGTGAAGGTCAATCCCGATCCTGGCAAAGCCATCCCCGACGACACACTGCCTCTCGAACGCATCAAGCGCTCTTACAGTGAGACGGGTTTCCGTCAGGCGGCTTTCGAAATGGAGCAGGTGCAGGCTATGCGCCTCGCCTCACTGCCGCCCGCACAGCAGGCCGACTCTCTGGTAAAGCAAGGCGACCAGTTTCTGAATCGCGGACTGATCCTTGAGGCGGAGCGTGAATTTCAGTCTGCGCTCAAAGCCGATCCGTCTTCGGCGCTCGCCCACGCCGGGCTGGCGCAGGTCCGCGAGCACAGCCGTGACATGGAAGCCGCGCGAAAAGAAGCTCAGCGGTCGTTGACACTGTCGCCCAATGTGCCCGCGCATCTGGTGCTGGCGCGCCTCGATCTCGCCAGCAATCAGCTTGGACCGGCAGCCAGCGAAGTCAGCGAGGCCCTGAAGATAGACCCCGCCAGCGCCAATGCGAAAGGGATGAAACAGGCCATAGAATCACGAGGCCAGCAGGTGCCATGAAGCTGCGCATAGCACAACAAACCGGGCGCCCCACATCCCGCCTTCGGGATGTGGGAGGGGGATTCATCTCAGCAATTTTCCTATTGCTTCTCTCCGCCGTCGCGCACGCTCAGACCGCGCCAAAGGTGGTCCTCCTCAATCTCAACGACACCATCCAGCCCATCAGCGAAGAATATGTAACTCGCGGACTGGCGCAGGCTGAAATCACCCACGCCAGCGCCATCCTCATCGAGCTGAACACGCCCGGCGGCCTGCTCGATACCACACGCTCGATGGTCAGCAAGATTCTCGCTTCGCCCGTTCCCGTCATCGTTTATGTGGCACCATCCGGCAGCCGCGCCGGATCGGCAGGCTTCTTCCTGCTCGAAGCAGCGGACATCGCCGCCATGGCCCCCGGAACCAATGCCGGCGCCTCGCATCCAGTGATCGAAGGCGGCACGCTCGACCCCATCATGAAGCAGAAGCTCGAGAACGACACGACGGCGTTTCTGCGCTCCTATGTCTCACGCCGCAACCGCAATGTCGATGCCGCCCAGGACGCCGTGCTCAACTCGAAGTCCTACACCGAGCAGGAATCCCAGAAACTCAAGCTCATCGATGTGATCGCTCCCAGTGCGGTCGATCTTCTCAATGCGATCGATGGGCGCAGCATTCAGCGTTTCGATGGCAGCACCGTCACCCTGCATACCCGCAATGCCATTCTCGTCAATATCGAGCCAACCGTCCGCGAGCAGATCCTCGACCGGCTTATGGACCCCAACCTGGCCGTGCTCATCCTCGTCCTGGGCGGCCTGCTCATCTATCTCGAATTCAATTCGCCCGGAACCATCGTCCCCGGGGCGCTCGGCACGCTGCTGCTCTTCACCGCGCTCTTCGCATTGAATCTGCTGCCCGTGCACTACACCGCGGTGATGCTGCTCCTCGCCGCTTTCGTCCTCCTGCTGCTCGAAGCGAAATTTCCCAGCCATGGTGTGCTCGCGGGAGTGGGCATTCTCGCACTCGTCTTCGGTACGCTCACGCTGATCGACGGGCCCATCCCCGAGTTGCGCGTCGCACTCCTCACCGCCATCGCCTGCGGCGTAGCCTTCGGTCTCATTACCGTCTTTCTGGTGCGCATCGCCATCAGGGCCCGGCGGAACAAAGTGCTCACCGGTGTGGATGCGTTGATCGGCACCCTCGGTATCGCGCAGGAGACGCTTGCGCCGCGAGGTCAGATCCTTGTTCACGGCGAGCTCTGGTCCGCCGAAGCGCCGGAGACCGTCCAGCCGGGAGATATGGTGAAAGTCCGCGCTGTACGCGGCCTTACGCTGTTGGTGGAGCGGGTTCCCGCAGCGGTCTGAGTCCCTGAAACCACGGATTTCGCCCTCTCTGCTGGGATACAATCGCATCCGGGTGGCGCTGCATGTTGAATGTTCCGATTCTCATAGTTCTCCTGGTCATTGTCTTTTACCTCTTCAGCTCGATCAAGATTCTTCGCGAATACGAGCGAGGGGTTATCTTCCGCCTTGGCCGCGCCCTCCCGCAACCCAAAGGCCCAGGGATCATCGCTGTTTTTCGGCCCTTTGACCAGATTGTCCGCGTTTCGCTCCGCCAGGAAGTGCTGGAAGTCCCGCCGCAGGATGTGATCACTCGTGACAATGTGACGATCAAAGTAAATGCGGTCATCACTTTACGCGTGCTCGATCCTGCGCGTGCCGTCATTGAAGTCGCAAACTACGTTTACCAGACGTCGCAATTCGCGCAGACCACATTGCGCTCTGTGCTTGGTGAAGTCGAGCTCGACGGACTGCTTTCGCATCGCGACGCCTTGAACCAGCGCATTCAGACCATCATCGACGCCCGCACCGAGCCCTGGGGGGTGAAGGTAGTCAGCGTCGAGGTCAAACAGGTCGATCTGCCCGAGTCCATGCTTCGTGCCATGGCCAAGCAGGCCGAGGCCGAGCGCGAAAAGCGCTCCAAGATCATCAACGCCGAAGGCGAATTTGCCGCCGCGCAGAAGCTGGTGGAAGCCGGCGACCTGCTTGCAGCCCAGCCGATCACTCTGCAGCTCAAGTACTTGCAGACATTGACCGACATCGGCACGGAGAAGAACACCACCATCATCTTCCCCCTGCCCATGGAATTGCTCGCCCTGCTGAACAAGTTCGCGCCCCCCACTCCACCAGCGCAAAAGTCAACAACTCCCCCGCTACAAGAGGAAAAATAACGGGTTCAACAGCCTATGAGATCGATGGTCGAGGAAGAAGAGAAGGAGAGTACTGACACCGAAATCACGCTCGGCATGAAATCCCTGCTTGGCGTCTTCTTCGGTTCAGTGCTGGTGTGCGGCGTCTTTTTCGGTTTAGGGTATTCGCTCGGCCGCGGCAGCGCTCGTCCCGCACCAGCCGCAGCTGAGCCCAGCCCGGCCATTGCGGTCAAGCCGTCAACGGGTTCCGATTCAACGGTTCCAGCGTCCACTGAGTCCGCTTCCATACAGACGTCTCCCGCTCCAATCCAGGCAGCCCCCGACTCCAATCTGAAAACGATTGTTAGCGATCCCGAAGCTGCGAACACCAGCTCAAGTACCACTGCGCCTGCGTCCGCCGGCCAGCAATACGATTACGTAGCGACGCCGCAAGGTCCGGCACGCAAGCCGGCGGGCGCTCCGCTGAAACCAATCACGAAACCCCACGCAGGAGTCGTCGCACCGCCAGTCACCGCATCAAACACGACCGATATTCCTGCGCAAATGCCCCAAGCCGCGCCGCAGCCCGTGCTGACTGCTGTGCATCCTGCTCCACCAGCGCCCACACCAGCCGTCGCAACTACATCACCCGCAGCGAAGCAGTCGGCCGTCGTCGGCTCAGGCTCGATCATGGTGCAGATCGCTGCCATCTCGCGTCAGGAAGACGCCGACATCCTGGTCTCGGCACTGAGGAAACACGGATACTCGGTGGTGGTGCGTAACGATCCGAAGGACAGCCTGCTTCATGTGCAGATCGGTCCCTTCGGCAGCCGCGACGATGCCAAGGCCATGCGCACCCGCTTGCTCGCCGACGGCTACAACGCGATCCTCAAATAACCAGACCAGGTGCCTCATGGCTCGCATTTGAGACGTGGGAAGTAGTTAATCTCTGTGTTCCTTCCACATCCACTCCGGTAGTCCCGACTCAATGGCTCGCCGCACCGCAGCCATCAGCTCCTCGCGCGTAGCAAAGTCCGAAGGGAAGAGCGGCGCATGAAACGTGACATGCGCCACCCCGGGATATAGCCGGGCACTGCCCTTTTTCATCATCGTCTCTGTACCCCAGATCGACACCGGAACCACCGGCGCACCTGTCTCCATTGCTAAATAAAACGGCCCTTTTTTGAACGGCAGCAGCTGCCCGTCGCGCGAGCGCGTGCCTTCGACGAAAGACATGACATGAACACCTGACGCCATGACCCGCGCAGCAAATGCGACGCTCTCCTTTGCGCTCTCGACGCGCCCGTCGCGGTCTACCGGAATGAAATCGGCCAGCTTCATTCCGTAACCGATGAAAGGCAGCTTCATGAGCGAACGTTTGATGAACACAGAAACCCGCTCCGGCAGAAGCGGCAGCAGAATCGGGGGATCGAGATTCGAGACGTGGTTGGAAAGAAAGATGTAGGTCTTCGCGGGATCGAGCGGCGCACGCCGCTGCACATCGACACGGATGCCGGCGGCCCACGTCCCGAGACGCACGATGCGCATCGCCGTGCGATAGACAAACGTAATATCGCCCGTCATCAGCGTCCACGGAATCCCGATGATCGCGGTAGGGATGGTTAGAATCGCATAGACGAGAAAAATAGCCAGCGCAGGAAGCATGACAGCCTAGCCGCGTTCGGCGAGAGTCGCAAGCCGGCGGGGCAGCTTCTCATAAATTCCATCGAAGCCGCCATTCGAAAGGATCGCTACCACATCGCCCGGGCGCAGCCGCGGCGCAGTCGTCTCGACAATCTCATCTGCATTCTGGTGCAGCTCGGCTGCAATGCCGCGCGTCTGCAGAGCCTTCACTACCGCCTCAGGATGCAGGCGCTCCTTCTCCGGAATGTTCTCCATCTTGAAGACGCCGGCCATCACCACCTCATCGGCAAGCGCCAGCGAGTCGACCAGCTCATGCTCAAAGACATTCCGCCGCAGTGTATTGGAGCGCGGCTCCAATACCGCCCATAGCTTCGAATCTGGGTACGCCGATCGCAGGGCGCGCAGCGTCTCGCGAATCGCCGTGGGGTGATGCGCGAAATCGTCGATGATCGTGATGCCATTGACGACATCCCGCACCTCCAGCCGCCGCTTGACGCTGCGAAATGTCGCCAGCGCCTCCACAATCGACTCCAACGGAACGCCCTGCCCTGCCGCCAGCGCCGCAGCCGCCGTCGCGTTGAGCACATTATGCTCACCGGCCATATCCAGTGTGAACTCGGCCCAGCGCGATCCCGAACGAAATACGGTCCAGCGCGATTGCACACCCTGATGGGTAAGCCCGTCGACGCGCCACATCGAATCGGATTTGAATCCGTAACGCTCCACGTTACAAAATGCTCGGCTCACGCACTCGTCGATATTTGGCGCGCCATCGAAGGCCACGATCCGCCCCCGCCGCGGCACCAGATTCACCAGCCGCTTGAACGCCGTCTTTACCGCATCGAGGTCCTTGTAAATATCCGCGTGATCGAACTCCACGTGCGTAAGAATCAGCGCGTCGGGGAAGTAGTGCATGAACTTTGGTCCCTTGTCGAAAAAGGCCGTGTCGTACTCATCGCCCTCGAGAACAAAGGGGTGCCCATCGCCGAGCTGAAAGCTGGTGCCGAAGTTCTCCGCAACGCCGCCGATCAGGAACGAGGGCGCCAGATTGGGATCGCGCCGCCCCGCTGTTTCATAAATCCAGGCCAGCATGCTCGTTGTAGTCGTTTTGCCGTGCGTGCCCGCGACCACCAGTGACTCACGCCCGCGCAGAAACTCATCATGGATCACGGCCGCCAATGAAGTGAATGGAATTTTCTGGTCCAGCACATACTCGAGCTCCACATTGCCACGCGACATCGCATTGCCCACGATCACCAGATCGGGATGGGGCTGAAGATTCGCTTCAGAGAATGGCTCGGCGATGGGAATTCCAAGATGCTTCAGCAGATCGGACATCGGAGGATAAGCGGCCTGGTCCGAGCCCGTAATGCGGTGTCCCTTCAACTGCAGCAATCCGGCCAGAGAAGCCATCGCCGTCCCGCAAATCCCGATCAAATGAATGTGCTTTTTATCCAACGTCTTCCTTCACAAAAATAAACTTGTCATCTTCACTGGCAGCGCCACAACGCCGGGTGCCCCCGGGTCTCGCCTTTGAGACCTGGGAAATCACATTGATACTGCGCCGAAGGCACGGTCGCCTGGACGGCTAGTCCTCTCGATTTTGTGATGTGGGACATCAAACAGTCGCCGCCTCCATGTATCGCAGCACAGGATCGTCTTCGGCAACCAACTCCGCTTCAATCCCCAGCGGCAGCGTGACATTGCCTCGCGAAACATGTCCCGAGCGCAGCCCAATCGCAATCGGTCCGTCGAACCAGTCAAGCACGCGCAGTATGACTTCGTCGAGCAGCCCGGGGCTCGTCCCCGGCGAAACGCACTCCAGCATCTCGCCAAAAATAAAGCCGGTCACGCCGTCGAACTTACCCGCCAGCACCATCTGCCGCAGCATGCGATCGATCTGGTATGGCTTCGCGCCAACATCTTCGAGGAATAGCAGCCGGCCCTCTGTCTGAGGGGCGAAATGTGTGCCCAGTGTCGAAACCAGCATGCTGAGGCAGCCGCCATGCATCATGCCCTGTGCGCGGCCCGGTTTCAGGATGCGCAAACCCTGCACGGCTCCAGCCGTGACCTTGCCGCCATTCAGCGCATCGGAAAAGCTGGCCTCGTCAACGCCGCCGTCGCGATAGAAATCCGCTGCCGCCATGGGGCCGTGAAATCCTACCAGTCCCAGCTCATCGAGCAGCCAGGTTTGTACTACCGTCAGGTCGCTGTACCCGAAAAACGGCTTGGGATTCTGTCCGATCAGCTCGAGATCCAGATCCTCCAGCAGGTAATTCGATCCGTAACCGCCACGGGTACAAAATATCGCTTCGATCTCCGGATCGGCAAATGCCGCATGCAGGTCTTCCAGGCGCTCTTCCGGAGTTCCGGCGAAGTACGGAGCTTCTCTGCCGGTTGCATGCGAGCCAAGCACCACATCGAATCCATATTTCTTGAGTGCGGCAACGCCGCCATCGATGCGTTCCAGCTTCGCGTTGCTTGCTGGAGCAATGACTGCGATTCGCGCGCCGGAAGAAACGACTGCCGGTTTCACCACGCTTCACCCATGGCGATCAGCTCTGCCGGACCCGTGAGAGTCAGCTCGGCGCCGGGGCCAGCCCAGTCCACGCGCTGCTCGCCGCCAAGCGCACGCACCAGCAGTGATCCGGTTTGCCCACGCTCTGACATGGTCGCCGCGGCCGTGGCACAGGTTCCCGTGCCGGAAGATGTCGTCGGTCCGACGCCGCGCTCGTAAATGCGAATGGCAATCGTCGTTGCGTCCAGCACACGCACAAACTCCACGTTCGTCTGATCGGGAAAATCAGGATGGAAACAAATCTGCCGGCCCAACTCTTCCCAATAGCGATCATGGCTGCGAAACTCATCGCTTTCGTTTCCGTCCACGAAGATCACGAAGTGAGGATTGCCGGTTGAAACATTTACTCCATCGACTCGCGTGCCATCGTTCAGCACAACGTGTTGATGGTGAACCGCAGGCACGCCCATACCGGACGCAAATTCATACCTCTGTCCATCGGCGCGTACCAGCATGCATCGCCGTAGACCCGCATCGGTATTCAACTCAATTGCCGCGCCAGCCTCGATTGGCTTCTGCGCGGCCATCCACGCGGCCACGCAGCGCGTGCCATTGCCGGAGATCTCTGCAATGGAGCCATCGGCATTCACCAGCCGTATCTGTCCGGAGTGCTCGCCGGTCCAGGTCAGGAACTCCACGCCGTCTGCACCCACACCGGTGTGACGGGCACAGAGATTGACAGCCAGCTCGCGGTCACATTCACCTTCAACAATCAGGAAATCATTGCCGCACGCATGGGCCTTGGCAAAGCGCGTCATTCGTCCTCCTGGCTGCGGAAGGTGAAGACCTCGCCGATTACCGATGAATGCTGAAAAGCGGTCAGCAGACGCTTATGAACGCGGCTGGTCGCAACCACGGAGAACGAGAGCCTGCGCACCTCGCCCACCGAATAGTCGTCGACATCGGAGAGCTGCCGCTTTTCGCGATCCATCGCTTCAAGCAGCGCGATTTTTATCTGATCCCTGTCAATGCCGCGCACCTCATACACCACGGCGTACGACTTCAGATTGCCTTCGCGTTCCAGAACGCCGACTACCTCGAGCACCACGATCACCAGTACCGCCGACATCAGCGCCGGACCATACAGGCCCGCGCCGCAGGCCATGCCGATGGACGCAACCGCCCAAACCGTAGCGGCGCTGGTCAGCCCGCTCACGCGATCGCGATTGTGCAGGATCAACCCTGCGCCAAGGAATCCGATGCCCTGAACGATGTTCGAAGCAATCTGACCTTTGTTGGCGCTGCCATCGCCGGCGATGATCGCGGAAAGAAAAGTAAACAGCGCCGCGCCAAAGCAGATGAGCAGATTGGTGCGTACACCCGACGGCTTATGGTGATACTCGCGATCGATGCCGATCAAACCGCCCAGCGTTGCCGCCAGCAGCAGCCGCCCGATCACGCCGCCGGTAAAATGCCACTGCTGCGGATTGCTGAAACTGAGCATGTGGCCCGGCGCCTGTACGGCTTCCTGCGCCACGCCCGCAAGTTGGAGGATAAACTTCATTTCTGGGTGATGCTACCACTTACCCTGTGGCGGTCAGAACGGTAAAAGCGCGCGCAGGGTTGACCAGTCGAGCACACAATATTGATCAGCGTCAGACCCTCCGGATGCGCGGCTACCGCCTTCGCAACAGCATCGTTGTCTGTGGCGATCACGAAGTCCGCGGCCTTCGCCGGGTCCTTCAGCGCGGGCGTCCACTCGTAGTAGTCCGACTCGTTGATGGTCTGCTTCAACGCAATGCCTGCGCGCTCAAACGCTCCGGGATGCTCCGAGGTGTAAGCCAGAAAAGTGCTGTTCGGAGGAAGTTCTTCCAGCGCCCGCGCATAAGCTGCCTCGTAGGGAATCCGCGTGCGCGAGTTGGCAATAGCCTCGCCTACCACCAGCGGAGTCGCGCGGAGCAACACCGCGTCGTTCGCAATGAGCAGCGCAACCATCGCAATCACAGTCCAGCCGCCGGCCACAGGCCATCTGTTTCGAATCACTCCCCCAAGCCACGACACAAAAAACGCGAGAAAGAGTGCAAATGCTGGAATCAACTCCATCCCATAGCGGGTGTTGTAGTACGAATGCGGCCACCACAACGGGATGAAGATGGGCACCGATCCATACGCGACAGAATAGGCATAGAAGGGAAGCGGAACCCACAGCAGCAGCGCAGCCAGCACATCCTTTTTCCACCACTTGGCAGCAGCGGCGACCGTGCCTGCGACCGTCAGCCATAGCAGCAGGTTCGCACATCGCAGGACGGTTGCTCCCAGCTCAGCCGCCTTCAGAAAATAGAGCGCCGCCACCGGCATGCTGTGCCAGCCGGGATAATGGGGTGAGCCGGGCGTCGAAGTGCGCTCGTCAATTGCTTTTGCGGAATATGGACCGCGCATGAAGTCCAGTGGATCGCCGAACTGCTTCGCACAATACCCGAACCAAAGCAGCGGAGCGACCGCCACCATCACCGTGAACAATACGAACGCGCCACCGGCCTGCGTCTGCCAGCGCTTCTTATCGAACATGGGCAGCAATGCAATCACCCAGGCGAAGGAGGCAAATATCCAGCCGTCGTAGCGCGTGAAGACGGCGCATACCAAAACCAGGCCGGTCACAATCAACAGCTTTGATGCCCGCTTGATCTCTTCTGCATCGAGCGCCCGCTTGTACTCAACTAGCAGCAGCGCCGTCCAGATCATCTCGGTGAGGAACAGCGGCTCGTTCATCGCCGTGGTCTGGAAATACAGCAGCCCCGGATTCAGCGCATAGAAAATCAGCGCGACCAGCGACACCTGCGGGGTAAGCCACTGCCGCGCCAGCCGGTAAATTCCAGCCGCACCCAGGACATAAGCGCCCATGGAGGGAAACGCGCCGGCCAATCCAGACTGCCACCATCCCAGCCGGGCTACGAACGGCAACAGCAATAGATGGGGGAAGGGCAGCCACACCGAGCCCATCTGCCGGAAGCCCGGCTCGATGGAATCGATCATCCGCCGCGCAATGTGCAGGTGTGCCACAGCATCGCCGCACAGCAGCAGGAGCTCGCGCGAATAGCAATAGGAGAGCGCCAGCAGCGAAAGAAGCAGCACGCTCCAGCCGGCAACAAATGTCTCGCCGCGCAGCGCCAGGCGCTGCTGCTCGGCCTCGCTCAGCGTGGACAGATCCAGCTTTTCCCGGCGAGGCCGGCGCACGGTTTCGTTCTTGGCGGTTTTATTCAAGGTGCGAGAGTTCGCGGAAGAGCGCAAAGCGCTCCTCAATCTCCTTTGGATCGAGCTGTTGCAGCCGTGCGGTGCCGAAGCGCTCCACCGCAAACGACCCCATCACGCCGCCGTAAAACATGGCCTTCTTGAAAGTCGCCGGTGTCAGCTCTTTCTGCGCAGCAATGTAGCCGAAGAAGCCGCCGGCGAAGGAATCGCCCGCGCCTGTCGGGTCTACAACTTCAGCAAGCGGCAAAGCCGGTGCACGGAAGGGCAGAAAAATTTTGCTGTGCGTCGCATGAGCGTTCTCAGAATTCAGGTGAGCATTTCCGGGGAAAGACCGCTCGCTGAAGAAAGCCGTTGCGCCATATTCCCCATGCTTCACCACCAGGCTCTTCGGACCCATGGCCAGAATCTTGTCCGCCGCCTTGACTAGGTTGCCGTCATGCGCCAGCAGCGTGGCTTCGCCGTCATTGATCAACAGGCCGTCCAGACCTTTCAGCACCTTCTTCAGGTTCTCGGTGTGGTCGTTGATCCAGTAGTTCATGGTGTCGCCGCACACCAGCTTCACCTTCGGCATCTTGGCCCGCACATCGGCCTGCAGCACCGGATCGATATTGGCCAGAAACAGGAATTCGCTGTCCTGGTATTCGGCAGGAATCTTCGGCGAGAAGCTCTGGAAGACATTCAGCTCAGTCTTGAGCGTCTGCGCTTCATTCAAATTCTTGAGATAGGACCCCGCCCAGAAGAAGCTCTTGCCGGCAACGTGTTCAATGCCGCGCGTATCGATGCCGCGCGTTGTGAACACCGCTTCATTCTCGGGAGTGAAGTCTTCACCCACCACGCCGATTACGCGAACTTTTGTGAAGTAGCTTGCCGCCAGCGAAAAATATGTCGCAGCGCCGCCCAATACGCGCTCTACTTTGCCTGAAGGCGTCTCAATTCCATCGAACGCCACACTGCCCACAACCAGAATTGCCATCGACTATCTCTTCTCCAGATTCTTTTCTGTCTCGCCGATATATTTCCCGATCAGCAAGCTCAGCTTTTGTTTTGTTTCGGCAGGAATCGCCGTGCGGTCAGTCAGAATCGCATACTTCAGCGCCGACGCGCACGCACAGTTGCGTTCGCGCGGCATGGCTGCCACCGCGGCCTTTACTACGCGCGCCGCGTTGGTCGCGTTCTGGTTGAGCACGGCGACAATCTGATCGACAGTTACGTCGTCATGTCCTTCATGCCAGCAGTCGTAGTCGGTCACCATGGCCATCGTCGCGTAGCAGATCTCTGCCTCGCGGGCCAGCTTGGCCTCCTGCAGATTGGTCATGCCGATCACATCCGCGCCCCAGCTCCGATAGAGATTCGACTCGGCGCGCGTGGAGAACTGCGGCCCTTCCATGCACACATAGGTTCCGCCTGCTTTGCCCGCTACGTCCTCGGCCGCGCACGCGTGCGTAATCGCGTTGGCCACTGTGGCGCAGACCGGATCGCCGAACGCAACATGGCCCACGATGCCCTCACCGAAGAAGGTAGACGCGCGATGGAAGGTGCGGTCGATAAACTGGTCGGGAATCACGAAGTCGGTTGGCTTGTGCTCTGCCTTGAGCGAGCCCACGGCGGAGACGGAAAGAATCCGCTCCACCCCCAGCTTCTTCATCGCATAGATATTGGCGCGGAAGTTCAGCTCCGAAGGCAGAATGCGGTGCCCGCGTCCGTGGCGCGCCAGAAAGACCACCTTGCGGCCCACTAGCTCGCCCAGAACGAAGGCATCGCTGGGTTCGCCGAAGGGGGTTTCTACGCGCTCTTCGCGCACCTGGGTTAAGCCGGGCATGGCATACAAGCCGCTGCCGCCGATAATTCCTATCTCTGCCTGTTGCAAATCCAAACTCCGCCGCGAAGCTAGTGGCTGTTATCGAAAACGGTGAAAGTAAACAGAATCTTCAGTATAAATGGCCGCGCGCCATCGGTTGATGCCTGCTCGCAAAGTGGGATAGCCGCTTCAGGCCGTAACCGGTATTCTTAAGAGATGAAGCGTGTCATTCTCTACAGCCAGCCGGGATGCCCACCCTGCTTTGCTGCAAAGCATTTTCTCGCGGCGCAAGGCGTTCCGTTCGAATACAAAGATGTGCAGGCTGATCCGGAAGCACTGAGCGAGCTGGTTGCTCTGAACAGCCGCAGCACCCCCACCATCGTGGTCGGCGAAGAGGTAATGATCGGCTTCGATCCGGAGCGCCTGCGCGAGCTGCTGACCGCGAGCCAAGCCGTGGTCAGCTAAGGCTGCCCGCGCCGCTCACAGTTCACCTGTCAGCAATCCGCGCCATAAGGCGTAGGTATCTCTGTGCCTGCGCAACGTCCTTCATGATCTGCGCTTTCAACGCTTCCGGCGAGTCGAACTTCTTCTCCCCGCGTATGCGCTTCAGGAAGCACAGCTCCAGCGGCGTCTGCGGCGTGATATCGATCTCGCGAAAATTCAGCAGATAGGTTTCGATCGCGTACGAAGGCTCGCCGAATGTCGGCCGCACTCCCGCGTTTGTCACCCCGTCGAAAGTCGGCCCGTCATTCCCGCCCACACGCAGCTGCGTAATGTACACGCCATCGGCGGGCAAGAGCTCGTCATACTGCGCAAGGTTGATCGTGGGAACGGTGAGGCGGGTGCCGATGCCGCGTCCCCGTGCCTGCGTTGAGCGAATAGAAAATACGCGGCCCAGAAGCGCCCGCGCGATGCCGAGATCCCCGGCGCTGATCTGTTTCCTCACCTGTGAGCTCGAAACCGTAATGCCTCGTACGGTGATCGCCCGGTGCGCTTCCACACGAAAACCCAGTTCGCGTCCCAGCTCGATAAGTTCAGGAGTGCCGGCGCTCGCATTGTGCCCGAAGCGGAAGGTGTCGCCCTCATGAACCTCGATTGCGCGCAACGAATGCGCCAGCACTTGCTGTGTAAAGTCCTGCGCCGAGAGCTTCGAAAAATCTTGCGTGAAAGGAATGACCACAGTGGCGTCAAGTCCCGTGGCCGCGAGAAGCTCCAGGCGCTGATCGAGAGGAGTGATCAGCTTCGGCGCCTGCTCCGGACGAAGTACCCTTACCGGATGTGGATCGAAGGTCAGCGCAACCGATTTTGCCCCCAGCTCTCGCGCTCGCGAGCGAACATCGCCGATGATCGTCTGATGCCCGCGATGCACGCCATCGAAGTTGCCGATGGCCACCACGGTCGGCCCAAAGCCGGAAGGAATTTCGCTGAGCGAACGGAAGACCTGCATGGCGTTATGACTCGTTGTTCGCTGCTGCGGACGTAAAGGGGATGCGCAGGCCATCGTATGTCAGCCGCACATGCGGTGGCAGCTCATTTTCCGTCTGCGTATGTTCGAGTTCGTGCGACATATGCGTAAAAAACGCCTGTCGCGGCTGCACACGCTTGATCCAGGCCAGCGCCTGTTCGACATTGGCATGGCTCGGATGCGGCTCCTTGCGCAGTGCATCCAGAATCAGCACATCGAGATCCTCGAGCAGCGGCAGGCTGGTCTCGGGAATGCTGCTCATATCGGTCAGATAAGCCGCGTTGCCGAAGCGGAAGCCCGCAACCGGCAGCTGTCCGTGAAGCAGAGGTACGCGCTGAAAGGTGAGGCCGGAGATATCGGCCGATTCGTGATCATTCAACCGGTGCAGTTTCACACGCGCGCGCGTCGGGTATTGGGCGTTCGGCGAAAAAGTATAAGCGAAGACCGTCTCCAGAATTTTGATGGTGCGATCATCGGCGTAAAGCGGCATACCCTCGGCGTGCCGGAAGCTGAGCGGACGCAGATCATCCAGGCCCAGAATGTGATCGGCATGCGAATGCGTGTAGAACACCGCGTCAATATTCTGGATACGCTCGCGCAGCGCCTGATGCCGGAAGTCAGGCCCGGTATCGATCAGCACCCGATGGCCCTTCCACTCGATGGCGATCGATGGCCGGCTGCGCGTGTTGCGCGGATCGGTGGAAGTGCAGACGGCGCAGTTGCAGCCCAGAGTGGGCACGCCCATGGAGGTTCCGCTGCCGAGAACTACGATTTCCGCCTGCATTCGTGGAGTAACGGACGCGATAGCTATTTCTTTCCGAGCGGCGGATTGTGCGCCTGGTTTGCGATAGCGTTCGTGATCTCAAGGAACATCATGCGCAGCTCGAAGAGCATATTTTGTAGCAGCCGCTGCTCTTTTTCGCTGAGATTTCCAGCGGTCTTCTCTTGAAGCACCGTCAGCATATCGATGCTCTGGCGCGCGCCGAGGATATCGATGCGCGGCTTCTGGCCGGGCTCCGTGGCCGCGCCCATGGCCACTACGGCAGAGAGATAAATGGACTGGATCACATGCTCGATGGTGACTGGACCCATCGCCGGCGAGCCCGGGTTCGACTGCCGGATCAGCTCGTCAAGCCCCTGCGAAGTCTCGCGATAGGCGGCCTGCTGCTCGGCAGATTCCGCAGCGGTGGGCTCAGGAAGCGTCTCGCCCTCCTCACCAGCGTCCTCCGTGTCTTGGTGGAGTTCTTGCGGTGGAGCAGCTGCTGGCGCTGGTGTAACAGCAGCAGCCTGCGGAGCCGGAGGCGCACTGCTCGCCGGAGCAGGCATGGTGACTACGCGCCCGCCAAATTGTCCAGGAGCCGGATGCACAGCCTCAGCGACCCGCGCACCAAACTGTCCAGGGGCAGGATGCACCGCATCGGCGATCGGCGAAGGTGCCGCTGCTTCTGCGACGCGAGCCCCAAATTGCCCTGGCGCCGGATGTACGGCCTCGGCGATGTTAGCTCCAAACTGCCCGGGAGCGGGGTGAACAGCATCAGCGACGCGTGCGCCGAACTGTCCGGGAGCTGGGTGCACCGCATCCGCAACATTGGCGTTGAACTCGCCCGATGGCTGAGCGGGAGGCGGCGGCGCGGTCTCTGCGGTCGAGGTAGATTCCTCGCGAAGATCGCCCTCGGTGGTGAATTTCCGCCGGTCGGTTACGGTAAACGCGGGAGGCTTCTCTGCCATGATTTGTCCTCGATCCTTATCTTTGCATCGCTCAGCTTAAATTTTGGGTGGAACATCCAGCACGGTTACCGGCGTACCGGCGCAAAACAGCGGCAGCTTGCGCTCCAGCGCTTCGACACGGATGAAACCGAGTGCCAGTGTTCCAGTGACGCCTGGTAGATCATACTCCGCAACGCTGCTTAACTGACCCACAGGATTCTGCTGTGCACCTTCCGCCTCAATAGCAAGCGTCTGGCCGGCCTCGATCTTTACCAGCGCAGCCCCCAGCGAAAACTGCCGGAAAGTCCGGTGAACCGTGGCGCGGGAGCGGATGCGCTCCACAATCTCCTGGCCCAGATAGCAGCCCTTGCTGAAGTTCAGCGCACAATTCTGGGCCGTCTCCTGGGGGAGATAGCGGTCCGTTATGTCGACCCCGTAAAGCGGAGTGCCCTCCAGGATGCGGAGTGCTTCGACGGCTGCCGATCCGCAAGGCTCGGCTCCGGCGCCAACCAGCGCAGTCCAGAACGCAGCGGCAGCTTCACTGGGCAGGCGTATCTCGAACCTTGGCGTAATCAACGAACGCGGGTAGCTGACGGAGACCTCATGCCCCTCCCAGATTGACGGGATCGAGCTGCTCTCCAGTGGCTTCGCAAGTCCCAGCTGCAACAGCACCTCGGCTGCGGACGGTCCGGCGATGCCGATTGCTGTGACGGATGCGTCTAACAGCTGCAGCTCGACGTCGTCCATAATAATGAAGTGGTCGAGATGCGCGATGAGAGCCGCCACTTGCGAGCGGTCCGTTTCCAGGAGCAGATGATCGGAGAACCGATAAACAGTGCAGTCGCCCAGAATGCGCCCCTGCGCGTTGAGCAGAAAGCTGTAATTTCCCTGACCCTCCTCAAGGCCGACAATCGTGTTGGTCACCATTCCGTTCAGCCAGCGGATACGGTCCTCGCCAGTGATCTTTACGAAGGCGCGGTAGCCCAGGTCGAAGACTCCGGCCTGCCGGGTCAACGCAGTAAGTTCGCGCGCGGTTCCGGTGAAGACCTGGACAGTCCGGACACCGCGATAGGTGACGGCGGCCCGATCGGCTTGATCTGTCAGATGATGCGGCAGCAGAGGCGTCTGCTCCGGCAGATCGGATGGCGTAACCCCGGTGATCGTCAATTCAGTCATCGCACAGTACCAGGAACGCGTTTTGTATGAATCACGTCCAATAAAAAGTATAGCCTCGCGCGACGGAACAGGAACAGCGCGAAGAGTGAAGGATGAAGGTTTAAGAATGACAATGAATTTCAGATGGCGCGCCTCCGGTGTGCTTGCCCTTGCCGTAGCCGCGACGCTGGCTTTGCACGCTCAGGACACGGCCACTCCGCAATCGCCCGCCCAGCCTCCCCCCGCCTCTGACGCCGCCAAGCCCGCTACGCACATCACCCCGGCGCAGGCAAAAGAGCTCTTCTCGTCCGTGGATACCATCCTGCAATTCGCATCGGACGACTCGAAGCTGGCCATCAAAAGTAAGGTCAAGCGCCGCCTCACCACGCGCGATGAGGTCGAAAAGTATCTGGTCGAAAAGATGAAGGACGACAAGGACGCCAAGCGCATGGAGCGGTCGGAGATCGTTCTCAAGAAGTTTGGCCTGCTCGACGAAAGCTTTCATCTGCAACCCTTTCTTGTCAGCCTGCTCAAGGAACAGATCGCCGGCTATTACGACAGCAAGACAAAAACCGTAAATCTGCTCGATTGGATCGATCCCGAGTCGCAAAAGCCGGTGCTGGCGCATGAGCTCACCCATGCCCTACAAGATCAGAGGATGAATCTCGACAAGTGGGAGGATTCCGACAACGACAATCTGGCCAGGAATGTCGCCGAGGATAACCACCACATCTCTATCGACGAGCAGGATACGGCGCGCGAAGCCGTTCTCGAGGGCCAGGCCATGGCCGTCCTGGTGGATTACAGCTTGAAGCCAACCGGACAGACCATCCTGAACAATCCCGAGCTGGTGAAGCAGAAAGCCGACGAGCAGGGAGCCGATTCCGATTCGCCGGTGCTGTCGCGCGCACCGCTCCTGCTGCAGGAATCTCTTCTCTTCCCATACAAGGAAGGCCTGAAGTTCGAGGTCGATATGCTGGCGGACAAAGGCGCAAAGGGAGCCTTCGCCGGCGTGTTGGATCGTCCTCCTTCGTCGAGCTACGAGATCATGAATCCGCGCGCGTACGAGCGGCAGGTGAAGGTGCCGGTGCTGACCATGCCCGATGTGCATCCTCTGCTCGACGCTGATTACTCGCCCTACGATGTCGGTGTCATGGGACAGATCGACGTGCGCATCCTTACCGAGCTGTTCGGCGGTCCGCAGGCCGCGTCCGCGCTGACTGCCGCGTGGAACGGCGGTATCTATTACGCGGTGCAGAAGAAGAGCGCGCCCGATAAGGATTCAACCGCATCTGTCGGACTCCTCTATCTCTCGCAGTGGAAGTCGCCGGAAGCTGCCGCCGCCTTTGCTAAGATGTACGCCGACGAGTTGGACAAGCAGTATTCTCATGTATCCCGCGACACGAAGAGCGAGTCAGACCAGGCCGAGCAGGTCTACACCACCAGCGAAGGCCCGGTATTGATCACCACCTCGAATAGCTCGGTCTTCATCAGCGAAAGCTTCGATCTCACCCTGGCCCGCAAGCTGCAGTTCCTTATGGTGAATGCGCAGCAGGGCAGCACGGCCGGGCAGTCGGTGGCCGCGAATCGCGTCCCAAATCTTACCGGATCGATGATGAACTTCTTCGCCGGCTGCGGCATGATGCGGGCAGCTCTGCCCACCGGCGCAACCCATTTCTAGAAAGATCGCGGCGTCTACCCTTGACATCTAGGGTAAGCGCCGCATAAGCTTCGTCTACCATCGATATCTAGGGTAGCGGCCCAAAGCTGCGCCTGCGGTCGATGTCCACGGTGAAGCGAAAATGGCGAAGAATGACCTGCAGGGTGCGCTCGATCTGCTCATCCTGAAAACCCTCTCCCAGCTCGACTCAATGCATGGTTACGGCATCGCCGCGCATATCGAGCATGTCTCCGACGAACTCCTCAGCATAGAAGAAGGCTCGTTGTACCCCGCGCTGCACCGCATGGAGCAGAACGGATGGGTGCGCGCCGAGTGGGCCGTAACCGAAGCCAGTCGCCGCGCCAAGTTTTACTCGCTTACAGCCGCAGGTCGAAAGCAGCTCGCCGAGCGGGAGAAGAATTGGCAGCAGGTAGTCAAAGGCATTCAAGCGGTTTTGCGTTTTGCATAAACGTCTGCAGGTAATTCTGGATTTTGCGTGAGGTGATCTATGGGTATCTTCCGTCGCATCTGGGCGCTCGGTAAGCGCGAACATCTCAACAGCGAGATCGATGAAGAAATGCGCGATCACATGCGGCGCCGCATCGACGCCAACATCGCAAAGGGCATGAGCTCGGAACAGGCCGCGCGCGAAGCCCGCCTGCGCTTCGGCAATCCCACCGTGATGAAAGAGCGCGTCGATGCTGAAGATGCCGCCGTGGGCGTCGACAGCCTTCTACGCGACACCCGTTACGCTCTGCGCGGCTTCGCAAAAAATCCCGGCTTTACCATCATCGCTATTGTCACTCTGGCTCTCGGCATCGGCGCGAATACCGCGGTCTTCCAGCTTGTCGACGCGGTGCGCCTGCGTAGCCTGCCCGTCCAAAAGCCTGAAGAATTGGCTGACCTGCGGATAGCTGGTGGCACCGGTGGTTTCGGGATAAACAATGATGCCTATTCCAACTTCACCATCCCCATGTGGCAGGAGATACGCCACCATCACGATCCCTTCTCCGGCATCTTCGCCTGGCGTCCATCTGCCGTGATGGTTGGCCAACCCAGCGATCAGAAGCAGGTTCCGGCTCTCGAGGTCAGTGGAGACTTTTTCAATGTGCTTGGCATCGCGCCCTGGCAGGGTCGTCTCATCGAGACGCAGGATGAAGCCTCTACCTGCGGCCCGTTGTCAAAGGCTGTTGTTAGTTATGCGTTCTGGAAAGCGCAGATGGCCGGACAGCCCATTACGCCTCAGACCACCATCATTGCGGAAGGCAAAGCCATACAGGTGTTGGGTGTGACGCCGCCGTCTTTCTTCGGCCTGGCCGTGGGCGAGCGATTCGACATTATCTATCCCACCTGCAATCCATCTCATCCGCGCGCCGAAGTTTTCACTTACGACGTAATGGGCCGCCTCAAGCCCGGCTGGAGCTTGGCCCGCGCCTCGGCCTATCTCGCCTCCATCAGTCCTGGCATCTTTGAAAACACCGTGCCCACGGGATACAGCGCACAGGTGACCAAGTCCTTCAAGGCGTTCCGGCTGGCAGCCTACGCGGGTGGTGCCGGTGTAAGCGCATTGCGTGGTACCTACAACTCCTCCCTGCAGTTGCTGCTCGCCATCACCGGACTGGTGCTGCTCATCGCCTGCGCCAATCTCGCCAATCTCATGCTGGCCCGCGCTAGCTCACGCCAGCGTGAGGTGGCTATCCGCATGGCTCTCGGGGCATCGCGCCGCCGCCTGCTGCGTCAGTTGCTTCTCGAAAGCAGTTTGCTCGCGTTCTGCGGAGCCGCACTTGGCGTCGCTCTGTCCCAACCGCTGAGCCGCCTGCTGGTTGCCTCGCTCAGCACCAGTCAGGGATCGATCCATCTCAGCATCGTCACGGATGGGCGCGTATTGCTCTTCGCAGCGGCCGTGGCCATCCTCACCTGCGTAGTCTTTGGAACCCTCCCTGCCATGCGCGGCACTCGCGTTGATCCCATCACTTCGCTCAAGCCTGGTGAGCGAGGAATTGCCGGCGGCCGCGAACGCTTTTCTATGCAGCGACTCATGGTGATCACTCAGATCGCCGTGTCCATGGTGCTGCTGGTCGGCGCACTGCTCTTCGTCCGCAGCTACCGCAATCTCGCCACGTTGAATCCTGGCATGCGGGAGAAGGGAATCACTGTCGCCTTTTTCGGATTTCGAAGCCTGAATATCGAGCCGGAAAACGAAGCAGAGTTCAAGCGTCAGTTGGTCGAAGACATCCGCAGCGTGCCCGGAGTCGAGAATGCCGCCTCCACGACGAATACGCCGCTTGGCGGAAGCACCTGGAGCCACGGCATCCGCGTTGGCAGCCGCGAAGGATCAAGCAGGTTCACCTACGCCAGCCCCACTTACTTCGCGACCATGAACATTCCACTGCTCACCGGACGCAACTTCACCGACGCCGATACCAACAACACGCCCCTGGTCCTCATCGTCAACCAGAGCTTCATCCGTCAGTTCCTCGGCAATACGCAGCCCATCGGCCAGCTGATACACGTGATGCCCGAGCCGCAATATCCGGAGCGCACCTTTCAGATCGTCGGAACCATCCCTGACACCAAGTACAACGATCTGCGCATCGATCCGGAGCCTATCGCTTATGTTCCAGCCGCGCAGTTGCCGATAACCGCACAAAACCCATTCATGGCCATGATGATCGCCTCCAGCGGCGGAGCCGCAACCCTCACCGCCATCCGCCGCAGCTTCGAAACCAAGCATCCGGAAGTCAATGTGGGGTTCTTCGATTTCCGCCAGGGCATCGAAGACAGCCTCGTCGGCGACCGCATGATGGCCATGCTCTCCGGCTTCTTCGGCCTGCTTGCCGCGATCCTCGTTGTGGTGGGACTTTACGGTGTGCTGTCGTATCTCATCACCCAGCGCCGCAACGAGATCGGCATCCGCATCGCTCTCGGCGCCAGCCGCCGCAGGGTAATCGCACTCATCATGCGCGACAGCGCAGTGATGCTGTGCGTTGGAGTCGTCATCGGCACCGCGCTGGCGCTGCTTGCTGGCCGGACCGCCGGATCACTGCTCTTCGGTCTCAAAGCCTACGATCCTGCAACTCTGGGATTTGCAATCGGGCTCCTGGCTGTCATCGCAGTGATCGCCAGCTGGCTGCCCGCGCGGAAAGCCTCCAGGCTTGATGCGGTGGCTGCTCTGCGCTGCGATTGAGAGCCGCCTCTACTTACGAACCCCTTATGCCCCGCTTAGCCGACGCTTATGCTTCGGCTCCTACTCTCGAACTGTGCGCCGCGGATTTCGTAAACCACGAGCGGCCAGAGTTGGAGAGTCATGGGTCAAATATCTAGCAAATTTTGGAGTCTTACATTTTTTGTTCTCTGCGCGATGACGATGTCGGCGTCCTTGTCTCAGGCCGCTGCGCAGGATGTTGCCAGCGCCTCGGCGCCATCTGCAGACACAGCTTCCCCGGTTTCTGATACACCGCAGTCCGCACAGGTACCGCCTGCTCCGCAGACGCCGCCTCAGGGCTTTTTTACGCGCCTCGGCCATGCATATCTCGATGATTGGTCGCCAAGCCCAACGGCGCCGGCCGCTCCTGCGCCGGAACGGCGCGGAACTCCCGCACCGCTCAACTCGCCGCCCTTTCCCAGCGCCGACTGGCCAATCGGTGGAACCGTGGTGATCGGCGCACCTGACTACAACACCTATCCGCTCATGCAGGCTATCAACGGCGCGAAGAGCCGCATCAAGATGTACGGCTGGTTTGACATCGGCTACAACGCCAGCACTTCGAATAAGGGCAAATACGCAAACGCCCCGACGGCCTACGACGTAATTCCTAATTCCGTCCAGCTCGATCAGGCTGCTCTCTACATCGAGCGCTTGCCCGACACCATGCAGAAAGATCACTTCGACTGGGGATTTCGCTTCACGAATCTCTACGGTCTCGACTACCGCTACACCACAGCCGCCGGAGACTTCAGCCAGCAGTTGCTGCAGAAGAACAATACCTATGGATACGATCCGGTGATGTATTACCTCGACTTCTATCTGCCGCATATCGGGCGGGGAACTGACATTCGCGTAGGCCGCTACATTTCGCTTCCCGACATTGAAGCGCAGCTGGCTCCGAATAACTACACCTACAGTCACTCGCTTCTCTATACCGTCGACTGCTACACGCAGCACGGCGTAAACGCGACCACCAAGCTCAGCGATCACTGGACCGTACAGGCGGGCGTCTCGGCTGGATGCGAAGCTGCACCCTGGACCAAGTACGCCAAGCTCACCGGCAACGCCTGCGCGGGATACACATGGTCGAATGGCGGGGACAATCTTTACCTGTGCGCGAACTCACTGAACTCGGCTAAATATTCTTACAACAACGTCTCCGCCTACTACCTCACCTGGTATCACAAGCTCAACGCCACCTGGCATACCGACACAGAAGCCTGGTACCAGTATGAGCGTGACGTCCCCAATCTCTGTTACGGTCTGGATCCGTGCGTCAGCTATGGACCGAACGCCAGCGTCGGCGCCAATTCAGGGGAGATCACAGGGCCGTCGCTGATCAACGATGCCAACGGGGCGCAGTGCAACCCGCTGGCCACGCACTGCTACGCGCCGGACTACGCCGTCGTGAATTACATCGAGCACGAGTGGAACAACCACCACACCTCGCTCACCATCCGTAACGAATATGTGGATGACCTCAAGGGGCAGCGCACCGGAACCGCGACCCGGTATTCAGAGCATCTGGTGGGAATGAACTACTGGATCGGAAGCACCATCACCTTCCGCCCCGAGCTGAGGCTCGATCATTCTTATGACAAGCCGGCCTTCGATGCACCGACGGGTGGCGCGCCGACCAAGACCACGCAGCTCACCTTCGCCGGCGATCTGATCTGGCACTTCTAGAGCATTTCTCCTGCTGCAATACTGGCAAGTGGCCATTCCTTAGCTGGAATGGCTACATCTTTTTCTACGGGGTCATTTGGAAAGCTCTCGCATTCTCCAGCGGGTAAACAGGCAGCGGTTATGATGACCGCATGCCTCCACAGGAGAAACAGCCTCGCAGGCTAACCCGATTCTGGCGAGCGGTGATTGAGATCGCCTTCATCATTTTTCTTTTTTACGCGAACCTGCTCATGGGAGAGTTCACCTTCAGCAACGGGCGCGGCAAGAGTTTCATCTACGCGTTGAAAGACGTCTTTACTGGAACGGATTTCGCCATCGCGATCGTCTCTGCGTTCGTAGGCTATGCCGTCTTCGAATATCTACGCCAGCGGCTCTAGGAGTGATTGCGCATATGGCGTCCCGCTCAATTCGAGCGAACGCCGGAATGAGCGGCCATCGCAACCCGCGCCGGAACTGGCGTTCCTATACCTTTTGCGTCTCCTGGAAACTGCTCATCGGGTTTGGCTGCGATTGCTTGCTTCATGAAGTCCATCCAGATAGGCAACGCCGCATGCGCGCCGGTCTCCTTGTCGCCTAGTGACTGGCGGCTGTCATAGCCCACCCACACGCCGCAGGTCACCGAAGGCGAGAAGCCCATGAACCAGGCATCGGTAAAGTCGCTGGTGGTGCCGGTCTTGCCGCCCAGCGCGTGATGCAGTGCCGCCGCAGCCTGTCCCGTACCGCCTGGTTCGATCGTCGACTTCAGAAAGGTCATCATCGTCCGCGCCGTCTTCGTACTGATCACTTCCTTTACCTCAGGCACTGGCTCGGTCAACGGGACGCCATCCGCGGTCGTGACCCGGCGGATGAGACGAGGCGCAATCCGGATGCCGTCATTCGGAAAAACCGAATACGCCGCGGTGTGTTCCATCAGCGTGACCTCCACCGAGCCGAGGGCCACCGGCAGGAACGCTGGAATATTGCTGGTGATGCCGAAACGATGCGCTGTCTCGATCACCTTACCCATGCCTACGCGCTGTGCCAGCTTGAGTGCCGGAATATTTCGCGAATCGGCGAAGGCCTTCTCGAGTGTGATTTCGCCCAGAAAATTACCCTCGTAGTTGTGCGGCGTGTAAGTGCCGAACGACGTGGGAGCATCCAGGATCATTTCCGCCGGAGTCGCACCCTCTTCCACCGCTGCCGTATACACGTAAGGCTTGAACGAAGACCCGGTCTGCCGCTCCGCCTGCGTTGCGCGATCGAATTGCGACAGGTTAAAGTCGCGTCCGCCCACCAGCGCCAGCACGTCGCCGGTGGAGTTATCCATGGCCAGCAGTGAGCCCTGCGTGCCGCTGTCCTGCTCCAGAGTGCCGGCCATGTCGCCACCGTCCTGTCCGGTCACGTGGACATAGACGATATCGCCCACGTGTAGAAATTCATCCGCGGTTTTGTAACCTGTCCAGGCCCAGTTCTCAGGTGTCATCATCACTCGCTGGTTTCCGATGCGCGCCGTCACCTGGTAAGGAAGAACGCCCGTAATCAAGGCATGAACATAACTTCCTGGCGATGTTGGACCCGTCCAGTCAGGGTGCTTGAACGCGTCCACCGCAATCCCACCGGCGATCACGTTGAGCAATCGTCCCTTCCATCCATGCCGGCGTTCGTAAGCAGCGAGGCCATCCAGCACTGCGCGGTTCGCCGGTTGCTGCAGGTCGAGATCGAGGGTCGTCTCTACTTTCAATCCCGCTTCGTGCACGCGATCCGATCCGAAACGCCTCTCCAGCTCCCGCCGCACTTCTTCAACAAACCACGGTGCGACAGAGTTCGGCGGAGCCTCAATATGCAAGCCCAGCGGGGAAGTCCGCGCCACGTCGGCCTGCGCGGTGGTGATCGCTCCATCTTCCATCATCGCGTTGATCACCATGTTGCGCCGCCGGAACGCCCGATCCGGATTCAGGATGGGCGAGAACTCTGATGGGCCTTTCGGCAGCCCGGCGAGCAAAGCCGCTTCCGGAAGGGTCAGGTCTTTCGCGTGTTTGGAAAAGTAGTATTCGGCCCCCGCCTCGAAGCCATAGGTGCCATGGCCCAGATAAATCTGGTTGCCGTAGAGCGTGAAGATCTGCTGCTTGGTAAAGGTGCGTTCAATCTGCAGTGAGAGAAAAACCTCCTGCAGCTTGCGCCCTGCGGTGCGTTCATTCGACAAAAACAGATTGCGCGCCAGCTGCATGGTCAGCGTCGATGCGCCCTGCGCCCTCCCCTTCGAGGTCAGATCGTGATAGACCGCACCGATCACGCGAAAGATGTTCACGCCCCAGTGGCTTTCGAAATTTTTATCTTCGATCGAGATTACCGCTTGCCGCAGCAGCGGAGAGAAGCCGTCATATCCCACCAGTACTCGCCGCTCCAGCGCGAATGAGCCGAACATCCGACCGTGGACATCATAAAGTTCGGTTGTTGTATCCGGACGATAACTCTCGAGCTCCTGGATCTGCGGCAGGTTGACTGAGTAGACCAGCATCAGACCGCTGAGCGATCCCACCGCGATCGCCAGCAAAGCCATGAAGGCCAGCGTGACATTGCCTGCTACTTTGCGATTTTTTGCCGTGGGCTTGAAGCTGCCGCCACGCTTCGCAGGAGATTTCGACTTCGAGGAAGTGGAGGGCGTCTTGACCTTGATCTGTGCAGGGGACGAGGGAGGTTCCCATGGACCGCGTTGACTCAATCGTTTGCTCGCTGAGAAATAGAAGTCGACATCTGAATCTTATCCCCCTCTGCAAGCAAAACGCGTGGTACGTGATTGTGGGTTATGCGAAAAGGCAACTGCAAAGGTTTTCAGCGGATTCGTTTGCCGAACTGGAGCAGATAACCGGAGCTGTCACGAACGGCAAATTCGCGCATCCGTAATCGAAATCCTCGATTGGATATTCCATTACGCCGCGGCCCTTGAGCTTCTCCCACAACACATCCACATCGTCGGTGGGGGAATATAGCGAGCCGGCCAGCAGAAGCTTTTCAAAGGAATGTGTGTTTTAGGAAGGCGCAAACATGACCTTCGCGCCGTCTCTACCCACGCATGACCAATGCTTCGTCACTTCGAAGCACTTGAAATCCAGAATGTCCCGGCAGAACACGACAGCGGCGTCTATCGATGTGACCGTAAGCATGGGCGTCACATCCAGCAGCCTCACGGCTATTCTCTTGTCAGTTGCCGAGTGGCGCCGGTCCAGTCCTTATGCGTTCTTTGTCTTTAAAACGTCCAGCGCTTTGGTCAGCTGATCGTCGGTCGTCGGTGCGACTTTCACAGTCGGCTGATTCTCATCAAGGTCTTCTTCAGCAAGAATCTGATCGATGCTCTCCGTCACGACAATATTCGGAGTCACCGCTGTATCCTGGATCGCTTTGCCGGAAGGCGAGTCGTATTTGGCCACGGAAAGGATTACTGCAGCGCCATCCGGCAGCTCGATGGTTTTCTGCACAGCGCCTTCACCGAACGTCCGGTCGCCCACCAGGTCGCCGCGTTTGTTATCCAGAATTGCCGCCGCCGTGAGTTCCGCCGGACCGGCTGTTCCATGATTGATCAGCAACACCAGCGGAGCGCTGGTAATGAACTTCGCGGGATCGGCGTTGAATGTCTGCTTCGCCACCTTCTGCCCGGAGAGTGAAGCGATATTGCCTGTCTTCAGGAAGGCATTGGCCAGCCGGATCGCCTGATCCGATTCACCCTCGGCCACATCGCGAAGGTCGAGAAGCACCTTCTTGTTGCCGTTCTTGGACATTCCCTTCAGCTTGGCCTCGATTTCGTTTACCCGTTCGCGTGACAGGATACCCGGCTTGAGATAAAGGATCGAGGCGTTCTCGTACTGCTGCTCGCCGAGCGCAGGCGCAACCACCGCCGTCCGCGTCAGCGTAATTTTCTGCGGTTCGAGCTTGCCCGGCCGCACGATGGAGAACGTCACATCCGTCCCCGGCTTGCCTTCCAGGCTCAGACGCACCATCGCCAACGACATCTCGCGGGTCGAATGGCCGCCGATGGCCTCCAGCAGATCGCCATCCATAATGTGTTCCTGCTTGTCGGCCGGGCTGCCGGGAACGACCGCCACCACCGTCGCATAGCCGTATCTCTTCGACACCTGCATGCCGACTTGCGCTGTTCCCTCATTGGCATGGGCTTTATAAGCCGTGTACTCGGCAGGCGTCAGATAGCTGGAATCGGCGTCGAGTGACTCCAGCAGACCATGCAGCGCGCCTACAGTCACATCGTTGAGGTTGGGGTTGGTGACGTAGTCGCTCTGTATTTTATGCAGAACCTCTTCGTAGACACCCATCTGCCGGTACACCCCGTCGCTTTGCGAGCCCGCGCTCACACCGCCGGAGATGAATCCGCCAAGAAACACAATAAGGACGAGGGCAACAGAGATGCCGAAGACAGAGCGCTTGAAGGCTTTTGACATGAGCAGGACAGCAAGAAGCTGATTACTAAAATCATACTCCACCCCATCTGATACAGCTATCCTCCCGTTTGATCCGGTCACGGAGAGTTCTCCAAAGCAGCTATTTCGCGGGATCGACCGGCGCCTGGTAAACCGCCGCATGGCTGCGGTCGAGCAGGCTGTGATTGCCGGCTTCTCTTACGCGGAACCGGGCGATAGAACGGCCCGATCTGCGGCTCAATGGAAGGGATGAAAAAGAAGAAGTTAAAGCGCATGGTGGCGGCGGACAGAATCGAACTGTCGACCTACGGGTTATGAGTCCGTCGCTCTAACCATCTGAGCTACGCCGCCAAACTGATCTGGAAATGAACCGGACCGACTTCTCATTTTAAGGTGCCCGGCGAACAGGGTCAAACCAGCGGCCGTGTGTTCATCCGTAGATTACTGGTTCATTACAGCGCTCTCAATCGCAAAAAAAAGCATGCCTCAACCCGCGTCAGAGAAAAAAGACTCTCTGTTCTCGCGTGAAAAAGATTTCCGCAGCTTCCGATAGTAGTTGCACACCGGGCCCTTTAGGAGCCAAGCCGTCCATGCGCGTTATGGAGGGGCATCGACTCAACCCGCAAGATGAGTGGTTTCATGTCCGGCGATTTAATCGTCTGCGGAGTTTTGTCATGCATGTTGCTTCATTTCGCCGCCACCTTGCCGCAAGCGGCATCACTGCCTTGGCGATCTCGTGTCTGTGCGTGATTGCCGGCTGCTCCGCCAGTTTGAAGAGCGCCGTTCAGTCATCGACGTCATCGAATTCTTCACCTTCCGTGTCCGTCGCCGTTACGGGAAACGATCAGGTCCGCTTAGGCTCCACGGTGCAGCTCACCGCAACCGTGTCGAACTCCTCGAACACGGCCGTCACCTGGCAGGTAAATGGAGTCGCTGGGGGATCGCCCTCGACCGGAACGATCTCTTCCGCCGGTCTTTACACGCCGCCGGCCGTACTCCCCAATCCCAACTCCGTGACCATCACAGCCGTGAGCCAGGCCTCTGCCAGCGCTTCCGGATCGATGTCTGAATCGATTCTGAATCCCTCACCTGTCGTGACCTCGGCGTGGCTCACCGGTGCTACTCCCACCTATTCCGTCACCGTGAACGGCACCGGATTTGTCAGCGGTGCGCAGATTCAAGTCCAGGGAGCCGCGGAGGCAACCACCTTCGTTTCCTCGACGCAGTTGACCGCGACAGCCGACCTCACGCTGCCGGCCGGCACCACCTCCGTTTCGATCGCGGTCATCAATCCTGATCCCGGCGCCGACACTTCGGCTGCGATGAGCGCACTCTTGCCCACGGCATCGAGCAGCTCCGGGACGGGCGCCACCGCAACCGCCGCCGCGCGTCTGCTCGATCAGGCCACCTTCGGGCCCACCATCGCGGATATGCAGAATGTCGAGAACATCGGGCTCTCGGCATATCTCAGCCAGCAGTTCCAGACTCCGGCGACCACGCTGCCGCTCATCGCGGCGACTCCTCCCACGCCGTGCGCCACAAACCTGCTCCCTTGCCTGCAGTCCGAATGGTGGCAGGCTTCGCTGACTGCTCCTGACCAGCTTCGCCAGCGCGTGGCATTTGCGTTGTCTGAGATGTATGTTGTCTCCGCTTACGAGGACAACATTCAGGCCATCGTCGCCTTCCAGAACACGCTGGTCAACGATGCATTCGGAAACTTCGAGACCCTGATGAAGGACGTCACGCTCTCGCCGGCTATGGGCAACTACCTGAACATGCTCAACAGCGCCAAGCCCGGCACCGGCCAGATTGCCAACGAGAACTTCGCCCGCGAGTCGATGCAGCTCTTCAGCACCGGCATCAACATGCTGAACCAGGACGGCTCGCTGCAACTGGACGGTAACGGCAATCCCATTCCCGTCTACTCGCAGGCGCAGGTGCAGTCCTTCGCTCGTGCCTACACCGGATGGACATACGCAACTGCCTCCGGCGGCAGCCCCAAATCCTTTCCCAATGGCGCGGCGAATTACACCATGCCCATGGTTGCGGTGGAGAGCGCACACGATGAAACCGCGAAGACGCTGCTGAATGGAACCGTGCTTCCCGCCGGCCAGACCGCGGAAGAAGATCTGTCCGGAGCTATCGACAACGTCTTCAATCACCCCAACCTCGGGCCGTTTGTCTGCCGCCAGCTTATCCAGCATCTGGTCACCAGCGATCCCAGCCCCGCGTATGTGTCGCGCGTCGCCGCCGTTTTTGCGGACGACGGAAACGGCGTGCGCGGAAACATGCAGGCCGTCATCACCGCCATTCTGATGGATCAGGAGGCCCGCGCTGGAGATACCAATCCGGATGCGGACGGCGGTCATCTCCGTGAACCCATTCTGTGGTTTGCCAACGTATTGCGAGGCCTCGGCTTTACGAACAATGACTTGACCGCGGGCAACGACACCATCGCCAATGCCTCTTTCAGCACGCTTGGTGTCTTCGCCAACGCCATGAGCCAGGAACCGTACACCGCCAGCAGCGTTTTTAACTACTTCCCGCCGGACTACATTGTTCCCGGAACAACCGCAAATGCGCCGGAGTTTGGTCTGGAGAATACATCCACCGCAACTGAGCGCCTGACCGTGGCGAATTCCTTGGTCTACGCCAAGATTGGCGGGTTCACCGCCAATCTTTCCGCCACCAGCTCTCTGGGCCTGCTGGCCAGCAACCCCGCGAATCTGGTCGACACGCTGGGAATGATGTTCATGCACGGGCAGATGCCGGCCGACATGCGAACGGCCATCATCGACCACATCACCACCTTGACCGATATGGGCCAGCGTGTACGCGTCGCCACCTATCTCGTGATCACGTCATCGCAGTACAAGATCGAACACTGAGAGAGGGAATCATGCGTTTCAATCGACGGAGTTTTATCAAATGCGCCTCACTGGCGGCCGCGGGCAGTGCAGCAGGACTGCGCCCCTTCGGTGCGCTCAATGCGCTGGCGCAAAGCACCACCGACTACAAGGCCCTGGTGTGCGTCTTTCTGTTCGGGGGCAACGATGCGAATAACATGCTCGTCCCCTTCGACACCACAGGTTACGCGAACTACTCCGGCGTTCGCGGCCAGTTGGCCATTCCGCAGAGCCAGCTGCTGCAGCTTGGACCGCTGCCGAACTTTGCCCTGAACCCCAACCTTCCCGACATCCAGACACTCTTCAACAATAAGAATGCCGCTCTGGTTGCGAACGTCGGCACATTAGTCGAGCCCACAACGCGCGCCCAGTTTCTCGCCAACCAATCGCTGCCCTCGAACCTCTTCTCGCATCAGGATCAGCAGCTGGAGTGGCAGAACGCCGCGCAGAGCGCGACTACTCCGACAGGCTGGGCAGGCCGCATCGCCGACAATCTCACTTCCAGCTACAACCCCAACGCCACCATCCCGATGATCACCTCGATATCCGGCGACACGCTCTTCTGCAACGGACAAAACACCATGCCCGTCGCTGTGAGCACCAGCAATCTCGGCACCGCGGGTTGCTCGGAAGGTTCTTCGGAGTGTGCGGCTCAGCAGCAGACAGCGCAGGCGCTTCTGACCTTCGATACCGGCCTGACCTTGATTCAAGCGGACGATTCCATCACCTCGAACGCCTATAACTACGGACAGATTCTTACCGCTGCCACGCAATCTGCGGCCAAGCTGCAAACCGTTTTTCCCAGCGGAAACACTCTCGCAGCGCAGTTGCAGCAGATCGCCCAGCTGATTCAGGTGCGCTCTGCCTTCGGCTTGAGCCGGCAGATCTTCTTTGCCGGCGTGGGAAGCTTCGACACCCACTCCAATCAACTGTCGCTGCAGAATGGCCTTCTGGGGCAGGTCAGCGCGGCGCTTGCCGCCTTCTACCAGGCGACGCAGGAGTTGAATGTCCAGAACAACGTGACCACGTTCACCATGTCCGACTTCAGCCGCACCTTCCAGCCCAACTCCAACAACGGTAGCGACCATGCATGGGGTTCGCACCACATCGTGATGGGAGGCGCGGTCAACGGCGGGCAGATGTACGGCACCTTCCCAACGCTCGCGCTCGGCGGTCCGGATGACTCGGGCTCGAACGGCCGCTGGGTGCCGACGACGGCCTCAGTGCAATACGCGGCAACCCTTGCGCAATGGTTCGGAGTAAGCGCTTCGCAGTTGAGCACGATCTTTCCCAACATCGGCAGTTTCGCGACCAGCAATTTGGGCTTCGTATAGACCCCTTCGTATAGATCCAGCTCGCGTGGGTAACAGAGGTTTCCGGGCGCGCCTGTGAGCGCCCGGGATCATCGCGCATTTAATCCGCACTGCCAGGGTATAGCCTATCTTCGTGATCCCGTCCCTACGGCAGGAATTCAACGCCCGCTATCGCCCCGAAGATTATCGCCGCCTGCTGCGCGATCTCGACGCCGCCACTCGCACCCACATCGCCTTTCGCGTCGCGGAAACGCCCGTCTTCATCCCCCAGGAACTGTTGGAGGAGATGGCCGCCATCGGCGCTGAGCTCACCCACCGCCTCGTCGATGACAAGCAATATCTGGCCGCTTCGGCCAAAGCCATTCCCGAAGCCTGGCGTGCCGCGGATGAGACCCCGCACCCCCACTTCATGACCGTCGATTTCGGTCTGGTGAAGGAAGCGGACGGGAAGCTGTCGCCGCGCCTGGTCGAGCTGCAGGCTTTCCCCTCGGTCTATGCTTACCAGTTCGTACTGTCGGAAGCGTATCGCTCCGCTTTTCATCTGGGCTCGCTTGGTCCGCTCGGCTGCTTTCTCGGCGGCCATTCCGAAACCAGTTTTTGGGAAAAAATGGCGCAGGTCGTCCTGAACGGTCATCCGCCAGAAAATGTTGTTCTTGCCGAAGTTGAGCCTCTGCTGCAGAAAACCCTCCCCGACTTCAACGTTACGGCCGATCGGCTTGGTATCCATATCGCCAATATCGCTGAGATAACAGTCGAGGAGCGTCCCGGCAAGCTTCCGATACTCTGCTATCGCAAAAATGGCCATCTGGTGCCCATCCGTCGCATCTACAACCGCGCCATCGTCGACGAGCTGATCCAGAAAGAGGTCCGGCTGCAATTCGATTACTGCGGCTCATATGACGTTGAGTGGGCGGGGCACCCCAACTGGTACTTCCACCTCAGCAAATTCTCCCTTCCTTATCTCGATCACCCCTGCGTTCCGCCTGCGGTTTTCCTCGATGAATGGCTGGAGGGGGCCGGACGCGACCGCCTGCCTGCCGACCGTGAGCAGTTGATTCTGAAGCCTCTGTTCTCATTTGCCGGCAAGGGGATTCAATTTGCCCCATCCGATCAGGATCTACAGGCCATCGCCCGCGAAGAGCGAAAAAACTACCTGCTTCAGCAGCGGGTAAAGTTTGAATCCGTTATAGATACCCCTTTTGGGATGACCCAGCCGGAAATCCGCATCCTGTATGTGTGGCCGGACGACCAGCCGCTGCAGGCGCTTTTACCCTTGATTCGTCTGGGACGGGGGAAGATGATGGGAGTCGATCACAATCGTGATCTCGAATGGGTCGGGGCTTCCGCTGCCTTTTTCCCGTGCTCAACTACTCCCACTTTTTGACAATGGACAATGAAAGCTTCTCGGCGTACGTTAACTCTTCAGTACGCTGGTAACTTTTGACCGCACCTTTTTACTGTTTTATGAGGGGTCGAAGGTGTAAACTTTCGTAATTCCGGGCAAGTTCATTGGCTAGATAAACTTGATGGCAAGACTCTACGGAACACGGTTGCACCACTGGAGCTGGAAAAATGGACTTAGCAACAACAGGCCTGGAACACAGCGAAAATGATTTAGGTGCGGGCTCTAAGCCAAGGCTTCGCGCTTCTGTGCGCTTTCCTATTACGTTACCCCTTCATCTGGTGGCTTCCGCCAAGCAGTATGACGCGGTAACTGACAATATTTCCGCCAGTGGCATACTTTTCCATCTCGACGAGCTCTTGCCGCCAGGGACAGAGGTTGAGTTCCTGATCGAGATTCCGGAAGGCACCATTGGCATTCAGCAAACCGCGGCCGTGCATTGCACGGGAAGGATTGTGCGTTCGTACGTCGAAAGCTCGACAGCCTTTGCCGCGGCAGTAATTGACGAGTACAGCTTTCAGTAATAGGAGGCAGCACCAGAATTCCTATGGCCGAACTCACCATTGAACAGCAAGAGGCGATCTCCGCCGACCCCGCACCGCAGTCGGGTAAGCCCCTTATTCGCATTCTCCTTGCCGATTCCCAGGCGATCTACCGCGTGGGCATGCGCAAGGTCTTTGCGCTGGAGGACGACATTCGTGTCGTGGGTCAGGTTGAGCGAGTGGAGCATCTTTACGATGCGGTTGGACGCCATCCCGCTGATGTTCTCCTGATGGAGGGCAACCTGATCGTTGGCACCTCCGAAGTGATCCCCGAAGTGGTTCGTCTTGCTCCCGAGATGAAGATCATTGTGCAGACTTCGGGCACCGACGAGTCTCACACCGTTGAGCTTTATCGCCGCGGCGTGCGCGGCATCATTCCCCGGTCCATTGCTCCCGATCTCCTGGTGAAGTGTGTCCGCAAGATCGCCGGCGGCGAGACCTGGATCGACAATCAGTCGGTAACCTGGGTCATCGAGGCCTATCGCTCCCAGGCAACATCGATTACGAATCCGAAATCGCAGCCCCGGCTTTCGCCCAAGGAGCTGTCGATCATCGCCTGTATTACGCAGGGCAAGCGCAATAAGGAAATCGCCTTCCAGCTCGGCACCACCGAGCAGGTAGTGAAGAATTACCTGCGCAAGATCTACGACAAGCTGGGAGTATCGGATCGCCTGGAATTGGCTCTTTATTGCCTGCATCATCAGATTCACAAGAAGGCCAAGGATCTGGAAAACGCTGCAGCGGTCAAAAATGGTTCGAATGGTGTCAGCCCCGTATAGGGCCTGCGAGTAATCCCGGGCCCGGGACTTTCACAGCACATCTCTTCTTGTTCAGAGGGAGCCGGATATCGCAGTCTGACAACCGCCTATGCCGCGTCTTTTCCGGAGCCTCAATTCCAGTCAGCGGCACGCCTTTGCTGCATGCTTCCTCGGCTGGTCGCTCGACGCTTTCGATTTCTTCATCCTGGTCTTTTGCATCTCGTCCATCGCCGGAGATTTTCACATACAGCCCTCGGCTGTCGCCGAAGCCCTTTTCCTTACCCTGGCTTTCCGCCCCGTAGGCGCATTTCTCTTCGGAGGACTGGCCGATAAATACGGCCGCCGCCCAGCGCTGATGCTGAACATCGCCTGCTACTCAATCTTTGAGTTGGCCTGCGCCTTCGTCACCTCACTGCATGGTCTCTATATTCTCCGTGCGCTCTTCGGAATCGCCATGGGCGGCGAATGGGGAGTCGGCGCGGCCCTGGCCTTCGAAACATTGCCCAAGGAAGGCCGCGGCTTCTTCTCCGGGCTGCTGCAGGAAGGATATGCCGTCGGCTATCTGGCGGCCGCTGCCGCTTACGCGCTGCTCTTTCCGCACTTTGCCCATATGACATGGCACGGCTACAACCTCGGCTGGCGAGGCATGTTTATTGTGGGCGCAGCTCCAGCGTTGCTTGTCTTCTACATTGGTCTGAAGGTGGAAGAATCGCCCGTCTGGCGGGAGCGCAACAACCGCGCCGAAGCTCTGGTCGCGTCAACCGGCATTCCCAAGGCAAGCGTTCTGAAAGGCATTGGCCAGTATGCGCCAACCTTTTTCTTTCTCATTCTGCTCATGACCTGCTTCAATGCCTTCTCGCACGGCACGCAGGATCTCTACCCCACGTTCCTCCAGAAGGACCACCACTTCTCGGCGGCGCTCACCGGAACCATCGCCATCGTTTACAACATCGGAGCGCTCTCGGGCGGTATCCTCTTCGGCGGATTATCGGAGCGCTTCGGGCGCAAACGGACCATCATTACCGCCGCGCTTCTTTCGCTGCCCATTATCCCGCTGTATGCGCTCTCCCATTCGCTCTATGTCCTGGCCGGTGGAGCGTTTCTGATGCAGTTTATGGTGCAGGGAGCGTGGGGAGTCGTTCCTGCCTATCTCAGCGAGCTCTCGCCGGGACCGGTCAGGGCGACCTTCCCCGGTCTCGCCTACCAGCTCGGTAATCTCATCACCTCGCGCAATTCGGTGCTGCAGGCAAAAGCCGCCGAGCGTTACGGCGGCTACGGACGCGTCCTGGCCTTCACTGTCCTGATCGTCGCCTGCTGCCTTGCGTTCATTACTTCTTTTGGCAGGGAATCGCGCGGCACCGACCTCACTGGGTAAGAATTCCTCGCATTGTTCCCCTGCAAACCTGCGCTGCATGTCGTGAAAAATGCCTTAATCGATCTTAAGGGTTGATCGATGCAAGCCATTAATGTGAACGACGCTCCATACCCCTGTCTGATTCCCACTTATATCACCGTAGGGCGTAGCGAGAAGTTCCATTAACAAATCCCGCAGCTTAGAGAGACCAGAGATACAAGTTCAAGGGAAATCTTACACGCTTAAGTATTGATGACGACATGGCGATGTGTTGAAATGAGCATCTCCGGAACAATAGGTCATTAGGGCGGTGCCTATATGCAAGAAAATGGGCTCGACGGCGAATCATCTTTCTCTCCAGTTTGGCCACCCAAAGAAGGACTACAAGCGCTATGGCTGCGGACAGTAGTTCAGGAGGCGTTCGGCGATCAGACGTCGCTTGCACCTATGCGTCTGAAGGAGGAAATCCTCAAAGACGAAGAAGTAGCGAAGATTTTTAGGGAATTTGCTGCGTCGAAGTACAAGAACGAATCTGAATTTATCGAAGCGGCTTTGGGAAATAAGCGGTGGAGACGTTTGTTACTCGAATACCTTGATAAGGATAAGATCGAGCCGGATAAGGTCTTAGAAACCCTAAAAAAGGTCGATGAGGGGCTGGATAAGCTCAAAGAACTGGCAAAGAAAACTGATGAGTCGTTGAAGAAGATCAGCGAGACGCTGAGCGCAGGTCCTAAGGAGCCCAAGCCGTTGGTGACGCGCCTGAAGTCAATAGCGTCAGCCTCTGCTGCTACGCTCTCGGGAGCTGCGGTCGGCGCACTGATTGGATACGGGATCGGGCATTCGCTACTTCCAATCCACGTAGAGTTAGACTCCAACGTTATTCAGCCACTATCGATTCCTTTAACTATCAAACCGGCAATTGATCTTCAAACCCAGGCAAAATCTCAAGTTGAAGAGCAGATTCCTATCGCTCTACGCCCAGCGATAACATTCGAAAAGACGGAAGGAACGAATCAAGTTCTTAAGGACGGGATCGAAGTTCCGCTCAATCTGGTGTGGAAAAATAATGGGACTGCGACCGGTTCCACCGCGCAAGCTGCGGGTTCCTTGGAAGTTCATTTGACTAGCGAGTGCTGTAACAAGCCATGTCCACAAGCTTTGGCTTATTCAACGCCCGCTAAGGTGTGTGCGCTGCCCGTTGTGGTCGGAGAGAACTCGATCTCAGTCGCGGATGGAGGATCGCCCGGCATAACACTGAAAAATATTCGTAAAGGCGAGCCAGCATGTGATGTGAAAATTACCGTTCAGAAGGTCTCCAGTGATGGTGTGGAGGGAGTGGAGATTTTTGCTTGCGATCAAAAAGACTACAAAATTGATACGTTGAAGGTTTTGCCTGCAGACCCGGGCGGCAATTGTGCAAGGTTGAAAGAAAGTCGCTTGGCAGTGATCCTCGAAGGTATACAGAGCGCAAGTACGCCATCCGGTCAATCATCCGCAATCTTTCTATTTGAAAGAGACAGGGATAATAAGACATGCCAGCTCATCTCGTCCAAAGACCCCTCGACATGGAAATAGCTGAACTGGCGCATCCACCCAAACACACTTTGCGACTACCACCTGCACATATTTGCGGCGGCCCCTGAAGGCGCGACCACTTACATAGACAAGGGGATGGGTTTAGTAAAGTCTGTCGTTGACTTGAGTGGAAAACACCTATCGAGCCAGGATCAGCGTCTCAACCGCTCGAAAATCCTCTTCCGTATCCACGCCGATGGTGTCGTAAGGCGTGTGGGACACGTAGACGTCGATGCCGTTCTCCAGAAACCGCAACTGCTCCAGCTTTTCGATGGCTTCCAGGCGGCTTGGCGGCAAGGTAGGGAAGCGCTCCAGGGCGGATCGACGGTAGGCATAGATGCCCAGATGTTTGCGGTAGGCCACATTGCCCACGCCGTCCCGATCATAAGGAATCGTGGCTCGCGAGAAATAAAGAGCCTTGCCATTGGCCGCGGTCACCACCTTCACCGCATGCGGGTTGTTGATCTGCGCCGGATTGCAATCCGTGGCCAGCGTTGCCACTTCGACCTCGGGCCGCACCAGCGGTGCGAGCAGCGCCTCCAGATGCTCAGGGCGCAGCAGCGGCTCGTCGCCCTGGATGTTGACGTAGATATCTGCGGCGATGGCCTGCGCGACAACGTGCACGCGATCCGTCCCGCTGGGACAATCCTCCGGCGTAAAGACAGCGGGCAGGCCGTGCTCCTGTGCAAAGCTCAGGACCTCTTCCGAATCGGTGGCGATCAGCACCTGATCGAGCAGCGTGCAGGCGCGCGCGGCGTGATACACCCATCCGATCATGGGCTGGCCGGCAATCTCGCGCAGCACTTTGCGGGGAAGACGCGTCGAAGCCAGCCGTGCGGGAATGACTCCGAGAATGCGCTCTTTTTGAAGAGGGGATGGAGGGGCGTCGAGATCGATCAAAACAATTCCTTCAGCCCTGATTCCGGGGCCTCGACCAAGTGTACTTTATAGAAATTCCACAAATTTTCGAGGCTGGCTACCTGTATAGACTGCAATACTCTTGCGCCTCCTCCGCCGACCCTTTACTGTGGTGCAGTAGCTGCGTCTGCGGTGGGAATTTCCCCCGCTGCCGCTCATAGATTCCGGAACCACGACAGGCAAAATACGCATGACGTCTTCTTCGACTTCCTCCGCGCACCAGGATTCCCACCTCAGCTCTACCCTTCGCGAGAACCGCGTCTTCCCGCCTCCGCCGGAGTTCGCCGCGAAGGCCCATGTCCGCAGCCTGGCCGAATATGAGGAGCTCTACGCCCGCTCGATCGCCGACCCTGAGGCCTTCTGGGAGGGAATCGCGCGCGAGCTGCACTGGTTTTCACCCTGGACGAAGACCCTGGAGTGGAACCTTCCCTGGGTCAAATGGTTCGTCGGCGGAAAAACCAACATCTCCTACAACTGTCTGGACCGCCACGTGAAGAACGGCAAGAAGGACAAGACCGCGATCATCTGGGAGGGCGAGCCGGGCGAGGTTCGCAGGCTGAGCTATTCCGAGCTATTGCGTGACGTCGAGCGTTTCGCCAACGCCCTCAAGTCGCTCGGCATTTCCAAAGGCGACCGCGTCGCCGTGTACATGGGCATGACGCCAGAGCTGGCCATCGCCATTCTGGCCTGCGCCCGCATCGGCGCGGTGCATTCGGTCATCTTCGGAGGTTTCGCCGCCAACGCCATCGTCGATCGCGTGAACGACGCGCAGTGCGTCGCGGTTCTCACCCAGGACACTTCGTATCGCCGCGGCACGCAGGTAAAGCTCAAGGCTACGGTCGATGAGGCCCTGCCGCACTGCCCCTCGGTGAAGAACGTGGTTGTCTACAAGCGCTCCGGTGCTGAGATCAACATGCAGTCCGGACGCGATCACTGGTGGCACGACCTCACCGCTGCTGCCGCTCCCGGCTGCCCGGCCGAGCAGCTGGACTCCGAAGATCCGCTCTACATCCTCTACACCTCAGGCACCACCGGGAAGCCGAAAGGTCTGGTCCACACCACCGGTGGCTATTCTGTAGGAACCTATCTCACCAGCAAGCTGGTCTTCGACCTCAAGGACGAAGACGTCTACTGGTGCTCGGCCGATATCGGATGGGTCACCGGCCACTCCTACGTCATCTACGGCATCCTGCAGAACGGCGTGACCACGCTGATGTACGAAGGTGCTCCGAATTTCCCCGAGCTTGACCGCTTCTGGAAGATCATCGACGAGCATAAGGTCACCGTGTTCTATACCGCGCCGACCGCCATCCGGGCTTTCATCAAGTGGGGCGATCAGCATGTTCTCAAGCATGACCTGAGTTCGCTGCGCCTGCTCGGCACCGTCGGCGAGCCCATCAATCCCGAAGCCTGGATGTGGTATCGCGACATAATCGGCAAGGGACGCTGTCCCATCGTCGATACCTGGTGGCAGACCGAGACAGGAGCCATCATGATCACGCCGCTGCCCGGAGCCATTGCCGCCAAGCCCGGCTCCGCTACCCGGCCGTTTCCCGGAATCGTGCCTGAGATTGTTACAAAAGAGGGCGATCCCGTTCCTCCCGGACAAGGCGGCCTGCTCATCATCCGCAAGCCCTGGCCCTCCATGGCCCGCACCATCTTCAACGATCCCGAGCGCTATCAACAGGCCTACTGGTCGGAAATTCCAGGCTCGTACTTCACCGGTGACGGAGCCCGCCGCGATGAAGACGGCTACTACTGGCTGATGGGCCGCGTCGATGACGTGATCAACGTGAGCGGTCATCGCTTGGGCACGATGGAGATCGAGTCCGCCCTGGTCGCGCATCCCAAGGTTGCCGAAGCCGCGGTGGTAGGGCGTCCCGATGACCTGAAAGGTCAGGCCATCGCCGCCTTTGTGACACTGGAGAGCGGTAACCAGCCTTCACCCGAGCTCAAGGACGAGCTGCGCAAGTGGGTAGCCAAGGAGATCGGTGCACTGGCCCGTCCCGACGATCTTCGCTTCACCGAACAGCTGCCCAAGACGCGCTCCGGTAAGATCATGCGCCGTCTTCTGCGCGAGCTGGCCACCCATGGCGAGATCAAGGGCGATACCACCACGCTGGAAGATTTCAGCGTGATCGCCAAGCTCCGCGAGCAGGACGAGTAGCTGCTGACAGCAGCCTCAGGAGCGTCCGCGGATACGCGAATGCGGCAGACGATCCGGTGGGAAGGTGGCGTGCAAATTTAGATTTTCACGTCATCCTCCCGCGGTGCATAATCGTCTGATTGCTGAGGAGTGCTATGAAGCTCAAACTGTTGATTACTGTGTGTGGCGGCGTTCTTATTGCTGCAACACCAAATATTTTCGCCCAAGGTTCGGCCGGAGCCGCCGGCGCAGCCGCAGGTGCGGCTAAAGCTAATTCAGGTGGCCCGGAGGCTTCCAGCGGCGTCGGTAAATATGCGAACTATGACCAGGTCGCCGCTCACCAGCGTGGCGGAATGAGCTTCCAGGGCAAGGTGGCTGTTGATGGTGGAACGCTGCCCTGGGATCCGATCCAGGTCCTCGTCACCTGCGATGGCAAGGTTCGCTACAACACCCAGGCTGATGGCAAAGGTCAGTTTCAGGTACACGGCGCGCAGACAAGCTCCGAAGTCGCCGCTCAGCCCGCAAATCCCAGTCAACTGGCCGCTTCTCAGTTGGTCGGATGCCAGGTGCATGCATCTCTTGCGGGATATCGCTCCAGCGTTCTCACCATCCCCGGTGGCAACATCATGGACAATCCCGACATCGGCACCATCACCTTGCACATCGATGAGCATGCAACCGGAACGGCAGTGAGCGCCACGACAGCAACCGTGTCGAAAGATGCCTTGAAGAAGTTCGATAGCGCCCGCAGCAAATATCTCGACAAGAATCCTGACGGCGCACAGAAGGATCTGGAAAAGGCTGTACAGATCGATCCCAGGTTTGCCCAGGCCTGGTATCAGCTGGGCAAGCTGCAGCAGCCAAAGAAGCCTCAGGACGCACTGGTCTCGTATCAGAAAGCCGTAGCCGCCGATCCGCAGTTCGTCTCTCCCTATGAGCCCATCGCTGAAATGGCTGCAATGCAAAAGAACTGGCAGCAGGTGCTCGATGCCACCACAAAGTCCCTGAAGCTCGACCCCGAAGGCTCGCCGCAGCTTTGGTACTTCGACGCGCTGGGAAATCTCAACACCAATAAAAGCTCGGAAGCGGAAGAGAGCGCCAAGAAGTCGCTGGCTATGGACCCGCAGCATCTCGCGCCCAATGACGAGCAGCTGCTGGCGGTGATCGAGGCCGGGCATGGCGACTACACCGCGGCGCTCGAACATCTTCGCAACTGCCTCACCTACACCCCGGCTGGCCCCAACGCCGACCTGATGAAGCAGCAGATTGCGCAGCTCGAAAAGGCAGTGCCAGCCGGGAAATGAAAGAAAGGCGCAGGAGGTCTGCGCCTTTCTTCTTGACCATATATATCTAAAAGATATATATATCTGCTGCATATGAGAAGCAACCAAAGCCGGTTTGCTCTGTTAGGCCTGCTGAGCATGGGCGCGATGTCCGGCTATGACCTGAAGCAGCTGAGCAGCTGGTCCGTTGGTCACTTCTGGCGTGAAAGCTACGGGCAGATTTATCCCGTGCTCAAAGACATGACCCAGGCCGGGCTGATCCGCCGCAAGACGGACAAGACCACAGGCCGCCCGGAGCGTCATGTCTATTCTCTGACCCCGGCCGGTCGAAAAGAATTGAACCAATGGCTTGCCCGGCCCGTAGTGGATGAAGTGCCACGAAGTGAACTCCTGCTGAAGCTGTTTTTCGGGGGACTCGCGCCAGTGAGCGTCAGCCAGGATCACATTGCAGAGCACCGTAAGAGGAATACGCAGGCGTTGGCTGAGTATGCGGAGATTCGGAAGCGGCTGGACCGGGAATGCGGAAATGACCCGCGAAAGCCCTTTTGGCTGATGACGCTGAGTTACGGCGAGAGTATGGCCAACGCGGCCATGCAATGGTGCGATCAAACGCTTTCTGAGTTGGGCTGAGTAGTTGAGGTAGAAAATGTAACAACTGAGGTGACATATGCATGATCCGTGGTGGATGCGCGCATTTCTCTCCGTTCACATCACAGCCGGGGCCGGAGCCTTTGTGCTGGCCCCGCTTGCCCTGGTCACCGCAAAAGGCGGGAAGGCCCATCGCCTGTGGGGCAGGATTTACTTCTGGTGCATGACGGTGGTCGCTGTCACCGCGCTGGTGATGGCGTTCTATCGTCCCATTCTCTTTCTTGCTCTGGTCGCAGTCTTCAGCTTTTACTCGGCATTCGTTGCCTATCGCGTACTGGGCCAGAAGGCAGCCTGGAAGGGGGAACCGGTTACGCGCCCGCTGGACTGGATTGCTGCCGTCATCTGCTTCACCTCGAGCGCCGCTCTGGCATTGCTTGGCATCATCAGGCCTGAGCTGGTGCAGAACCTGCGCATTCCCGCCATTGTCTTCGGCGCAGTCGGCATGCGCATATCCAGCCGGGCCATGTGGGGCTTCACGCATCGACCCGCAGAAAAGATGTTCTGGTGGTACGCCCACCTGCAGGGAATGATCGGCAGCTACATCGCGGCGTGGACGGCCTTCTGCGTGGTCACCATCGGGCCCAGGCTGCCGGCGGGCTCGTGGTGGATATGGGTGCTGCCAACCGCGATCGGCGTCCCTGCGATCATCGCCACCACTGCTTATTACCAGCGCAAGTTCAAGCCGAAATCGCAGGCTGCGCTCGTCTGACAGAACGCGATTCCATTGAACTAGAAATCGACGTGTGCCCGCACCGACGGTACCCATACCGGGCCTCGATCGCGGTTATATCCAGGGTTGTCGATGTGCTGCAGATCGAGCGCAAAGAACAGCCCCTTCCACGCATGCAGGTTGTAGTAGGACTCTTCAATGTTCTCGCGCCCGTAGTTGAGCCGCCCGTCACCCAGAATGAAACCCAGTCCACCAAGAGCCAGATAGTTCTGGTGGTCCTTTTTGATCGCGTTGCTCACGAAGGTCAGGCCCACCTTGTCCACCGGCCGGTGCCATGCCGCACCGGAGTAATCGCCGCCCAGCGCAACCGTCTGATCGACCTCGGTATACGCATACGATTCGTGTTGTCCCTCGTTCCAGCCGAAGCGGCTATAGACGCGTAAATACTGCGTAATCTCCTGCTCGTTATTCCACGTAAAGCCGTACTTCACCGCGCTGAAATGCTCGTGATTCGTGATCTCAGGTGTCGGATCGGCACCGTCGAGATAGGCGATGACCGCTTCACGATACGTTCCCATATGCGCGTTGTTCACATAGCTCAGGATGCGCGTCGTGCCTTTGCGTCCCGGGATCACGGAATGCCGCAGCTCGAACTCCCAGTTCTGTCCTCGCGACCGCGAGAAGGCCCAGTCGAGATCGATGCCATTCGCTACCGTGGGCATGGCGAAGATGCCGTAACGCATGGTCCAGTTGCGGTCGTCGTACTCAAGGACGCCGCCGAGCGTATAGCCGCGCGTATCAGCCGCGTAGTCCCACGCGCCATTGTTGTCCACCGTCCAGTTCATGAACTGCAGGTGACTGTCGCTGCCGATCGAGTTCAGATCGAAGACATCAGGCAGGCTCATCTTGCCCACGCGCACTTCGAAGCGTCGTACTGGAACTTTGGTCGCGAGCGAGTTCGGTCCGCGGTCTGCTTCCGTCATCTCGTCGGTGAGCCCGAACGTCTGGTGGATGACCCCGCGCGCAAGGTAAGGTGTAGAGCCCAGGTTCGGATTGCGCACCACATCCACATTGGTGAAGCCGGCGAGGCCGAGCGCCTGGCTGACGCCGCGGCCGCCTGCGCTTTCCACGTTCACGATGAAGTCGGTGTTATAGCGGAGATTTCTGTGCGGCTGATAACCCAGATAGATGGTGCCGAGCAGAGACGTTTTATATTCGCCCGCGCCGTGCAGGCTGTTCTTTCCTTCGTAAGGCGAGTGAAACGGAGGGTGACTCTGAAAGATAATATTGGCCTGCCCGGCAATGTAATAGCGGGCGCTGTCAGGATGGGGAAAGAACGTGACCTCGCTGCTTTCAGGAGGAATCTGCGCCGAGTTGTCTACGCCATTTTGGCTCGGTACTAAGTCTTGCAGATCGAGGTGAAAGGCTGAAAATTCATACAGTCCAGGGTTCCGCTGTTGAGCGAGAGGTGCCTCCGGCAGATTGACGAATGACTGTGCGCTGGCGCAGGTGAGGCCGGTCAGCAGACAGACAATCGGAGCGATAAAGCGCACGAACCCTCCCTGGAGCGCAAGTGAAGCGAAATAAGCCCTGAGCAGAAAGCAAAATTCATCATCAAGGCTGTAGATTGCATTCTGGTTACAACACGTCAACGGAGGCGGATGTCCGAAAGATAACCTTTACCGTCTCGACTTTTGTACCATACCCCCCTAGGATATAGTCAAGAGAGGAACGGATGACCCATTTGGAAAAGGAAAAGCAGAAACTGGTCGCCCGAATCCGCCGCATTCGGGGCCAGGTTGACGCCATTGAGCGATCTCTCTCGACGGGGGACGATTGCGCGGCCGTACTAATGCTGCTGGCGAACATTCGTGGCGGCGTCAACAGCCTGATGGCAGAGGTCCTCGAGGACCACATCCGCAATCACATGATGGGCTCGGAGAAGAGCGCAGCTCCGTCAGTCGAGCTGGCAGAAGATCTGATCGATCTGGTGCGGGCTTATCTGAAGTAACTTTTCTGAGATTAAGAAGGTGCCGGTGTCAGCCGAGCCCGGCCAGGCCCTGCATCAGGGAAGCAGTAAGCAGCCGCTGTGTCTCATCGCCGAGTTTCTTGCCCAGCGTGGTGAGATAGAAAACGTCGATCGCAATCTCGCCTTCCGTATCGATCAGCGCCACTTCGATGTTGCATCCGCATTTCGCGAAGCTCTTCGCGATCTCGCGCAGCAGTCCCGGCGTGTCCTGAGCCACCACCTGCAGCAGGGTGCTGTGCGACGACGAATCGTTATCGTATTCGATCCGTGTTTCCGCGGTGACCTTCGCAAGCGATCGCCGATTGGCGTGGCGTCTCGAGTTCAAAAGCTTTTCGATGGGAACCTGATGCGAGATGACGTCGCGAATGCTCTGCAGAAAGCGGTCGATTTCGGAAGGGTTCAGCGAAAGTGTTTCAAAGGGGTCGGTGAACTGGAAGGTATCGACGATGATGCCGGCCGCGTCGGAAAAGGCGTCCGCCTTGACGATGTTCATGCCCCACGATGACAGGACGCCGGCCATATCTGCGAACAGTAGAGGCCGGTCCTTCGTCACCAGCGTCACTTCATTGAGCTGACGTACGGTGCGGAAGGCAACCTGAACCGGTTCTTTCTCGAGATCGAGCGCCATCTGGAAGTGGCTTCGCACCTGCTCCGGCAGTCGCGTCTGCAGATATCGCTGCGGCAGTCCTTCGAGGAAGGTGCGCAGCTCGGGCGCGCGATCCGGAGCGAGGGCCATGATGCGGTTCATGATGGCCGGATCGGCATCCACGTGGTAGCGGACTTCGTCGACGCTGCGATCGAGAAAGTTCGACGCACCCATGTAAAGCTGCCACAGATTCTCGGCCTTCCATGGTGTCAGCGCATCGGGCGCGACTGCCTTGATGTCGGCGTAGGTCATCAGCGTCAGCATTTTCAGCTGCGGCTGCGTGCCGATCTTCTCGGCCAGCGCGCGCACGGTTTCGCTGGCGAAGATGTCGCGCCGCAGCGCTACGGACATTTCCAGGTGATTGCGAATGATGCGCCGGACGATCTCCCGCTCTTCGGAATCGAACTCCAGCCGTGCAAAAAGGTTCTCTGTCAGCTCCACGCTCTGCGCCGCATGGTTGCCGCTGCGCCGCGCCTTACCCGTGTCATGCATCAGCAATGCGAGAAAGAACAGATCGAGGCGATCGATCTCCGACAGCAGCGTCGCAAAGCGTTTTTCCCATTCCTGATGAGGCTGCCGCAAAGCATGAACGTTATTGATCACCAGAAAGGTATGCTCATCCACGGTGTAGCGATGATAGGAGTCGCGAATCACCAGCGAGTCGATGCCGTGAAACTCCGGAATCAGCAGCTCCAGAATGCCCAGCGCATGCATGGTGCGCAGCGCATGAGCGGCATAGGGTCCAAGCAGCACTTCGCGCAGGCAATTCCAGAGGAACGGGCCTTCCGGCATCTGCACCGCGAGCACGGGAAGACTGTCCGCGATCCGGTCTTCGGCATTCTGACTTAATTTGTAACCGTGATTGGCAATAATTCCGAAGATGCGCAGGATAGCGTCGCCATCGATGTCGACTGCGGACTCGTCGAGATCCAGCCGCCCCTGTTCGAGGAAGAAATCGGTGCCCGGAACCGGGGTCCGCTTGCGGCGAAACTGCTTGTAGAACGAGCGCCGCGCCGGAGGAAGATCGTCGAGCAAAAGTGCTGCGCGGCGATAGATGGTGCGCGCATGCCGGTAGTAGGTCCGCATCCAATAGGCGGGATCGGCCGAACCCCGCGTCTCCAGTCCCACGCTTTGCGCCGCTGCCTCGTCCTGCGCGTGCCAGTCGAGAATGTTGTCGTCGCGGCGATTCCGATAGTGGAGGAAACATCGCGCTGCGGCCATGAAGTCGTAAGCCGATTCGCGCTCGTTATGGGTTGCGTAGAAGGAGTTCGTCTCCGGCTTGGGCCACGCCTTTTCCGATTTGAGCGTCGTCAGCAGCGTGAGCCACTGCGCCACGTGATAGTCGCGCAGGCCGCCCGGGCACTCTTTGATGTTCGGTTCGAGATGGAAGATGGTGTTGCCGTATTTCGCGTGACGTACCCGCGCAATCTCACCCAGGTTCTGCACGATGGTGTCCCAGTCGCGCAGTCCCAGCGTGGGCAGCAGCTCGCTCTCCAGCCGCTTGTACAGCGCGGCGTCTCCGGCGATGAAGCGGCGGTCGAGCAGCGACACCGTAAATTCCAGATTGTCGGGATCGACGCGGTCGCATTCCTTCAGCGTACGGGTTGCCGGACTGGCTCGCAGTCCTATGTCCCACATCGCCTGGGTTGCCGTGCGCAGCAGCTCATGGGCGTCGCGCTCTACGCCGTCGTTGGCGCAGATATACAGCACGTCAACATCGGAGTAGGGAAAAAGCTCCTTGCGTCCGAAGCCTCCGGTTGCGATCAGCGCCAGATTCGGCCGTTCGACTCCTCCAACGATGCCCGTCCATATCTGCCGGACGATGTTGTCCACAAGCCCGGCGCGGCGCCGGATTGCGGCTGAGCCGTCGCCGCTGCGCTCAAAGGCCTGGCGCAGGTCCTCGCTTTCCTGCTGGTACAGGTTGCGCAGTTGCGGAAGCGATGAAAGCTCGGCGCTCATATTTCTGTCCAAAGCCACAACCTTTAAGCCGGATAGACTGGTGCGGCAACCGCCTGCACTGCGGCGGCGAGTAAAAGAAGAATTCGTGCGTTTACAACGCCGGGGGAGCCGGAAAGCGAGCTAGAGTGCGGTCGAACCGCGCTCGTCGTTGCGTATGCGGATAGCTTCGTCGATCTTCGAGGTGAAGATTTTTCCATCGCCGATCTTGCCGGTACGTGCTGAGGAAGCGATCGCCTGCACCGCTTTTTCCAGCAACTCGTCCGTCACCACGATTTCCAGCTTGATTTTAGGAAGGAGGTCGACCGTATATTCGCGTCCGCGATAGAACTCGGTGTGGCCCTTCTGGCGGCCATGGCCGCGTGCTTCGAGAATTGTCATGCCCTCGATTCCAACTTCAAGGAGAGCGTCTTTCACGGCATCCAGTTTTGATGGCTGAATGATTGCTTCAATCTTTTGCATTGCTCACAGTCCCAAGCTAAAAAGAGTATCAGGTTTGCCAGACTCAGGAGGCGAAGTCGTAACCTTCCTCGCCATGTTGTGTCAGATCAAGGCCTTCCGTTTCCTGCTCTGGCGTTACGCGCAATCCGATGGTCACGTCCACAATCTTAAGCAGAATCAGTGTACCCACAATGGAGATCACCCACGCGATGGCCACGCCGATCAATTGATTCAATACCTGATGCCAGTTGCCCTCGATTGCTCCTGAAGGCAGAACCGTGCCGTTGGCGTTTTTGAAGATGGGATTGATCACACTCGACGCGAAAATGCCGGTAAGGATCGCTCCCAGCGTGCCGCCCGCGCCGTGCACGCCGAACGCGTCCAGCGAGTCGTCATAGCCGAACCAGGACTTCACCTTGATGACCATGAAATAGCAGAAAAAGCCGGCGATCAGCCCGATCGCAATTGCCGACATGGGCTGGACAAAACCCGCCGCTGGCGTGATCGCTACGAGTCCGGCGACCGAGCCAGAGATTGCTCCCAGGGCGCTCGGCTTGCCGTTGCGAATCCATTCCGCCAGTGCCCAGCTCAGCGCCGCGGCAGCCGCAGCGAAATGCGTATTCACAAATGCGCTGGTGGCGAGAGTGCCGGCAGCCAATGCACTGCCCGCGTTGAATCCGAACCAGCCCACCCACAACAGACAGGCTCCGATGAAGCTCAGCACCACCGAATGCGGAGGCATGGCCTCTTTCGGATAGCCCACGCGCTTGCCCAGATAGAGCGCGCATACCAGAGCCGATACGCCCGAGGTCACGTGCACCACCGTGCCGCCCGCGAAGTCCAGGCAGGGAAACCTGCCGCCCAGCGAGGCATTCAGCAATCCGCCTTTGCCCCAAACCATGTGCGCCATCGGCGAATACACCACGATCGACCACAAAATCAGAAACGCAGCCATCGCGCTGAACTTCATGCGTTCGGCGAATGCGCCGGTAATCAGCGCCGGCGTGATGATCGCGAACATCAGCTGGTACACCATGAAGGTCTGCAGCGGCAGCGTGGCTGCATAATCCGGATCGGGCGTAAGCCCCACGCCTCTGAGGAAGACATGATGCAGGCTGCCGATGAAACTTGTTCCCTCACCGAAGGCCAGACTGTAATTCACAATCGCCCACATCACCGTGATGATGGCCATCATGGCAAAACTCTGCATCATGGTGGCCAATACATTTTTTTTGCGTACCAGGCCGCCGTAAAAAAGCGCGAGTCCCGGGCCGGTCATCATCAGCACCAGCGCGGAGCTCACCAGCATCCAGCTGTTGTCCGCCGACGATTGTGCCTGCGCCACCTGGGCCTCAAGCTTCGTCAGGCGATCGGATTCGGAAGGCGGAGCCGTCTGTGCAACGGCGATTCCGCAACAGGACAAGGCCGATACCAACAGTATCCCGAGAAAAAAAGAACGCATAGCACTCCCAAAATAAGTATGACAAGTTCAGTGGGCAGCAGAGTTTTCGCGATGAAGAAAGCCGGTTTGAAGTCAGCTCAACTTTGTCGGCACGCTTCGGAACCGCACTTCATCCGGCGTTTGAGTTACTTTTACACATTTTTCGCAAATGGCAAACTGCTGAATCGCAGCACCCGGGGCGCGGCGCATTATGTCACGAGAGCACCCGGGAATATAGAAGATGCGCATCACGAACACCGATTTCGCGAGCGCAAAACTGAGCCTCGTCTGTTGAAAATAAATGCCTTCTGGCGGTACTCTATCTAAGACGAGGGTATAGTGGAGATATGAGCGATACCGCCGGCGACGCGATGCGTGACAGATATTTCTTCGGAGCGTTGGAGAGCAGCGCGAAGAATCGTCAGAAGCTTCAGGAAGTCAGCTACGGCTACGAACAGCCGGAAGGCATTTTTCTAACCTCGCTGGATGCAGCCATTAACTGGATTCGCAAGAATTCTGTCTGGCCTATGACCTTTGGCCTGGCCTGCTGCGCAATCGAGATGATGTCCATGGGGGCGTCGCGTTTCGACGTCGCCCGCTTCGGCGCCGAGGTCTTCCGCCCCTCGCCGCGGCAATCGGACCTGATGGTGATTGCCGGCCGCGTGTCACAGAAAATGGCCCCTGTTATTCGCCGCCTGTATGACCAGATGCCGGAGCCCAAGTGGGTAATTTCCATGGGAGCCTGCGCTACCTCTGGAGGCGTTTTCAACAACTACGCGTTGCTGCAGGGGGTGAATCAGGTGATTCCTGTTGACGTGTATGTTCCGGGATGCCCGCCCCGGCCCGAGCAGCTGCTTTATGCAATTACACTTTTGCAAGAGAAGATTCAGCACGAGCGCGGAAGCCTGAAGCGTGCTCTTAATCTTCAATAGGCTGTTCTTTTTAAAGGATTAGCGCCAGCTGTCGAGTTTGAATGAACGCTTTGTAATTCTCTCTAGCCAGGGGTTTCCCCAAAGGTACGGGGCAGAGAAAATTTCCTGCTCTATGTAGGCAACTCATTGAAGAAATTGTGATCTAAGCTTTTAAAAGTATGTTAGGTTTGATACCGCTAAGAGCTTTCCGGTTCTTTATTGGAACTAATTTGCATTCTTGTTTTTAGCTTCTCGATTCGTTTGTTTGAATTTCCAGTTTTTCTCGGCTTATTTGCAATAAGCCATCAGTTATTCGTTTGTTTGACTTTCAATTGTTGCGGAGGATAGACGCATGCATTCTCGTTTGTTAACTTCCCTGAGCCGAATTCTGCTTGTTGGGTGTGCCGTAGGAATCGGCGCATCGAGCATGTATGGGCAGAGTTCGTCCTCCACCCCCGCTCCTGCTGAGGAGCCAATATCCCGTATCGATGTGTTCCTGGGTTATTCGTATCTGGCCCCGAAGGGCTCAGTAACTACCCCCCAGGCTGATGGAACCACCTACACCAGCAGCTATTCATCGATCAATGCTGGAGCCATCGGCAGCGTAGCCTACTACTTCAACAAGTATGTTGGCGGCCAGATCGAATACGCGAACCACCCGGATGGAAATAACGACGGCGCGCAAACCGCGCAGGCCGGTATCATTTTCCGCTTCCCGACCCAGGGCATGGTGCCTTTCGTGCATGGTCTGGCTGGCGGCGTCCGTCTCGGCGGCCCCAACGATGAGCCTTACGCAGCCCACCCCTACACCTGGGGTCCGGCGCTGACTGCCGGCGGCGGTTTGGATTACAACCTGCCCTGGTTCAATCATCACCTCGGTCTTCGTCTTTTCCAGGCTGATTACGAGTACTTCCACGCAAACTTCGGTCCTGAAGCTTACGTCGGTGGCCGCGCCAACCCCGGCGTTGCTCGTTTGAGCACTGGCCTGGTTCTGAAGTTCGGCAGCATCGTTCCCCCGCCGCCGGTGCAGTATGCCTGCTCGGCCAGCCCCAGCGCAGTATTCCCGGGTGAGCCCATTACCATCACTGGAACTGCTTCCAACCTGAACCCCAAGAAGACCGCAACGTATAGCTGGAGCGGCACGGGTGTGACGGTCAGCGGCAGCAGCTCGACCGGCAATGTTGACACCGGCAGCCTCGCTCCTGGCTCCTACACAGTTACAGGACATGTAAGCGAGGGTGCCAAAGCCGGCCAGTCGGCCGATTGCACTGCGCAGTTTACCGTGAAGGCCTTCGAGCCGCCCACAGTGAGCTGCACGGCGAATCCTTCCACCGTCAAGCCGGGTGACAGCTCCACAATCACCGCGACTGGCGTCAGCCCGCAGAACCGTCCGCTGACCTACAGCTATCAGGCATCTGCCGGAACCATCAGCGGCACTGGCAACAGTGCGACCCTCTCTACCACCGGCGCGCCGGCTGGATCGGTCACCGTAACCTGCAGCGTAGCCGACGATAAGGGCCAGACCGCCTCGTCGACGACTACGGTCAGCATCGAAGCGCCTCCCGCTCCGGTTGTTGCCAAGACGCAGACGCTCTGCACCATCCAGTTCGAGCACGACAAGAAGCGCCCGGCTCGCGTTGACAACGACGCCAAGGGTTGCCTCGACGAAGTGGCTCTGAATGCGCAGCGTGCCTCCGATGCGACGCTGGTTGTGGTCGGCAACTCGGCCGCACCGGAAGCAATGACGCCGAAGAAGGGTAAGCACCACCACGAAGAGAACCTGGCTGCACAGCGTGCGGTCAACACCAAGGACTACTTGGTGAAGGAGAAGGGCATTGACGCCAGCCGCATCTCGGTGCGCACTGGCACCACCGGCACCAACGAGGTCGACAACTACCTCGTGCCTGCCGGCGCCACCTTCGACAACGATGTCACCGGCACCACTCCGGTTGACGAGTCCACGGTGAAGGCGCAGGCTCGCACTGCTCCTGCACCGGTTCACCACCACAAGAAGAAAGCTGCTGCTCCTGCCGCGCAGTAAGGCATAAGCAACATGCGGAAAAAGGCTGGCCGGGAATTCCGGCCAGCCTTTTTCATTGCTTCAATGGCTCCTTAGTACCATTTTGGTTACCGCATGCCGCTCGCAGGAACCGCTATCATGAATTAGTCATCTCACCGCGACAGGTTTTATGAAACAGAGAATTCTGCAGTCCCTCCTTCTTGGTTGCGCCGTCTTCGGCCTCCAGACCAACAACCTTCACGCCGCCGATACCGCACCGTGGGTCTCCGTAGGACCTGAAGGGGGTGACGCGCGCGCCTTCGCATACGATCCCGCGAATCCGCAGCACATCTATCTCGGAACCCTCAACAGCTGGATCTATCAATCGAACGACGGCGGAGCTTCCTGGAAGCGCCTGGCCCGCCTGGGCAAGGTCGATGATCTCGTCGTCGACAATCTGACCATCGACTCGGCCGACCCTAAGACGATCTACGCCGGAGTCTGGCAGCTCGACAAGCTTGGCGGCGGCGTCTACGTCAGCCACGATAGCGGAGCCTCATGGACCTCGATGAAGGACATGGACGGCCAGTCGGTGCGTGCCCTTTCTCAGGCGGCATCGAACCCCAAGGTCCTGGTTGCGGGCGCCATCAACGGTGTCTATCGCACCGAAGACGCGGGTGAGCACTGGATAGAGATCAGCCCGCAGGGCAGTGGAGAAATCCATAAGGTCGAATCGATCGCCATCGATCCCACCGATCCCAAGACCATCTATGCCGGAACCTGGCACCTGCCCTGGAAGACAACCGACGGCGGAGCGAACTGGCACAACATCAAGGAAGGCCTCATCGATGACTCTGATGTCTTCTCCATCATCATCGATCCCACCATGCCCAGCGTGGTCTATGCCAGCGCCTGCTCCGGCATTTATCTGAGCCAGACCTCGGGCGAGCTCTTCCGCAAGGTGCAGGGCATCCCTTCCACGGCGCGCCGCACGCGCGTACTGATGCAGGACCCCACCAATCGCAAAGTCGTTTACGCGGGAACCACCGAAGGCCTTTACAAGACCACCGACGGCGGAGCGAACTGGACGCGCATGACCGGCCCTGACGTCATCATCAACGACGTCTATGTCGACCCGAAGAATGACGAGCATGTCCTGCTGGCCACCGATCGCGGCGGAGTGCTGCTGAGCAACAATGCCGCCGCATCTTTCGTTGCCTCAAACAATGGATTCTCGCAGCGCCAGGTCACTGCATTTCTTCCCGACCAGAAGAACGGTGAAACCATGTACGCCGGTGTCGTGAACGACAAGACCTACGGCGGCGTCTTCGTCTCGCAGGATGCGGGCAAGAGCTGGACCCAGCGCAGCAACGGTCTCGACGGCCGCGATGTCTTCAGTCTGGCGCAGGCCGATGACGGCACCGTTCTTGCCGGAACCAGCCACGGCATCTTCCGCTGGGATGGCTCTGTCTGGCAGGCCGATGGAAAGGTCGTCAACACCAAAGAAAAGACTGTATACGTTGTCCGCAAAGGCAAGAAGGTTCCGAAAACAGAAACAGAAACCTCCAAGCCGGCCACCATCGACGCTGAAGTGCGCGACCTTTCGGTAAACGGCCCTGTCTGGTTTGCGGCTACGTCTGACGGCGTCTATCGCAGCACAACCCAGGGCGCCACCTGGACCGGTCCGGTGCTCGATGAGAAGCAGTATCGCTTCGTCGATGCTCACGGCGCCATCGTCTTCGCTGCACGGCGCAGCGAGCTGCGCATCTCGGAAGACAGTGGCGTCACCTGGAAGTCCATCCCGCTGCCCGAGAAGCTCACCTCGGTTCATGCCCTGACCACCGCGCCGAATGGCACGCTCTGGCTGGGCGGACGCGAGGGAGCCTTTTACAGCAACGATCATGGCCAGACCTGGCAGAACCTCAGCTCACTGCCCGTCAACAATATCGGTAGCGTCGACTGGGATGACAATCTCAAGCGCATTGTGATCACCTCGCTGGACTCGAACATGGTTTTCGCGATCGACTCCACCGACAAGACCTGGAAGTGGTGGGACGCAGGCTGGAGGGTGCGCTTCGTGCATAGCATGGGTGGACGCCTGGTAGCCGCGTCACTGTATGACGGCGTCGTGGTGCAGCCCTCCGACGCGGGTGCGCCGGCAACACAGCAAGCCCAGAAGTGATCTCCATCCGCAACATCGAGCGCGAAGATCTGGACCAGCTCTTCGCGCTCGATCAGATCTGCTTTCGTCCCGGCATCGCCTACTCCAAAAAAGACCTTAGCTACTTCATCCGCCATCCCCGCAGCCTCTCCTTCGCCGCGGTCGATGACGTACACGGGATAGCCGGCTTTGCCATCGTTGAGTTGGCGCGGAACAACGTCGGACACATTGTGACCATCGACGTGGCGCCCGAACGTCGTCGCGAGGGCATCGGCAGGCTGCTGATGCAGGCCATGATCGATGGCCTCGCCGCATGGAACGTCAGCACCATCCGCCTGGAAGTCGCAGTCGACAACCTCGAAGCTCAATCTTTCTATCTGCGGCACGGCTTCGTTCAGACCGGGCGTATCCCCGGCTTTTACATGGGCTCGCTCGACGCGCTCACCATGCAGAAATCGCTGGACTCGTAGTTCAGGGGGGTCAGTGGCCGCCGGCCGCAGTCATCAGCGCGGTCTTCTTCTGTGGATTCATTGCGCCCGAGGCGCGCCACAGGATGTGGCCTTGCTTGTCGGCGAGCAGAGCCACCACATCGCGCTCGTTGGGAATCTGCAGCGCCTTTCGAAACTCATCCTTGTTCACGTAGAGCGGAATGATCCAGTGCCAGGTCTCCGGATCGGTTTCGTCGCTGCGCATTGACGAATTCTCCCACCAGCGAAAGACAAAGTTCTCGCGGGTCGAAACGGGAAGCTTGTACCAGCGGAAGCTGAAATTGGTATGCTGCAGCGCGGCGGCAGCGGACATCCAGCTATCGATATCCTTCTGCTGCTCCGGTTCGAAGGAGATGAGCAGCAGGTTGGTCTTGCCTTCGAGACCGGATGGCAAATCTACCCTGGCCTTATCCAGGCTGTAAGAGACCATTGCGGGAAAGACGGCCTGGTTCTGCGCGTCGACACTCCCGGTAGCGTAACTCAGGGGCAAAGCCGCAAGGCAAAAAAGGATTCGCGCGCCATATCGCATGTTTGAAATCAATCAATAATCCATGGTGAGAAAGCTTGGTTATCGTCTTGAGGCATAGTATCAGCCGCGGAGAGCCCGGAGCGGATGCTCGTTCATCCCGGTCAACAGCGCGTCACCTTTCTTGCATATCGAGCAATACGGAACGGCATCCCCGGCAGTTCAAAAGCGCGCATTCACGGCCGTCTGAATTATCATGAGAAGTGAGGGAACGCATGATTGGCGGCGAGGCAGAGGACAAAGAGCGCAAACCATTCCGGACGGATGACAATCGGCTGAAGCCCATTGCTTTGAAGGTGCAGGCAGGTGAGCGTCTGAACTTTGAAGATGGCCTCACCCTGTATGGCACGCCCGACATCCTGGCCGTCGGCTGGCTTGCTAACTCTGTCCGCGAGAAAATGCACGGCGACCTCGCCTACTTCAACGTCAATCGCCATATCAACCCCACCAATGTCTGCGTCGCAGCCTGCCGCCTCTGCGCCTTCGGCCGCAAAAAGGATACCGAGGGCTCCTACACCATGGCCCTCGAAGAGGCCTGGGAGACCGCGGCCTCCGGATACAGCGAAGCCGTCACCGAGTTCCACATTGTTGGTGGACTTCATCCCGACTTGCCGTTTGAATACTTCCTCGATCTGGTCCGAGGCCTCAAAGAGCGCTTCCCCAAGGTGCACATCAAGGCCTTCACCATGGTCGAAGTTGCCTTCCTCGCGCGCCGCGCTAAGCTGAGCATCCCCGAGACCCTCGAGCGCATGAAGAAGGCGGGAGTCGACTCCTGCCCCGGAGGCGGTGCCGAAATTTTCGCCGACCGCGTGCGCCACATCATCTGCGATCACAAGATCGACGGCAGCGAATGGCTGGAGACAGCGCGCATGGCCCATCGCGCCGGCCTCAAATCGAATGCGACCATGCTCTACGGCCACATCGAGAACGATGAAGACCGCGTCGATCATCTGCTGAAGCTGCGCGAGGTGCAGGACGACACCCACGGCTTCCAGACCTTCATCCCGCTCGCCTTCCATCCCGACAACACCGCGCTCAGCCATCTGCCGCGCACCAGCGGGATGACGGATCTCCGCCAGATCGCAGTGAGCCGCCTGCTCCTCGACAATTTCCCCCACATCAAGGCCTACTGGCAGATGATGACGCAGCAGATCGCGCAGATCGCACTCCGCTTTGGAGCCGACGACCTCGACGGCACGGTGATCGAAGAGAAGATCTATCACGACGCGGGAGCGACCACGCCGCAAGGCATGCGCCGCCAGGATCTCGTCCGCCTTATCACCGAAGCCGGACGCGTGCCCGTCGAGCGCGACACGCTCTATCGCGCCGTTACGCGGACAGAAGATTCGTTTACTGTAGCCGTCTAAGGTGTGCCAGTTTTGGCCTTGGCGAAGTAATCATCAACCACTCGCAGTAGATCGGAATCTGTCATGACTCCGCGCTCCACGCGGGGTTGTTTATCTGGTGCTATCAGGTAGTAGCCAACGCCTTCTTTGCCGACACGAAATGTCGAATTGCGTGTTCCTATCTTTATTCGAAAAGATGCCGCGTTGAGTTCATAGAATCTAATCCCTCTTTCAGCAAGCATTTTTTTAACCGATTTCGCATAGAGATGGAAGTCAGCGAGAGATTCATGTAAATCCGGACTCTTTTTCAAATCGACATCTGACACGGTGCCAAAGAAAGCGATGACAGTGGGACCGTTCACTACGATGGGAGGCTGCTTCTTGTATCCCAAACTGGCCGCTGTCAACGTAAGAAGGAAGACAATAGCCGCAGCCATCGCAGCTCTAACCCATTTCATAAGGCAAAGATACGCGGTCAGGTCTACGGCTGCCAGCCTGAAATTCAACTGCGGGTGCCCCACATCTCGCACTTGAGATGTGGGATCAGATCAAGGTTGCTGCTCCACGCACGCTAACGGCTGGCCAGAAGGCGGGGGAGGCTCCTTCGTCGATTGCTCCCGTTTATTGGCCTCGCGATCCAGCCGCCGCTTCCTCACTTCGTTTGCCGCAACCAGGATGAGCGCAGCGAACGTCACTACCACCAGCGCAATCGCCGTGATCCCCTGCAGCTGCTCCACCTCGCCATAAAGCAATGCCAGTCCCACGAACACAAAGAAGATATGCGCGCAGAAGACCTGCAGCGAAGCCTTGCCCAGGGTTAGAAACGGCTCGATCGACACGATCTTCAACACGTACTTGCGCAGCCAAAAGAACACGATCGTGAATGCAATCAGGTTCACGACGCGCAGCGGCCCGATCTGCCATTTATCCAGCTGAATGCCCAGCGCATCCTGCGTGAGGTGCGGCCCCAGCCAGCCATGGCGCACGCCGATGAAGAAGGCGCACAAAACTCCCGAGGTCGCCGTCACCCACATCGGAATTTTCTTCAGCGGGAATTCGCCTGTCGCCGAACGTGCGCCCAGCCACAGTCCGGCTACCCACACTGCCTGCCACGCAAACATGTTAAAGGCGCCAGTCTCCTGCAGCGGAATGCGCAGGTGCGTGATGTTCACGATCACGTTGTGCGCCGCCACTCGCAATCCGAACTGTGCCGCGAGCCACACCAGGCCGCTCGCCGCCAGCATCTTCTTCCATCCAAAGCGCACCGATGCCGAGAGCAGCAGCGGCGTGAAGAAGAGGAAGGTGACGTACATCGGCAGAATATCCAGCAGTGGCGGGCAATAGATCAGCAACACCGAGCCCACAATGGCGACGACCGGGTGCGCAAGATAGAAATTGAGCAGATTGGTCAGCGCCGCGTGGTGCGTGTGGATGGCAAACTCCGCCGCCACGGTAAATGCGAAAGCCAGCATCAGCAGGTGGTAGCCATAAATCTTCAGCGAGCGCTTCCACAGCTTCATGCGCACGCCCGGCTCGTCCCGTATCAGGTCGCGAATGTAGAGCCGGCCGACCAGCAGCGCCGAGAGGAAGACGAATCCCTCCGCCGACGACACAAATCCGATCGGCTGATTCACAAAGTCGCTGAAGCGTGTCGGCAGATGAGTCAGTGTCATCCACACCAGGAACAGTCCGCGCAGAGCATCCAGCTCGGGACGCCGTTCGAGTTTGGGCAGATGTATGGCCATGGGCGGAGAGACGCTAATCTCTTAGACGCCTTCCCCTTCCCCGGGTTGCGCTGACACCGCAACCATTTGAAACGGACAGGGTGCCCCACATCTCGCCTTTGAGACGTGGGTTAACTAATAAGCCGGAATCCCCGTCACACTCTGTCCAATGATCAGTGTGTGGATATCGTGCGTGCCCTCGTAGGTCTTTACGGACTCGAGATTCATCATGTGCCTCATGATTGGATAGTCGTCCGTAATCCCCGCGGCGCCCAGGACATCCCGCGCCATCCGCGCGCATTCGAGCGCCATCCACACGTTGTTCCGCTTGGCCATGGAGATGTGCTGGTGCTCCACATTGCCTGCGTCTTTCATGCGTCCCACATGCAGTGACAGCAGCTGCGCCTTGCTGATCTCGGAGATCATCCACGTCAGCTTTTCTTGAATCAGCTGATGGCTCGCAATTGGCTGATCGCGAAACTGCTTGCGCTCGACCGAATATTGCAGCGCCGTGTCATAGCAGGACATGGCCGCGCCAATCGCGCCCCAGCTGATGCCGTATCGCGCCTGATTCAGGCACATCAGCGGCGACTTCAGTCCGCCCGATTCCGGCAGCAGATTCTTTGCCGGCACGCGCACATCCTGCAGCGATAAACCTGACGTCACCGAAGCGCGCAGCGACCACTTGCCGTGCACATCGTGCGCAGAAAACCCCGGCCGGTTCGTCTCGACCAGAAATCCCCGCACCACATCCGGACCGCCATCCTCATCTTTGACCTTCGCCCAGATAACCGCCACATCGGCAATCGAACCCGAGGTGATCCACATCTTTTCGCCGTTCAGAATGTACTCATCCCCATCTTTGACTGCGCGTGTGCGCATGCCGCCGGGATTCGATCCGAAGTCTGGCTCCGTGAGTCCGAAGCAGCCAAGCTTTTCGCCGCTAGCCAGCAGTGGCAACCAGTAATTCTTCTGCTCTTCCGATCCGAAGGTATAGATGGGATACATCACCAGCGCCGACTGCACGCTCACAAAGCTGCGCAGCCCCGAGTCGCCGCGCTCGAACTCCTGCATCACCAGGCCGTAAGCCACATTCGACATGCCGGCGCAGTTGTAGCCATGCAGGTTCGCGCCAAAGAAGCCGAGCTCACCCATCTGCGGCACCAGCTCGCGCGGAAAGCGGCCTTCGCGGTTGCAGTCTTCGATGATCGGGATGATCCGGTCTTCGATGAAGCGGCGCGCCATATCGCGCACCATGCGCTCGTCGTCGTTGAGCAGGGCATCGAAGCCGATGAAGTCCACGCCCTTGAAAGGAAATGCCATAAGAAGCTTGCTCCAGAAGGAAGAAATCAAACCACTCAGCCTATCAGAGCGCTTCCATCACCGGCAAAAGCGGGCCGTCATACAGTCTAAGTTCCGAATCTCTCCGCGGCGCGCGCCTTGGCTTTCGCCGCCTCTTCTTCCCGATTCTTCGGCGGAGCATTCGTCTCCAGCGACAGCAGAAGACGCGCAGAAACCGCGGCGACCTCGTCGATTGCTGCCTGAAACACCGCCTCATTCGCCTGTGAAGGCTTGTTGAAGCCGCTGATCTTCCTCACAAACTGCAGAGAAGCAGCCTGAATCTCTTCCGGCGTTACCGGCGGATCGAAGTTGAAAAGGGTCTTGATGTTTCGGCACATGGCGGCAGCCTCGCAACTTGGAATGAAGGCTCTTACTCAGGCCTTCCATAATATTTGAATCGCCGCATCAGGTCGCCGGCACGCGCGCATGGATGCGATTCGCTCTTCAAGCCCGGGCAGAGCGGCATTTTATTCACGACACTGAAATCCCAGCGGTTGCCAACACCCGTTCCGCTGGAACGGAACCGGAGAAAGGGCAGAAAATATCGCAGGATCCCTTACGTGAGAGCCCCAAAACATCAGACCTACGACAGCGATTTTTATGCGGACCAGCAGCATGATTCCTACCTTTCCGCCAAGGCGGTCCTGCCTCTTCTGCAGGCAGCGATCGCGCCGCAAAGCGTCGTAGACGTCGGTTGCGGAGTCGGTACCTGGCTCCGCGCATGGAGGGAGATCGGCACCCGTTCCATTTTCGGCATTGACGGAGACTATGTCTTGACCTCCGGCCTGCAGATTCCGGAGAGCGATTTTTCAGCAATGGATCTGACGCGTCCTCAGAGCATCGGCAGCAGATACGATCTGGCCGAATCGCTGGAAGTCGCCGAACACTTGCCGCCGCACGCCGCTCGCCCCTTTGTCGATTTCCTCTGCTCCCTTGCTCCGGTGGTCTTGTTTGGCGCTGCCATCCCGTTTCAGGGTGGTACGGCTCATCTCAACGAAAGATGGCCGGAATATTGGGCCGGGATGTTTTTTGCAAATGGATATGAAGTATTCGATCTGATACGGCCGGCGATCTGGACGAACCCGAATGTGAAGTTCTGGTATGCCCAGAACACATTCATTTATGTGCAGCGTGACCAGCTTCACAAATACCCCAATCTGTCTGGCCGCAAAAGCCAGTTCCGGCACCTCGCCCGGCTTCACCCCGGACATTTGGGACGAAAGTCGAAGGCCGCATACGTTTTGCATAGAGCATTCAGCTGGCCGGCAACTGTAGCCGTGCGTGGTTTCAGACGAGTCGCTGCCGGCGGTTAAGCGAAAACATGAAAGATGGCAGGACCGTCAGCAGACGCCGTTAAGACGAGAGCACAGGCATCGCGTTAGGAGATGTATCCCTTGATGAAAGGATCCGTCGAGTTCACCAAGTCATGCGTCGATCCATCGAAGACCAGCTTGCCCTGATGCAGCATTAAAAAGCTGGTGCTGGGGTCGATCTCTTTCTCCGGCAGCGCCACCATCTTGTTCGTTTCTTTATCGAAGCGGTGGGTGGCCATCAGGAAGGCATCCTGCAGGCGGTGCGTCACAACCAGAGAGCTGGTGCCCATCACATCGCGCTGCTTGATCACCAGCTCATCGATGGTTGTGGACGTGATCGGGTCGAGGCCGCCAGTCGGCGAATCGTAGAGAATCAGATCGGGCTTGGTCACGATGGCCCGGGCAATCGCCACGCGCCGCCTCATGCCGCCTGAAAGCTGGGAGGGAAATTTGTCGACTGTGTGCTCCAGCTCGACGAAGCGCAACGCCTCCACTACGCGCCGGTCAATCTCATCCTCCGGGACATGCTCTTCGGTCAGACGGAAAGCGACGTTGTCGCGCACCGTCTGCGAGTCGAAGAGAGCGCCCTCCTGGAAAACGGTTCCGATATTGCCGCGCAGCCGGAAGAGATCCTCTTCGCGCATGGCGCTCACTTCATAGCCGAAGACAAAAATGCGACCGGAGTCCGGCTTCATCAAGCCGTTAGCCAGCTTGAGCAGCACGCTCTTGCCCACGCCCGCCGGCCCCAGAAGAATGCGCGTCTCACCGCGCTTCACCTCGAAGGAGATGTTCTCGAGAACTTCTTTTCCTTCAAAGCCGATGCTGACGTTTTCGAAGTGCACCGCGGGGGCGTCAGGATAAACCCTGCTCGGCGGAACCTGGCTTTCCGGATCGATCTCGTTCAGTGCGAGCTCTCTGGTGGCCATCGTCGCCTATCGCCCGAAGAGTCCGATCATGAATTTGCTGATGATGAAGTCTGAGGCAATGATCAACACCGACGAGACGACCACCGCCTGCGTTGTCGAGCGGCCCACGCCCTGCGTGCCTCCGCGCGTATTCATGCCGTAATAACATCCGATCGACGCGATGATAAAGCCGAAGATGAGAGGCTTGAACAGTCCCTGCAGCACGTCGGGATAGCGAAGCGATTGATAAGCGGTGTGAAAGTACTGGGAGGCATCCTGTCCCAGAAGAAAAATGGCGCATGTGGCGCCGCCCAGGGTGCCGAGCGCGTCGGAAACGATGGTGAGGAAAAACATCATCACCACAGTCGCCGTGATACGCGGCATCACCAGCTTCTTCAAAGGATCGGTGCCGAGAGCCCGCATCGCGTCGATCTGCTCTGTCACCATCATCGAGCCCAGTTCGCTGGCCATCCCGGATGCATTGCGCCCGGAGACCATCAGGCTGGTGAGCACCGGCCCCAGCTCTTTGATCATGGAAAGCGAAACCAGCTGTCCAGTCACCGCGGCCGCGCCGAACTGAGCCAGCGTCGAGGCGGATTGCAGCGCCAGCACGCCGCCTGTGAAAAATCCGGTCAGCACCACGATCGGCAGCGAGCCGACGCCGATCATGTCCGCTTGTGTGATGATGTCCGCCCCGTAAAACGGCCGGCGAAACAGATTGCCCAGAGCTCGCGCCGAAAGCAGCGAATAGTCCTGGACAGCGGAGACTCCTCTTTTAGCGGCTGCGTCGATCGAGGCAAAAGGCATAGGGTCCGAAGTTCAATTCCTTTGTTCGCGGGCTGACGCTATGATGCCCGTCGTCCGCGCTTCGATTCTAATGGGAGACTACCACGGCCGAAAGCTATTCCTTGATCCGCTTCTTGATCTCGATATTCAGTCGCTTGATCTTCTGGTTCAGGGTGGAGAGGGGGATGCGGAACTGCTCGGCCGCTTCGGTCTGGTTCCAGTTGCAGCGCTCCAGCTTGTCCATGATGATGCGCCGCTCGATGTCCTCGAGAATATCGAAGAGGGAAGCGTCCGCATTATGCTCGAGCAGGCTGGTGGAGTAGCTTCTGCCTGTCAGCTGGCCGGGCAGAAGATCCGCGCCGATCACCGGCCCTGAGGACAGCACAACGCCCCGCTCCATGGCATTTTCGAGCTCGCGCACATTGCCTGGCCAGTCGTAATCCATCAGTGCGCGCAAGGCGTCTGGCGCCAGGCTGCGCGCCGCCAGATTATTTTCCTCAGCGTAGATTTTGAGGAAATGCGCTGCAAGCAGCGGAATGTCCTCGCGGCGGCTGCGCAGCGCGGGCAGCTCAATGTTGATCACGTTCAGCCGGTAGAACAGGTCTTCGCGGAATTTGCCCTCGCGCACCGCCTGGCGCAGATCGACATTGGTCGCCGCAATAATGCGCACGTCCACCTGAATTTCATTCACGCCGCCCAGCTGCATGAAGCGCCGGTCCTGCAGCACGCGCAGGATCTTCGCCTGCGTGTCCATGCCCATGGTGCCGATCTCGTCCAGGAAGAGCGTGCCGGTATTGGCGACTTCGAACAAGCCCTTCTTTGCCGATACTGCCGACGTAAATGCGCCGCGCACGTGCCCGAAAAGCGTCGACTCGAGCAGATCGGTGGGCATCGCGCCCGTATTTACGGGAACAAATGGTTTATCTTTTCGCGTCGAATTTGAATGCAGCGCTTTGGCGATGAGTTCTTTTCCGGTCCCGCTCTCGCCCTGAATCAGCACCGTCGACCGGCTGGGTGCCACCTGCGCAATCAGGTCGAAGATGCGCAGCATCACATCGCTCTTGCCGATGATGTTTGAGAAGCTGTAGCGCTGCTTGAGCGCGCGCTTGAGCTGGATATTCTCTTCTTCCGCGTGATATCGCCCGATCGCCGAGCGGATATCGGCCAGCAGCTTCTCGTTGTCCCACGGCTTCTGGACGAAATTTTGTGCGCCGGTGCGAATGGCGTCGACCACGTTGTCGACCTTGCCATATGCAGTGATCATGATCACCGGCAGAGAAGCGTGCCGTTCGCGGATAATGCCCAGAATCTCCAGGCCGTTCTTGCCCGGCAGCGCCAGGTCCAGCAGCACCAGGTCGTATGCATTGCGCTCAATGGCCAGCAGGCCCGCTTCGCCGTTGATCGCGGTCTCAACCGTGTAGCCTTCCAGCACGAGCAGCGTCTCCAGCGATTCGCGAATCGCCGCCTCGTCATCGATGATCAGGATCCGCTCAGGGGGCCCGGCTGGATTGGACGATGCAATAGTGGGAATGGCGAGTGTGCCCTCAGACATGCGCAGCTTTCCTTAACATGGGAAATTCCAGATCGAAGGTCGTGCCTTCGCCGACGTGGCTTTCAACATGAATCTTTCCGGCGTGCTCTTGAATGATGCCGTAGGTGACAGCCAGTCCCAGTCCTGTGCCGCGCCGCTGGCCCTCCTTGGGTGCCGATTTGGTGGTGAAGAAGGGATCGTAAATACGCTGCAGATGCTCGGGTGAAATGCCCGAGCCGGTGTCCGAAATGGCCACGCTCACATGCCCATTCACTTCGGTTGCGATACGCAGCGTGCCGCCTCCCGCCATCGCGTCCTTGGCATTGAGGAAGAGATTGAGAAACACTTGCTGCAGCTTGCCCGCATTGCCCAGGATCGGCGGCAGGTCAGGCAACAGCGAGGCATCGAGCTTCACCTCGGCCGTCTTGAACTGGTGCTCCACCAGGGTCAGCGTGTCGCGGATGATCGCATTCAGGTCGGTCTCGCGAAACTCCGTCGTGCCGGTGCGCGAGAAATTCAGCAGGCCGTTGACAATCTCTGACGCGCGGAAGGTCTGCTGTGTGATCTTTTCAAGCAGTGGAGACAGCCGGTCGTCGCCGCGCACCTGTTTCGTCAGCATCTGCGTATAAGACGAAATCACGGCTAAAGGGGTATTCACTTCGTGCGCCACGCCCGCGGCCAGCAGGCCGATTGACGAAAGCTTTTCCGCCTGGGATAACTGGGCTTCCAGCTCGGTGCGATCGGTAATGTCATCAACCAGAATGATGCGCCCCACCGTCGTAAAGTCGCGCGAAACCAGCGGTGCAATCGCGATATTGGCAGTACGCACCTCGCCGGTTCTCGTCTCCAGGCGGAACTTGTAGAGGTTGTGAACACCCGACTCGCTGGTCGCACGCTCATAAGCCTCCATCAAGGCCGGAGGAAAGACATTCCCCAGCGGCTGGCGCAGGGCCTCCCCGCGCGGCAGTGCATACATCACTTCCATCTGCGAGTTCCAGCTGTCGATGCGGTCGTCGAGATCGACAGCCAGGATGCCGACATTGATCGATTCGACGATGTTCTCGTTGAACTCTTTGAGCCGCTCGTACTCCGAGATCTTCTCTTCCAGGCTCGCGTAGAGCCGCGCGTTCTGAATGGCGATGCCGATGTAGCTGGCCAGCGATTCCAGCAACTCCACATCTTCGCTCGAAAGAAAATCCCCATCGGCGGTGCGCCCCAGGCCAATGACCGCAATCGCGCGATCCTGTACGCGGCAGGGCAGGTAATAGTTCAAGTCCAGCAGACCCGCGGTGCGGCGCTCAGACTCGGTAAGATGCAGCGCCTGCTGCGGATTCTCAAGAAAAATGTGCGAGCCCGCATCGGGCTGGTCGAAATCCAGAAAGCCCATGTCCAGATTGCGCCCGGTCTCCCGTCCGAAGACGCTTGGCGGCAATCCATGCCCCGCAGCCAGTACAAACCGTCCGCGCTGCTCGTCGGCCAGAAATACGGCAATGCGCGTGACCAGCAGCGTGCGCGGCAGACGGTCAACGATGGCATTCAGGAGTGCCTTCAGATCGGTCTGCGTATTCAGGCTGCGGCCGAACTCGATCAGTGTCTGGCGATAGTCATAGCGCTTGCGGTCGAAGACGCGGTCGACGCGATCCTGAATACGTCTCTTGAGAGGATCGAAGAGTAGCGCCGTGATCACAATGGCTGCGATTACGCCCCAGGTGCCAAAGTTGGGCAGCCGCTTGCGCACCACCTCGCCGGCGATGGCCACGGCGGCGAAGTACAGTCCAAACAGTGAGGCCGTAGCCAGCGTGTAGGTTACGCCACGCTTGAAGATCAGATCCGTGTCCATCAGCCGGTAGCGCACGATGGCCCAGCTGAAGGTCAGCGGCAAAATCACCAGTGCAAACACCGCCAGCTTGGTGACCAGGTCAGGAACGGTGATGTTCGCCAGGTAGGGAATCGCGTACAGCACCGCGAACGGCGTCACCGCGACAAACGTTCCGCGCGTCAACCACTTCAGTTGCTGCCGCCGCAGCGGCGCGGTCGTGCGCTTATAGCTGACAAACAGCACCATTGCGGCCAGCACATAAAACGCCGCGTCGTACCCAATCCCAATCTGGTCCAGTCGGTGCCGCAGAACTTCCGTCGCCGACCAGCGCCAGATCGCCTGCAGGCGCACTCCCACCACCAGCATGCCCGGCACATACACCAGGGACATCAGCAGCGGACGCCGCTTGCCCCGCTCATCCGCAAAAGCCAGCGCAAAGTGCAGGAACAGAGCCGGCTGCAAAGCCTCAGCCAGGATATTGCCCCAGTAAACCGTCCAGTCCAGCTCGTCCAGCCGCCCCGTCGACTTGAATGAGTACAGAACGAATGACACCAGGCAGAAAATGTAGAAGTGTGTCGAATGCGGCGCCGTCCAGCGTCGGAACAGCACATACAGCCCGATACCCAGATACACCAGCGCAATCAGCCGGAAGCCGTCATTGAAGCTGCGATCCTGCGCATCGAGGATCACCGGAACCTGGATGCGAACCTTGTCGCGCAGCACCGTGTAGGTGATGGTGTTATAGACCTTGGTGCGAATCATCTCCTCGGCCAGAGAGGCCCAGCGCGGAACCGGCCGGTCATTGGCCAGCACCATGACATCGCCGGTTTTAAGTCCCGCCCGCTGTCCTTCGCCGCCCTGCGCCACCCGCTGCGCCAGCAGTCCACCCGTTGTTTCCACCCACACCACGCCGTCCGTGGGCGACTGATATCCACCTTCCTGAACGAAGTTCAGAGAGGCAAGCACAGCGGCCGCAACGGTGAACACCGCCAGAAGAACCACTGTGATACGAGTTTGGAAAGACTTCTCCATCTTGCGAGGGGGAAAACAGGTCTCGGAGATACGCCGTCCACCTGTGCAAGTATCCTGCCAAGCTAAAGACTAGCGGGAGATCGCCGGTGGAACCCAGTATATCGTTGAAAGACAATGAAATACGAGCGATAGAAGAGAGCGGGGATTACCCTGCCAGTTTAGGAGTTGTTCATCACGCTGCAGAATTCCATCAGCGCCTATGAAAAAGCATAGGTTTTTGATGTCATTTGGCTTACGCCGCCGAGTCAAGGGGTCAAAGTAATCAGCTAGTAAACAAGTAACCAGATTTAAGACAGGCGCCGGAGCTACCCTCCCGAATAACAGGCTACTCGCTGCGCAGGGTCACCGCGGGATCAAGCAGGCTCGCACGGCGGCCCGGGAGCGCGACCGCCGCCAGCGCGGGAACGGCGAGCAGAATAAGCGAGGCGGTGAGAACCGGAATCGACGCGGCAGCGGTATGGAAGAACTGGGCGCGCAAAAGGAAACCGGTAATGACCGCTCCGCCGAGGCCAAAAAACATTCCCCCCGCGATCCATCGCGATTCCTGTTGAAGCAGCAGACCAACGATCGCCGGGCGAGGCGATCCTAGAGCCAGCCGGATGCCGATCTCGCGCTCGCGAAGCGATACCTCGTAAGAGATCAGCCCATACGTGCCGAAGACGGCAAGGATCAGCGCAAGACCGCCGAAGGCAGCCGCTACCCACATCGAAAAGCTTCGCAGGGCCACCTGATGCGCCATGAGCTCCGGCATGCTTTCCACATAGCGGACGACGACGGCTGCGTTGCCGCGCAACGTCCGGCGGATCGTCTCATCCATCTCTGCGGGATCGCCTTGCGTTCGCACCATGATGGTGATGGAGGTGTCGGGCCCATCAGCTTCGGGCAGGTAAAGGTTGGGAACAGGCTCCCGCTCCAGGGAATAACTGTGGACGTCTGCCACTTCGCCGACGACCGTTGCCCATGCATGAAGATCGTCTGAATAAATGCGGTGACCGATCGCATTCTGTCCTGGCCACTGCTGGGTCGCAAGGGCATGATTCACGATCGCAACATGGTTCCGTCCGTCATCGGCGGCATTGAAATCCCGCCCCTGCAACAGCGGCTGCCCGACGGTGCGGAAGTATCCGGGAGTCGTCAGGAAAAGATCGGGCGCCTCGACGCTGAGATCTTTGCAACCCTCTGGATGCACATCCGAGCAGAAGGTGTAGCGGTTGACCCTGCCGCCAAGAGGCTTGTCGTTCGCCGCGGCGACGCTGACCACGCCGGGAAGCGCGCGCAGACTGGCCATCGCTTGTTCGAGAACCGCCAGCGTCTTAGCCGGTTCGATCTTGACGCCACTCAGGGGTCCGCGCAGGTCGGTGCTGGCAATCAGCAAATGGTCCGGCTCGAAGCCCAGCGGCTGGTGCAGAAGAATCAGGACCGAAGACACCATCCATCCCGCACTGGAGACCAGAACCAGAGCCATTGCCAGCTGCGCGGCAACCAGCAACCGTCCCGCCTTGCGCAGGCCGCCTGAGGCCGAGCTGCTTCGGGCAGAGCCGCGTGTAAGATCGGCGAGCAGATCGGAACGAAAACTGCGCAGCGCAGGCAGCAGGGTAAGCAGCAGAGCAACCAGCAATGCTGTCACTCCGGCAAACGCCAGTGCGGCGAGATTGATCCGGGCTTCGGAGAGGCGAGGCAAATGTACGAACGGTACCCGGCTCGCAATCCTTACCAGGGCTGCGGACAAGACAACCCCGAGCGCTGCTCCCACAACGGTCAGCAGGCTATTCTCCACAAGCATTTGCCAGAAAAGCTGTCGCGGTGACGCGCCGAGCGTAGTGCGCAGAGCGAATTCCGAGCGCCGCCGCGTATTGCGCGCCAACAGCAGGTTGATCAGGTTCGAGCACGAGATCAACAGCAGCGTCCCGCAGGCGGCCATCGTCGCAAACACCGCGGAACGCGTTCCCGTTCCAGCCATGTAGTCGGACAGCGGCCCAACCTGTACTTTGTTGGCCAGCGGATAGTAATTCGGGTAGTCGTGGGCAAGATTCTGCTGCGCCGTCGCGATCTCCGCAGCGGCGGTCTGGATCGTCACCCCCGGCTGCAGGCGTCCAATCGCGTAAAACGAAAAGGAGCCCCGCTTTTCCGGCGTTTTTCCCGGATCGCATCCGACGGGGACGAAGATCGACGGCTCATTCAGGGCATCCGGTCCTTCGAACCCGGAACCGGCATCCAGAACGCCGGCAATCGCGTAGGTTCTGTGATCGAGCTGAAGCGTGCGTCCGGCAAGTGAGCCGCCGCCCATGCTCCGCCAATAGGCACTGCTTACGATCGCTTGTCCCAGGCAATCGCCCTCGTGTCCGGTCTGAGCGAAGTCGTTGCCGAGCGCGAGTTTGACGCCCAGCGTCGACAGGAAATTCTGTGAGACCAGAATGGCGTTGGCGTGCCCCGCGCCGGCTGTGGACTCTATACGCGGAGACCAGCCGGTATACGCGGCGATCGAGCGAAAGGCAGGGCTGCGGCGCTGCCAGTCCTGCGTGGTCGGTATCGAGACCAGGTCCATCGGTTTTGGGGATAGAACCACCAGCCGATCGGGCTGAGAGAATGGAAGAGGCTGAAGAATGACCGCGTACAGCACACTGTACATAGCCGTCGTAACCCCGATGCCCACGGCCAGGATAAGGGTCGCGATCGCCGCGAATCCCGGTGATCGCCGCAGCTGGCGGTATGCTGACCGGCAAGCAGGAACCATCTGTTCCCCTGATGAACGGCGTCGAGTCTAGTGGTGTGATTGGTGATCGGTGGAAGCGGGCCGCGTCGCCCACAGGATGCACACCGCGAAAACTGTTACGAAACCTGCAATAGCAAAGAAAGCCACAAAATCTCTCCTTATACAGCGTTGTCGGGACCAGAATATCTCATCCTGCGAAACCGGGGCCGAATCCGGTGCTCACATCCTCATAACCAGGGTTACCGCCGGGAAACCTTGAACTATTTTGAGCCGGCCGCCCCGCACCGCGTCTTTGAGACAGCGGTCTTTCCAACCGCCTACTCTGAGCGCAGAGCCCGCACCGGATCGACGCTGGCAGCCCGTTGCGCCGGGATGATGGTCGCCACCATCGCCACCATGGCAACTCCGGCAACCGCGATGCCGTAACTCAGCCCGTCATAAGGCTTCACTCCAAAGAGCTGCGAGCTCAGCAGGCGCGACACCAGCACCACCAGCGGCGCGCCCAGCGCAACTCCGATCGCCGCCAGTATCAGGCTCTCGCGCACGATCATCCACACCACCTGATCCCTTTTGGCCCCCAGCGCCATGCGCACGCCGATCTCCATGGTGCGATTGCTTACCCGGTAGGCCATCGTGCCGTATAGACCGGTTGCCACCAGAACCACTGCGATCAGCCCGAAGAATCCTGCCAGGCGCGCAAAGAGTTGCTGCTGCGAGATCGTCACCTCGAACTGCGCCCGCTGCGTCATCGGCTCCTGCAGTGGAAGATTGGCGTCCATCTCCGCAACCGCCTTCCGCACCATCGGCAGAATGCTCATTGGGTCACCGCCCGGCTGCGAAGCCACGCGCATCTCGATGTGCTCTTCGCCCACGCCGCCTTTACTTTGCATGTAGGGATACCACAGCATGGGGATGGGCTGTTCCGTAATGCCGGTGTATTTGCTGTCCTTTACCACGCCTATGATCAGCATCTGCGATTTATCGTCGCCCAGATGGTGACCCACAGGACTCACCTTGGGCATCAAGGTTTTGGCGAAGGTCTCGTTGATGATGACGACCGCAGGTGCAGCCGCATTGTCGGCATCGCTGAAGTCGCGTCCGGCGAGCACGGGCACGCCGAGCGTGTGGAAATAGTCGCTGCCTACGACGTTGTTGCGCGTCATCACTTCTTTCGCTGGCTTGGCTCCATCGATCTGGGGCGTGCCGTTATTGTTTGACCAGCCGGTGCCGATGCGGTTTTCCATGAGCGAGACACTACGCACGCCCGGTAGTCCGCGCAGGCGGGCCAGCAGGCGGTCGTAAAACGCGATGGCCTCGGCATTGGTGTGCGTGGTCTGGGGATTCAAACCAAAGACCACCAGGCCGTCTGTCTGGATGCCCAGAGGCAGCGTCTCAAGGTTGTGCAGCGTGCGCAGCAGAAGCCCGGCTCCAGCCAGTAGCGTCAGGCAGAGCGCCATCTGCACTGCGACCACAAGTCGCCCCGTGCGCGCCTTGCCCTTGTCCGTATTCGCGGTTGCCGCGGAGGTCTTGAGCACCAGCGCCGGTCCGCTCGAAAGCGCAGTTCGCAGCGGAGCCAGCCCAAAGACCATCGCAGCGAGCACCAGAATCCCCAGCGTAAAGAGAAGAACCGTGCGGTCCGGCGACAGGCTCGACTCGATCGACGACCAGTCCGCGAGTGCTCGTGTTGCGAGTAAGGCAAATCCCCAGGCCAGCAGTCCGCCCGCGGTTACCAGCAGCAGGCTCTCTGTCAGCAATTGCTGAAAGAGCTGACCCTTGCCGGCGCCCAGCGCCAGCCGCAGCGAGAATTCGCGCTGCCGCATGGTGTTCCGCGCCACCAGCAGCATTGCCACATTGCTCAGAGCGATCAGCAGCACCAATCCAACCATCGACATCAGCACCTTGATGGGCTGGCCGTAGTACTGGTCGTAACCGGGGAAATTCTTGGCAGCGGCGAGTGAAAGCACGGGAGGCTTCTCGCCCGCGTTCGGCTTGCCGATACCTTCATACGCAGCCCCCTGAAAGACTCCTTGCGTCTTTGCAACTGCCTGTGCCTGCGAAACACCGGGAGCGAGCCGGGCCAGCATCCGGATGCACCACCAGTTTTGCAGGGCCGTGAAGAGCTTGCCATCCCGGGGTGGCATGCCCCACGCATTCAGCTCGGGACGGTCTTGGAGCGGGATCCAGAAGTCGGTGGAGTTGCCCGCTTCTACGCCCTCGAAGCCCTGCGCCGCGATACCCACGATGGTCACCGGCACTCCCTTGGCGATGATGGTTTTGCCCACCGCGTCAGGACTGCCTGAAAACCGCCGCGTCCAGTACTCATAGCTGATCACCGCAACCGGCGCATGTTGAGTTTCGTCGTTCGCGGTAAATCCGCGGCCATGCTCCAGCCTCACACCCAGCCCGGAGAAGAAGTTGCCGCTCACCATATCGGCTTCAGCTTCTTCCGGCGAGTTGCCAATGCGCACGGCGATCTTATCGATGCTCAGCGGGATATACGCGATGACGTCGGAGAATGCTCCTGTCTGCCGCCGCAGCGCGTCGTAAACGGGATAGGAGAAGGAGGTGTTCCAGTCGCCCGTGTTGCTTGCGTTATTCGGTGCGCCGCTCGTATGCAGGTAGAAAACCCGTGCCGGGTCGGCAACCGGAAGAGAACGGAGCAGGACGGCATTCATGACGCTGAAGACCGCAGTATTGGCGCCAATGCCCAGCGCCAGCGTGAGCACGCAGACCACCACCACGCCCGGAGTCTTCCGTATCTGCCTTAGAGCGAACCGCAGATTCTGCATGAAACTGCCCATCGTTCACGTCCTCAACTAGAAAATGAGTCCAGAATCGAACAACATAAGAGCAATCGAAGGTCCGACGGAGTACAGCGTAAGCGCTTTGTTTTGTGTGTCCAAGAAAAAGAGCAGCCAGGCGGAATGTACAAAAACGTACTTCACGTGCGGAAATGGACACTCTCTTCACCGAGGCGCGATCCCATCCATGGCAAAATGACAAAACAAAATGAGCATCCGAACCCTCAGCAGCCGCGAAATCTATCGCAACCCCTGGCTCAGCTTGCGCGAAGACCAGATCGAGCGCAGCAACGGCGTTTCAGGAATCTATAGCGTCGTCGACAAAGACGAATGCGCAATCATCATTCCCATCCAAGACGACACCATTTACCTGATCGAGCAGTTCCGCTACACCATTCAAGAGCGGGCTCTGGAACTGCCCCAGGGTGGCTGGGAAAGCCCTGACGTCGATCCCGAAGAGCTGGCTCGCGGAGAACTGCAGGAAGAAACCGGCCTCATCGCCGCTTCGATGGTTTATCTCGGCACCCTCTGGATCGCCTACGGCTTTGCCCGCCAGAAGCAGCATGTCTACCTCGCCACCGGGCTGACCCACGCTAACACCGACCCCGACCCGGAAGAGCATGATCTCGTCCTCAAGACGGCAACCATCGCGCAATTCGAAACCATGCTGCTCGACGGAACCATCCAGGACGCCAGCACCATCGCCGCCTGGGGGCTTTACCGCCTCTGGAAAGAACGCCGGCCGACCGTCTGACGGTCTATTTTATGAAACTATATTGAAATGAATGAGTTAGCACCCAATTGATTCTGGGAAAATCCAGAGGAATCAATGATTTCGGGGATAATCAATGCCGGCGCGTTGTACCAGGGCAAGCGAGCCGGTTTCGCGGTGCCAACCGCTCTCACCCACGAGTGGCTACTCTCTGATCCCTGCCCCTAAATCGTCGGAACCAGCAGCTTCAGCAGCAGGAACATCAGCACTCCAGCGAAGAACACCAGTGCCATCCGAATCCCTGGCTCTCGGTTCACTTCCGGCACCAGATCCGTGGCCGCGACATAGATGGCCACACCTGCGGAGAGCGGCAGCCCAGCCTGCACCCAGCCGGGTAGGAGATTGATCACCAGCACGCCCAGCACCGTGGTCAGCGCCAGCACGATCGCGGACACCAGCGCCGCTCGCCGGCTCCGGCCCGAAGCCAGCATGACCGACGCTACCGTGAATCCTTCCGGCATCTTGTGCAGGAAGACGGCGAAGAAGATCAGCCATCCCAGCCAGTTCGACAACACAAAGCCTGACCCGATGGCCACTCCGTCAAAGAGCGAGTGAATGGCCAACCCCGTGAGCACAGAGTAGCCGGTGTGCGTGGAAAGCTCGTGGTGGTGCGTCTCCTCGCCGAAATGGAAGTGCGGGGTGATGGTGTGCTCGAGCAGATGGATGGCGCAATAGCCACCAAGGATGAGGACGGGCGACCACCGCGGCGAAAAGCGCAGGCTCTCCGGCATCATCTCCAACAGCGCCACGGAGAGCATGAATCCCGCACCGATGGCGACGAAGTAGCGCAGATAGCGCTTCTCCCAGTTGCGGCGTACCAGTATCACGCCGCCGAGAATATCGGCGAACGCGGCGATCAATCCGAGCGTGAGCGAGAGAAGCATAAGTGTCGTATCAGGAGATGGCTTAGGTTGCGCGAAGGACGCAAAGAAGCCAATCCACGATCATAACAGTGCGTTGAAAGGAGCGTTGAAGAGCCGGCAGGAATAGTCCGCAAGAATTCGTTACGCTGAGCAAAGCGACGGTCTCTGCGGTAGAAAGCCTTGGTTCGGATTAGACCTTGGCCGAATTCATCTTTGGCCCAACTGCGAGTATCACCACCAGCACGATCCCACCCACCAGCACACCCTGCTCGACCTTCTCTGACAGACCGTGCAGCTTGTTGAAGTCGACGGTATTCGGATTATCGCGGTCCATCAGGTTGATCGCGCCGCCCTCGGCCTTGCGGTCGCTCTCCATGCGCGGAATGATCGAGAACTGCGAATAGGCTGTCAGCCCCAGCATGATCAGCGTCACCACCACTGGAGCGGCAACCGAGCGCGGAACTGCGCGCGTCAGCTGCGCAGCCAGCAAGAGCAGAACGATGCATGCCCCCGCGAACAGCCCCTCATAGTGCAGCACGCGCAGACACTTTGCAACGATGGTCCCTGCTGCATGTGTATCTGAAATCGTCCCGAAGGCGGTCGCCGCCACGACAGGGAAGAACATCACCCCGCCCAGCCACAGCACGACCAAAAGTAAAATGAGTGCACGCAGCGCAGTCTTCATCGGTCTCTTCTAACTACCGCGAATTATCTGTTTTGAACACCATACACGCTGGAACGCCCGATCAGCCGCTCGATGCGCTTCGGAATCGGCGGGTGTGTCGAAAAGAGGCTCGACAGATCCCGTGCACTGATCACCGGAGCCACGATAAACAGATGCGCGTTCGACGGCGAAGCCGCCATGGGCAGGCGCTTCGAATACGCGTCCAGCTTTTCGAGAGCGCTGGCCAGCGCATAGGGATTGCCGGTAATGTGCGCGCCCGTCGCATCGGCCTCGTATTCGCGCGAGCGCGACACCGCCAGCTGAATCAGCATGGCCGCAACGGGAGCCAGGAACAGCATGAACAGCGCGCCTATTCCGCCACCGCCGCGTTCCCGGTCGCGTCCACCGCCGCCGTATCCGCCAAAAAGCGAAGCCCAATAGCCCATCCGCGCCAGCATGGTGATTGCGCCGGCGAGTGTGGCCGCAATCGAACTGGTGAGGATGTCGCGATTCTTCACGTGACCGAGCTCGTGTGCCAGCACCCCTTCGAGCTCGTCGTCGGTAAGCAGGTTCAGGATGCCATTTGTAACAGCTACGGATGCATGTTGGGGGTTGCGTCCCGTCGCAAAGGCATTTGGCGAGTCGGAAGGAATGACATAAATCGCCGGCATCGGCAGCCCGATGCGCTGGGTCATCCGTTCTACCACCTGATACACGCGGGGCAACTGCTCGCGCGTCACCGGCTGCGCCCGATACATCTTGAGCGCCAGCTTATCGGAGAAAAAGTAGCTGAAAAAGTTCATTCCGGCGGCGAGGACGAAAGCCAGAACCATGCCGTTTCTTCCGCCGAAGTGGTCGCCGAGCAAAACCAGCAGAAGAGTTAATGCAGTCAGGAGAAAAGCGGTCTTAAGAGTATTCATTATCAGTGCCCCTCCAAAAGGTCCAAGGCACATGACTATTGTTTCATGTGACGGTAAGCCGGGACGAAATACAGTTTTTTGTAGTTAACTTGTGCTTAACAATATTTATGTCCGTTTCTGGGCAGGGAGGGTGGCTTTTCACAAAGAATTTTTATGCCATAAATTCCTATTTATCATAAGTTTGCGTAAATTCTAGAATTCCCGTAGCAACCTGCCGATAAAGGGTATTTCAATTGCATCCCCGTGCGGCATGAGAAATCACTGCCCGCATCGCTCTGCGATCACAAAATTTCGATTTATCCTCGCCTTCGGCGTGGCATTCCTCCTCGCTCTCGGGGCTCAAAGAAGCCTCAGCGCACAGTCCATCATCTCCGGTGACATTGCAGGAACCATCACTGATCCTAGTGGCGCATCTGTTGCAGGCGCAACACTTACCCTTACCAGCAAAGCTACCGGAAGCGTTCAGACCACCAACGCTGGCGCCGACGGGTCCTACCGCTTTTCCCTCCTGAAGCCAGGCGATTACACCCTGGCGGTCACAGCCGCTGGCTTTCAAAAGTCAGAGCTCACTGTGAACGTGGCTCTTGGCGTCGTGTCGAAGGGCGACATTCGGCTCACCGTGGGCTCGTCCTCACAGACGGTGGAAGTCACCGGAACAGCGCCCATTCTGCATACGGAAGCCGCTGATTTGAGCACCAGCTTCACCATGCAGCAGGTCCAGAACCTTCCCAACCCGGGTAACGATCTCACCTTCGTCGCCCAGACCGCACCCGGCACGGTGATGAACACGCAGAGCGGCTACGGAAACTTCTCCGCATTTGGTCTGCCGGCCACTTCCAACACCTTCACCGTAAACGGTGGTTACGAGAACGATCCTTTCCTCAACGTCAACAACTCCGGCGCAACCAACCTGCTGCTCGGTAACAATGACGTTTCGGACGTCTCGGTTATCTCAAACGCCTACGATGCCTCCTTCGGCGGTCTCGGCGGTGCTCAGATCAACGAAACCACGCGCTCGGGCTCGAACAAGTTCCACGGCAACGCCGCTTACTGGTGGAACGGCCGGGTTCTCAACGCGAATGACTTCTTCAACAACCAGACCGACACGCCCCGTCCCTTCGACAATGTGAACCAGTGGGCGGGCGCCATCGGTGGTCCCATCAAGCGCGACAAGACCTTCTTCTTCTTCAACTATGAAGGTTTGCGTGTTGTGCTTCCGACCCGCTCTACGGTCTACGCACCGGATGCAAGCTACCAGGCTCTGACCTTGGCCAACCTTGCCGCTAACGGTCTGGCGAGCGAGATTCCCGGCTATCAGAACATCTTTAACCTGTATAACAACGCACCGGGCTTTGCCAGTGCGGTTCAGTCAACCTCGGATGCAGATGCAGGTGGCTACGGCACTGTTCGTTTCAACGGAACGGCCGGCAACTTCACCCACGAGTATCTGATCAATGGCCGCATCGATCAGTCCTGGGGTGAGAAAGATCACCTTTTCGGTCACTTTGAAATGGATAAGGGGCTTCAGGCCACTTACACCAATGTTCTGAATCCGATCTACAACGCGGACAGCCCCCAGCCTCAGTATCAGGGGCAGTTGAACGAGACCCACACCTTCAGCCCAACCCTTACCAACCAGTTTCTCTTCTCGAACATTTATTATCGAGCGATCTTCGCAAATACCAGCCAGGCTGCTGCCGAGCAGATTACACCGTTCTCGCTGATCTTTGCCGACGGCGATCTCAGCAACAATGGAACCAACGCATGGCCAGGAGGTTTGGACATTATCTGGCCGCAAGGTCGTAACGTCGAAGGCTACCAGTTCACTGACGATTTGAACTGGAACCACGGCAACCACAATGTGAAGGTCGGTTGGACGATCCGTCGCGATAATGTTTCGGACTACAGCCCCTCCGAATATACGGGCTCTCCGGAAGCTGTTTCCTTGAACAGCACATTCCAGCAGGGACAGGTAGATGAGTGGGTTCAGAACTTCCCCGTTCACTATGACCAGTCGGTAGCGCTGTACGCGATGGGCTGGTACGTTCAGGATCAGTGGAAGGTACTTCCTAACCTGACCGTCACCGCTGGTCTTCGCTTCGAGCATGATTCGAACCCGACCTGCGTAAACAATTGCTTCTCGCGCCTGCCTGTGGATTTCTACTCTGCCAGCAACTCGGCTGATACCGCATATCAGAACATCATCAAATATGGTCAGCATGTAGCCTTCAATGATCTGCAGAAGGTCGGATATGAGCCGCGTGTCGGCTTCGCATTCCTGCCCCTCGGCCCAGATTCAAAGACGACTCTGCGTGGTGGCTTCGGTATGTTTGCCGATGCTTTCCCCGGACAGATTGCCGATTCATTCCTGAACAACGCGCCAACCAACATTCCTTTTGCGATCGTCAGCCAGAACTTCGGCAACACCGCGGCTCCGGCGGCCGGCTATCAATTCATCCCTTCCGCAGCCGGTAGTGCGGCCTCGGTAGCATCGGCCTCTGCGACCGCCTTCCGCAGTGGCTTCACGAGCGGGGCCACGCTCAACAGCCTCTCCGCTGTGCCTGGCTTCAGCCCGCCGAGTATCGTGACGGCAGCTCAAAAGATCCACTACCCAACCTATGAAGAGTGGAGCTTGACCATTGAGCAGCAGTTAACTCACACCATGGCCCTGTCGATCGGCTATGTGGGTAACCATACCTACCATCAGCCCGTCGTCGATAACTCAGTAAACGCCTTTGGCTTCGGTAGTCTTCCCGCCGATATTCCCAACCAGAACTTCGGAAGCGCAACCCAGGTTTACAGCGCGGGAAGCTCTAACTACAACGGCCTGGTCACTTCGCTGGTTGAGCGCTCTCACTGGCTTACCGCGCAGTTCAACTACGTCTACAGCCACGCCCTTGATGAAATCTCGAACGGCGGCTTTGATGGCTTCGGCGCCAATTCGGAAAGCCCGCATAACCCGGATATCTCCAAGCTCTATCAGAACTACGGAAACTCGGACTACGACACCCGTCATTACATCAGCGCTAGCTATGTGTTGACCGTTCCTCACTGGCGTGGACCGAAGGTTCTGGCCGATGGCTGGGAACTCTCCGGAACCGCCTTCCACAACGACGGTTACCCGTTCTCAGTCACTGCAAATACCGTTGCGTCGGGGATCCCGTTCTATGGTGGGCCGCTCTACGCGCAACAGATCGCTCCGCTCGCCAGCAATCACTGTGGTGGCGGTGCGCACAGCATCAACGGTACAAATCCTTGCTCTTTCATCACGTCGTTCCAGGACCCGACCGATCTGGGTCAGGGCCGCCGCAACTCCGTGTACGGCTCCAGCTACACGGACACGGATATGGCACTGGCTAAGAGCTTCCAGATTCCCCATTGGGAGTCGGGTCGCATCAAGCTTGGCGTGAGTGCCTTTAACTTGTTTAACCACCCCAACTTCGGCCAGGCTAGCGGTAACATCGACTCAAGCGCGGCTGGTTACATCTCCGGTACCGTCAATACTCCAACCTCCATCCTTGGTTCGTTCCTGGGCGGCGACGCTTCTCCGCGTCTCCTCCAGCTAAACGCCAAGTTCTCTTTCTAACTGAAAGATTCGCTTGGAAATGGCAGCCTCCTCAGAGGCTGCCATTTTATTTTTCCTCCAAACTAACTTTGTCAGGGCTGCCTTGTGCGGCTGGTCTGTCTGTTGGCATTTTCAATACCTTTTTGGACCTCTCCTCATTGCATTCGCGTTGGTATACATTTACAAATAAGGTAGCGCCGCTCATACAACCTTTCTAGCGCGAAATCGCATCTCCCTATTAGACCTAATTGAAGGTGGCCGGGAAGTTTTTGAAACACGATGACTGCTGAGATTCTTTTAGTCGACGACAATGTCGTTCAGGCCACTACTCGTCGGGCGATCTTGGCGCGTTCCGGGCGTTCAGTTGCCATTGCTTCAGGAGCCACCCAGGCTCTTCAGATGCTCTCGGAGGATGAGGAACTTCTCCATTCCATCAATCTGGTAATCACCGATCATTGGATGCCTGGGCTCAACGGGCCACAGTTCATCGAAAAGCTTCGCGAGCGGCTACCTGAGATTCCGGTTCTCGTGCTGAGCGGCCTGGCCGACGTCGAAGGTGAATACGAAGGACTGAAGGTGATCTTCCGGGTGAAGCCATTCCCCCCGGATATGCTCATCACTCTGACTTCCTCGATTCTCGACGAGCCTTTCACGCGCAGCGCTTAAAGCGCCTCCAATCCCTCATCGACAATCCGCTCTCAAAAGCTTCGTCATAGATCGTATCTCTCCGTTCATCTGTCCGTGCGGATTGCTGAGGCCCGCCTCCTCTGCGACAATGGACTGTCGATCCCATGCCCACATTTGGCAGTTTCGCTCTCCTGCTCGCTTTAGCTCTCAGCGGATACACGCTTCTGGCTGGCGCTGTAGCGTTGCGTCAGCTCGCTACCGGTGCCAGGGTGCGAGTTACCCCCGAACGCATGGCCGAGACGGCGCGGCGCGCCGGTATTGGCAGTTTTGTGGCCACCACGGCTGCGGCCTTTGCCCTGGTCTGGGCGGCGTTCAATAACGACTTCTCGGTCGCCTACATCCTGCACCACTCGAACCGCGCGCTGCCCGGCCCATACAAGTTCGCCGCGCTTTGGTCGGGGCAGGAAGGCTCGCTGCTCCTTTGGGCATGGCTGCTCTCGGCATATGGATTCGTCCTGCGCCTGCGCCACAAAGTGGATGTGAAGCTCACCGCGTATGCGTCGACCATCCTCGCCGGCATTCAGGTCTTCTTCCTGCTGCTGCTGAATTTCGCCGCTATGCCCTTCTCCCTGGTCGGCGGTACTGTGCCTCAGGACGGCTTCGGCCTGAATCCGCTGCTGCAGTATCCCGAGATGGTGATTCATCCCCCCATGCTTTATCTCGGCTACGTCGGCTTCGCTGTGCCCTTCGCCTTTGCGCTCGGCGCTCTAATGATGCGCTACCCCGGCGAGAAATGGATTCATATCACTCGCCGCTGGACCATGGTCACCTGGCTCTTCCTCACCTGCGGAATATTTCTCGGCGCACACTGGGCCTATTCGGTGCTGGGTTGGGGTGGCTACTGGGGATGGGATCCGGTCGAGAACGCCTCGCTGATGCCCTGGCTCACCGGCACCGCCTTTCTGCACTCGGTGATGATGCAGGAGAAGCGCGGCATGATGAAGACCTGGAACGTCTGGCTTATCTTCTCGACGTTCATGCTGGCCATCTTCGGAACCCTGCTCACCCGCTCCGGCCTGGTCAGCTCCGTGCATGCCTTTGCTCAGTCGTCGATCGGCAGCTGGTTCTGGGCATTCCTGATCGTCGTGCTTTCGGTCTGCCTGTTTACCTTCATCCTGCAGCGCGATCACCTGAAGACGGAGAATAAACTGGAGTCGCTGGTCTCACGCGAATCCAGCTTCCTCTTCAACAATCTGGTTCTGCTCGCGGCGTGCTTCACCGTGCTGTGGGGAACGCTGTTTCCTGTCTTATCGGAATACGTCCAGGGCAACCGCGTCACCGTCGGTGCGCCGTTCTACAATCGCGTCGCGGTTCCCATTGGGCTCTTCCTGCTGTTCCTCACCGGCATCGGCCCTCTGCTCGCGTGGCGCAGCTCGTCGTTCAAGAGCATCCGCAAGAACTTCGTTCTGCCCACCATCGCAGCACTGGTTACCGCGGTCGTCGTGATCGTCTGCGGCGTGCATCCCTGGGAGATTTTCACCACCAATGACCAGGGATCGTTCTACGCCTTCTTTGCTTTCACCCTCGGGGCGATGGTGGTCACCGCGATCAGCGCCGAGTTCCTCCGCGGCGCAGGCGTTATCTCGCGCCACACTGGACAGGGGCTCTTCACTTCCATGCTCCAGCTCACCCGCCGCAACACCCGACGCTACGGCGGATACCTCGTCCACTTCGGCGTGGTGGTCATCTTCATCGGGATCGCCGGCTCTGCCTTCAATCAAAGCAAAGAGCAGGAGCTTGGATTCAAGGACAGCCTCAATATCGGACCCTATCGAATCGAGTGCCAGAGCTATTCGCAGGATTCGAACGCGAACTACGATACCGAGTTTGCTCTGCTCGATGTCTATCGAGGGGGCAAGAAGATCACCCAGCTTGCGCCTGAGAAGCGCTTTTACATCGCCAGCCAACAGCCGTCGACCATGGTCGCGAATCACTCCACTCTGGCCTGGGATCTCTACGTTATCTATGCGGGCAAAAATCCTGACACCGGGCAGCCCATCATCAAGGTTTTCCTGAATCCGCTGGTTGCGTGGATATGGATCGGCGTTGTGATCATCATCATGGGAACCGGAGTTGCGCTGGTCCCGAATATGACCGCTGCTCTCGCTGCCAGCCGCAATCGCATCGCCGCAGGCACCGCCGTGGCCAGTGCAGTCCCCGCGCAAGGGGGCGATTGATGCCTGCGCTTTCTCGCCTCGGCCGCATGCTGGCCGGATCTCTGGCGGTGGTAATTTTCGCAGCGCTGACGATGGGCCTGGCCGACAATTCTGTCCGGTATAACGATCTGGGCCATAAGATGATGTGCGCCTGCGGCTGCAACCAGATACTCATTGAGTGCAACCACCTTGGCTGCCCGGATTCGGATCGCATGCTCGGCGAGCTCCGCACCAGCCTCTCGCGCGGCGACAGCGACGACGCAATTCTCGCTGCATTCCAGCAGGAGTACGGACCGACCATTCTCGCCGCCCCTATGCTGACGAAGTTCAACATTGTCGCCTGGGTGGTGCCGCCCCTGCTGCTGTTCATCGGCATCGCCGGAACTGTCATGCTCGTCCGCCGTTGGAGGCTGCGCGCGGCAGCATTACCAGCTGTGCAGCGATCTGCGCAGTTTCAGGGCATGCGCGAGCGGGTGCGGAGGGAGACCGAGCTATGACCATCGTCGCCTGCAGCCTGCTGCTGATCGGAATCTTGTTTTACGTCTTCTATCCTGAGCGTCACGTCGAGTCGCAGACTCAGAAGACACGTCTAGAATATCTGCGCGAGCGCAAAGACGTGCTCTACGACAACCTGCGCGATCTGAACTTCGAATACCGCTCCGGAAAGTTTGTGGAAGAAGACTACACCGCGCAACAGACGACACTCGAAAATGAGGCCGCGGAAGTGATGGCCGAAATCGATCTGCTGGAAGCGCAGGCGCGCTGAGTCCTGGTCCGAAATGAATCTGAGGAAGATGATGAAATCTGTTTTGCCTAGGCGCTACCGCACTATCTTTACGCTCACGCTTTTCGCAATGGCCTCATTTGGCGCTGCCTTTTCTGCAACTGTAACCGGAAAAGTTACGAATCAGACCACGAACAAGCCGGCCGCGGGCGACGATGTTGTGCTGATCGCTTTTGCCCAGGGCATGCAGGAAGCTTCGCGGACCAAGACCGACGCTACCGGCCATTACAGCATCGACGTGCCTGACAACGGCATGCATCTCATCCGCGTCGACCATCAGAAGGCGACCTATTTCGAGCCGGTGCAGCCGGGAAAGACCAACGTCGATGTCGCCGTGTATGACGTTGCGACCAAGGTGGAAGGAGTCAGCACGGAAGCGGATGTCATGCGCATTGAAGCCGGGCCGCAGGGCCTGCGCGTGATCGAAAACTACTTCGTCAAGAACGAATCGAATCCGCCGCGCACTCAGTTCGGCACAGATGCATATCCGATTTATCTACCCGCTGACGCAAAGATCGAAGCGTCGGCCGCGATGGGGCCTGCGGGCATGCCGGTCTCTTCCTCGCCCATGCCGACACCGGGACAGAAGGGCCGCTACGCGTTTATCTTTCCCATCCGCCCGGGCGAGACGCGCTTTCAGATCAGCTACACGCTTCCATACAACGGCAGTTACAAATTCACGCCGCAGCTGGCGCTCCCCACACAGAACCTGGCCATCATGCTGCCCAAGACCATGAAGTTCGACGGCGGATCGCAGTTCCAGTCGACAGACATTCAGTCTGGCTCGCAGACCTTCCTGGTGAAAAATGTCTCGCCATCGCAAAAGCTGAGCTTCACTGTCTCCGGGGAAGGTGTCATGCCCCGCGATTCGCAGCAGACCAGCGGAGATAATGCTGCTCCTGGTTCGGCGGCAGGATCGGCGGCGGGTGCTGACGCAGGTGCGCCGGCGTCCCCTGAAGCCGACACACGTCCCGGCATCGGCCTCGGCGCGCCCATCGATACGCCCGATCCGCTGCAGAAATACAAGTGGTGGATTCTCAGCGGACTCGCATTGGTGCTGGTGATTGCCGCGGCCTTCTTCCTGCGCGGCAAGCCTGCCGCATCCTCTGAGGCTGCCGCGCCGGCGCCATCGCCGCTGGTGCCCACAGTTATGCCTGCGACGCTAGCCTCAACCGTGTCTCGCGATTCCGGCAATGGACTTCTCGCCGCATTGAAGGAAGAGCTCTTCTCTCTGGAAACCGACAGGCTGGAAGGGAAGCTGTCGGAGAGCGAATATGTCGAGCTGAAGTCCGCGTTCGAAGTCGTTCTCAGGCGTGCACTGGCACGCCAGGCCACGCCTGTGTAACGCATCGCAGCATCCTGCATCTACCTAGTTAGGATGACAACCGAATCGAAGCTGAGCGATGAAAAGTTGGCGTATCTCCTGCTGCGCGTCCTGGCGGGGCTGAATCTGGTGATGCATGGCGTCAGCCGGCTTATAGCCGGTTCGGCGCAGTTTGCAAGCAAGATCGAATCGCAGTTCAGCCACACCATGCTTCCGGTCTGGAGCCTTCACTTATTCGGAATCGTTCTGCCGCCGATAGAAGCGCTGCTGGGCCTGCTAATCCTTATCGGGCTCCGCACGCGAGCCGCACTGGTAGCCGCCATGGTCTGGCTGCTCATCCTGACCTTTGGCTCGTCTCTCATCCAGGACTGGCAGGCCGCCGGAACTCAGCTGCTCTATGCGCTGGCGTTTACGCTGCTTCTTTTCTTCCGGCGCTACAATGCGCTCTCGATCGATACGGGTTTGTAGGCCGCTGTCCCGTCATTCGCCGAACGCCGTCTTGAAAAACTTCACAATCCGCTGGCGTCCGTCGAAGCCGTGCCACGGCTCCGGGCTGGGGCTGCCGAAGATGCCTCCGGCGAGCGGCCCGTGATCTTCACGCGGATACTCCACCATCTGCACCGGCACGCCCATCTGGCGCAGCGCGCGATACATCTCCAGGCTCTGCCCCAACGGATCTGTCGTGTCGGACTCGCCTTGCAGCAGCAGAAACGGCGTCTTCGCGTGCGAAGCGCCGGACAACGGGCTCTGCCGCCATGCATCTGTTTCGTGTTCCCATGGCTTGCCATAGAACCAGCGGTCATACCATGAGCCGGACTCCGTTCCGTATTCACTGTTCTGGTCGATCACCGGAGCGCCGCTGATGATGGCCTTGAAGCGGTCGGTCTTGCCTTCGACAAATCCCGCCATCTCGCCGCCGTAGCTGTAACCCATCAGGCCCAGCTTCGCCGAATCGATGGGATACCGCGCGATCACTGTGTCTACTCCGGTCATGATGTCGCGATAGTCTGCTCCGCCCAGGTCATTCTTGTTGGCCGCGGCAAAGGCCGCACCATAGCCGGTGCTGCCTCGCGGGTTGGTGCGCAGCACCGCCCATCCCTGGCCGGCGAGAAATTCGATGAGCGGATAGTAGCCGTCTTCGAATGCGCCGGTCGGTCCACCATGCACATCCACAATCAGCGGGACCTTATGTGATGAAGCCTGCGGCGGCAGGTAAAGAAGGCCCTCGATGGTTTGACCTTCATTTTTCCACTGCACAATCTGTGAGCCAACCGGCGGCCAGCTTGCCGGCAGAAGCGAAGGAGCATTCAAAGCTTTCGCGCCGTGCCCGAGCTTTTCGGCATAGTAAAGCGTTTGCGGCTGAGTGCTGCTGGAGCCCAGCCACACCCAGCCGTTCTGCTTGGCGTTGCTATTCAATTGTGTAACTGTGGCTGTATCGAATTTGACCGGCTCCTGTTTGTCACCCTCGATGCGAAGCACGCCCACATGCGTTCCCATCTCCGCCGGGACAAGAAGCTTGCTCTCCTCGAGAAGCGGCATCTCGTGCGAGAGCGAGCCGGTGAAGTCGGCGGTGAGGTTGGCAACCTTGCCGTCTTCAAAGGTGCAGACATACAGGTCGTGATAGCCCGGAGGCGCATCTTTCGTCGACTGAGCCAGGAAATAAAAGCGCTTGGCGTCTTCCGACCAGACACCGCCCTGAATGGTTGCGGGAAGCTGCTTCAGCTCTCTTGGATGCGCGGGATCGCCGATGCTGACCAGCCACGCGCTGCCGTCCGGACCGAGATCGCCGATATTATTCATGCCGCTGGCTATTGCAATCAGGCGATCACTCTGATGACTCCACGCAACGCCGTGCACATCAGGCGGAACGCCGGCGGGCGTCAGCTTTTCGCTGTCGGTGTCGAGCAGATAGAGACGTGCTCCATGCGCATTGTGGTCGACCCAATCTGCATCGGCTTTTTCTTCATGCGCTTTTTTCTCTCCCGGAGTTTCCGGATCGTGCGCGAGGATCGCGATCCACTTGCCGTCCGGAGACGGCTCGTAATTCTGCACGTCGATCTCCAGCGGCTCCAGCTTTGCGGCCGGGGCATCGGCCTTGCGCGGCGGAATCGCATCGGGCAGCATCGACTCATCCACTGTTGGTGTGATCTTCAAGTCGTAAGCGCGCGCCTCGCCGCCTTCCATCGGCAGACGGTAGAGCTGGGTGTGCTCGCCACGGTGCGCAAGAAACAAGATGCTGTCACCGTCGGGCATCCACTTACCGGCAGATTCGCCGCGCTTCTCTGCCGCCTCCGACCAGGTGAGCTGCCGCGCCGTGTTTAGCTTGATGTCAACCAGCCAGAGATGGTTCTTCGCGCCGTCGGCCGTGGAGTCGGTCACCGATACAAGCACACTGCGCCCGTCCGGCGAAAGACGCGGCTGGGACATGTTGCGCACATGGCGCAGATCCTCGTTGGATGGGAAATGATTGTCGTCAGCGGCAAAGGAATATTGCGATAAAGTCAAACAAAGCCCGGTCAGCAAGGGGAGCAAACGCGCACGTGTAAACATAGGCAACAGGATATCTTGTAGACTCGCACCGCACTAGGGATTTGCATGAACCCTGCTTCAGAATCCACGGCGCTCACGCCCAGGCCCGGCCTGTGGGCCTCTGTGCGCGAAGCCCTGCGCGGCTCGCACCAGGACTACACCGCTGGAAATTTAAATCGCGCCATCCTCCTGCTCGCCATCCCCATGGTGCTGGAGATGGTGCTCGAGTCCCTCTTTGCGGTCGTCGATGTCTTCTGGGTCGGCCGCCTCGGCGCGGATGCGGTTGCTACGGTTGGCCTCACGGAATCCATGCTCGCGCTGGTCTTCGCCGTGGGCATGGGGCTCTCGCTGTCGACGGGAGCCATGGTCGCGCGCCGTATCGGAGAAAAAGACCCCGAGGATGCGGCCATCTCCGCGGTGCAGGCTATTACTCTCGGTCTGCTCACTTCGCTTGCGCTGGGTATTCCGGCGGGCATCTTTGCTCCGCACCTTCTCCGCGCCATGGGAGCATCGCCTAGCATCGTTGCTACCGGCTCGGGATACACGCGGATAGCGCTGGGCGGCTGCGGCGCCATCATCATGCTCTTCCTCAACAATGCGATCTTCCGCGGAGCCGGGGATGCGGCCATCGCCATGCGCCTGCTGTGGGTTTCGAACATCCTAAATCTGATCCTCGACCCCTGCCTCATCTTCGGTCTCGGACCCTTCCATCGCTTCGGCGTAACAGGGGCAGCACTCGCTACCTTCACCGGACGCAGCATCGGCGTGCTCTACCAGTTCTACCGGCTGCTGAAGGGAACGGAGCGCATTCACATCCTGGCGCGTCATCTGCGCATCAACGCCGCAGTTTTGTGGAAGCTGCTGCGCGTCTCGCTCACCGGTATCCTTCAATTCACTATCGCCAATGCCAGTTGGATCGGGCTGGTTCGCATCATCGCGCTCTTCGGATCGGCCGCTGTTGCCGGATACACCGTTGCCATCCGCATCGTGATCTTTTTCATCCTGCCTTCCTGGGGACTGAGCAATGCCGCCGCCACGCTGGTCGGCCAAAATTTCGGCGCGCGCCGTCCTGACCGCGCGGAGCAGGCGGTGTGGCGCACCGGTTTTTACAACATGCTCTTCCTCGGAGTGACCGGGATATTCTTCTTCACATTCGCTACGCCCTGCGTGCGCCTCTTCGTGAACGATCCCGCGGTCGTACCCATCGCTGCAACGGCTTTGCGTATTCTGAGTTGCGGCAATGTCGGCTATGCCTACGCCATGGTCATGCTGCAGGCCTTCAACGGAGCCGGCGACACCATTACGCCCACCATCGTGAACTTCTTCGGCTTCTGGGTGCTTGAGCTGCCGCTGGCCTGGTACCTTGCCAATCACACCTCATTGCAGACGCAGGGGGCTCTGCTCTCGATTGTGGTGGCGGAGTGCAGCATCGCTGTCATCAGCATCATCCTCTTCCGCCGCGGCCGGTGGAAGGCGCAACAGATCTAACGAACCGGCGTCACCGCTTCGCAATCTAAACTGGATACATGCTGCATATTGCGAAGCCCATACCGGCAGACTCCATCCGTTTGATTGTTTTCGATCTGGACGGCACGCTCATTGACTCGCGCAAGGACCTCGCCGAGTCCATCAACGCCATGCTGCGGCAGATGCATCGCCAGCCGCTGCCCGAAGAAATTATCGCCACATACATCGGTGATGGCGCGGGGATGCTGGTGCGCCGCGCACTCGGCGACCCGGACGAAGAGCATTTGGTTGAGGAAGGCCTGACGCGCTTTCTCGATTATTATCGTGAGCACAAGCTCGACCACACGTATGTTTACGCAGGGGTTTTCGATTCGCTCGATGCGCTCAAGACCATGCCTGACGGCTCGCCGCGCAGCATGGCGGTGTTGACCAACAAGCCCATTGTCCCCTCACTGGCCATCTGCGAGGCCCTCGGCCTGAGTCCGTATTTCTTTCAGATTTACGGCGGCAACAGCTTCGCAACCAAGAAGCCCGATCCCGAGGGATTGAATACGCTGATCCGCGAAGCGGGCGTCAGGCCGGAAGAGACGCTGATGGTAGGCGACTCCGATGTTGATGTATTGACAGCGCGCCGCGCCGGAGCCTGGGTAATCGGTTGCAGATTCGGCCTTTCTTCACATACATTAGAATCAATCCCTTCCGATTGCCTGGTCGACTCTGCTGCGGAATGGGCTTCAGCACTCGGCTCCGCAAAAGCGCACAGATAGACAAACCACATACGCGCACGGAGCTCTAGTTCGCTGCGGATAGATTTTGGAGAGCCGCCCGCTTCATACAGGTCCCTTAAGCCACCGAAACCGTTTTCGTTTTGCAACCAAAGCTTTCCGCCGGTTTTGAACCCGGTATGTCCATGGGGTTCAGAGCTCGATGGAATCGATTCCATTGCTTTTGTATCTTTCACTGCTTTGAGGGTGATGCCTTGATCCGATCTGCTCTTGTTTCCGTTGTCCTGCTCAGCTCCTGCGCCTTCGCCGAATCCCATTTGCCTGACTCTCCTGCGCCGGCCGCCGCTGTACAGCCTGCCATCACCGGAACCGTCAGCGACTCCACAGGCGCGATCATTCCCGGCGCGCAGGTCTCGCTCACGGATGCAACCGGCGCGGCGATTGTGACTGCGACCACCGATGCCTCCGGCAGCTTCCGCCTGCTTGCTCCGCATCCTGGAGCGTACACGGTGCAGGTGAGTCTGGCGGGATTTCAGACCGCGAGCAATCCCGTGACGATTGCGGCTAACAGCGCTCCCGCGCCACTGGCCATCACGCTGGGTGTCGCCGCCTCGGTACAGCAGGTCACTGTAAATGCCGGATCGCAGGTCGACCTCACAGCATCCGAGACAAACGGAGACACGTCCGTCATGACATCGGAGGATTTGAAGGATCTCCCTGTCTTCGACAACGACTTTGTGACGGCAATGGGCAGCTTCCTCGATTCCGGCGACGCGGCAACGGCCGGCTCGGGACTGATGGTCGATGGCGTCGAAGCCAATCGCTCGGTGGTGTCGCCCTCTGCTGTGCAGGAAGTCCACATCAATCAGGACCCCTATTCCGCGCAGTATTACCGCCCCGGCCGCGGCCAGATCGAGATCATCACCAAGCAGGCTGCGGATGCCTATCACGGCCAATTCAATTTTCTGTTCCGTGATTCCGTGCTGAACGCGCAGCAGGATTTCTCTCCCAGCAAGCCCTTCGAGCAGCGCCGCATCTACGAGGGCAATCTGACCGGCCCAGTCGTGCATTCAAAGAACACCATGTTCCTCTTCTCCTTCAATCGCGCCGAAGAAGACTTGAATGCGGTGGTGAATGCAACCGTAGCCCCGACACCTGACAATCCCGGCGGCATTTACAACGTCAATGTGCCCGCGCCTACGCGCGATACGGAATTCTCGCTGCGCATTGGACATCAGTTCAGCGACAAGAACAGCGCATCTGTGATGTACGCCTTTCAGGACGCGACAAATCGCAACAATGGTGTAGGCAACCAGACATTGCCCGAGGCGGGATACAACACGGAGACCCGCGAAGACGATCTGATCTTCCACGACGACTACATTGTCTCGCCAACAACCCTGAATCAGGCGTCGATCGTGCTCGAGCGCAGCTACGATCCGGTAAGCGATGTGCAGGAAGGCCCGCAGATTCGTGTCAACGGCAACTACACTGGCGGCAGCGCTCAGGCCGACCAGGTAAACACCGAATACAATCTGCGCGCGAATGAGATGGTCACGTGGACGCAGGGCCCGCACACCCTGAAGTTCGGTATGAACCTGCCCCACTTCAGCCGCCGCGTGCGCGATGATCTCACCAACGAGGATGGAACCTACACCTTCAGCCCCACCTACGCCGCCGACGGCACGCTGCTTACCACCGCCATTGAAAATCAGCAGGCGGGAAATCCCTCCGGTTTCACCATGCAGCAGGGACAGACTCGCTTTGTCTATCACCAGCAGGAGATCGGCGGATTTATTCAGGATCAGATCAAGCTGAAGCCCTGGTTCTCCATCACTCCCGGCCTGCGCTACGACTGGCAGAATTTTCTCGCCGATGATCGCAATAATTTCTCGCCGCGGCTTTCCTTCGCGTGGGTGTGGGATCAGGCCAGCGAGCTGGTGCTGCGCGGCGGTGGAGGTATCTACTACGACCGGGCAGGCTCCGGTCCGCTCATCGACCTCGCGCGCTATCAGTATGCCAAGCTGCGCCTCCTGCAGGTGTCGGCAAATCAGCAGCCGCTCTGCTATCCCATCTCCGACTGTCTGGACACGGAAACATTGCCGCCTTCGCTGGTGGAGATGGCGCCCGGGCTCAAGACGCCGTATCAGATTCAGTACGGCTTGTCGCTTGATCGCAAGGTTGGAGAGAAGGGAACTGTCTCCATCGGCGGGCGTATGAATCGCGGCGTGGATATGTTCCGGTCGATCGACATCAACGCACCGCTGGGACCCGATTACACAACCCGGCCAAACCCGAATGTCTCGCAGCTGCGACAGATGCAGTCGGCGGGCACGCAGATCGGATCGGCGATGGACATCAACTATCGCGGCCGCTTCAACAAGCGCTTTACTGGCTTCGCCTGGTACACGTGGAGCCACTATGCCAACAACACCAGCGGCATCTGGTGGTTCCCTGAAAATCAGAAAGACCCTGATGCGGAGTGGGGCCCAGCCGACTGGGAGCAGCGAAACCATTTTGGCGTATATGGCAGCATCAATCCCCATCATCTGCTGAATCTCGGAGTGGGCGTCTTCGCGAACAGCGGCCATCCGTGGACGGTGCTCACCGGCGACGATAATTATGGCGACAATCTGTTCAATGCGCGGCCGGAAGGTGTTGCGCGCAATTCGGAGATCGGTCCCGATTATGCCGACGTGGATCTGCGATGGGGTTATGACTTCAAGATCCAGCCCAAAGAGCTGGACAAGAGCCCGACCATCGGACTCTCGGTCTCATCCTTTGACGTCCTCAATCATCCCAACGGATCGTACGTCGATACGACCGAGGGAAGCCCCGACTTCGGGCAAGTGACGAGCGCCGATCCGCCGCGGCGCATGCAACTGGCGATGCGATTTAACTTTTAGCTGTTTTCGGCGATAGCGAAAGGAATACGGCGCACTCCCATTTCTCATCTGCGAGAAATGGGAGTGCGCCTTTTTAGTGGTTGAAGGATTTTTGGAGACTGAAGCCGGCCCGAACGACTCAGGCCAGCTCGTCGATCCGAATGTTGAGGTTGTTTTCTACCGCTGCAACGCTTGGTCCGATGACGGTCCCACCGGGGGGAATCGGAACGTTCGCGATGAATTCTGTTCCTTTCTGATCCACGCTCTCTGCATAACTTTTGCTACCAGTCAGCGTGGGATAAACAGCGGCCAACTCTTCCTCCACCTCACCGTCGATCTGGCTCTGCACCAGAGGCAATTGAGAAATGGGGACCGGGGACTGCTGTTCCGCGCGGTACTGGGTTCCGGACACGGAAGTGATGGGGGCGACCAACGAATCACTGCCTATCTGCATAATCTTCCTCCTGCTCTAAGGCGAATCTTCGCTAGGCAATTTTTCGGCACTTCAATCAGGCTTTCTATAGTTACCTCTCATTTTTTTCTAATAATTCTTTGCGCACTCTGATTCCCCAGCCGGCGGTCAGCGGTAATCGTCGCTCGTGAATGGATGATTCCTCATAAAATCAATCGCTTGTCTGAGATCGGCGAAAGCGAAACGCCTCGGCCGGGAGATTTCCCGCAATTGGTTACGATAGAGATGTGGACTTTCAATTAGTAAGCGACTACAAGCCGCGCGGCGATCAGGCGCGCGCCATTCCCGAATTGGTACAGGGCGTCAATGCGGGCGAGAAGCATCAGGTGCTGCTCGGCGTCACCGGCTCCGGCAAGACATACACGATGGCCAAGATCATCGAGGAGCTGAACAGGCCAGCCCTCATCCTCGCCCACAACAAAACTCTGGCCGCGCAGCTCTACCACGAATTCAAGCAGTTCTTTCCCGGAAACGCGGTCGAGTATTTCGTCTCCTACTACGACTACTACCAGCCCGAGGCCTATATTCCCTCGGGCGATCTGTATATCGAAAAGGAAGCGACGATCAATGAGGAGCTGGACAAGCTGCGGCTCTCGGCCACGCGCTCGCTCTTCGAGCGCCGCGACGCCATCATCGTGTCGTCTGTCTCCTGCATCTACGGCCTGGGGTCTCCGGAAGCCTATTTCGGCATGCTGCTGCTGCTCGAAAAAGGGCAGAAGATTCGCCGCGAAGACATCACCAAGCGGCTGGTCGAAATTCTCTACGAGCGCAATGACGGCGATTTTCGGCGCGGAACTTTTCGCGTGCGCGGTGATGTCATCGAGGTCTACCCCACCTATGACGAAAACGCCTATCGCATCGAGCTCTTCGGCGACGAGATCGACTCGCTGGCGCAGATCGATCCGCTCTTCGGCACCGTAAGGGAAAAGTACGCACGCCTGCCTATCTATCCCAAGAGCCACTACGTGGTCCAGCCGGAGCGCAAGAAGACCGCCATCGATTCCATCCTGGACGAGCTCGCCTGGTGGGAGAAAGAGCTCGAGTCGCAGGGGCGTCTCGTCGAATCGCAGCGCATCCACCAGCGCACGCGTTTCGATCTGGAGATGATCAAGTCCGTCGGCTACTGCCACGGCATCGAGAATTATTCGCGTCACTTCTCCGGGCGCCTGCCCGGCGAGCCTCCGCCGACGCTGCTCGATTACTTCCCGCGGGATTACCTGGTCTTCATTGACGAATCGCACGCAACGGTTCCGCAGATTCACGGCATGTGGCATGGTGACCGCTCGCGAAAGCAGAATCTTGTCGACTACGGCTTCCGGCTGCCTTCCGCAACGGACAATCGTCCACTGAAATTCGAGGAGTTTGAGAGCCGCGTAAATCAGGTCCTGTACGTCTCGGCCACACCGGGACCGTATGAGCTGACCAAGTCCGCGGGCGTGGTCGTCGAGCAGATCATCCGCCCGACAGGTTTGATTGATCCCGAGGTAGAGATCCGCCCCATCCGCGGCCAGATCGACGATCTGCTGGCCGAGATTCGCGACCGCGCGCAGAAGAATGAGCGTGTGCTAGTCACGACGCTGACCAAGCGTATGTCTGAAGATTTGGCCGGCTACTACTCTGAAGTTGGAGTGAAATGCCGCTACATGCACTCGGAGATTGAGACTCTGGAGCGCGTTCGCCTGCTGCGCGATCTGCGCAAGGGCGAGTACGACGTGCTGATCGGTATCAACCTGCTCCGCGAAGGTCTGGACCTGCCCGAGGTTTCGCTGGTCGCCATCCTCGACGCCGATAAAGAAGGTTTCCTGCGCTCGTCCGGCTCGCTGATTCAGACCATCGGTCGCGCTGCGCGCCATGTGAATGGCCGTGCCATTCTCTATGCCGACAGGATGACCGACTCGATGAAGCAGGCCATCGGAGAAACCAACCGGCGCCGCGAGGTGCAGCACGCGTACAACGAAGAGAACGGGATTACACCGGCATCTGTCATCCGCCCCACCGACATGTCGCTGGCGAAAATTCTAAAAGCCGACTACGCCGATCTCACGGATGAGTCCGAGGCCATGCCGGACTTCAAGTCGCAGCAGGAGCTCGATGTTCACATCACTAAACTGGAATCAGATATGCGTGAGGCGGCGAAGAAATTCGAATTCGAAAAAGCCGCACGCCTGCGCGACACGATCAAGGAACTGCGAACCAAGGAATTTCTATTCAGCTGATCTGCTGTAAATGGCAAAACTGGTGGCATTGGAGCCGGAGACCGGGATCGATCCGGCGACATTCAGCTTGGGAAACAGACTTTAAATTGCAAACAAAGAACGTCGGCGCTTTGTTGGTCTCATTCTCGTTGTCTTGTTTTCCGGCTAGTTCGCTTTCAATGTGGGATGTGGGAGCGGCTTCTCAAAAGCCGCTGAGCGTGCCGGCCCTGCGCGACTAATTTCCTTTTGAGGCTATCGTCCTCGCACGCATCTGAAGCCGATGTGATTGGTGGCACTGTTCACATCTCCTTTGCCCCGCGAGCCAACGAGATAGCGCGAGCAGTATTGCTCGGTGCACAGGAATGAACCCCCACGCTGCACCCGTTTTGCCACGCCGGGCTCATCTGCGTCATAGGAAGAATCTGGTCCCTTAGGATTCCACGCCACGTTGCCGCTCGCCAGCAGAGCCGCATACGTATCCGGACGATACCAATCGCTCGTCCACTGCCAGACGTTGCCCGTCATATCGAAAAGTCCGTAACCGTTGGCCGGATAGCTAGCCACTGGCGCCAATTCTGCAAACCCGTCGTGGCCGAGCCCGTGGTCGGGAAAGTGCCCCTGAAAGGTGTTTGCCATCCAGCGTCCATTCGGGTTCATCTCATCGCCCCAGGCATAAGGCTTGCCTGCCAAACCGCCACGTGCCGCGAATTCCCATTCGGCTTCGGTGGGTAGCCGCTTGCCCGCCCACTTCGCATATGCCGCCGCGTCCTCGTAAGCAACCTGCACCACCGGATAATTTTCGCGTCCGCGAATACTGCTGCGCGGGCCCAACGGATGCCGCCAGTCAGCGCCAGGCACATAACGCCACCACTGGGTGTAATCGGTCAGCACCACGGCGTGCGCCGGCGGTGTGAAGACGATCGATCCCGCCACCAGCCGATTGGTGGGAACGTCCGGGAAATCCTTTGCCAGGGGTTTCCGTTCAGCCACGGTTACATATCCGGTGGCCTTCACAAACCGCGCGAACTGCGCGTTCGTGACGTCGGTCTGATCCATCCAGAAACCATCCACATGCACGCGATGGATTGGTCTTGCGTCGCTCATCGCCTCGCTGCCGCCGTGCGCCATGCCACGCGGGTCCGCTATACCCATCGAGAACTCACCGCCCGGAACCCACACCATTCCCGGGGACGCTTTTGCAGGTGCAGGAATGCGGTTCTCGACGGTGGGCAGAAAGCCGTTCAGGTTCTCCGCCCTCGCCGCAAGATTTGAATCCAGATGTGACCTACTCAGAGCAGCTGCGCGTATCGCGTCTCCATGCGCTCTCCACGCTATCGTGCAGCCTGCTGCCGCCACAGCCAGCAGTGCCCAGCCTGCGGTTCGCGCTCTCATCGGATCTCCACCGCCACGCGATCGATCTTGCCCGCGAAACGGTTAGGGCTGGCATACGCTGTGCTTACCGGCGAGCCCAGGTCGCTGCCCACATCCAGAGTCTCCGTGTACGAGTTGCCATTCAGGTTCGTGAATGCAGCCTTGCCTTGTGCGTCGCCATTGACTGTAAGGGATGCCGTGCCAGGCTTCACCTGTGTGTTCCCACCCGCATCCGGATCGACTTCGAGGACAATGTGCGACCTCCCCGGTTGCAGGCTGGCTTGCGACACCAGCCTTCCAGTCCGATTGCCGAAGGCATTCACCTCATACACCACATGTCCGTTCTGAACATAGAGCGTGAAACCTCCATAGCGGCTGCCCTGTGCAATAAGCACGCCGCTGACTCCTGGTTTCGGAATCTCAACATCAGCGGTGATCGTGTATGCACGGCCTGCGAGATGTGGAATGGTCGCATTCGGAATTCGCGTCACACCTTCGCCCAGCACCAGCTGTTTACGCTGCCCACCTTCGAGCGGCTGCGACCCGCCCGGCTGAAACAGCGGATACGCCTGGTTACGGTTGGCCTCTTCATCGAAGAGCTGCTGCAGTTCTTTCAACTTCGCAGGGTCCTGTGAAGCGAGATCGTGGGCCTGGCTGTAGTCCTCGCTTACGTGATACAACTCCCAGGGTTGTTTGTCGGCGCCGCCGCTGGGCCGCTGCTCCCATGAAGACCATGCACGTCGCCCAGCCCACCAGCCGTCTTTGTAGATCGCGATATTACCCACCGTCGCGAAGTATTGCTGCGTATGGTGTGTCGGTGCATCCGGTTGATCGAAGGTATAGAGCAGGCTCGAGCCTTCGAATGGCAGCTGTGCCGTACCGTTCACTATTGTCGGCGTTTTGATTGCCGCCGCGTCATAGATCGTGGGCGCAATGTCTGTGATGTGTTGGAACTGTGTGCGCAGCCCGCCCTTCTCGTGAATCCGCGCGGGCCAGGAAATAATCATCGGGTCCGTTGTTCCTCCCAGGTGCGACGCGTCCATCTTCGTTCCCTGAAAAGGTGTGCTCAATGCCCATGCCCACGCCGCTGCAAAGTGATTCATGTAGAGCTCGCTGCCCAGCCCGCTGCTATCGGTAAGCCGCTGCTGGATGCTCCGCGCATTGCCTTGTGCATCCTTCTCGTCGTAACCGTCGGGGCCACCCTCAGCGCTTGCGCCGTTGTCGCCGAAGATCTCGATCACCAGCGTGTTATCTTCCTTGCCCGATTTGCGAATCTCATCGAGCAGCCGTCCGATCTCGTAATCTGTCTGCTCAGTGAAGGCTGCGTATACTTCGGCCTGATGCGCGAGAAGCTTGCGCTCATCGGCCGGCAGCGAGTCCCAAGCGGGCAGTCCCGCTGGCCGAGGTGTCAATGCGGCGTCGGCTGGAATCACACCCAGCTTCTTCTGCCGCTCAAAGGTTTCCTCGCGCAGCTTATCCCATCCTTCATCGAATTTGCCTTTGTACTTGGCTATCCACTCCTGCGGCACCTGGTGCGGAGTATGCGTCGCTCCAGGCGCGTAGTAGAGAAAGAACGGCTTGTTCGGGGTAACGGCATCCAGTTGATGCAGCCATGCGATCGCATGATCCGTCATGTCCGCCGTCAGCGAATACCCTTCCTGCGGCGTATTTGGCGGCTCTACAGGAACCGTGTCGTCGAAGAGGCGCGGAAAGTACTGGTTGTCGTATCCCGCGAGGAAGCCATAGAAATGTTGAAATCCCAGCCCGGTGGGCCAGCGATCGAACGGTCCTACGCGGCTTGTCTGCCAAATTGGAGTGTTGTGCCATTTTCCGAAAGCCGCCGTCGAGTAGCCATTGTCCTTCAGAACCTCGGCTACCGTGGCTGCGCTCCTCGGCCACAGACTGTTGTACCCAGGGAAGCCGCTTGCTCCTTCGGCCACGCTTCCGAAGCCGACCTGATGGTTGTTACGTCCGGACAGCAGAGCTGCGCGTGTGGGCGAGCACAGCGAGTTCACGTGGAAGTTGTTGTAGCGCAAACCTGCTGCTGCAAGCCGGTCGAATTCCGGCGTGTGAATTACGCCTCCGAAGGTCGAGGTTGCACTGAAGCCCACATCGTCCACGAGGATGAGCACTACGTTGGGTGAGCCCTTCGGCGCTGTCTCCTCCAGCGGAAACGCCGCGCGCGCTTTGCCCGGATCTGCGCTGATCACGCCCGCGAATGCCGGGTCCGGCTTCGGCAGCACCTCTTGCTGCGCATTTTGCGGTTCGCGCTGCGAGTTGCATCCCGCTGAGAAGAGAGTCATCGCGGCTACTGTGCTGAGAACAATTTGAGACAGGCGTGTCATGAATTTCCTTAAGCAGTTTCTATCTGCAACTCTTTGCGGCCGCATGCGGTCCGGTATATCCCCGCACAAGTTGCACGATGGAATCAGGCGCGTCGGAGCATGCTCCGTGCAACGAAGGATTTTTTTTGAAAGGTTCGGAGACTAGCGTGGGAATCGACAACAGGAAGGAAGCGCGCTGCGGAGGGTTGCGCGCTGGCGAGAAAACCGAATTGAGAGAGAAGTATTCACAGGCACTCGCTTGCAACTTAGTAAAACCTTGTAACCGGCAATTGTCAATGCGCAGCTCTTTGCGAAGCCTTCGTCTGGTGCCATTGTTCGTGCATGGAAAGCCCGGTACGAATTGCGCGATATGCCTTGAAGACGCGGTACACCTCATCGTGAAACCAGTCATCGTTGCGCACCTTCGCGAAGAAAGTGTCTTGACAAAATTTCTATTCCACGTTTCAATCGGCTCATTGTGAGATCCATGCACACACCTTTACTCGTTGCTGCGCGCATGTTTGAGCCGACGCCCTGTCGCCGCTCGTGTTGTTGATCTCCGCGATCGCTCTCTCAGAAAAAGTTTAGTTACTCCTCGACTGCTGTGATTTCAACCGCCCGTCGTGGTTATCTGCGTACTTTGCGCATATATCCAGGATTTCGGCGCGCGTAGCGACGGCCTTCTTCGGCCGCCGTATACGGCACAGCCTCAGCGCGGCTCCCCACGCGGGCAGCCCATGGAAATCAGGAAGGCCATGCGCATTTTCGTTCGTCTCTTTGCTTCACTTACCCTGCTCTATGCCCTTACGCTTCACGCTCAGGTCGACACCGGCAGCATCTCGGGCACGGTTCGTGATCCTGCCGGCGCGGTCATTACAAACGCAACCGTTACGGTGACAAATTCTGCCAGCGGCTACACCGCGACCGTCACCACCAACCACGACGGCCTTTACACCATCGTCGATCTTCACCCTGGAAACTACGAGGTTACGGCAACAGCGCAAGGCTTTCAGAAAATTACCCACACTGGCATCGACCTCCGCCTGCAGGATCGGCTTGCCGTAAACTTCGATCTCGCCGTCGGCCAGACCGCCACGTCGATCGAAGTTCAATCCACAGCGCCGCCGCTTGAAACCGAAACCTCTTCGCTCGGTCAGGTCATCGAAGACAAGGCAATTGAAGCACTGCCACTCAACGGACGTAACTACATCCAGCTTGCGATACTCGGCGCGGGAACCAGTCCCTCCCAGCGCAGCAATGAGCGCAATTCGTTCGTTGCTAACGGCCAGCGCGAGATCCAGAACAGCTACGTGCTCGACGGCATCGACAACAAGAACAAGATTGTCGGCTTCGATAGCTCTGACGCTCAATCCATCGAACCTGTTCTCGACGCTATCCAGGAATTCAAGGTTCAAACGGCGACCTTCTCCGCCGAGTTTGGCCAGTCCGCAGGCGGAGTGGTGAACGTTTCCATCCGCTCGGGCAGCGATCACTTCCACGGCAGCGCTTTCGAATACCTGCGTAATTCCTGGCTCGATGCTGATCCATTCTTTCAGCCTGCACTCACCGCCAAACCGCAGTTCATTCAAAATCAATACGGAGCCACTATCGGCGGTCCCATCCTGCGCGATCGCACCTTCTTTTTCTTCGCATGGCAAAGCTCGCGTGTCAGCGATGCATCTCCTCAGCTTGCCGTCGTGCCTACCGCTGCCCAGCTCAGTGGACACTTCACCACCGCGATCTATGATCCTTCGACCACGGCGCCCAGTCCCACGGGCTCAGGTTACGTCCGCAGTCAATTCGCGAATAACCAGATTCCCACCAGCCGCTTCGATCCCGTCGCCGCTAAACTGCTCCTGCTTTTTCCTGCGCCCAACCTGACCGGCGCGAACAACTTCTTCTCCAATCAAAAGGAAACGATCAGCAACGATCAGTACATTTTGCGCGCCGATCACCGCTTCTCAGAGAAAGACAGCGTCTTCGCTCACTACATCGCCTTCTTCGACACCAATACTTTGCCCGCCGTGCTGCCACCCCCGGCAAGCAATCCTAGCGTCGTGTGGCCCGAAGCTCATTCCTTCGCCTTCAGCGAGTCACACATTTTTTCTCCCACGCTGTTGAACGAGGCACGCGTCGGCTATCAGGAGACGCGCGAGAAGCAAACTGTTCAGTCGCCGCGCTTGTTTGATCAGTACGGAATTATCGGTGCGCCCGACCTGGCGAACGTCACGGGCCTGCCCACATTCGCTGTCAGCGGCCTTACCACCATCGGCACGACGGGCCCAGGAACTCTTCAGACCGCGGCTACTGGCTCCGGAAATCTCCCCATCGACAAGCAGGGCCGCGTTATCCAGGTCAACGACAACCTCACCTGGCAGCGCGGACGCCACGTCTTTAAGTTCGGCGCCGACTTCCAGCAAGTCACCCTCTATGCCAACGTGACGCTTTCTGCTCGTCCCGCCTACAGCTTCAACGGTGTCTACACACAGAACCCGCAGAGCCGCAGCGGCACAGGGAGCGCTCTCGCAGACTTCCTGCTCGGCTATACCAGCTCTTCGTCCGTATCTACAAAATCTGACAGCGAGAGCCGTCAGCATATCTGGCAGGGATACGTGCAGGATGATTGGAAGGCGCGGCCGAATCTCACCATCAACGCCGGCCTGCGTTATGAGTTGCCTCTACCGTTCTATGAGACAGCGAATCACTACGCCGATGTCATTCTCGAGCCGGGCTCGCTCTACGGCACGCTGCTCAATGCGAGCAACGCTGCGCAATACGGCTACCGCAATTCCTTCGTTGACCCCAATCTGCATAACTTCGCCCCGCGTCTCGGCTTCGCCTGGCAAGTGGATCCGAAGACCGTGGTGCGTGCTGCCGGAGGAATCTTTTACGGCCGCGACGAGAACGTTCCTGTGGCGGATCGCCCTACCAACAATCCGCCTTACTACATCCTCAGCTCTTACACCTCTGACCAGATCGATCCCAGCATCATTCTTGCCACGGGCTTTCCCGCCAATGCCATCGATCCGTCTAACGTGAAGACGCCTTCGGTTAACTCGTACCTCAAGCATTCGCCCACTCCCTATGTACAGCAATGGACGCTCAATGGGCAGCGTGACATCGGCTTCGGCTTCGTCGGCCAGCTCACCTACGTTGGCTCCGGCACACATGACCTTTACTACCCCAACCAGATCGATCAGCCTGCGCCCGGCCCCGGCACCATTCAGACTCGTCGTCCTTTCCCGCAGTACAGTGCCTTGCACGCGTATGCTCCGCTGGTCAATGCCAACTACAACTCACTGCAGGCCCAGCTAGAGCGGCGATTCCGCAACGGCTTCAGCCTGCTCACTGCCTACACCTCGGGCCATGCCATCGACAACGGTCCCAGTCAGGTCGATACTGTCTCCGCTCCGCAGAACGCGCACGATTTTGCAGCCGAGCGCGGCAACTCCGCCTTCGATGTGCGCAACCGCTTCGTCACCAGCGTTCTCTATGAACTGCCCTTTGGCAAAGGCAAGCCCTTTCTCGCCGATTCGCGACTGGGTAACGCGATCGCCGGGGGATGGCTGCTCTCTGGCATCTTCTCGGCACAGAGCGGGCTATGGTTCACTCCGGTTGAAAGTGTCGATTCCAGCAACACCGGCACCACAGAGCATCCCAATCGCATCGGCAACGGCAACTTGGCGTCCGGCAAGCGCAACATCAATCACTGGTTCGATACATCAGCTTTCACTACCCCCGCGCAATACACCTTTGGCAACTCCGGCCGCGACATTCTGAACGGCCCCGGCTTCCACAACATCGATTTTGGCCTCTCACGCGAGATCAGTCTCGTCGAGGGCACCAGCCTGGAGATACGCGCCGAGGCTTTCAATCTCTTCAACACTCCGCAGTTCGGCTTGCCGAACGCCACGCTGGGACAGTCCACCACCGCGGTCATCTCCTCGGTCACTAACCCGCAGCGGCAAATTCAGCTTGCCGCTCGACTCCACTTCTAGGAAAGAACATGAGCGATATCACGCGTCGTGATGTATTGAAGACGGCAGCGCTGGCCGGCGTTGCGGGCCTCGCAGGTTGCAAAAGCAATAGCGAGTCGGCTGTTGCGCAGCCGACCTCCGCACCCCCCGCCGCGCCTGGCGAGGGGCACTGGAACGCTCCGCCAAAACAATCGGGAAATCATCTCAACCTCATCGTCCTTGTCTCCGATACTTTCCGGGCTGACAACCTTGAGGCATATGGCAGCCAGTGGGTTCAGACCCCTCACCTCAACCAGTTCGCTCGGGAGTCGATTGTCTTCGACGATTTCTATCCGGAGGGTCTGCCCACGATTCCGCTGCGCCGCCAGCTCTACACCGGACGGCGTATCTTTCCCACACACTTTTACTTCCAGCAGGACACTGTCAAGCTGCCAGGCTGGCACGAGCTCTTCCTCGAAGATGTCACTCTCGCCGAGACTCTTCAGGCTGCGGGCTACGCCACCGCCCTTGTTGCCGACCTGCCTCATCTCTTCAAACCCGGCCGCAACTTTCATCGCGGCTTCTCGAGCTATGAGTGGATTCGCGGCCAGGAGATCGATCTCTTCACTCTCGCCCCACGCGACCGCCCCGATTTCTCCACTCTTTATCCCGAGGATTACCTGCATCAACTTTCAAGCGCTTCGGGCTTCGGCGGCAACGGGGATGCCTTTGGCGCGTTTCTTAGCCAGTACCAGGCCAATCGAAAGCAGTGGCTCAAGCGTGCGCCTTCCATCGTCGAAACGACAGCCACCACGGCCATCGACTGGCTCAAGCAGAACCACGACCAGGAACCTTTTTATCTCCAGGTTGAGGCTTTCGATCCGCACGAGCCCTGGGATCCGCCGCAGGAGTTTCTCGCAAAATATCTCAAGAAGAAGACCGCCCATAGCTGGCCGGAGCCACCCTATCTTGACGTCAAGGTCCCCGACGAAGGCGTCGAGCGCCTGCGCGCTAACTATGCGGGCGAAGCATCGAACGTCGACTACTGGTATGGCAAGATTCTCGCCACCATCAAGGAGCTCGGCCTCTACGACAACTCCATCATCGTCTTTCTCTCTGACCACGGTGCTTTACTCAACGAGCAGGGGCAGTGGGTCAAGGGGCCGGAGAAGCTGCGGAAGCAGGTCACCCATGTCCCGCTGCTCATTCACGTTCCAGATAAGGCTTTCGCCGGTAAGCACGTCTCGGGATTCGCTCAGACCGCCGACGTCGTGCCTACTGTCCTGGGCCGTCTGAATCTCAAGCCATCCGAACGCGTCACCGGTGAAGATCTATGGCCCTACGTCACTGGCGAAAAGACCAACCGTCGCGAGTCCGTCGTCTCCTCTTACGGATACATCGCCTCGGTTCGGACCCATGAGTGGAATTATTCCGCCGTCTGGGACAAATCAAAGTACAAGGGCAGTTACAAATCGCAGCTCTATGACCTGAAGAGCGATCCCGACGAGCTGCACACCGTCGCCGATGCACACCCCAATGTCATTGGGGACCTGCAGGCAAAGCTCGATCAGTATCTAGAGTCGGGCCGCAACCTTACGGATGGGACCTTTTCGAGAGAGATCTCCTAGCACGCCGTACCGATATTGCAACATATCTGATCCAGAGGACCGATACATCGTGAAGCAGCCAACTCGCAGAGATATTTTTAAGGGCGGCCTTGCCGCAGGAATCGCCGGACTTGCAGCCGGTATACCCGGCACTGTCTCGGCCACGCCACCTCCATCCGCTGCCGCCGGCTGGCAGCCGCCGCAGAAGCAATCCGGCAACCATCTCAACCTCGTCGTGCTTGTCTCCGATACCTTTCGGGCCGACAACCTCGAGGTGTACGGCAGCCAGTGGGTCGACACTCCTGCGCTCAACCGCTTTGCCAAGGAAGCGATCGTCTTCGAGCAGTTCTATCCCGAAGGCATGCCTACTGTGCCTATCCGCCGCCAGCTGTATACAGGCCGGCGAATCTTTCCCACTCATACCTACTTCCAGCAGTCCACCAATCAGAGTTATGGTTGGCATCCACTTTACGTAGAGGATGTCACCCTCGCCGAAACGTTACGCGCTGCCGATTACCGCACCGCACTCATCGCCGACGTTTACCACATCATGAAACCGGGTCTGAACTTCAACCGCGGTTTCGACGACTTCGAGTGGATTCGTGGCCAGGAGATTGATTTTTACGCGCAGGCGCCGCGCGTCTATCCGGACTTCAGCGGCATCTATCCCGAGGAGTATTTCCGGCTCGTGGATGAGGCCAAGCCCGCGGGCCGCGGCGGTGACGCTTTCCGCAAATTCCTGAACCAGTATCTCGCCAACCGCAGCCGCTGGCGCCGCTCCGGCGAATCCATCGCTGAGCTTACGGCTAAGAGCAGTATTCAATGGTTGAAACAGAATCATGATCAGGGGCCCTTCTACCTGCATGTAGAAGTTTTTGACCCGCACGAGCCTTGGGACCCGCCTACACATTTCCTCGAGAAATATCTGAAAGAGCCAACGAAGCATAGCTGGCTTGAGCCGCCTTATTCCAATGTTAAGGTCCCCGAGGAAGGTGTTCGCCGCCTCCGCGCCAACTACGCCGGCGAGGCTTCAAACGTCGACTACTGGTATGGCCAGGTGATCGAGACCATTCGCAGCCTGGGCCTCTACGACAATACCGTCATCGTATTTCTTTCCGATCATGGCGCGATGCTTAACGAGCAGGGGCAGTGGGTCAAGGGGCCGGATAGGATTCGCAAACAGGTGTCACACGTTCCGCTGCTGATTCACGTGCCAGGCACGCAGTACGCTGGACGCCGCGTCTCCGGCTTCGCGCAGACGCCCGACGTTTTTCCCACTGTGCTCGGCCGCCTGGGTCTCAAGCCCGGCCCGCGCGTTACGGGCGAAGACCTCTGGCCCTACGTCACGGGCGAGAAGAGCAACCCGCGCGAATACATCGTCTCCTCATTCGGTGGCGTCGCCTCGGTGCGCACGCCGGAGTGGAACTACTCTGCCGTGTGGGATAAGGAACACTATAAAGATAACTACAAGCCGCAGCTCTACGACCTCAAGAAGGATCCTGACGAGCTCACAACAGTTGCGGATCAGCATCCCGAAGTGCTCACGCATTTGCAGTCGAAGCTCGATGAGTACCTGGCATCCGGGCGCGATTCAACAGGCGGCAGTTTTTCTCTGGAGCTATAAGGGGCCTCAAGGGCCCCTACGGTCTACCGTCGTTTTGCGTTCTCCCATGCGCGAGGCGTCGCAATAACCATCGAAATATAAGCGGAACGATACACTTGCTTCCTTTTACCAGCCCAAAGCCACCGCAGCGGCCTCAAGTTTCTGTGTAGTCGGCCGCGGAGGGTGTTTTCGGCGAAGTAGGTCGGAACCAGGGTGGGTAATACACGCCCGAGTGGTGCATCGGATGCAGGTGTCAACCGCAAATTTTTAGGATTGGCATCGGTTTACGGCTAACTCTGCACATGCTTGAGAAGAATTAGCGGGTGGAAACGGAGATAAGCTCACTAAGGGTCGTTGTCGAAGTCGACCGGTGGCATTGCGGGTGAGGATTGGTCTATCCCCTGGCGCAAAATGCTGTAGAAATTCTGCCGCAAGCGGTAGAATTGCAGCGCCTCTCGCCGCCGACTGGGGAGGAGCGGTTCAGACTCAACAGCTTCAGCGATCTGGGGGCGAGGTAGCCAGCATGTCACAAAAGAAAGACATAGGCAGTGTCGAGCACAATGAGAAGGAAACAAATCACACGGCGGTAGAGATGGGCGTTGCGGACTCCGGCGCCAGCGTGGATAAAATCCGGGATATTCTTTTCGGGTCGCAGATTAAGAACTATGAAGCCCGCTTCGCCCGCCTGGAGGAGAACCTCGTCCGGGAAACAGTGGAACTGAAGGACACGATGCGCCGCCGGTTCGAGTCGCTGGAGGGGTTCTTCAAGAGCGAGTCGGAAGCGCTGGCGGCACGCCTCAAAGCGGAGCGGGAGGAGCGCACGAGTGCGTTCCAGTCCATCGATCGCGATCTCAAGACCGCGCATGAGGCATTGAGCCGAAAGATCGGAGAACTCGCCTCTTCCACCGCCGATGCCGACAGCGGCCTGCGTAAAGAACTGATGTTGGAGTCGCGGAAGCTGCTTGACGAGATTGGCCAACGACACGACAGTCTGCGGTCATTGCTTGAACGCAGGGTGGGTGAACTGCACCATCAGAAAACAGATCGCGCGCTTCTCTCTGCGTTGCTGGCCGAAGTCGCGGCCCAAATTGGGGACGACGGCGGCTCCCGCCAAGATTCAGATCCTTCTGAAAGCCGCTAAAGCCAGGGGTGAAGGCCAGGGAGAAAGACTGAAACCATGAGCAGCCCGCCCGGAGAAGCGGCGACCGCGCACCCGTCAGAGACGTGTGCCAACGGCGCGGACGAGCGTCTGGCCCAGTTGCGCGGTCTCCTCATTGGACCCGAGCGGAGAGACATCGAGACTATCCAGCGGCGTCTGGATGATCCGCAATTGCGTTCCGAGGACATTAGTCACAGCATTGCCGAGGCGCTTGCGCTTCGAGCGAAACAAGACCGAAAACTCCAGGCGACCCTGCAGCCGCTGATCGAAGAAGCGCTTCGCATATCCGTAGCGCGCGATCCGGCGATGTTGGCTACTGCTCTGTTTCCGATTATCGGCGAGGCAGTGCGGAAAGCTGTGAAGAATGCGCTTGAGGGCCTGTTCGATTCGTTAAACCAGATGCTCGACCGCGGTCTGTCGCTGGAGAGCTGGAAGTGGCGCTTTGAGGCGTGGCGGTCGGGCAGGTCTTTTGGCGAGGTCGCCTTGGCGCGTAGCCTCAATTACCGGGTCGAACAGGTCTTTCTGATTCATCGCGAGACGGGGTTATTACTGGGACATGAGGCTTTCCATGAAGGCGTAGTGCAGGACGCAGACCTCATGTCGGGAATGTTGACTGCAATCCAGGAATTCGTGCGCGACTCGTTCGGACCCAGAAAATCTGACGAGCTGGAGGTGATGCAGGTTGGCGATTTCAAATTGTGGCTGCAACATGGTCCACTCGCGCTTCTTGCCGCAGTAGTCAGTGGACAGCCGCCGCCGGAGTTGCGCCAGTCGCTATCCACCGAGCTTGAGACGATCCATCGTGACTTCGGGCCGGCGCTTCAATCCTACGCAGGCGACGTGAGTACGATGGCCGGCGTAGAAGTAAACCTGAGGCGATGCCTGCGCGGAGCAGAGAAAGCGAGGGTCAAGAAATCTTATTGGAAGGTAATGGTCGCAGCTTCGCTTGTAGTGCTGGCCGTCGCGGTACTTGTCGCCTGGCGGGTCCGGGATAATCGGCGTTGGGAAAGGTATGTCGTGCGGCTTGATCGCGAACCTGGGATCGTCGTGATCGGGGCGGAGCGCCATTGGTCAGACTATTCGGTGCATGGCTTGCGTGACCCACTGGCGCCCGATCCGGTACTGCTGCTTGCCGGTTTCGGCCTTCCGGCGCAGAAGGTCTCAGAATCCTGGGAGCCTTACCTGTCGCTTGATCCTCACTTCGCAGGGATGAGGCAGCTGGAGGCTGATAAGGCACTCCTGAACCAGCAGGTGATTCGCTTCGATCTGAACTCAGCCCAGCTGCGGGTCGATCAGATTGCATTGGTGGAAACCATTGAGGCACAGATCAACCAATTGCGACACCTCGCCGAGGCCAATGGTCAGCAAATTCAGATCGAGATAGAAGGACACACCGATAGTTCGGGAGAGGCAGGTCACAATATTGAGTTGAGCCGCACTCGCTCTGAGGCAGTAATGCGCGCACTCGAGGAGCGAGGCGTGCCTCGCAGCATGCTGATATCTGCTGGAGTCGGCGCCACCCGGCCTGAGCACTCATCGATCGACACATATCCGCAGGAACTTGATCGCCGGGTTACGTTTCAGGTGGCCTTGATTCCGTCGCATCCCATTCCCGAGAGGCCGGCTCCATGATCCAGAAAAAAATCTGCATGGTGGGCTCCTTCGGAGTCGGCAAAACCAGCTTGGTCGCACGCTATGTGCGAAGCATCTTCTCGGATAAATACCTCACTACGGTGGGCGTCAAAATCGACAAGAAATTAGTGACTGTGGGCGGCCAGGAAATGACACTGATGCTCTGGGATCTGGCCGGCGAAGACGCGCGCACCCAGGTCAAAGCTACTCAATTGCGCGGCTCATCCGGGTACATCCTGGTGTCGGATGGATGCCGGGCCAGCACGCTGCAAGTGGCCATCGATCTGCAAAAGCGTGCCGAAGAGGAGCTTGGGAAGGTCCCGTTCACCTGCGTCGTGAATAAGGTCGACCTTCGAGACAGTTGGGAGATCGATGCAACCGCATTGGACGCCCTTTCCAGCATGGGATGGACCCTTCTGCTTACCAGCGCAAAGAGTGGAGAGGGAATCGAAGAGCTTTTTCAGGAGCTGGCGGGAAGGATGCTTGAAAATCATGCCTGACACGCCCCGACCGGAAAGCCATGCTGATGGCGATCACTCCGGCGATGCTGCAGCCGCGTTGCTTTCCGCGATGCAGTTTGCCGTATTCGAGCGAGACCAGCAAGGACAGTTTCAGGTTATCAATGGCTATCCGGAGTGGTTCCTGCGACTGGGGCCTCTAGACATCGGCACAGATGCGGGATTTACCCTCATCGAGCACTTTCCGGCGCTCGAGAGTTTTCTTCCGACATGTGAGCAATTCTGGGAGACCGGGTCCGTGGAGCGGCTTCAATCTTCCTTCTGGACAGAGACAGATGATAGCGGAGACGAATACCACCTCCTGGCATGGGCACTCACCACCGGAGGGAGTCAGTACCTGGTTATTGAGCGAGCGGATGCGGCTTACGTAGAGCGTCAGCAGATGCAACTCTATGCTCACGAGCTCGCGATGCAAAACGAGACGATCGTTCGCCTGAATCAGGCGATAGAACGGGCTACGCAAGCGAAGAGCGAATTTCTAGCGACCATGAGTCATGAGATCCGGACGCCGCTCAACGCGATTCTCGGCATGGCTGACCTGCTTGCCGGCACCGATCTGAGTGGTGAGCAGAAGAAGTACGTGGAAGTATTTCAACGGGCCGGTCACAATCTTCTCGCATTGATCAATGACATTCTCGACCTGTCCAAGGTCGAAGCAGGCCACCTGGAGCTGGAGGAGACAGAGTTCGATCTGCGGGAGCTGATTGAAACGGTGCTGGAGCTGACCAAAGCGCGTGCCGTTAGCAAAGGCCTCCGAACTGGATCAGTATTGGCTGAGAACCTTCCCAGCGTGGTAGCTGGCGATCCTCTGCGGCTGCGGCAGGTTTTGTTAAATCTGCTTGGGAATGCACTCAAGTTTACGGAATCGGGCAGAGTGGATATCGAGGTCAAGCAAGATCCGGAGGATGTATCTCCCGGAGCCTTGCTTTTTTGCGTAAAAGACACCGGCATTGGTATTCCGCAAGAGAAGCTCGGGAGCATTTTCGCGAAGTTTACGCAAGCGGATTCTTCAACAACGCGGAAGTATGGCGGAACCGGACTCGGATTGGCGATCTCTCAACGCCTCGTGGAATTGATGGGAGGAAGGATCTGGGTAGAAAGCACGGTAGGAGAAGGAAGCCGATTTCTATTTACGGCAAAGCTGAAAGTATCGGAAGGGTCGAATAGCCTCGTCGTTACACCCGGAGCCGAGACCGGGTTTGCCAGGTCCCGACAGGTCGAAGAGAATTCAGTACCCATACATATTCTTCTGGCGGATGATTCAGAGGACAATCGTTTTCTGATCGAGGCATATCTGAAAAACACACGCTGCCTCCTGGACTTTGCAGAAAATGGCGAGATCGCCCTGGGAAAGATGAAGAGCAATCATTATGACCTGGTGCTCATGGATGCCCATATGCCTGTGCTCGACGGCCATGAGGCGACCGCCGCTATGCGCGAGTGGGAGCGCACCCAGAATTCTCATCCACTACCCATTCTGGCGTTGACTGCAGATGCGTTCAAAGAGGCGATGGGCAGAAGCGCAGCGGCAGGCTTCAATGCACATTTGACCAAACCAATCGCCAAAGCCACGTTGATGGATGCGATCTATAAATTCGCATCAACATGCGATCAACCTGCGTCGGGGTTGTCCTTTCCCGAACCTGTCATGGAAACCGCCGCCGTCGACCCATCGATCTTAGCGGTCAGGCCTCGCTATATCAGGAACGTGGAAAACGATTTGAAAGCGCTCACCAGCGCCGGAGCCGCACAGGATTACGCTACGCTAAAGAGAATCGGACACAACTTGCATGGAACCGGAGGCAGCTTTGGCCTTCCGCGGATCACCGAGATCGGCGCGGCAATTGAGCAAGGCGCGAAAGCCCAGGAGTTGAATCGAATTCAGGTCGCAATCGATCATCTCGCAAAATACCTGGAAGAGATTCGCGTTGAAGCCATAAGATGAACATCGAACCGGCGTTGCTGTAATTGAAAGAGGCAGACCAACATGCGCGTACGTTTTTGGGGAACTCGAGGGTCTATCGCCACTCCCGGCCCTTCTACGGTGCGATTTGGCGGCAACACGCCGTGCGTCGAATTAATCACCCACAGCGATCAGCGGCTCATCCTGGATTCCGGGACCGGCATACGGTGCCTTGGCATCGACCTTGGGCACCTTCCGCTTCCGCTGCGGGCCACTCTACTTCTGAGCCATACCCATTGGGACCATATTCAGGGGCTGCCGTTTTTTGAGCCGCTTTTTGTGCCGGGAAACGAGTTCACCATCTGCGCACCCGAGGGCGTTGGCCCTTCGCTGGCGGACGTGCTCGCCGGACAAATGGAATTTACTTACTTTCCGGTGAAACTCGATCAATTGCCAGCGAAGATTCACTTCCGGGAGTTGCGCGAAGGAACGCACAATATCAACGGTATCAGCGTCAGGACCCAGTATCTGAACCATCCGGGGCTTTGCCTGGGCTACCGAATCGAGGCTGATGGCGTTTCCATCGTGTATCTCACCGACCATGAACCCTTTTCCGAAACGTTATGGCGCGCAGATGCGAGATCCGGGGGCGTGTCATCCATCCTTCATGCCGGAGACCGGCGCCATGCCGAGTTCATGCAGGGCGCCGATCTGGTCATTCACGACAGTCAATACACTTCGCAGGAATATCTATCCAAAAAAAATTGGGGTCATAGCACTTATCAATACTGTGTAAAACTGGCCGCCGCCGCAGAGGTGAAGCATCTTGCGCTGATTCACCATGATCCGCTTCACGATGATGCGGCAATACTGGAGATCGAGAAGTCGGCGCAGGCTCTTGCAGAGAGACGCATGTCAGGACCTCATGTTTTCTGCGCGTATGAAGGCTGCGACATCGTGGTGCATCCTTTGAAGAGGTTTTCAGAACCAGATCTGGTTCAGGAGTCTGTTGAAGCGAAGCCCGACAGGCGGTTGTCGGTTCTGATCATTGACGACGATCCAAATATCCATTTACTTGCCGAGGCGGCGCTGGCAAAAGATTATGACGTGTTTTCAGCCGAAGACGGCAATGAAGGTTTAAGCGAAATGAGACGCAAGCGTCCAGATATAATCGTGCTCGATCTGAATATGCCGCGGATGGGCGGTATGGAGGTGCTCGAGAACTTGAAGCTCGATTTGAGCCTGTCGGGTATTCCGGTTCTGGTATTAACAGCTTTTGGCAATGAGAGTAGCACGCGAGCGGCATTTGGAGCCGGAGCAACAGATTTTCTAACCAAACCCTTCACCATCCCGCAATTGAACGCTCGGGTCACTACCTGCTTAGCGCGGGTTCTCGATCGCTGAGTTGATCCGTCGTCAGTTTGCCCTTCCTCTTCCCCCCGTCCCCCAGGACAGGCGACGCGAAAATACCGCCGACTTCAATACCGCTTACGTTGGTGGGCCCGCCCTCCCAATGATCTGGACGGGAGCCAGGTCGTAGTCAGGCCGTTCCGCTTTCCAAAGTTGAACTACTCGATCGACTTGGTCTGTCCGCATAGTTCATTGCATTGCTTTGGCTCTTTCAAAAGCAGGTTTACCTATATTCGCTTCAATTCACGCAAGTAACCAAGAATCGAGCGACATGGCGATGTATTCGTATCGTTCACTGACAACTACTTCTGTTTTTTTACCTGCAGAAAAATGGAGTGACAATTCTGCAGAATTCGGCGGTGCCAATACGGCTCTAACGCCCTACAGTGAAGCAACAGTCTTGCTCGCCTTCCGGAAAGGCATATCGATGGTTACGGCCTAGAGAACACACGTTTCGAAGCGAGGGCGCAGATCTCGTTTACGCCTTTGTGGATTTCGGTGCGGGCATGCTCAACCTGCTGACTTCGGCTCTTCCAGCCTATCTGGCCGTTCCGCTGTCTTCAGTATCCGAACTAGCGGCGACGATCGAGCTTCTGTTTACCGAAGCATTCGAGCCAGCTTTTCCGCACTCCGCAATAGGGCAAGGAGATTCAGTGAAAGAAACTGCAGCATGGCCAATCGAACTTGGAACCGCCGGCGTTCTGACGTCTGGCCGCTGGCTATGGCTTCGGGCCATCCTGTGGGCGATGCTGCTTTTCGCGGGCGCATTCGCCTTCTTTCTCTCCACGCAGTACATCGGGCATTGGTTTCACCCGCCGCCGAACTCCTCCTATGTAATCGTGCTCGGCATTCCGATTCTCGCGTTCGTGGTGTATGCCTTCGTTATTCGTGCAGCGGAAAAACGTACCCCGGTTGAGGTGCTGCCAGGTGCGGGAACAATTACCGACATCCTGATCGGCGCGATCATCGGCGTCGTCATGCTGTGCCTCATCACTGCCATGCTTTGGGCATTGGGACTTTACGAGGTGAAGCCTAACCACCTGAGCCATGTGTTCGACAGCTTCGTCTTCGACAGTTATCTGTCGGGAATGATGGAGGAGCTGCTCTTCCGGGCGATTCTGCTGCGTATCCTGGCACGCGCTTTTGGACCGCGTTGGGGGCTAGTACTCTCCGCAGCGATGTTCGGCCTCGCGCATCTCAGCCATGGCTCGTGGCTTCCCCTCCTCGAGGTCGCGATCAACGCAGGCCTTCCACTGGGACTGCTCTACATGGCGACGGGCAGGCTCTGGATGGCAATCAGCATGCATACCGCATGGGATTTTGCCGAGGAATCTTTACTTGGAGTGAATACTCATCACGGTTTGCTGCTCAGCACGCCCGCGCACGGCAAGTCCGCTCTTCTTACCGGCGGCACCTACGGACCTGATGGCTCGGTTCTGGCTATGGTCATTGGCATTCTCGCTTGCGCCGGCATCCTTTGGGCCTGGAGGAGAGGCCACTTTCAAAATGTGCAATCCACAACACACAGAACGAATATGACCGAATGAACCGGAATCTCTTTACCGTTGCAGCCTCAATCTTTTTGTCTGGAGGAGTGACCGCATTCGCGCCAACTTCCATATGAAAGTTGGACATGAACCATACTCAAGTGGATCTCAAGATCCGCCGCGTTTCAGTTAGCACAGTCGTGCTTCGCAGAGCGATGAGCTAATCCAAACTTAGCCTTGAAGCCGGGTCGCTTGAATTCGAAGCTGCAATCCGCGCTGCGAGCGGTAGCTCTCTCTGACCTGTGTTATTCCTCCAAATTTGAGCAGAGCCGCTCGCCGCGCCTCCTGCGGCGACATTCCCCGCTGAAGATTTTCGTCAGTTGCCCAATCAATGTGCTGGAGTAACTCTTCGTCAATCTCCCTATTGAGCTTCTTTGCGGCCAAGATCGCTTTGTGTGATGGCGCATGACATGTTGACATCCGACCCGAGCGATGCAACACTTGGGTCGGATGCCTTCCGGACAAAATACCGATGCTCGTATCGCTCTGCTGCAGGGAACGCTGGACCTGCTCATTTTGAAGACTCTCGTGCTGGGGCCGTGCCATGGCCAAGGGGTGGCGCGGTTGATCCAGCGCCAATCGGAAGAGGTTTTCTTTGTCGATCATGGTTCGCTCTATCTGGCGCTGCAGCGGCTTGAAGACAAGAAATGGATCAGCGCCAAGTGGGGCGTGAGTGAGAACAACCGCAAGGCGCGTTTCTATTCGTTAACGGCGAAGGGTCGCGAGCAACTCATCGAGAAGACGACGGAGTGGGAGCGGTTGACGAGGGCGATGGGGCTGATTCTGGGCGGGAGCCCGGCGCCAGGTGGCGAGGAGGCTTAGAGATGTTCAGGCACAGGCGTAGCACAAAGGATTTCTCGGAGGAGATCAAGGCGCACCTGGAACTCGAAGCCGATGAACTCAGACGTGAAGGCTTTAGCGACGATGAAGCGCGGCGGAAGGCGAGGGTCGAGTTTGGCAATGTGCCCGCGGCGCAAGAGCGTTTCTATTTGAAGAGTCGAATCGTGTGGCTGGACAATCTGGGCCGCGATCTTAAGTATGCGATTCGCCAGCTGATGAAGAATCCGGGCTTCGCCGCGACCGCGATCCTCGTGCTTGCTCTGGGGATCGGCGCGAGTGTTGCGATCTTCGCTTTTGTGGATGCCGCGTTGATCAAGCCGCTGCCGTATGAAAGCCCAGCACGGCTCGTCAACATGTTTGAGAGCAATCAGACCGGGCCGAGGTTCCATCTGTCCTATTTGGATTATCTGGACTGGAAGAGACGCAATCACGTCTTCAGTTCGATGGCGGAGTACGAGCAGGATGACCTTATGTTGAACACGCCCACAGGCACGCAACAAGCCAACGGAGCGCGGGTGAGCGATGGCTTCTTCCGGACGCTTGGGGTGATTCCGGCGCTGGGGAGAGATTTTTATGACGGCGAAGATATTAAATCGGCTTCCGGTACGGTGTTGCTGAGTTACGCTGCGTGGCAGAAGCGGTTTGGTGGAAGGGCAGACGTAGTTGGGCAGACGATAACTCTGAATGGGACTTTGGCGAGCGTTATCGGAGTATTGCCGCGCAATTTTCATTTCGCTCCGGCGGGACCGGCGGAGTTCTGGCTGACGATCGATCCATCGAGTAACTGCAACAAAAGCAGAGGTTGTCACAATTCCTTTGGAGTCGGCCGCCTCAAAGAGGGAATCTCCGTCGCTGCGGCAGACGCGGAGATGAAGGGGATCGCGAGGCAGTTGCAAAAGCAGTATCCCGATTCGAACCTCACCCGCGGCGCGCTTGTGCTACCCCTGACAGACGTGATCGTTGGCGACATTCGCCCAATTCTGCTGGTGCTGTTGTGCGGCGCAGGGTTGTTGCTTTTAATCGCCAGCGTGAATGTTGCGAGCCTGTTGCTGGTGCGTTCCGAAAGCCGAAAAAGAGAGATTGCGGTGCGAGGGGCTCTGGGGGCAACGCCGGGGCGGTTGATTCGCCAATTCATGGCGGAAGGTCTGCTTCTGGCGGCGAGCGGCAGCGTGCTCGGTATCGCATCTGCCTACGCCGCGATGCAGACTCTCTTGAAACTGCTTCCGCCGGAGAGGCTCGCGGAGATGCCGTATTTGTCTAGCGTTGCGCTGGACGCTCGTGTGGTGCTTTTCGCCGGCGTAATTTCACTGCTGGCTGCCGCGATATTTTCTCTTACCCCGATGCTGCGGCTGTCATTGGTGACCGTGCGGCAAGGCCTGGCGGAGGGAGGACGGACAGGCGCAGGTGTGGTGTGGCGGCGCTTCGGCGCAAACCTTGTCGTCATCGAACTTGCCACGGCCATGATGCTGCTGGTGGCTGCGGGTTTGCTGGGCAAGAGCTTCTACCGGCTGTTGCATGTGGAGATGGGTATACAGCCGGAGAATCTGGCTATGTTACAGGTCTGGGGACCAGCCTCCAGCTATGCGAAGGATCCGCAAAAGATTGCGATGGAACGGCTGGTCTTGAGCAAGCTTGCGGCTATTCCAGGAGTGAAATCGGTTGCTGTCTCGAGCGATCTGCCAGTCGGGGATGGTGATGGTATCAAGGCGATAGGAATCGTCGGTAAGCCGAACCTGGGAGTTTACAACGAGGTGAACGACCGGGAGGTGAGTTCCACCTATTTCACGACCCTGCAGGCGCGGCTGTTGCAAGGCCGATATTTCACTGAGGCGGACGATGCCTCCCGGCCAGGGGTAACAATCATCAACCAGACGTTCGTAAAGCGCTACTTCCCGGGGGAGAATCCGTTAGGAAGCCGCATTAACTTCGGCGATGTGAAGTCTGCGCTGGAGATCGTCGGCGTTGTGGATGACATTAAAGAAGGGCCGTTGGATATCGCTACTCGTCCTGCGATGTATATGCCCTTTGCTCAGAGCCCGGACAATTCCTTCTTCGTGATCGTGCGCACGTCGCAAGATCCGAAATCCCTGCTACCTGCAATGGAGGCCTCGATTCACGAGGTAGATCCCAATATTGCCACTCATAACGGCGTGACCATGACCGACCACATTCGCGACTCGCCGGCGGCCTACCTGCACCGATCCTCGGCCTGGCTGGTAGGAGGCTTTGCCACGATGGCACTGTTGCTCGGAGTGGTGGGGCTGTATGGAGTGATTGCATATTCGGTAAGCCAACGGACGAGGGAGATCGGCATCCGGATGGCGCTTGGCGCGCAACGCGGATCTGTCCACCAGATGGTTTTGCGAGAAGCGGGTTGGCTCGCCACTACCGGAATCGCAATTGGAGCGGTTTGCTCGTTGGCTGCCGCCACACTTTTACGTGGTTTGTTGTTCGGGATTCATCCTTGGGACCCCCCAACTTTGGGGGGAGTGGCCGCAGTTCTAGGTGTTTCGGCTCTCCTGGCGAGCTATATTCCCGCGCGCCGCGCAGCGTCGGTCGATCCGGTGATCGCGCTGCGCACCGAATAGACTGGCGCAAGTGAGTCGCGAGGTTGTCGCTTAAATCAAATCGCCGAAGCTCGGTTTGAGCAAATCAGATTTCGAAACGCGAGCTGGCCTGAAGTCATTTCTCTCGCTTGAGCCCGGCGACGCAGGCTCTTGGGCAGAGAGAACGCTGCTGGACTTTCTGCTGGCCACACTAGAGGGTTAACCGTTGATTCGAAGGGGAGTCATTCTACGTGCTCACTCAGAGTAGGATTCCTGCAGTTACCCGCACTTGCCCGAGGACGCGTTATCTTGATGTTCTTGGCTAACCCGAGCAGCGCCAACAGTCGAATGCCCCAGTAATTAAAATCTACTTCCCACCAGGCCATGCCATGGCTGGCAGATACAGGATGCGCATGGTGATTGTTGTGCCAGCCTTCCCCTCCGGTCAACAACGCAACCCACCAATTATTCGTTGAATCATCGCGGGTTTTGAAACGGCGCGAACCCCACAGGTGGGTAGCCGAGTTGACCAGCCAAGTGACATGGAAGCCCACGGAGATTCTCAGAAACACACCCCAAAGCAACCACGAGAGACCGAGCTTCCATCCGCCAAGAGCAGTGCCGCCGCCGAGCAAAGCAATGCCAGTCAGAGTGATCGGCAGCCAATGCCAGACTGCCAGCCACCGGTAGAAGCGGTCTCCTTGTAAGTCGGGGACATAACGAGAGAGCGTCGTCGTTTCGCTATGAAGAGAGCCTCGCAGTATCCAGCCCATATGCGACCACCATTTACCGTCACGGGGAGAGTGCGGATCGCCAGGTTTGTCGGTGTATTGGTGATGCATGCGATGCACCGCAACCCAGTAGATAGGACTACCTTGCAGCGCCATGGTGCCACAGATCGCCATGGCATACTCGAGCCACTTAGGTGTGGTGAAACCACGATGGGTGAGCTGGCGATGATAGCTGATAGAAATGCCCACGTTCTGGCCAAACAGCCACATCACGAGAAACACGAAGACTGAAGACCAATGAAAGGCGAACAGTGCAGCCACGGCTCCCAGATGAAACGAAGCAATTACCACAAAAAACACCCAGTTGAATTCAGCAGACTGAGTCTGCACTACTTCAACTATTTCGGAACTGCCAGCTATTTCCGGTGATGCAATAAGAGTTGCCATGGCATGCCTCTAACCTTGAGGCTACTGCCGCGCATCACTATTAACTAGAGAGACTGAGTAAGAGTTAGGTAAAACTCGCAGTGCGGCGCATTCAAGATGTGAGCAATATTGATCAGCCACTCGCGCTTCGAAAGAAGCATTCTTCTTCTTCTGAGAGAAGCTCAGGCGCTTGCATTTTTCTTCTGATATTGGAATCGAGTCAATGTTCTCAGGAGCGAGTTGTCATGCGCGAGCGGCGACGAACCCGCTTCTTTTCGGCCTCAATCTGGATGGTGTGCGCAGTGACGATAGAGAGAATCAGGCCGGGATAGCGAGCGTCGATCTCGTCGCAACGCGAGGTATTGCGCATCTCAACCCCATGGCGCTCGCCGCGGATGAGCCCAGCCTCGCGTAGGATGCGCATGTGTTGGGAGAGCGTGGACTTTGGAATGGGCTTGTCAAGCACCCCAACCAGCGTCGTGCAGCTGCGGGAACATTCCTGAGCGACGACCTCGGCGAAAAGAGCGACGCGTACGGGGTCGGCCAGGGCATGCAGGATCGCCTCGAGCGGAACATCCTCAATGGCGGGATGGATGAGCGGCTTCATGAGCGTCTGACTTCTCCTATGGTAGACGCTCCGGGGCCGGCCGCGGAACGGCAAAACTCACATAGTTCATAAATCCAGAACTTTTGAATCTACTGTCAAACGATCGCATCTGTTGGATCATGCCAGCGGAAGACGATATCGCCGCCGCTGCGAGAGGAGAGTCGATGGGAAAGCTTGATGGCAAGATTGCCGTATTAACAGCAGCAACTAGCGGCATGGCGCTGGCCACCGCGAAGCTGTTTGTCGAAGAGGGCGCATATGTTTTCATCACGGGACGGCGTCAGGATGTTCTGGACAAGGCTGTCAAGGAAATAGGGCGCAATGTTACGGGGGTGCAGGGCGACGCGTCGAAACTCGATGATCTTGATCGCCTTTTCGAGACGGTGAAACGCGAGAAGGGCTCAATCGATGTACTTTTTGCGAGCGCTGGCCGTGGCGAATTCGCGACAGTCGATCAGGTGACTGAGCAACACTTCGATGACACATTCGATCTGAACGTGCGTGGAACGCTCTTTACTGTGCAAAAGGCGCTGAAGCTGTTTAACGACAACGGCTCAATCATTCTGAACGGATCAATCGCGGGTGTACGAGGCTTTCCCGCGTTTGGGGTGTACGCCGCCAGTAAGGCTGCGGTGCGCTCGTTTGCCCGCACCTGGCTCAATGAGTTGAAGGATCGCAGGATACGGGTCAACGTGATCAGCCCCGGACCGATCGATACACCAATTCTCGAACCGCTAGGCGAAGAAGCGAAAAAGCAGTTCACCTCAATGATCCCGCGTGGAGAGATCGGCAGGCCTGAAGAGATCGCGACAACAGCGCTGTTCCTTGCTTCGAATGATTCAAGCTTTGTGAATGGAGTGGAGCTGTTTGTAGATGGTGGTCTCGTAGCAATCTGACGTGGTCCGTCCAGGAAAAGCGAACGGGCGAGCCTTATTGTCTCGCCCAGCTTTCCAAGGCGCAGACTGAGGCTTCTTAATTGCCGCAGCGGCGGTACCACGACAGCTGCCCAGGACTGTGGCAGTTGCCGTCTGACGGCCAGGTGAAAAAACTTCCATCTTGTCGTCATTTTCGATGCTCACTCCCAGCCGATGCGCCTTATTCCTATCGATAATAAAGGTCGCAATCTTCGACAGTTATCTCGAACGGAGAATGCCCTCTCTCATTCGCGTGAATCCATAAACGCTGGCAGCAGACCCGCAATGGTTAGGTATGGGCCGCCGCAGCAGCAGCGCGGAAGCCTTTCTGGAAAGTTGCGGCCACATCCGCGCCGTCATATGCAGAGCCTGCATCCGCCAAAATCCCCATCGCAGTCTGCTCTTGGTCCGCAGAGTAGAAGGTCTATGGTTCGGGGCAGCGGCCCGCAGCCCTGAGGGCGAAGCATAGACACCATTTATCCGCAACATAGGCACCATTTATCCGCAGCGCCACCATATTGTCGTCGTGTTACTATCTCTCCTATTCGTGTTGAACAAGGCCGCAACCCCGCACTACTGTTGTCGTTGCTGTAAGTGTCGGCGCGCTTGAGCCTCTGCTGCCCATTCTCCGGCGGTCGACCACTCCCAACATGTTCCGCAATCTCGCCGGCTCATCGAGCGAGAAATAAAAACAAGTAACAAAGCGGCTTAATAAGCACAGTGTTCGGTTAACTTCCGGGCTACGTATCTACACATTACGACTTCCACCGGTTGCTGCTGCTGAATGCACGCAGGGGCCGGAGGTTTATTTCATTTGTGACGAGGCTGTAATGAAAATGAATAGACGACTGCTGCCGGTATTGCCGGCTATGCTCGCCCTCCTGTTTATGCTGTCCACTCCTACGCTGGCGCAGACCTTTCGCGGCAGCATCAACGGCACAATTACCGACCCCTCAGGCGCAGTGGTTGCTGGCGCAAAAGTGACGGCTGTCGACGTGGCCACCGGGGGCGCCCGCGAGACCGTTTCGTCCGGCGCCGGCGAGTTCCTCTTCAGCGATATTCCCCAAAGTACCTACACTATTAAAGTCATAGCCACCGGCTTCCAGACCACTGAGGTCAGCGGCGTTCAGGTACTCACCGGCAAGATCTACACACTGCCGGTGAAGCTTGCAGTTTCGCAGCAGGCCACAACCGTTGAAGTGTCCGCCGCCGCCCTCGCGCTTGACACCACCACCGTGGTGCAGACCACCACCCTGGATGGCACCGCGCTTCAGGATGTGCCTCTCAACGGCCGTGACTTCACCCAGCTCCAGGCCACCTCGGTCTCCTTCTCCGGCTACGGAAACAGCGGCTCCATCAACGGTACCCGCAACAACCAGCTCAATTACACCATCGACGGTACAGACAACAACGACCTCTATCTCAACGTCGTCGCCGTCAACCAGGGCAGCATCAGCGGCATCGCCGGCGTCGTCTATCCCATCGAAGCCCTCGACCAGTACTCTCTGCAGACCACGGGCAACAGCGAATCCGGGCGCAGTCCCGGCGGCAACCTGAACATCTCCACCAAGTCGGGAAGCAACGCATTCCACGGAGATGCCTACTACTACAACCGCAACGAGGCCCTGGCCGTGGCCTCGCCATTCGTCACCCCCGGGTCCGGGGCCCTGCCACTGCGCAACGAGAACTTTGGCGGTACGCTGGGCGGACCTATCCGCCGCGACCGCACCTTCTTTTTCCTCACCTATGAGGAGCAGAAGTACCTCATCGGCCTCTCCGCCTCCGCCACCGAGCCCTCACCGGCCTACCAGAGCCTGGCACTCGCCGAGCTGGCCAAATACGGCGTTACCCCGAGCGTCGTCTCCCAGAAAATTCTCAGCACCCTCTGGGAACCCACTGCGATCGCCAACCTCCCTGCCTCTCCGCTCAACTACTCCAGCAGCGTACCCACGAGTGGATACAGCCACAACCTCGTGGCCCACATCGACCACAGCTTCAGCGACAAGAGCCACCTCTCGGGTATCTGGTACTTCGGTCAGGGCTATGCCGATGGTTACGCAGGTTCCCTTCTCTCCAACTACTTCCAGGTCGTGCCCTCCCACAACCAAAACTTCAACGTGACCTGGAACTACACCCTCCGTCCCAATCTCACCAACCAGGTCTCCGCCGGCGCCAACTTCTTTACCCAGGGCTTCGCGGATCAGGTTCATACCCAGAATCTCCTCACCCTCGCCGGGCTCAATACAGGTGCCGGCATCACCGGCGCCCCCAACGTCCAGATCAACGGCTTTGACTCCATCGGTGTCACCCCAACCTCTGGCCGCAACGACATCATGGCCCAGATCAGCGACATCGTCAGCTGGAACATCGGCAGACACCAGATTCGTGCTGGCATCGACTATCGTCGCGCCTACATCGACCTCTACTACAATTTCGGCGGCCGCGGCACCTTCGGCTTCGGAACCGGCGGCGTGCTCGGGCCGTGGGCAAACGATACCTCGGTCACCGATCCCAATGTGCTGAACCTCGCCGATTTTATGGCTGGGTATGCATTCGATCCCAGCATCACCCTTGGCACGCAGGAACGATTCATCTACACCCATACCGGCTCGCTTTTTGCGCAGGACACCTGGCAGGTTACGCCTAAGCTGAACGTCAATCTGGGTCTGCGTTACGATTACGAGCAGCCGTTCTACACCAACCCTCCGAACAGCTCCATCTTTGACCCCAACAACGGTGGTCTGCTCGTCGCCGGCACCTCGGGCGCCCCGCAGTACATCTACAAATCCAACTGGCTCAATTTCTCGCCGCGCGTCGGTGTTTCGTATCAGGCGCTCCCCGGCACTGTGGTCCGCGCCAACTACGGCATCTACTTCGATCAGCCCGCCGGCCAGGCCTTCTACGGCAACCTCGGCGTATCCAACGGCGGCGCCAACGGCGTGAACAACAACCCGGCGGGCAGTCAGCCGAACTATTCGATCGTAAAAGGCGCGTACGATCAGTCGACGGGGCCTGTCTGGACGCCCGACCAAACCCCTCCCATCTTTACCCCCGCGCTCGGCGAGCCGACCGGCGACAACGTAGTCTCCGTCTACTCCGTCGATCGCAACTTCAAGACCGCCTACACTGAGCTCTTCGGCGTCAACCTTGAGCAGAGCCTGGGCAAGTCCTGGCTGTTCGACATCGGCTACACCGGCTCGGCCAGCAAGCACAACCTCACCCTCCAGGACATCAACCGGTCCGCCATCGTCCCCGGCATTCAGCTCGACCAGGTCACCTCGCCTACCACCGTCAACGGCGTCACCTATGGGCCGGTTACGGTCAACGGAAACACCTTCTCGGCGCAGCAGGCTTCGCGCCCGTTCTTCAGCAAGTTCCCCAACATCGGCATCGTCAACCAGGTCAACAGCAACTCCGGCTCCAACTTCAACGCCCTCCAGGTTACGCTCAGGAGCAGCTCATGGCATGGGCTCGAGAGCCAGTTCGCCTACGCCTGGAGCCACAACATCGACGACGCCAGCGGCTTCTACACCGCGCCCCAGGACTCCTTCAATTTGCAGGGAAACAAGGGGAACGCCAACAACGACATCCGCAACCACTTTGCCGCGTACCTCAACTACACGGTGCCCGCTCTCGGCCACGGTCCCGCTATTCTCACCAAAGGCTGGGAGGTCAACAGCACCCTTAAATTCCAGGGCGGTCAGCCCCTCAACATCGTCTCCGGCGCTGACAATTCTGGCACGACCGAGTATCAGGACCGCGCCGAGATCACCGGCCCGGCCCTGAACAGCAACCGCTCGGTGCAGTCCTACTCGTCTGCCCAGTACCTCAACTACAACAGCTTCGCCGTACCGGGTCTCGGCACCTATGGCAACCTCAACCGCAACTCCATCTACGGACCCGGCTTCGAAGACGTAGATCTCTCTCTGCTCAAGAATTTTCCCATCTACAAAGAGCGCGTTCACGCCCAGTTCCGTGTCGAGATGTTCAACGTCTTCAACCGCGTCAACCTGGCTCAGCCGAATACGAACTATTCCTCCGGTCCTGGGGCATTTGGCGCCAGCACCTCGACCATCGGCGTCTCCTACGGCTCGCCCGGCATCGGCTCTGGCGAACCGTACAACACTCAGCTCGCGCTGAAGATTCTTTTCTAAGCAGCCTTCAGACAAAACCAGCGGGCCGGTCCACAGGGACCGGCTCGCTTTTTTGCGAAGCAGTATCGATGCCAGTTCGCGCAGTCGAGCAATTTGAAACGCTTGGCTTGGAATTTCATGCCTCGCGCCAGACAACTCATCCAACGCAGTCAAGGACGCCGGCTGCTATATATCAACATCGGCTCCCGGCCACGCTCTTTCTTGTCCTGCGGATGCCGCCTCCGGCATCCCGTCTCGAGCCGGAGTGCTACGATCACCAAATGTTTAACTTTGGGAAACCAAAAACGGCGGGCGATTGGATCGTCCACATCCTAGGGGCGATCATCGCGCTATTCCTCATCGTATGGTTAGTGCGCCTATTCATGCCATAGGGAAGCGAGAGCAGGGGATCGGGCAAGATCCACCTATAGATCGAATCCATTTCATTTGTATGTATGAGACTCTCGCAACGCAGCTTGTACGGGATGCAGTTCAGTGTTTCCCGATCATTCTTGGCCTCGCCCTGAATATCGAATAGCGTGTCATCATCCGCTACTGTTGGACTGGTCCTAGATACCTATCCAGCCAGTCGAGCACCGCTTTAACTAGTTGCGCACGCTGCTCGGTCACATCATGCGGTGTATCGAGTAAAGCGTGGCTCTTATCCGCAGGTGGTGTTCCCAGCATCGCGAACAACGGATCCTGCGCCTTCTCTGCCGGAAAGGTGTAGTCGTAACGGCCGTTTACCATCAATACCGGTTTCTTTATTCGCGGCGCGAAGTCTGCCTGGTCCACGCCCGCACGCGGTTGCTGCAGAAAATAGCCTCCGTCGAGGAAAACCGCCGTTTTCAGCCGGTCCTGTAATAACGCTGCAAAAATCACGCCGTCGGCCGAGCCCATACTTACCCCGAGATAGGCCTGCCGTTGGCTGTCGATGTCCGGACGGGTAGCCAGATAGTCGAGCGATCGAGCCGCGTCCTTGTACCACTCGGTAGCCAGCTCAGCACTCTCCCCCCCACCCGGCATGCGATACGTGACGCGCCGTTCGTACATGTCCTGATACACCGGATACATCACGGCACGCCCGCTCTGCACTATATAGTCGAAGAACTTCACGTCGCCCAGCTGACTGCTGTCCCCAGGAAGAAATAGGACACGGGCGCTCGGGAAGAAGAGAACCGTCTGGTAGGGCGGGCGCACGCGTTTCGGCAGGAACAGGTACGCGGACATGCGCTCGCCGTTATACGCGGTATCGAACGAGACCTTCTCTTCCCGCCAGTCTTCGGTCTCCTTCACTACGCCCTCTACCTTTGCATTCAACGGCGTCTTGTCGTAGGCGTAGAGCAGTTCGTAAGCGCGAAACACCTCGTCGTTCACTGGTTTGAATGTGGCAAAGTTTCGCGCTACGCGATGAAACGGCTGCGCCGCTTTTTCCGGCACTGGACCAAGATCGCGCACGCAACGGAAGCCGTTCGTATCCGAACGATCAAATGGCGAGAGAGCCTCGGGGTCCGTATAGAGGTAGGCCTGCGATTTCCACGAGCCTCCCAGAATGAAACGCAGATCGTCATCCACCACGTTGGCGACCCATTCACGAACGTTGCCCGCGGTGTCGTAGGTTCCGTAAGGCCCTAACTGCTGATACGTTCCCACAGCCGCCAGTGCGTTGCTGGTGATATTGGCCGCCGGTACCGCATATTCGGCGACATCCGGCGGAGCCGTCTGGTACCACTGTCCTAGAACCGGAAGCGTCTTTCCTGCGAACTTCGCAAATGCCGAAGCTTCGTACCAGCTCACTCCCGCGACCGGATAATCCGCCTGCGCCTCTGGATAGTGACCAGCTACCCAGGTTGAAGGTCCGGGACGCCCGGTTGTGTCGCGAAATTGCTGCATCGCCTCGCTCCACGTCAGTGTCCGCCCATCTTGATGAAACTCTGCAGGCCAATACTCTTGTTTCGCATAGCCTCCGCCATCCACGAATTTCTGATATTCGCGGTTGGTGACCTCGTAGCGATCGGCGTAGTAGGAAGGAAACTTATAAGGACCAAGCCATCCCAGGAAAGCGCTGTAATTGCCCCACTCCCCACCCTTCGCGTACACCATATCCGCAGGAGACTTCTGCGCTTCAGCCAGCGGAAAATCCATCGTCGTATGCGTTTCGGGCGCTGCCATCATATTCCCTACGCCCGCCTTGGACAGCTTCCAGCGAAAATATCCATTGGGAATCCGCACTCCAGTGAGCGGTGTAGTCCCAAGCGTTACCCATGCTGCCTTCGGCGTCAGATAATCCTGAAGCTCTACTAAGGCCCCGGTTGGCTCCGATGTAATCATCACCGTCTGCGTGTTCGCATCGGCGATATGCTTCAGCCGCGCATCCCCCGGCAGAGCCTGTTCCGCCCGCTTCAATACCGCAAGCGCTGCCAGCGGCTTCCGCGCATCAATCAAACTCTCAATCTGCGGAATCGCCGCTTCCCGGGCCCATCGCCGCTCTTGGATGCGTTGATATAGCGGGACGCTCGCCAGTCCGGCCGCAACGATTGCCAGCATGAGCACGACCGCTATGCGTCGTGATTTCCATGCTGGCGGCTTCACCTCTACCAGAACCGGGCCGCTCAGCAGTGTCAGCAGGTCGGCTGTATCATGCGCTACCTCTGCCGCCGACTGGTATCTCCGCGCCGGATCCTTCTCCAGCGCCCGCACCACGATCTGTTCCGCCTGTACCGGGAGCTCCGGCTGCGTCTCGCGGGGCGGTGGGAATGACGACTCGGTAATCGCATGAAGTATGGCGATACTGCTCTTGCCCTCGAAGGGCGCGCGACCGGTCAGCGCCTCGTAGTACAGCACTCCCAGGCTCCAGAGATCGGTGCGCGCATCCACGCTTTTCCCGAGCGCCTGTTCGGGCGACATGTAGAGTGGCGTGCCTACCAGCCTGCCGGTCTCAGCCATCGAGACGGTGGCGTCCGTGCCCAATGGAGCCAATAGTTTGGCTATGCCGAAATCGAGAACCTTTGCATTCCCCTTCGGCGTGATCATCACGTTGGCTGGCTTCAAATCGCGGTGGATCACTCCATGATCGTGCGCGTCCTCCAGAGCCTCCGCTACCTGCAACGCGATGGAGGTTGCTTGCTTGACGCCCAGCGACCCCGAACGCAGCTTGGCCGCCAGCGACTCGCCCAACACCAACTCCATGACGATGTAGTCCACACCATCCTGTTCGCCCACGTCATACACGGAGGCAATGCGGGGATGGTTCAGCTTGGCCAGCGCCAGTGCCTCGCGACGAAAGTGACGGCGCGATTCTTCACCACTGAGCGCTCCCGGCGCCAGCATTTTGATTGCGACCTCACGCTCTAATTTCTCGTCGCGTGCGCGATACACAACTCCCATACCGCCCGAGCCAAGCGGCTCGAGGATCAAATATCGTCCCAGCCTGGTCCCAGCCGCTACTACTGGGTTTGCGAGAGTCTCCGTGTGCGGCGTCTGATGCAAGCGATGAATTGGCTCTGACAAAGAGCCGCTCAAACGGTCGTTTTTGGCGAGGAGTTCCTCTACAATCCGCCGCACCTCCGGGGTTCCCCGGCACGCTCCGTCCAGAAAAGCCGCACGCAGCTCCCGTGGCAATTCGAGAGCCTCGCCGAACAGCTGCTCCGCTATGGTCTGTGGCTTCTCCATCCTGCAACTGCACAGCATCATCGAACTGCATGCCGCGCCAAGGTGATTCCCACATTACCATGTCGACAACAGGAGAGCGGCCATGGAGCCGGGCAACCTCCGCGAGGACTTGCCTAGCCTCGTTGGTGTCCTCACGACGGAAGCTGATCCCGAAGCCGGGGCAGCCGGGGAAGTTCCGACCCCTCGGTATCCCGACCGTGCGTCCATGCTGCGCGTGGAACGCTTCCGCAGAGGCTGGATACGCACTCCTGCATACATCAGCGTTCCCGGAGAGCCGGATGCGTAACAAAAGGTGCACGTCCGGTTCGGAGGGCGCCATCAGAACCCGACGGCAGCAATGCCGCACGGCGCGGATGCTCGACCCTGCAAGGCTACTTCACCACTGCCAAGACTAGGATTCCAGCAGCGCCCGTAACTTATGAGCGTATCTGCGGCTCGACGTGACCACCGCTCCTCCAGCCAGCACGATGTCGTAAACCCCATCGAACATCGGACGAATCTCGCTAATGCAGGCACCGTTCACGATGGTCGACTTCCGCACGCGGATGAAGTGGTGTGGCGCCAGTTTCTCCTCCAGGTGCGCCAGGGTTTCACGCAACAGGTGACTGTCGCTGGCGGTGTGTATGCAGGCGTAGTTTCCCGTGGCTTCGATCCACAAAACGTTAGAAACGGGAACAAAGAAAATCCGCTTATTGTCCTTCACTACAAAGCGTTCCAATGTGCGGAGACTACGGAGCGACCGGAGCAGTGGTTCGAGATCTCGATTTGCTTCCCTGCGCTGTTCGACAACCTGGCGTGCGTGAACCAGGGCCGTGGCAAATCGCTCCTTGTCATACGGTTTCAGGAGATAGTCAACTGCGTGCACTTCGAATGCACGGATGGCGTGCACATCGTAAGCCGTGACAAAGATATATATGGGAGCGGGGCCGTTCACTGGCTCCACATTCTCTATGACTCCAAAACCATCCAGATCAGGCATCTGCACATCGAGAAAAACGATGTCCGGATGAAGTTCATTGATCTGCTCCACCGCGTTTATTCCGTTCGCCGCCTCGCCTACAACTTCAATGCCGTCGTGTTCGGCCAGATAGCGACGGATACCGCGCCGGGCGATCGGTTCGTCATCGACGATGAGGACTCGCGTCTTCAATGCGAACTCCGCAGTGGAATGGTGATGATGGCCTCACAGCCTCGACCATCGCCCCCGATAAGTTCCAGCGACGACTCGCCCCCATAGAGCTGTTTCAAGCGTGACTGGACATTGGTGAGTCCGACGCCGAAGCGCAGGCGAGATCCCGGTGCCGGACCGGGGCCATCATCGCGGACGCAGAGTCGAACTCTGCCGTTGTGGAGTTTAGCAGTGATCTCTAGCCGGCCTGCGGCAGAATCCACGCTGATGCCGTGCTTGATGGCATTCTCAACCAGTGGCTGAAGCGCGAGGCTCGGTACATAGACTCCGAGGAGATCAGGCGGTATGTGCATGTGCACCTTCAGGCGATCATGAAAGCGTGTCTGTTCGATCTCCAGATACTTGCCGACAAACTCGAGTTCGCTCTGCAGGGTGATCTCGTTCTCTCGGCGTTCGAGGGCCATGCGCAGCAGGTCGCCGAGGCTGACCAGCAGACGGCCCGCAGCATCGACGTCTTCCTGCATCAGCACACCGATGGCATGAAGGCTGTTGAATAAAAAGTGCGGATGCAGCTGGCTCTTGAGATTCTCAAGTTCTGCATGGGAGAGCTGCGTCTCCAGTTGCGCCGCTATCGTCTGGCGCTCCAGAGCAACCTGGTAAAAGTGCATCGACTGGTACAAGCCCACCACTAACCAGTATGTGAGTATGCCGGTAAAGCTCATGAAGAGAACACCGACTCCGAACGACGAGAGAAAGCGGTGCACGTCAGGACCATTGATGTGAAAAACAAACCGGAGAAGTCCAAGGCTCAGAAAGTATTGGGTCACAGATGCCACGGGAGCCATTGTGAGCGACGTGATTGTGTGGAGCGCTATGTGAAGTACGACCCGCGGCCCCGTCAAGGGGAACCGTTTGGCAAGACCCATCACAAGCGGTGTGTACGCCGCCCATACGTACCACCAGACAAGCTCGAGCGCGCCCTCGATCGCCCAGTTGACGTGCGCACCCTGTATTTTTTCCACCACGATCTGTTGCGCGGCAAACAACAGTCCTACCATCGTCCATGCGCACAGGATCAAGATCCATCTTGTCCGCCCGCTATCTTGTGTGGTCTGCAGCAATGGGTGTGTCGACCCCTCCGGCACGGATTATAGCTGTAACGTCGAAGGAGACCTCACTGCGGACAGGGCCGTCCAAAGCGCGTAGCGCTCTTTGAGAGCCAACTCCGACCGCTTGTCTCATTTCGGACACCGCATGTCACTTTTCCTGCAAATATTGGCTCTTCGCGACCTATGTTCAGCGAGCAGGACCATTCAGGTTGAGGTAAAGGAGTCTTTCATGAAGAA
>CAVUWQ010000022.1:0-244551 GCA_963745105.1 uncultured Acidobacteriaceae bacterium
GCTGGAATGTAGCCGCGACGATGCGCGACCCGCGTAAGGCCGATGCCGCACTTCGGCATCCGCAGATCAGCGTGTCCGCACTCAATGTCACGGACGCGGGTTCCATCACTCGCGCCGTTGAGGAGACGCTGGCCCGTTACAAGAAGATTGATGTCCTCCTGAATAACGCCGGCTACGCCTTGTTCGGCCCAATCGAAGCAAGTGACAGCGGTCAGATTCAGCAGCAGTTTGCCACAAACTTCTTCGGCTTGATCGAAGTCACGCAGCAGGTCATCCCGGCGATGCGCGCCGCGGGCGAAGGCCTGATCCTGAATGTCTCTTCCATCGTGGGCCGTCTGGCACTGCCGTATGCTTCTTCGTACGTCGCGACAAAGTTCGCGGTTGAAGGCCTGAGCGAATCGATGCGCTATGAGCTTGACCCATTTCACATCCGCGTGAAACTCATCGAACCCGGTAGCATTCTTACCGAGTTCGGCAAAGGCAGCATGCAGGTTGCAACGAGCGAACCCTATCAGGCGAGCATGAATAAGTTTCTGGGCGTCTTCACAAAAAGTAATGCCAGGGCAGCGAGACCGGAAGATGTTGCGAAAGTTATTTACCGTGCCGCGAATGATCCGTCAAACCGGTTGCGCTATCTCGCCAAGCCCGGCCCGCTCTTCTGGTTGAACCGGTTCTTGCCCGATGCAGCGTGGCGGCGCCTGATGGTGAAGGCAATGGTGAAATAGAAGGGGCTACGATGAACTTATTGTTGTTGGGAGCCACAGGGCTTGTGGGGAGAAATGTGTTAGTGCAGGCTCTTGCGAATCACGCCGTTACCCGCGTGATCGCACCAACCCGCCGTCCATTGAAGCCTCATTCAAAGCTCACAAATCCTGTGTCCGATAGCTTGGAGGCGTTGGTACCCGAAAGCATCAATCAAGGAATCGACGGGGTCGTCTGCTGTCTGGGAACGACAATCAAAAAAGCAGGCTCGAAAAAAGCATTTCGCGAAGTGGACTACGCGCTGCCGTTGAAGTTTGCGCGAGACGCGCATCAGCATGGAGTGGACACATATGTCCTTGTCTCGGCGAGTACCGCTTCCGCCAACTCGGCGGTGTTCTATTCGAGAGTCAAAGGCGAAGTCGAGCGGGACATCGGACTAGTGGGTTTCAGATCACTGACCATCGTTCGGCCCAGCCTGATCGGCGGTCAGCGTGAGGAGCCACGGCTCATGGAGCAAATTGCATTGCAACTCCTGCGAATTCTTGCGCCAATTCTGCCAAAGAAGCTTCAGATCAATCCCGCTGACACGATCGCCGCCGCATGTCTGAATGCTGTCATGGCTAGCGATCCAGGGTTCCATATCCGCAATGCCGAAAGCCTTATCGCCGGTTGATACTGGGAAGTCCGCATAGCATAAGCAACTCTCCATGTTTGCTGAGAGGCTGCCCATCGCTGTGGCACTGCCTTCCAGACTTACGGGACTTTGAAGAACTGCGAAGATCTGAAAACAAAAAGCCCGGCCATAAGCCGGGCTTTTTCCTTTACTGCAGTTGCAGTTTAGAAGTGGAAGCCCTTGCAGGCAGCCCCGTCCTTCACCGTATTCAGGACATTCCCCGAAACCGTCAGCGTGCTGCTGTAGCAGTTGCCCAGCGAGTCCTGGTACACATAGTTCTGCGAGCTGCTCTGGTTGGTATTCTGCCCCAGCGAGTAGTTGCCTTCCGCGGCGTTGTACACAAACAGCGCTGTGTCGGTCGGCTTCACTTCATTTGAAACGCTGCTCTCGAAGATAGGAAATCCTTCAAGAGTTTCCGTATCGGTCTTCTGGTAGTGCTGGTCCACGCTGCTTACCTCGGTGATATTGCCGTTCGACTCTAGCGTCTCCAGCTCATCCACGGTGATCGGGAATGAGAAGGTGCTCTCCTTCGTCGTGAAGATCGGCCCTTGCTGCGTCGTGGTCTTCGAATTCACCGTCGAGGTCTGCACCGTGTCCTGCTGATACGTGGTCGCGGTACTGTCAACGTTGGATATGTTCTTGAAGTTCACCTGCTGCTCCACCTTCGTATCCACACGCCCATGCGAAGTGTTCACATAGCCGCTGATGGTGAAGTTCTGCACGTTCGTCACCGTCGCAATCCCCGAGCCGATTCCGCTCGAGTTCAGGGTGATGGTGTCGGTTACCGTGGGATCAGGTGCGGCCAGCGTGTTCTCTGTTAGTCCACCGCTCAGCTCTGCTCGTCCATGATCCTCGAACACCAGCAGCTGTGCCGTGTCGGTGAAGTAGGCATAAGCATTGGTGACCGCCACTCCAACCGTGTGCGGATTGCCGTCATCGAGCAAGCCAGCGAACGGCGTAAGGTCTACCCGATAGGGAAGCAGGTTCAGCGTCTGCACACCCGGAATCGGAACCCAGAGCCCCGGATCGATGCCGCCTGTATAAATCCACGGAGACACCGGTGCAATACCCGCAGGCTTGCCGTCGATGCTGATCTGCGTCTCCCGGAATGCCGTGTCCTGGCAGTCATCCAGCTCACCGGCCACGCTCGTAGGCAGGCACAGGAACCACTGTTCTTCCTGGTACTGGCTCTGCGAAGTCACATCCAGATAAAGCCGCTCTGTGTTCTTCGGGAAGGTCACCGATTGCGTGATCTCAGGAGTGCTCGTCTGAATCGTGAACGAAGGATTGCCGCCGCTCTGGATAGGAATAATCTCATCCGCCACCGTCGGAGCCGGGTTCACGATATTCGGCTCGTAGAACTCCAGCTTGAACGTCCCATAGATCGTCGACGTCAACCCGTCCGCTCCAACAATATTGCCAAGGAACGCATACCCGCTCTGCGCCGCCTTGAACAGGCTGGAATAATCCGTAAGATCGCGCTCCACATGCCACGTGTCGGTCTGCGATTGCAGCGGCTCCGCCGTCGTCCCGAAGTAGATATTCACGCCTCCAAAGAAGAGCTGCGCGGTGCGGTCATACTGCACACCCGGACTGATCGAGAAATCCGCCGTCAGGATCACTTTCGACCATGGTCCTTTGCAATCGGCCGGAGGCGTGAAGGTGAAATCTTTGTTGCTGAAATCCGCGAAAGCCTGGTCGCTCAGCAGAGTCACTTCGCAATGCTTGGTATTGGGCCGGGCAATCAGCGGATCGGCGGTGGCCTCTAGCGAGGTGCCGGTCGTGAGGGTTGGATACAGCGGCGAGTTCGATTGAGCGGATAGGGGAAGAGCGAGTGCAACAGAGAGCATTGCGAACACTGGGCCTCTGAAGCGCGGGAGGAAGGTACGCGCGTGACGCATGGTCAAATCCTTTCGGTATTGTCGGGGATGTGGATATGGGTCGTTTATTGTCGGTGAGCGAAGCGTGAAACAAATCTAAACGGCGATAGTTTGCCACAGTAGGAACAGATTCAACGCTATCACCACCACCACCGTCAACCAGCCCAGCCAGTGTGTTACACGCTGATTAACAAAAGCGCCCATCAGCTTGCGGCTGCTGGTCAGCATCAGCAGCGGCACCAGAGCGAACGGCAGCGTAAAGCTCAGCACCACCTGCGAGAAGACCAGAATCTTCAGCGGATCGAGCCCGCTCGCAATCACCGCGATCGCCGGAATCAGCGTGAGCAGGCGGCGCAGAAAGATGCTGAACTTCACATCGATGAAGCCTTCGATAATAACCTGCCCGGCCATCGTTCCTACCGTCGAAGACGAAAGCCCCGAACACAGCAGCGCCACGGCAAAGACGAAAGCCGACGTCTCGCCCAGCAGCGGACCCAGCATGCGGTGCGCATCCTCAATCGGATTGTCGAGCGTCTTGCCGGCAAACGCCGCAGCCGCCACCACGATCATCGCCGAGTTCACCAGCCACGCCGCATTCATCGCCGCAAATACGTCGATGGCCTCGAAGCGCAGGTGCTTCAGCCGCTCGACATAGCGATGCCGCGGCGTCGCTGCTTTCTCTAGTTGAATACGCGGCTGTACCAGCGCCGAATGCAGATAGATCACATGCGGCATCACCGTCGCGCCCAGCATGCTCACTGCTACGTAGATGCTCTTGCCATCGAGCATCGGCACCAGCGTGTGGAAGGCTATGGCCGACCACTGTGGCCGGATCATCAGCATCTCGATCGCATAGCAGACGCCGATCACGCACACGAAGCCCATGATCGCCATCTCCAGTTTGCGGAAGCCCCACAGCTCCAGCGCCAGAATGGCGAAGACGCAGATGGCCGACAGCACCGCCGAGACCAGCAGAATCTCTGTCTTGTTCCAGCCATACAGCAGGAAGCGCGGACCGAAGAGCAGATAGAAGCCCAGCGCCGCGCCCAGAAACTCCGCCATGTCTGTCGCCAGCGCGGAAACCTCCGCCGCCAGCCATAGACCAATCGTCACCGGCCGCGAAAATTGATCGCGGCAATTGCGCGGCAGCGTTTTGCCCGTGGCAATGCCCAGCTTGGCCGCCAGGTACTGCACCAGGATGGCCATGGCATTCGACCACAGCAGCACCCACAACAGCTTGTACCCGAACATCGATCCGCCCAGAAAATTCGCGGCAAAATTTCCCGGGTCGATATAGGCAATGCTGGCCACAAACGCCGGCCCGAAGTACGACCACAGCTGCGAGCTCTTCAGCTTGGGCAGAAGCGGCGGCGGATCGGGAAGTGGAGCAGCGGCAACCATGCGTGTTTCCAGTCTAGGCAGAATCGCTTCGCATGTAAACCATAGTTAACATGCGATTGTTAATAAAAGTTCACGACGCCCTCGCAGATTTGGCTCACGCCGTCCCCTGAGATAGGCTGGCCAGAGAATGTCTGGCAGGAAACGGAGAGCTTCTCGATCATGAAAGTGCTGGTTATCGGCGCCGGAGGCCGCGAGCATGCGATAGTGTGGGCGCTGCGCAAGTCGCCGCGCGTAACGGAGGTTGTCTGCGCACCCGGCAACGGAGGCATCGCCGCCATCGCTCGCTGTGTCCCGGTCAGCCAAAAGGATCTCGGCGACCTGTTGCGCGTCGTCTCCGAAGAATCGCCGGACCTCACCGTCGTCGGCCCGGAATTGCCCCTCTCTCTTGGCCTGGTTGATGAGCTCCGCCGCCGCGGTCTAGCCGTCTTCGGACCCACACAGGCTGCAGCCATGCTCGAGACCAGCAAGGCCTTCGCCAAGCGCTTCATGCAGCGCCACAACATCCCCACGGCCAACTACGCCGTCTGCACCACGCAGCCCGAAGCCTTCGAAACCCTGGAGCGCTTTCACCTGCCTGTTGTGATCAAAGCCGACGGACTCGCCTCCGGCAAAGGCGTCCTGATCTGCGAAACCAAGGAGGACGCCGAACAGGCCATCGCCGGCCTCTTCAACGGCAAGCTGCTGGGCACGGCAGAGAGTTCGGTCCTCATCGAGGAATTCCTCACCGGCGAAGAGCTGTCCTTTCTCGTCCTCAGCGATGGAAAGAACGTCGCGCCTCTGGTGCCCGCGCAGGATCACAAGCGCCTCGGCGAAGGCGACACCGGTCCCAACACCGGGGGCATGGGCGTCTATTCCACCGGCACCATGCTCGCAGAAACCATGTGCGAGTGGATTCTCAACCGCATCGCGCAGCCCACCATCGACGGCATGGCCGCCGAGGACACACCCTTCACCGGCGTGCTTTACTGCGGCCTCATGATGACCGCGCGCGGTCCCATGGTTCTCGAATACAACGCCCGCTTCGGCGATCCCGAAACCCAGGCCATCCTCGCCCGTCTCGACAGCGATCTCTTTGAAGCGCTCGAAGCCTGCGTCGAAGGCCGTCTCAGTGAAACCGAATTCCGCTGGAAGCCCGGCGCTTCCGCCTCCGTCATCGCTGCGTCAAAAGGTTATCCCGGAAGCTACATGACGGGATATCCCATCACCGGACTCGATGCGGCGGCAGCGGTAACCGGCGTGGAAGTCTTTCACGCGGGAACTTCTTTGGTCGATCATCAGTATCTAACCAACGGCGGACGTGTGCTCGCCGTAACCGCCACTGGAGAGACGCTGGAAGCCGCTCTGCAGCAGGCCTACGAAGGCATCGGCAAGATTCACTTCGACGGAATCTACTACCGCCACGATATCGGCCATCGGGCCCTGAGAAAGGAAGCATGAGCCATACCGCTGTCACGCTGGAAGACCTTCTCGCCGACTTCGATGAAACCGCGGCACGGTGGCAGGAGTTCCTCGCCGCCCATCCCCCTGCCTCAGCCGTGCCCACTGACATCGCCCGCAGCAGCAACATCGGCGAGCTCGTCTGGCATATCTATGCCGCGGCCGTGCGCCACTCGCAGCGGCTGCTCGGCGAGCCGGTCAGCGACCTCGAAGGCACAACTCCAGTAAAGGATCTGGAAGGCGCGTGGAAACTGCGCGCTCTGGCCTCCTCGAATCTGCGCGTCTTCTTCGAGACCACCAGCCAGGCCGCCCTCGACGTGGTCTTTCACATGCAGCTGCGCAGCGGCGGAGAAATCAGCTGCAGCCGCCGCAAGCTGGCCCTGCACGTCTTCGTCCACGCCATACGCCACTGGGCTCAGATTGGCCCCATCCTTCGCCAGAACGGCTACCCACCCACCTGGCCGCAGGACATCGCCTTCAGCAAAGCGATCTTGTAGTGCGGACTAGCTCACCTGGGTAGTTGTAAATCCTACGGCCACGTCTAAAGTGGGCGATGAAGCGTGGAGAGTTGTTTCTGTCCGTTGTGAGACAGCGCTTAGGAGAAGATCCCGGTGAAACAATTAATCTGTCGCATCTTTCCCCAGACGTTTGTGCTCGCCGCTCTGATTGCGGCCGCGGCTATGGCTTCCGCCCAGGATGTCTACAAGGTCAACTATTTCTCTAACAATACGGTTGCAGGCGCGCCCGATGCCACCGTGAGAATCGATAATCCCGGCCTGACTTACGGCAACCTCTGTGCCATGATCTATGTCTTTGCTGCGGATCAGCAGTTGGCAGAATGCTGCGGATGCATACAAAGTCACAACAATCTGAACACCTACTCGGTTGCACTCAACCTTGCCAGCCCCGCGAGGACGCTCACCGGTGAGTACACGCCTAGCGGCGTGATCAAGATCGTTTCGGCGCTGCCTGCCAGCGGTGGCGTGTGCGATCCGACGTCTACCTACAAGCCTACGCCGAACCTCCGGGCCTGGGCCACGCACGTTCAAAACAAGGTAGGCACCGCCTTCCCGGTTACAGAAACCGAATTTTCTGATTCCACGCTGGGCGCCACGGAGCTCGCCAATCTTCAGGCCCAGTGCTCATTTGCCCAGCTTTTGGGAAGCGGATATGGCGTTTGCGGCTGCGGCACCGAAGGCGGGGGCGGAACAGAATAGTCCGCCCTTTTGCGCTTCCTTGCCCTTTGCGCTTCCTTGATGAGAGAAAAGCGGACGAGCCGTAACTTTGGCCGTCCGCTTCTTTTTTTGATGCATTGCTTATTTGACGTTCTAGCTATCCAGCTTCTTCACCACCAGCTCATTCAGCAGCGCCGGATTCGCCTGTCCCTTTGAAAGCTTCATCACCTGCCCGACAAAGAACGCGGACACCGTCTTCTTGCCGCCGCGGTACTGCTCCACCTGCTTCGGATTCGCCGCGATCACCTCGTCGATCATCTTCTCGATCGCTGAAGCATCGCTGATCTGCTGCGGCTTCTCGCGCTCATAGACCGCCCCGAAATCCTCTCCCGTCTCGAACGCAATATCGAAGAGCTGCTTCAGTTGCTTGCTCGAGAGCTTGCCTTCCTCAGCCAGATCTGCGGCCTGGGCAATGCCCTTCATCGAAATCGGCGACTGCTCCAGCTCCAGACCCTTCAGCTTCAGCCGCATGGTCAGCTCGCTCTGCACCAGGTTGGCTACCCGCTTGGGGCTCTTCGCCGCCTTCGCCGCAGCCTCGAACTGGTCGGCAAAGGCCTGCGTGGCCGTAAGCGTCGCCGCGTCCTGCTCCGTGATCTCATATTCGGCAACCATGCGCGCGCGGCGCGCCTCCGGCAGCTCGGGCATCTTTCCCGCAATCGCCGCCATGAGCTCGCGCGAAACGATCAGCGGCCGCAAATCCGGTTCAGGGAAATAGCGGTAGTCGTGCGCCTGCTCCTTCGAGCGCATCGGATAGGTGCGGCCCTCATTGGCATTCCACAGCCGCGTCTCCTGCACCACGCGGCCGCCGCCCTCGATCACCTCGATCTGCCGCTCGATCTCGTATTCCAGCGCCGCCCGGATAAACCGGAAGCTGTTCACGTTCTTCACTTCGGCCTTCGTCCCGAACTTCTCCTGCCCGCGTGGACGCACGCTCACGTTCGCATCGCAGCGCAGTGACCCCTCTTCCATGTTGCAGTCGCTCACTGCCGTATAAAGCAGGATCTCCTTCAGCCGCGTGAGATATTCATAGGCCTCGTCCGGAGTCCGCATGTCCGGCTCGCTGACAATCTCCACCAGCGGCGTGCCGCAGCGGTTCAGATCCACGTAGGTGTACTGCGCCGAATCCCGGAATCCCTCATGCAGGCTCTTGCCCGCGTCCTCTTCCATGTGCAGACGAGTGATGCCGATGCGTTTCTGCCCATTGGGAGTCGGCACATCGATCCATCCATGCTCGGCGAGCGGCTTGTCGAACTGCGAAATCTGGTAGCCCTTCGGCGAGTCCGGATAGAAGTAGTTCTTGCGCGCAAAAACCGACCGCTCCCGCACCTGGCAGTTGATGGCCAGTGACGCCAGCGTGGCAAACTCCACCGCCCGCGCATTCAGCACCGGCAGCGCTCCGGGCAGTCCCAGGCACGTGGGGCAGATATTCGTGTTCGGGGGCGCACCGAAGCGGTTGGCGCAGCCGCAGAACGCCTTGGTCTCGGTGAGCAGCTGAACGTGAACTTCGAGCCCAATAACCGGCTCGTACTTGGCCAGAATCTCCGGCGGAATGCTGATAGCGGTGCTCATAGTGGCTCTCTCAGTTTAACAAGCCGGATTGTCGCCCTATTTTCATCTTCCGGAGATACATTCGTTTGGATAGTCGCAGCTCTGGCCCGGCGGGTTATTCTGGGGCAGGCCGCGCCACCGGGCTCCGGCATCCAAGCTACTGAAAAAAATAAAGCTCGCAGGCAGACCCAAGAATGTCGATTCTCGATTTGCTCTTTGGCAAGCCCCTCGCCGCCACCGACGAACGCGCCGAACAGGTAGGACCATCCGCCGGCATCCCCATCTTCGGCCTCGATGCCCTCAGCTCCGCGGCATACGGCCCGGAAGCCGCGCTCACCCTGCTCATTCCGCTCGGCATGGCCGGAGTTCATCTCATTGTGCCGGTCATCGGTGCCATCCTCGCTCTGCTGGTAATCGTCTTCTTCTCCTATCGCCAGACCATCGAGGCTTACCCGCACGGCGGTGGCTCCTACACCGTAGCCTCAGAGAATCTCGGCACTGGAGCCGGACTCCTCGCGGCAGCCGCGTTGATGATCGACTACATCCTCACCGCGGCCGTCGGAATCTCTGCCGGTGTAGGCGCGCTGATCTCTGCCGTGCCCTCGCTGCAGCCGCACACCCTCGGCATCTGCCTGGTCATCCTCTTCATTCTCACCATCGTGAACATGCGCGGCGTCCACGACGCCGGCGTCATCTTCATGATTCCCACCTACCTCTTCCTCGGCACACTGCTCATCGTCATCGGCCTCGGCACCTTTCATGTCATCGCCAGCGGAGGCCATCCCGTCCCCATCGTTGCGCCTCCCAAGCTGCCGCCCGCAACCCAGATGCTCGGCCTGTGGCTCATCCTGAAAGTCTTTGCCAGCGGCTGCACCGCCATGACCGGAGTCGAAGCCGTATCCAACGGCGTCATGGCCTTCCGCGAACCGACTACGAAGAACGCCAAGCTCACTCTCACCATCATCATCGCGCTGCTCATCGTCCTGCTCGCCGGCATCGCCATGCTCTGCAACTGGTACAGCATCGGAGCCACTGACCCTGACGGCTCCGGATACCAGAGCGTTCTCTCCATGCTCATTGGCGCCGTCGCCGGCCGCGGATGGTTCTACTACGTCACCATCGCCTCTATCCTGCTCGTGCTCTCGCTCTCCGCCAACACCGCCTTCGCCGACTTCCCGCGCCTCACCAAGGCCATCGCCATGCGCGACTACCTCCCGCATGTCTTTACCCTGCGCGGCCGCCGCCTGCTTCATTCCCATGGCATCTACGCGCTGGTCTTCTTTACGGCTGCGCTGCTCATCACCTTCGGCGGCGTCACTGACCGCCTCATCCCCCTCTACGCCATCGGAGCCTTTCTGGCCTTCACCCTCTCCCAGGCCGGCATGGTCATGCACTGGTATCGCCATCGCGAGCCCGGCTACGTCCTGCACATGCTGATCAACGGAGTCGGCGCATTCGCCACGGGCGCAACCCTGCTCGTCGTCCTGGTCGCCAAGTTCATGTCGGGCGCATGGATCACCGCGATCCTCGTACCCGTCCTCATCTTCCTCATGGTCCGTGTGCGCAGACACTATGAACACGAAGAGCGCGAAACCGCCGCCCCCGCACCCCTCGACACGAAAGACATCCAGCCGCCTGTCGTCATCATTCCGCTCGACCGCTGGAGCCGCATCACCGAAAAAGGTCTGCGCTTCGCCCTCAGCATTTCCCCCGAGATCATCGCTCTCCACGTCGACATCGAAGGAGAACGGCAAAGCATATGCGATGTATGGGACCAGATGATCGCCGCGCCTCTGGAAACCGCAGGCATGAAAGCCCCCCAGCTCGTCCGGCTGAAGTCGCCCTATCGATTTCTTCTCGCTCCCGTAGTCGATTTCATTCTGAAGAAAGAAAAAGAGCTCGAGACCCGCCACATCGCCGTCCTCGTCCCCGAGCTGGTCGTCAAGCACTGGTGGGAAAACCTCCTCCACAACCAGCGCGCCAACGTCCTGAAAGTTCTACTCCTGCTAAAAGGCAATCAAAGGATCTTCGTCGTCAACATCCCCTGGTACCTGCAGCGCGACTAGAGCCCGGCTCTGTGCCGGGCTTTCTCCTTCTTGTCGCTGAGCGGCTTATGGCTCGTAAAGCCAGGCGTGGTTCACTCCTGCACCTCCAGGCTTCGCATAACCTCCAGCCAGAAGGACACGCCCGTCGTTCAACACGGTAGCCGTGGAGAAACAGAATCCATCCATCTTCACGCCGCTCACAGGAGCAAATACGCCGGACTTCGGATCATAGATTTCTGCTTCGTCTGCTCCTCCTGCAATCAACACCCGGCCATCCTTGAGCGCAACCACTGCCTTGGAGAGTTTGAAGCGATTCTCGTTCAATTCCGGGCCGGGGACGAATCTGCCTGTCCCGGGATCGTATATCTGTGTGCTGGTGACGCGGGTCCCGAAAGCACCTCCGGCCTGTCCGCCTGCGATCAAAACACGGCCATCCGGTAACAAAGCGCCGCCGAATTTGCTGCGTGGAACAGTCATTGCGCCGGTCGCGGTGAAACGCTTTGTAGATGGATCATAGAGATCAGCTCCCGAACTGCCCACCACCAGCGCTCTGCCATCTTTGAGTAGCGTGATCTGCGTCGCATCGGACAAATGGGTCGCACCGATCGACGTGAAAATGCCTTTCGAAGGCGTATAAAGTTCCGCTGTGAGGAAAGGATTGCGCTCGGTGGTGGCTGTACCGCCGACGAGAAGCACTTCACCTCCCTTAAGAAGGACAGCGCGGGCTTCCGCTCGCGGAACTGTCATGCTACCGGTGGATGCAAATGTTCCCGTGGCTGGATCATAAAGTTCTGCGGACGCCGTATAACAAGGTGAATCGCAGCCAGTTGAACCCCCGGTGACAAGAACCTTACCGTCCCCCAGCCGGGTCGCCGTGACACCCCAACCGTGTTGCGTCAGCGGCTTTGCGGTCAACGTGAATCGTCCGGTTGATGGATCGAAAAGTTCGGCGCTGGACTGCATCACTCCGTTGCGCTCGATCCCGCCTACGATCAGCACCCGGCCAGTGCTCAACAAAACAGCTGCATGATCGAACCGGGCTGCGGACATCTGTCCGGTTGCAACAATATTGCCGCTGGGATAAGTTGTGGCGTGCACTCCGGACCCGGCACAGAAAATGCAGAGTAAGAGCGTTCCGATTGTCAGACCAGCCATGCGCAGATTCATTGCTCTTGTTCTCCTCCGTAAGGACGTGAGAACCACTGGCCCCGATCTGCCAGCGGGCTGTCCCAAGTTTGAACCTGTTGGGAGCGGGCTTGCAAACTCGGCCGTTGTCAACCAGCGTCCTCTGAAATGTGGGCTCCGATTATCTCGCGGTCATTCTGAGCGCCACAGAAGCGGGCACAGAAAGGCCTCCAAAACCTGCTCGCATTTGCTAACGCCGACACACCAGATCGCAAAAATACGCATCCCACCAGCCCTGCCCCCTGCCCCCTGCCCCCTGCCCCCTGCCCCCTGCCCCCTGCCCCCTGCTTTTTGTTCCCTGTTCTCCCCCATTCGCGTATGCTGCGCTTCAATGCCGGCTCCCGCAGAAACCGCAGCTCCGCCCCAACTCAAACGCGCTCTCCGCTTCCGCGACCTGACACTCTTCTACATCGTCAGCGGACTCAGCGTGCGCTGGGTCGCCACCGCCGCGGCCGCCGGAGCCAGCACTCTCGTCGTCTGGCTCTTCGCCCTCTGCGGATTCTTCATCCCGCTCGCCGCCTGCGTCCTCGAGCTCTCCTCGCGCTACCCCGCCGAAGGCGGCCTCTACGTCTGGACCCGCGAAGCCTACGGCGACTTCTCCGGCTTCATCGCTGCCTGGACCTACTGGATGAGCAACCTGCCCTACTTCCCCGCAGTGCTTTACTTCGGAGCCGGCTCCGTTCTTTTCGCTTTTGGCGCGCGCGGCCAAAGCCTCTCCGCTGACAGCCGTTATTACCTGCTCTTCGCATTGATCTGGCTGAGCATCATCACCATCACCAACATCCTGGGAGTCAATGCCGGCAAGTGGCTCAACAACGTGAGCTCGCTCGGCAGCCTCCTGCCCGTCTCGCTGCTCATCGTTCTCGCCGTCGTCTCCGCCGCCCGTCACGGATCGGCCACCAGCTTTGCCTGGCATGAGCTCATCCCCCGCCCCAGCCTGAAGAACGCCATCTTCTGGTCCACCGTCTTCTTCGCCTTCGGCGGCTGCGAGGCCGGCTCCTTCATGGGTGAGGAAATCGAGAACCCCCGCCGCACCATCCCCCGCGCCCTGCTCACCGGCGGAGCCATCTTCGCCGCTGCGTATATCGCCGGCACCGCCGCGCTGCTCGTCGCCCTTCCCTCCAGCGCCGTGCACGGAGTCGACGGCTTCATGCGCGGCATGATGACCCTCTGCAATCGCCTCAGCATAGCCTGGCTCGCCATCCCCATCGCATTGCTTCTCGGGTTGAACGCCGTCGGCGGAGCAGCCTCCTTTCTCTCATCCACCTCGCGATTGCCCTTCGTCGCTGGCATCGACCGCTATCTCCCGCGCGTCTTCGGACATATCCACCCCCGCTTCCAGACGCCCTGGGTCGCCATCGGCTGTTACGGTCTCGCCGGCATCGTCGTCGCATTACTGAGCCAGGCAGGAACCACCGTCCGCGGCGCCTACGACGTGCTGGTCAGCATGTCGATCATCGGATATTTCATCCCATTTCTCTTCTTATTCGCATCCATGATCCGCCTGCAGGATCGGCCCGCCGGACCCGAGGTTATCCGCGTATGGGGCGGCCGCCCCATCGCCACTCTACTGGCCGTGATCGGACTGCTCACCACCACGCTCACCATCGTGCTGTCCGTCATCCCCGGAGAAGACGAAACCAACAAGCCCTTGGCTGTAGCCAAGGTTCTGATTTCAACCGCAGTCCTGATCGGAGCAGGCGTCGCGGTCTTCGCAATCGCAAGGATGAAGAAGAAATAAGAACCGGGTGCCCCACATCTCGCTTTTTATACGACAGGGACCTCGCACCGCTCAGCCTGATCACAAAGAAACGATCTGTTTTGTATCAGGGCACGGCTTCAGCCGTGCCATCACGCATGCCATAGAGAGGGGCTTTAACCCCTGAGCGCAGCAAAGACAGGACGCCATTCTGGCGACCAAGGTAGAAAGAATCTCGGCGAAAACCCCTTTCACGAAGAAATCCGTACCCGAACCCCGGGTACCCATCCCACGCACCCTCATTGCGAAAGCTGGGTGACCACTACTTCTCCTTCTTCCCCAGCACCCTTCACCAGCGCCTGCATCTTCATGTACGCAGCGTTGGTCCAGCCAAAGCCCACCACATTCTGCTTGTAGCCGCTCGTCACCCTCACATCGGTCGACGCGGTCACCACGTCATACTTCTCGCGGATAGTCCCATCGCGCGCATAATTCTCGCGCACCATCGCCATGAACTCCCGCGAGATGCGAGCCGCATCCGGCATATCTCCGCTTTCCGCCAGCCCATCCACGGTGATCCAGATCACCGGAGCCCATCCGTTCGGCAGATCCCACTGCGCCCCCGAGTTGTTGTCGCTCATCGCCGGCCCGCCCTTGTGTTCGAAAAGCTTCAGATGAGCTTCCACCGCCTTCGCCTGCGCTGCATCCGCCACGCCCGCCCACAGCGGATAAAACGTCGTCAAGTAGTCATAGCTCGACTGCTTCTTCGCCATGAAGTCGTAATCGAAGTACATCCCCTTCTGCGCATTCCACAAATATTGATTGATCGCCGCCTTGCGCGCCTCCGCCATCCCTCGCCAGCGCTTCGCCTCCTCCGGCCTCTTCAACTGCTCCGCCATCCACGCCAGATCCAACTCGTATTTGTAGAGCAGCGAATTCAGGCACACCGGCGCATCGTGATGCGTCCATCCGCTATAAGGCCCAAAGCGGAATGAAGTGTCGAACCCCGATTCCCTCATCGCGCGGTCGCCCTTGTAGAAATCGCGGCTGAGCCAATGTCCGTTCACATGCGCATGCGCACACACTTCGGAGATACGCGGGTCGCAGCTCGTCTCCGCTAGCTTCGCCTTCTCTGCTTCATCCGGATCGTCCGGCGCATTCATCAGAAAATCCGTATGCACGTCCGGATGCGCCAGCAGCCACCGGATCGCATCCGGATAATATGTGCTGTCATCCGCCATCTCCTCCACCGGCCCATCGCCCAGATCGTAGTAGCGCGCCAGCCCGGTATCGCCGGCCTTATGGAAATCGCTCATCCACAGCGCATGATCGCGCACCGCAAAGCCGTACGCCTTCGCCAGCCAGGCCACAGCCTGCTCGCGATGACCCGCCGCCACATCCGCGTCATACACCGCGCGAATCATCGACGAAAGAAACGGAGGCTGCGATCGCGTGAAGTAGTACGTGCGGTTCGCATTCAGAATGCCGCCGTAGTTCTCGATCTCGAAGAAGAAGTTCTCCACCATGCCCCACGCCAGATCCACGCGGCCATCCTGGATCAATCCCAGCAGGATGAAGTAGCTGTCCCACCCATACATCTCGTTGAAGCGCCCTCCTGGCACCACGTATCGATTGGGCAGATAAAGCAGTCCGGCATGTTCAATCTCTCCTGGCTTGATATCGCCCAGATGCTCAATGCGCCGTGGAAGCCGCTTCACCTCAACCTTGCAGCTATGCTCGAGCGCCGCAACCTCTCGCGGCTCCGCCAGATCATGCGGCAGATACATCACCGGCACACGATTCGACTTGGGATCGGCAACCGAGGCGCATTCGTTCATCGAACGCGAGAGCGTATCCCAGGAGTGATGAATGTAGCTGTCAATCGAAGCAGCATCCTGCGCCGGAGCGGCGCTGAACAGGAAAGCCGAGAGGCTAATGGGAACGGAGAGAAGAAACTTGGAGAAGACCATAAGTTTGGGGGAAATACCGAGGTATCTTACCCCAAACTGCATTTCGATTCACAAGCTCGGCGCGAGGGCGCAACAGTCTGCGTTGATTTGTCTTGTGGATTTGTCCTGAGGTAGGGCGCAGCTTGACCGGGGTCCCCGGCGCGCCTGACGTTGACGCGATGCGGTGGTTAGCCGTGCCACAAAGAATGCGAAAGGAGTGCGGCTTCAACCGCTGAGAAGAATTTCTACTGACTGACCGGCCCCGCGCCGAAAGCAATCAGCGCAGCGGACGCAGCTCGTACACAGGCGGCTCATCCGCATCCCGCACCTGCATCTGGTCCAGCATCTCGCGCAGCTTGAATGCCTTCATCAGCTGCGCGTCCACCAGCATCATCTGGCGCCGGCGCTGATCTTCATCCTGAAAACTATCGATATGCCGCTCGTCCCACGCCGCCTGCGTCTCCAGCTTCATCGCCGCCGTAATGATTGCTGTATGGAAACGTGCGCTCACCCGTATTGGTTCAGCCTGCATGCTCTCTCTCATCGCCATAAAGTGTTTCTCTATTGTGACGATGATATGAAAGAGGGCCCGTGTGACGCGAGATTACAGTGGTAGTCGCGAGCCCTACTCTTTGGTTTAAACTCGCCTCATTTCAGGACAAAACAGAGTCGAAAGACTCCGCTCGCTGATCCTTTCGTCTCCGCTTCCACGCTTCTCCGCGCTAAAGCTCCATCGAATTCGTAGCCTGCAGCTTTCCTGCACGCGCAATGAAATCCGTCAGCGCCTCTGATCCCTGGTCGCCCTTGCCGCGCGTGCGCACGCTCACCGCGCCCGCGGCTTCTTCCTTGTCGCCCATGATCAGCACATACGGAACCTTCTGCATGGTGAAGTCGCGAATCTTCGCATTCATCTTCTCGTTGCGCGAGTCCAGCTCCACGCGGAAGCCGGCCTTTTGTAACTCTGACTGTACTTTTTCCGCGTACGCCTGATGCCGCTCGCTGATCGGCACCAGGCCGATCTGCACCGGTGCCAGCCACAGCGGAAACGCGCCGGCATAGTGCTCGATCAGCACGCCGAAGAAGCGCTCCACGCTTCCGAACAGCGCGCGATGCACCATCACCGGCTGATGCTTCTCGCCATCCTCGCCCACATACTCGAGCTCGAAACGCGCCGGGAGGTTAAAGTCGAACTGCACCGTCGAAAGCTGCCACAGCCGCCCAAGAACGTCCACCAGCTTGATATCGATCTTCGGCCCGTAGAACGCCGCCTCGCCCGGAATCGTCTTGTACGGAATATTCTTCCGGTTCAGCGCGCTTTCGAGCGACCGGATCGCCAGCTCCCAATTCTCTTCCGCGCCCGTGTAGCTCTTGCGGTCCTTTGGGTCCCAGGTCGAAAGCTCGACCTTGAATTCCGTGAATCCGAAGGTCGTCAGCACCGTCTGCGCAAAGTCGATGCAGTCGACAATCTCATTCTCGATCTGCTCCGGCGTGCAGAAGATGTGCGCATCATCCTGCGTAAAGCCGCGCACACGCAGCAGCCCATGCATCGTGCCCGAGCGCTCGTAGCGATATACATTCCCAAGCTCTGCCAGCCGCACCGGCAGGTCGCGATAGCTCTTCGGCGAATTCTTGTAGATCAGAATATGTCCCGGACAGTTCATCGGCTTCAGCCGGTAATCCGCATCGTCCAGGTCCATCGGCGTGAACATGTTCTGCGAGTAGAAGCCCTCATGCCCGCTGGTCTTCCACAGCTCCGTGCGCATCACATGTGGCGTAAACACCAGATCGTAACCGCGGCGGATACATTCTTCCCGCATCCAGTCTTCCATCGTCTTGCGGATGATCCCGCCCTTGGGATGCCAGAAGATCAGCCCCGGCCCCGCCAGATCTTGGATCGAGAAAAGATCCAGCTGCTTTCCCAGCACGCGATGGTCGCGCTTCGCCGCCTCTTCCAGCTTGGCGAAGTGCTCATCCATTTCCTTCTTCGAGAAAAACGCCGTCCCGTACACGCGCTGCAGTTGCGGATTCTTCTCATCGCCCAGCCAGTACGCGCCCGCCAGCGTCGTTACCTTGAAGGCCTTCACCCGCCCCGTCGAAGGCACATGCGGCCCGCGGCAGAAGTCGACGAACGCGCCGTTGCGATACAGCGAGATCTCTTCTCCATCGTGCGTGAAGCGCTCGATGAAGTGCACCTTCATGAAATCGTTCTCGGTCTTGAAGCGCTGCAGACCCTTCTCGCGCGGCTCATGCTCACGCACAAACTTCTCGTCGCGCGCCACTACCTCTGCCATCTTCTCTTCAATCTTCTTCAGGTCGTCGGGAGTAAACGGCGTTGGCCGGTAGAAGTCATAGAAGAACCCCGCATCCGTCGCCGGACCATGCCCCAGCTTCGTCTCCGGAAACAGCTCCAGCACCGCAGTCGCCATCACGTGCGCCGCCGAGTGCCGCACCACCTTCAGCGTGTCCGGATCTTTCTCCGTCAGCAGTTGCAGCTTCACGCTCTCTGTAAGCGGCGTGCTCAGGTCCACCAGCCGCTCCGCCTGGTGATCTTCCGTGGCATACATCGACGCGGCTTCATCGCCGTCCGTCTTCGCCTTGCTCTCTCCCGTCGCATGCAGCGGCTGAATCCGCGCCACCACCGAAGCAGCGGCCAGACGCGGCGAGATGCTCTCGGCTACCTGAAAGGGAGTCGCACCGGCGGGAAATTCCTTTACCGATCCATCGGGGAGGTGAACTTGAATGGAATCCTGAACAGCATTCATAAGATCGAACCGGCTCTGTCTTCTTCTCGCGAGATTGAACTCTCTTCAGGATATTTGCTTGTGGTGTCCGGCGTCGAGCCGGAGAGCAATGCTAGCATCCTAAGGCGGAAGGATTCGCAGACGGGGCCAGCATCATCACATGACCACCACCGGGACACAGCAGCAGGAAAGATCATGGCTCGCGCTCGCCGGATGGCTGCTGCTCTGCTTCGCCATCGGCGGCCTCTCCTCGATCTTCCCCGCAAAGAATATCCCCATCTGGTACGCTGCGCTGGTCAAGCCGCCGCTCAATCCGCCCAACCAGCTCTTCGGCCCCGTCTGGACTGTCCTCTACGCGCTCATGGGGATTGCGGCATGGATCGTCTGGAAGACGCGCCCCAGCCCCTGCCGCCGTCGCGGCCTGCGCCTTTTTTGCGTTCAGCTGGCGCTGAACTTTCTCTGGACCTGGATCTTCTTCAGCCGCCACCAGCCGCTGACCGCCTTCGCCGATATCGTCGCGCTGTGGATCGCCATCCTGCTCACCGCCCTCACCTTCCGCAAGATGAGCCACACAGCAGCCTGGATGCTCGTTCCCTATCTCGCCTGGGTCACCTTCGCCGGCTACCTGAACTTCGCCATCTGGCGCCTCAACTAGCCCCGGCCCAAACAGCATCCCAATTCACAGCCGATGGTTCGCCTGCCGCCGCTCCCGCAGCCGAACGCTCTGTGTCAGGGCACGGCTTTAGCCGTGTCGATGAAAGCTGCATCCTCAGGGGCCTCAGCCCATGGGGACATAGCTCCCCATTGATTCAGAGCTTTCCTCGTTCCCGGAATTAATCGCCAGCCGATCCTGTGCGCGGCAGTACCAGCTCGTCCACCGTAAGCTCCGCCTGCCGGATGCCATGTTCCGTGTGGTCCGCCGTCTGCAGCGTGATGTGCAGCCATTCATGCACCATGATGCGCGCAATCGCCGTCACCATCGCCTGCTGGCGCTGCTCGGCACTCATGCCCAGCACCTTGGCGTCCAGGTATTGCGAAAGCCTTTCGCAGTCGACATAGACATAAGGCTGAATCTCCCCGTCGACCCGCAGCACCCATCCCAGCGGCCCCCCAAACAGACCTCGCGCCAGCGGACGAAAGGCCTGCTCCGCAACATCGCAGCGCCCCAGCAGGTGCACCTGCACCAGCCGCCCGAATTCCGCATGAGGCCCCAGCAATGACGCGTCCATCAGCTGCAGACCGGCAGGCATCGCCGCGGCCGCTTGCGCAGCCTCCTGTGGAAACGCCTCAGCCAGCGCCGGCCACATCGTCTCACTTTTAGGATTGGAAAAGTACACTACAACGGCAGGCTTGGGCGTATCAGTTTCCCCCGCCAAAGCAGTGAGAACCGAAGCAGAAAACCAAAGACCCGCCAGAAAGACAAAGCCGCAGATTACCCGGACCCGGTGTCTCATGCGACAAGTCTGAGCCGCCTCCGATACATCCGTCCAATAGATTGTTAGAATGAGATCGATCTGCCAAGGAGATCGTTCCTATGGAAGTCCGTCAGCTGAAGATCTTTTCCGTTCTCGCCGAGGAGCTGAACTTCACCCGCGCCGCCCAGCGCGTCAACACCGTGCAGTCCAACGTGACCGCCCAGATTAAATCGCTCGAAGAAGAGCTCGGCATCCCGCTCTTTGACCGGGTTGCCAAAAAGGTCGTGCTCACCGAGGCGGGAAGGCGCTTCCTTCCCTACGCCGATCGTGCCCTCACCGCCATGGATCAGGGACAGCAGGCCGTCCGTTTCGGACTCGAGCCCGCCGGACCACTCCGCATCGGCGCCCCGGAAAGCGTGCTCACCTACCGCCTGCCCCAGGTCGTTCAGCGCTTTCGACGCCAGTACCCGCGCGTCGAGCTCGCCTTCCGTCCCCAGCCCGATGAAGCGCTCTCCCAGTGGCTCGATCACGGCCGGCTCGACATGGCCATCCGCATGGGCGAGGACGCCCTGCCCGACCGCCTCACCGGCGTCCATCTGCGTGTCGAGCCCATTCTCCTGCTCTCCGACCCCGCCCATCCCCTCGCCGCCCAATCCATCGTTCGCCCCCAAGACCTCGCCGGACAAACGCTGCTGCTCACCGAATCTGGCTGCGGCTACCGCCTCAAGCTCGAGACCGCGCTCCGCCAGCACAACATCCGCCCCGGCAGCATCATGGAATTCTCCAGCGTCGAAGCCATCAAGCACTGCGTCGCCGCCGGTATGGGCATCGGGCTGCTGCCGCTGATTGTCGTCGAGGCCGATCTGAAAAAAGGCACACTCGCCGCGCTGCGCTGGGACGGCCCGCCGCTCGACGTCACCACCTACATCTTCTGGCACAAGGACCGCTGGATGTCGCCCAGCATGGAAGCCTTCCTCAGCGTCCTCACCAAAGCCCTCGATCGCAATTGAAAAAGGGCAGCCGGTATGCGGCTGCCCTCTTTCTCCACGGCTCTTACGTTACTTCGTCGGTTCCACGGCGCCCGGAAACACCCCCGGGAGCGGCTTCATCTGCTGCTGGCGCAGCTCAGGATGTGGCAGCGGCTTGCGCGGCAGCATCTGGTCCCGCATCGCGGCGTTGTAGACGAAGATCGCTTCCACCACCGCCGCCTGCTTCAGGTCCGCCGGCTGCAGACGCTCGAAGACATCCTGATTCGAGTGGTGCGTGCGCGTCTCGTAATCCAGCGGGTCTTGAATGAACTGGAATCCCGGAATGCCCACCGCATCGAAGGAAAGGTGATCCGTGCCGCCCGTGTTGCGCATGGTGATGGTCGTCACCCCCAGGTCCTTGAGCGGCGCCATCCACTGCGCGAAGATCGGCTCGACCGCCGCGTTCTCCTGCAGGTAAATGCCGCGGACCTTGCCCGAGCCGTTGTCCAGATTGAAGTATCCCGAGATCAGCTTCTGCTCCGGCTTCAGCTCCAGCGGACCCGTCGCCCGCAGAAACTCCGGCAGCGCCGCCTGCTCTGGCGTCGTCAGCGGCGCCGCGAAGCCGAAGTGCTCTTTCACGTATCCGCGCGATCCGAACAGCCCCTCTTCCTCGCCGGTCCACAGTGCAATGCGAATCGTTCGCCGCGGATGAACATCCAGCGCCTTGAGAATGCGCATCACTTCCATGGCGACAATCGTGCCCGCCCCATTGTCCGTAGCGCCCGTGCCTGCGATCCAGCTGTCGAGATGGCCGCCCACCATCACCACCTGTTCCTTCAAATTGGGATCGGTGCCGGGAATCTCCGCAATCGTGTCGTAGCCGTGCTCGTTATCGCCCGTGAACTTGGTCTCCACATCCATCTCGATGCTCACCGGCACATGCGCCGCCAACAATCTCGACACGCGGCCATAGCTCTCGATAGCCATCACCACCACTGGCACCTTCACCGCGCCCTCGCGCTTGTACGGCGTGCGGCCCAGCGCCGCTCCGTTGTCGTCGAAGATCGTTCCGCCCGAACCGCCGCCGTTTGAGGCATCGCGGCTGGGACGAACCACGCCCGCAACCTTCTCGTCGGCCAGGAACTGCGCAATCTTGTCCACCAGGCGCACGCGCGCGATGTAGGCCTTGATGCGCGCCGCCATGTCGCCGCCCGGGCCGCGTCCACTCGTCTCCGGATACTGCGTCATCTCTTCCAGTTCTTTATCGCTGTAACGCTCAAACAGAGCCTTGTCGACCGGAGGCACCTCGCGCATCTCGCCCAGGAAAACAATCTTCCCCGCCAGCTTGCCCTTGTACTGCTCGAAATCCTTCTCGTCCTGAATGTTCACCTGGATGGCCTCGCCCGTCACCGGACCATTCGTGCCCGGAGACCACGGCGTCGCCTGCGCAATGAATACCGCCGTGTCCGGCGACGTCATCCGTACCCAGGTATTGAGCTGCTGCCAGCCCATTCCAAACTCGCCCCAGTCATCCAGGTGCGCATTCACGCAGCCCATCGCCGTCAGCTGATCGCGCGTCCACGCATTGGCCTTCGCCAGGTTCGGTGATCCGGTCAGGCGGGGACCGATATCGTCGGCCAGCGCCGATCCATACTCCATGATGTGCGAGTGCTGAAAACCCTCTTCGCGAATCCGCGCATACATCGTGTAGTCGATATTCTCGACAGCGGGCTGCGGCTGCTCCCAAGCCGGAACGTCGGGTTCGACTTTTGGCTTGGCTTTGTCCGCGGCAAAAGCCGGAACAACGCTGGCGGCAAGGAGCAGTGACAAGGTACGGCGAGCAAACGTCTGCATACGACTGGTTCCTCCAAAAAAATGCAATCGGGGATACAAACTACAAGAAAGGCCGGAATGCGAAGAATAACAAAGAGAATAGCCCAGCACGAAGTGCTGGGAAAACTCCACAATCACATACTGAGTCCCAAAGGGACGGCTGAAAACAACATCAACCCCCCGGTGCCCACCCTGCGCGGCCTCATCGCATAGGGTACGAGACCACAAGACTCAAGCGAAGCGACCAAAGGAAGCGAAGCCGCACAACTCGCGCGCAAGCGCAATTGCCCGGACGGCCAGTCCTGCCGGGACGGCGAGTCCTGCTATAAACCACTATGCGTTCGTTGGCGCTTTTCTTTTGCACGAATTTGCTTTTGCTTTCTGCTTTTGCCAAAACCACCCTCACACCCGTCCCCGGCGAGCTGCGCTCTGACCACTTCACCATCACCATCGACGGCCAACCCGCACCGCTGGCCCACGCCGCCGCCAACTACTACTTCCTCAACTTCGATCTGCAGGGCAAGGCAAAGATCGCCATCACCGCGCCCACTGACGATTACTGGAACTCCGGCGTGGAAGTCCAACCCTGGCGTGAAAACATCCGCCCCGCGCTGCAAGGCCGCACCATCACTTTCACCCTCGACCATCCCGCCAAGCTCTCCATCACCCGTCCCGGCGATCACCTCGCCGGCGCGGAAATGCTCTTCCTCTTCGCCAACTCTCCGGAAACCGACGCGCCAGCACCCGGCGCCCCGGGCATTCGCTACTACGCACCCGGCGTCTATCGCCAGGGCATCGACACCAAGAGCGGCGACCAGATTTATCTCGCCCCCGGAGCCGTCGTCTTTGGCGGTTTGAATCTATGGGGCGTCGAGAACGTGAAGGTCTGGGGACGTGGCGTCATCGTCTACGACGGCACCCAGAACCCCAATGATGACGATGGCTGGAAGCATCTCGAGAACTGGCACGCCATCGTCATGGACAACGCGCACAACATCTCCATCAGCGGCATCACCTGCGTCGTCCGCAGCCGCACCTGGATGATCCAGATGAAGGACTCGCGCGGGATCACCTTCGACAATGTGAAGGTCATCGGAGGCAGCGCCGCCAATGCAAATCAAGACGGTATGGACTGGCTGGGCGGCGGCGACACCATCGTCCGCAATAGTTTCATCCGCGCCGCTGATGATGTGTTTGCCATGCAGAGCAACTGGGAAGGCTACGATAAGCTCGCCCTGCCCGGCCACCCCGTAAGCAACATCACCATCGAGAACAGCGTCCTCTCTACTTCGATTTCGAACGTCGTCCGCGCCGCTTGGCCCGGCAAGGATTTCAACGGAACCAACTTCACGCTGCGCGACTCTGACGTCATCCACGCCGGCATCGGAGCCTGCGCGATTCCCTTCGCACTCCTCGAATTCTGGGGAGACGAAAAAAGCTCCGGCACCAGCTCCGGATATCACTTCGAAAACATCCGCCTCGAGGACTGGTATTCGCTCGTGCAGCTTCGCCAGCCCAATCCATCGCTGCACGACATCGTCTTCAAAGACATCTGGTCACCCGAAGCACCATCGCTCGAACCCTCGATTTTATTGGGCGCAGTAACAGGCGTCAGCTTCGACCATGTACGCATCGTCGATCGCGTAGTCACAAACGATCCCGAAATTCCATTGCAGCTGCAAAACGGCGCAGCCCAGCCGCATTACGAAGCCCCTGAGCCGCACGCCGTCTTCGGATACACCAGCGGCGCACTTCACCCCAAGCAGCCGGTCGACTTCGATGCCACCGCCTCTGGACCGCACATCCGCTCGTATCGCTGGTTCTTCGGCGATGGCACCTCTGCAACCGGCCGCATGGTGAGCCATAAATTTCCTGACGCCGCCGGAACGCTCTGGGATAACTCCGGCCGCTTCCGCGTCACCCTCCACATCACCGATGAGGCAGGACGCGAAGACTGGGTCACGCGCCCAGTCGTGGTCGCGACAAACTTCCTCCCCCCCGACCCAACTGCCGGAACCGATCCCGGCCTCAATTTCAGCTTCTACAACATGCCCGAGACGCACTATCCACTGCCGCCTGGCCAGACCCAGTTAGTTCCCGGCGAAGCCCATCCCGAGCCGCTCTCCAGCCTCGCCAATCGCAACCCCGCGCGCACCGGCATCGCCCGCCTCATCAGCGCAAATGTGCGCAGCAGCGATCGCGACTACGCCCTCGTCTTCGACGGATTTCTCAACATCCCCACCGACGGCGGATACACCTTCCAGCTCGCCAACCGCGACCAGGCCCTGCTCGAGATCGATGGCAAACAGATAGCAGCCGGCCCCAAACCCTATCCGCAAGTCTGTGGATCACCCGGCAACGCCGTGCAGCTCACCACCGCCAGCATAGGACTACAAGCCGGCCGCCACACCATCCGCGCAGCCATGACCCAATCCACCGGAGGAAACGACTTCCACCTCTACTGGCAAGGCGCAGGAATACCACTCGAAGAAATTCCTGCGGCGATGTTGAGCCACTGATGGAGCACTGGACACGACGCTACGTGTTCGATCTAGCTGCAGCCGATGGCCTTATATTGCTGCCAAACGGCAGGGTTATCCGTTATAGAAAAGAGCGGTTCCATCTTTTTATGTTCGATAATCTCGGTCACGTTATTTACAGAGATCGCTTCAAAGCTTGGATACCCAGGTGGATAGCCTTGTTGAAGACTCTTCAGTTGGAAGGATTCTTTGCATTTCACTACTCCCCATACTTTTTCAATCGCTTGTGCTTTTGCATCCCGTAAAATGAATGCCGCTCGACCGCCCCACGGATAGTCGTAGTAGCTCATCGTAATCGAAATATCAGCGCGTCTCAGCGTGGACGGAAGCGATATCCATTTTGGGAGCCTGGAGTCGCTGGCTAGTGTAAATGTTGACTCAGGAAAAAATTCACATCCCGTGATTGTCGAACACATGAGGATTAACAACATTCCTAGCGCGAAATGCCTGCTCATGCACCGGACGAACCCACTCATCTATGTTTACCTGTACGCCTGGCTCTCTTAACGGGCTTGCTATCACTAAACCAGCGCAGCGTCCGCGATTCTCTCAAGCACTTTCAGCGGAGAATGCTCCGGAGCCACCAGCGCCTCCGGCCTCACCAGGAACGTCTGCTCCAGCGCATACTGCCCCGCCAGTACCGCATGCGGAACCGTATCCGTATAAACCATCCAGCTCGATCCCGAAGGAAACTTCCACGGATACTTCGCGCAGTCCCGCTGAAAGCTCTCGTTCTCTTTCAGAAAATTATGGAAACGCATCATGAAGTCGTCATATGGAGACCGCTTGATCGACGGAATCGCAGCACCCAGTCCCACCGCGCGCCCCAGCGATTTCCCCAGCCTGCTGCCCGCGCCATCCGGACGCGGCGCAATCTGTGCCGGCGCAAACTGCTTCACCACCTGCTCGAAAGGGTCGCCCACCACCCAGTCCCGCGTCCGCGCCGGATGAATGTTGTTGAAGAAACGCAGAATGCGCGCGCCATGCGTAGGCCGCGTGGGAAACGCATCCGTGTGCAGCAGGTCGTTGCGCTTGCGCAGCGCCAGATCGCGCCCCTCTTCTTCCTGCGGACGAAAGCTCGCATAATCCAGCTGCCAGTTGGCGCGATACGGCATAAGAAATCCCGTCAGGAATTCCGTCACCGCGCGCGAATAACTCCGCATGATCCCCTGCAGCCGCGCCACCGCCTTCGCATCCGCAGTCTTCGTGTCAACACCGCTTAATTTATCGATATTTGGTTTGTAGGCAATATTCTTGTGCAGCGAGCTGTCGGTCTGCTGCTGCCCCAGCAGAAACTGCAGATCGTCCGGAGCAATCGCGATTGGCGTCTGAGGAAAGTAAAGAATGTCTCCGGCCTCAAGCTGCGCGCACCAGCTTCGCGCCTGCGCATCGGATAACGGTTTGCCGCCCGCGAGCTGCCCTTGCTCGATCGTAATCAGGCCCATCGTTTAATTCACCGCTGAAGTGCCGCTGACCTTGCGCCGCACCCAGAATCCCAGCAGCACCACCAGCGCAACCGTCAGCGCCACTAGTCCCGCGGGAAAGGCGATGTAACGATAAGCATCGGCCATATCCACGCGATGATGTCCCGCCGAGTTATAAAACAGCAGGCTCAGGATCGACACGAAGCAGGTCGCAAAAAAGACCAGAAAGCCAAAGGCAAAAGACAGCAACAGGCTCGAGAACAGACCCAGATCGCCAAGCGGAATGCCAAAAACCCGGCCGGAACGGGAACCGTTCGGAAGGCTCGGAGCGGAAGCAAATTCACGTGCGGACATAAGCTCTAACCTCGCGCGGCAACCGGCCGCGCACCTCAGCGATAGCGGAATCAAACTCGTACTCTGATTCTGCTCTAGAATACAAGTTTATGGCTGAAGTCGCCCAGATACCGCTCCTCCCTGCCGCGCAGGTCGCGCAGGAAGCCCACGTGCAACAGGCCCCCAACGGCATCTGCTACGCGAGCTACGGAGACACCCAGATCTCCCCCGAAGATCTCGACCGCATCGTGCAGGCTGTACCCGCGACCGTCGCCAGCGCCCTTACCCGCCGCGCCTATTACTTCGTGCCTCTCACCCTCGGCGAGCAGGACGAGACCACCGTCGCGCCCGCCTACTCCGTCGATCTCGGCGACCGCGCCATCTGTCATCGCAACTTCCACTTTGGCTCTTCGGAGTGCATCTTCATCTCCACCCGCCTCATGCAGGACCGCTTCGCCTTGGCCTTCGAATACTTCATCAACGTGGGACATCACTTCGTCGATGCCATCGGCGTGCCGGCCAGTTTTTCAGATCTCATATGGTCGCAGGCCAAAGCCGATGTTCGCGGTGAAACCAGCCAGGACGCATGGGAAAGCCGCCGCCGCGCGCTCGACAGAAACCAAAGTCAGGGCGAACAACATGGAGATGAGAAAGCCCACGACGAAAAAGCAAAATCCAGCTACTTCGAATCGTCCTTCTCTGACGCAATAGCCATCTACATGCTCTCGCTCACCATCGACTTCGACTACACCGAGCTGCGTGAGCGCGAATATCCGCTGCTGGCCGCACCCGCATTAGCCGAACGCCTGCGCCACGTAAACAAACTCTTCCCACCCAACACCGGCTACGAATTCGAAATCCGCTACCGCCGCAGGGGCTGACCAGCCAGAGAGCAGTCAGCAGTGACCGGCCAGCTAAAGTCCGGCCAGCTAAAAAAGCGGTCAGCGGAAAACAACAAGTCCGCAAAACAAAGGCCAGCAGGAAATCCCCGCTGGCCCTTGTTTTGCCTGACTACCGATTACGGTTCTTACAAAACGCGGTTGTCGCGGACTAGCTGCCAAATCGCCACCCGGTTCATAGCGACCCGCCCTTTAGCCAACCGCTTCACCAGCCAGCCGGACTTTAGCTGACCGGCTCTTAGCCGACCGCTTTAGTGCTTCCCATACATCTCCATCACATCCTTGCGCAGCGCCACGCGCCCCGAATCGCGCGTGTAGAACATGTGCCCGCCAGGAAATTCGTGCACCGCCACGCGATCAGGATCGCCGCCCAGCAGCGGCATCTGGTTCACCGTCAGCACCGAGCCCATGAACGGGCACGACAGATCGTTCCATCCATGCACGATCAGCACCCGCAGCTTAGGATCGGCAGCCACCGACTGGCGCAGCTGCGACACCGATCCCTCGCGCTCCGCTTCGCTGCCCCGATCCCACTGCCGCCCCACTTCATAGGACAACGCGTTGTAGCGGGCGTCCACCTTCCAGCCCACCGTGCGCGTCACAAAATCCACCATCGCCGTCGTCGTCGGAGCAATCAGCGTCGCCAGAATCGGATCGTTCGACCGCTGCTCCGGCGCATAAGGAAACGGATCGTACGAAGTCACATTCGAGTCGTAGACCGAGCCGATCTTCCCCTGCTCGCGAAACACCTCGCGCAGATACGCGCCCGTCTCCAGCCGCCCGCCCGAGCGCTTCACAAACTCCGGATCGAGCCCCGTCATCTCCGTCACCTTCTGGATCATCGCCTGCGTGGCCGCCGTATCCGTACGCCCCTTGATCAGCGTGCTCGCGTAGTCACCCAGCGTGTATGAGATCACCTGCTGCATCGCCTCCGGCGTCAGCTTATGCTGGCGCTCCAGATTCGCCGCAGTGATCGAAGGCAGCGTCACCATCCACGGAATCGGCGACAGATCGCCATTGTCTTCGATCGTCGGATTCAGATACGGAGACACCAGCGTCACACCGTTCATCGCCACGCCCAGCTGCGATTGCAGGAACAGCGTGATGCGCGGCCCGCGGAACCCGCCGTAGCTTTCGCCCACCAGATACTTGCGCGACGACATGCGGCCGTTGTTGATCAGCCAGTCATAGATCACGCGCGACAGGTACTGGATGTCCGCTTCCGTGCTGTAGAACTGCTTCTTCGACTCATCCGCCGAAACCAGCGAGCGGCTGAAGCCAGTGCCGATGGGATCGATAAACACCAGGTCGGTGAAGTCCAGCCACGTGCCCTGGTTGTCACTCAGCGTAGTCGGATCGGAAGGACTATCGCCCTCATTGCCGGCATTCAGATGCTTCGGCCCGATCGCCCCAAAATTCAAATACACGGAAGACGCGCCCGGTCCGCCGTTCAACGCAAACGTCACCGGACGATTCGCGCCCTCGACGGTGTAAGCGGTGTAGACCACGTCGCCGCTCACCTTGCCTTCTTTATCGCGAACCGGCAGCGTGCCTACAGTGACCGTGTAGTGGAGCGTCTTGCCATCCAGCTCCATCGTCTGCGCCACATGCGCATCGGCCGGCAGCGGAGGCAGCGCCGACTTGTCATCGGCAGGCTTGGCAGCCGCAGACTTATCACCGCCCTTATCGGAAGCAGGCTTATCCTGCGCCAGCATCGGCAACGCAGAAGAAGCAAGCAGAGCAAAGGCAAACAACGCAGCAGCGGAACGGGAAGCAGCCGCAGCAGAACGAGAATCTGTACCAGCAAAAGCGAAAAATTTCATACGCCTAACATACACCGTGCCCTGGCCTCGACTTGTCTAAACGCCTTTTATGGATAGTCAGTCAGTGCGAAAATTTCGACTCGCGAAGAACCCTCACCCAGAACTTAATCGCTTCCGACAATGTATGGTCCGCCGCGTGACTGCAAGGTTGAGTTTGGTCGCGAGACAAGTCTGCGGCAATGTATTCGGCCTTTCGTGGAGTCGCGTGCTCCCGGCCAGGATGAGTTCCGCTGCGTATCTGTCCTAACAAGCCGAGAGATTCTTTTTGCCACGGCTAGGAGGCCGTCCATACGGCGAAAAGAGCGAAGAAGAAGAAGAGTGTCCTCAAACTTCCAGATCTTGATTATTTAAGGTCAGCAGTCTTAAACAGCCTTCCATCCCTGAACTCTCGACGGTCGGATGATCATGCGATCCGAGACTTTCCGAACGCTATTTAGGGTGTAAGGAGCGCCCTCAGAACGCTGTCAACAACAAGATTGGTTTGGAACCTGGATCTCCCTGAGCAGTTCAACCGGCGATGGTGGCCCAATGTGCCAAAGATTAGCTGCTCGCGAAGGTAAAATCCTGCTGTGAACCTGCTGAAGATATTCGCGATGGTGATTGCTATCTGCGGCGCGGTCCAAGTCTTTTATGTAGTGCGAACCCGTGCAATACGCTCTCTCGCGGCACGTTGGAATTTTCGGTACATAGGGCCGCCACCGAGATGGTGGTGGCCCGTTAAACACCCCATAGTTCAACCGCCAGTTCCGTCATGGGTCTCTCATCTCACCCTATCTGGACAGAGGGTCACACGTGTTTGGAACGTCGTTGAGGGCACGAAGGATGGTATGGCGGTCGTGATTTTCGACGTCGTTCTAGGTGAGCATCGAAATAGCCATCCATGCACCCTGATTGCATGCCAAACGGAACTAGATCCATTTCAGGGGCTTGCCTCGGTCGATCGCGTATTAGAGAGCCACGGATGGATGGTGCTTCATGGGGTGTGGTTTCTCTGGTTCTCTTGGACGATGCGCGTGAGTCGGGTTGACAAGCACATTCGTGATCTTCGGCGACGATGAAATGAAATGCGATCGGTGACTAGCTCCGCCAAGACAGAAGCTTAGTCCGATCGAAGAGAGGTTGTATGGCGAAGACGGAATGGAACCAAGCGGACGGAAGAGTCGTCAGCGTCGATTCGATGAGTACACGCGGTCGAAGGCAACTGACGGTCATATTCACATACGTGGTCGGAAATCAATCCTACAAGGGAACGTTCTATATGTTTGATTCCATGCAGGAGGGCGATTCACTCCTCGTGCCATATGACGTGTCAAATCCCGGTCACAATAAACTTGAAGCCAGGCAGGCGAGGATCAACCGGGTTGCGCTTGCTATTGCTGTTCCTATCGTAGGTGTCATCCTATTACTTCTCTGGTTCAGTCTGAGAAGGTAACGAATATCATCTGTGGCGTGGATTACGCGCCAGGTAACGAGAAACGCCCATCTCGTCACTCAACATCCGACTCTGTCGCCCACGGTAAGAAGCAATGAGCTCAGTTTGACTGCCATTCTTTCAAAGCAGCATCTTCAACCAAGACGCCCAGCCCCACGTAATAGAATCGCGGAATGATCGCGCACCTGCGAGGACGTCTCTTTTCGAAACAACCCGGCCAGGCCATCGTCGAAGCCGGAGGCGTCGGCTATGACGTCGTCATCAGCATCCCCACCTTCACTTCGCTGCCCGCCGAAGGCGCCGAAGTCTCACTCCACATCCACACCCAGGTTCGCGAAGACCTGCTCGCCCTCTTCGGCTTCATCGACCTGAAAGAAAAAAAGCTATTCGAGCGCCTCATCACCGTCTCCGGAGTAGGACCCAAGCTCGCCGTCACTATCCTCAGCGGACTCAATCCCGAAAGCACCGTCACCGCCATCCGCTCGCAGGACCACGCCACCCTCACCCGCATCCCCGGAGTAGGCAAGAAGCTCGCCGAGCGGCTAGTCGTCGAATTGAAAGACAAGCTCGAGGACATGGCCGTAGCCCCGGTAGCCGCAGTCCACGCCGGACCGGCAGGAGAAGACGTGCTCTCCGCGCTCACCAACCTCGGATACCAGCGTCCCGCCGCACAAAAAGCCATCGAGACAGCAGTAGAGAAAGACAAATCGCTAGGCAGCGACTTTGACGCCCTCTTCCGCGCGGCAATGAAGATTATTCGGTGAGTCAGCTATGGAGCGGTCAGCGAAACGCCGGCCAGCTGGTGAGGCCGTCAGCTAAAAAGCGGCCAGCGGATCGTCTCTGAACCCCGCTGGCCGCTTCACCAGCTGACCGGACTTTAGCTGACCGCTTCTTAGCTACCCGTTTTATCAGCCACCCGCTCCCCAGCCCGCAGTATCCTGTTCCCAACCATGGAGCCCGTAACCCACTTCCTCACCGGAGCCTGCCTCGGCCGCTCCGGCTTCAACCGCAAGACCGCCTACGCCACGCTGGCCATGTGCCTCGCTGCCGAAGCGCCCGACATCGATGTCTTCCTCGGCTTCCACGGCCCCATCACCGGCTTCGCGCACCATCGCGGCATCACCCACACCTTTCTCGGCGCGCCCTTCATGGCTCTCGCCGTCACCGGCATCGTTTACCTCATCCATCGTTGGAGAATGGGACGTAAGAAGCCTCCGGCCATCGCCCCGCGATGGCCGCTCATCTGGCTCTTCGCGCTCATCGCAGACTTCAGCCACATCCTGCTCGACTTCACCAACAACTACGGCATCCGGCCCTTCTTCCCCTTCAACCCCCACTGGTACGCGTGGAGCATCGTCTTCATCTTCGATCCCCTCATCTTCCTCGCCCTGCTCAGCTCCTTCGTCATGCCCTGGCTCTTCGGCCTCACTGACAGCGAAATCGGCGTGCGCCGCACACCCTTCCGCGGACAGCGCTGGTCCATCGCCGTCCTCATCTTCATCGTTCTTTGGTGGTCGCTGCGCAACGCCGAACACGCGCACGCCATCGCGCTCGTCCGCAGCACCAGCGTTGTCGAAAAGCCCATCATGAAGATCGACGCCGAGCCCTCCATCATCGATCCCTTCATCTGGCACGTCCTCGCCGAGACCAAAGACTACTACCAGGCCGTCGAAGTCCACACCCTCCACGATCAGGTAGAGGACCGCAGCCCCGACGCCAGTGACATCATCTACAAGCCCCAAGTCACACCCGCCGTCATGGCCGCGAAGCAATCGTTCTTAGGCCGCGTCTACCTCGACTGGGCAAAGTTCCCTGTCACCACCGACCTCGGCAACGACCCCGTTCCCTACGACAACGCACCCCTGCCCCAGCCCGGATGGCACACCGTGCAGTTCGAAGACCTCCGCTTCGCCAACGCCTCCCTCGGCCTGAACCGCCCACGCAGCAGCACCCCGCTAGGGGCCTACGCCTACGTAGGAGCACAAAACGAAATCGAAGGCATGTTCATGAGTGGGAAGGAACAAAAGTAGAGCAGCTAAGGTCCGGATTGCGGGTGAAGCAGTCAGCCAAAGTCCCGCCAGCTAAGAAGCGGCTAGCTAAAGTACGGGAGGCAAAGGTCCGGGTAGCTAACCGGATTGCAGCCAACGCCCACAACAAACCCCCGCCAACCGCTTCTTAGCGACCCGCTCTTTAGCCACCCGCTTCTTAGCTACCCGGACTTTAGCGAACCGGACTTTAGCGAACCGCTCTATCAGCTGAATACCCCTTGACCCCCCACCCCTAAGTCCCGACAATAGAAAGAGGGCAGCTCCACCGCCCCTGAGGTCTTATGTCTGCATATCTTCTTTTGATCGTGGCCGTACTGAGCCGCGTCACCCCGCACCCCGACTGGCTGAACTTCACCGCCGTCGGCGGATCGCTGCTCTTCTTCGGAGCCCGGCGCTCGCTCCGTCAGGCCATCATCCCCGTGGCTGCCTTCGCCGCCACTGACTACTACCTCACCGCGATCTTCTATCGCTACCCCTTCCACGTCTCGGAGTACCTCATCACCTGGGCCTGGTACGCGGCTGTGGTTCTGCTCGGACACTACCTGCTCGCCAAGAACGCCTCCGCGCTGCGCGTCGCATCGGCCGTCGTCATCGCCCCCACGTCCTTCTTCCTGGTCACCAACTTCACCGCATGGATGGGCATGCCCGCCCTCTACCCGCGCTCTCTCGCCGGACTCGAGATGTCCTACGTAGCCGGACTGCCCTTCTACCGCAACGACCTCATCTCGACCGCCGCCGTAGCCGCACTCGTCTTCGGAATCCCCGCATTGGCCAGGCAGCTCACACCGCATAGCCACCCGGCCGGCGTCTAACTGAACCTATAACTTCTTCTGTGAAAGGGTCGCTTCGGCGGCCTTTTTCGTTACTCCAGATGTGTAGCAATCGAAAGATGAAAACCTAAATTGTCTTTCGCACAAAAAATTCTCCGCGCATTTGCCTCTCGCCCAAACGATAATTCGCACCATGGCGGACGAAGATCTCGTTATCAAGCTGAAAAATGAGCCCCGGGAAGAATGGAACAGATGGAGGCAGGATTCCACCGACATCTTAGACCTCAGCGAAGCTGACCTCTACAATGCAGACCTCAGAGAGGCAGATCTCAGCAGGGCAAATCTTAGTGAAGCGAATCTCAATGGAGCCGACCTTGGCGGGGTAGACCTTGGTGGTGCGAACCTCATCAAGGCAAATCTCAGCAGAGCAGACATCATAAACGGGGCATATCTCGTAGGAGCAGATCTTAGAGAAGCGATCCTCAGCGGGGCAAATCTTTCTGGAGCCGATCTTACCGGCGCAAACCTCGTTATAGCGGATCTTAGAGGAGCGGATCTCATGGGAACAGATCTGAGTGGATCAAACCTCACGGGTGCCGATCTTAGCGATGCCAATCTCAGCGGTGCAAGCCTCCGCAATGCGAGTTTGGGCGACGTGAATTTCAGTGGAGCAACCATGAATCATGCTGACCTCTCGAACACGCTAGTGGTCAACGCAATATTTGGCAACGTTGACCTCAGCGGAACTATCGGTCTGGACTCCATGACACATATAGGCCCGTCAACAATTGGAATTGACACGCTTTTCGCTTCGAGAGGCAAAATATCGGAGATATTTCTTCGCGGTGCAGGTGTGCCAGAAGAATTGATTGCATACATTCCTTCACTCGTTGGCAGAGCCATAGAGTTCTATTCCTGCTTCATCAGCTACAGCCACGCGGATGCAGCATTCGCACGCCGCTTACACGACACGCTGCAAGGTCGCGGTATCCGCTGCTGGCTCGACGAACACCAGCTTCTGCCCGGGCACAATATCTACGATGAAATCGATCGCGGTATCAAACTGTGGGACAAAGTCCTGCTCTGCTGCTCGAAGTCAGCGCTCTCAAGCTGGTGGGTCGACAACGAAGTCGATAAGGCATTCGCAAAGGAGCAATCCCTCTGGAAGGAACGTGGAGAGAAAGTTCTCGCTCTTATCCCGTTGAACCTCGACGGAGCATTATTTAACTGGCAGGACGGCAAGGCCAATGCTGTCCTTCAACGGAAAGCCGCGGACTTTACTGATTGGGAATCCAGCAACACAAAGTTCGAGCACGGAGTGGAAAGTCTGGTGAAAGCTCTGAGAGCCCACGACGGAGGTCGCGAGAAGCCACCGAAGCCTCTTCTCTAGCCAGGTTGCCCCACATCTCGACTTTGAGATGTGCGCTTCCACGTCCCTGCGAACACAACCAAACCCGCGACCCGGCCTTGAGCCGCCCGCCTCTTAGCCACCCGCTCCCTAGCTAACCGCCCGCTTCCCCAGACTCTTCCGCACCGCCACCAGCGCCAGCAATCCCACCAGCACGCCCAGCGACACCAGCACCGCCACCACATGCTTCTGCATCATGTCGCCGGCGTCGTGCACAATCTGCGGACCGTAGCGAATCGTCAGCAGGCTCACTGCCGTGAAGCGGATCAGCCTGCCCACCGTCACCGCCAGCAGGAAGTTCAACACCTTCATCTCGAAGACACCCGCCGCAAACACAAACATCTTCCACGGCGTCGGCGGAGGCATCATCGAAGGAATCACCAGCGCTAGGAACTCCTGCTTCTCGAAGCGGTCCCGCAGCTGCTCATACTTCGTGCGGTCAATGCGCTTCAGCAGGAACAGCTCGCCGCCCGCACGGCCGATAAAGTACGGCACCAGGCCGCCAATCGCCGAGCCGACCGACGCCATAAGCACGTACAGATAAAACCGGTGCGGATCGCCCCACGCATACCCCGCAACAATCAGGTCCATCGGCACCGGGATCGAGCTCGAATCGAGCACCGCGATGACGCCCACGCCCCAGAACCCCAGCGGCTTCAGGAAGGCAAGCAGCAGTACCTTGTACTTGTTGAACAGCACGATCAGATGCTTCAATTCATCGCTCCATCGTGCTCGGAGTCGCCCGCCAGTAGGTCAAGCGCGTGCTTCAGCAGCGGAAGTGCCGTGCGCAGAGACGAAACCGCCCCGCGCGGACTCCCCGGCAGATTCAGAATCAGGGCTTCGCGAGCAGTCGCCTGCCCTGCGGCTCTTACCGTCCCACATGTCGCGCGGCTTAACGCGGCGTAATGTGTCTCCTTTCGCCCCTCGGCGCGTATCATCTCCGGCACCCCATCCAACATCCGGCTGCACACCGCGCGGGTCGCTTCAGGAGTGACGTCTGTCGGAGAAATCCCTGTCCCGCCGGTAGTTACAACCAGCGGAACCTGATTTGCCGCCGTCCGCAGTGCGTCTTCAATCGCCTTCTGTTCGTCTGCTACTAAAAGGCGAAGTTTCACGTCAAACCCATGCGTCGCCAGTTCTTCCGCTACTGCCGGTCCAGAAAGGTCTACCCGCTGCCCCTTCGAGCAGGAATCGCTCACTGTTATCACCGCTGCGTCAGCCATTCCCCTGATTGTACGGGGACAAAACTGGCCTGCGGAATCTGCGGAAAGAATGAGAGAATATGAGGAGCTTTACCCGCGTGTCCTTCTGCGTTGCGGCGACGAATCTTCGTGTCCTTTGCAAATGCCGGTAGGCCCAACGTTTTAGAATGCCCATCACTGAAGCCCCAAACAGCCCTCCGAGCACGCCGCCCGAGCCGCCGCGCTTGCGCCGCGCCAGCCGCTATGAGGCGCTCGAAACTCATGACCTGCTGAGCGTCATTGAAGAGCTAGAAGGCGACCGGAACTGGGCTGCCCTGCGCGAAAAAGTGTGGATTGCTCTCATCGTCCACATGATCATCTTCTGGTTCATCTTCTACGGCCCGCGCTACATCCTCAGGATTCACGTGAGGGATCCTTCTCTCGTTCTCCGCGATCGCGAAAAACAGCAGATGACCTTCCTCGAGCTGCCCCCGGATGTACTCAAGCAGCTCAAGCCCAAGAATCCGAAGGTGCTCTCGGACAAGGACCGCATCCAGCAGTCGCGCAAGCCCACCCTGGACAAGAAGACTCTTGACCAGCTGGAGGCCATGCGCCGCGCCGGACCGCCCGTCCCTGCGCCGCAGCCGGTGCCCACCCCACCTGCGCCGCAACCCCCTGCCCCGCAGGTGGCCCAGCAACAACCGCAGCCCCCTGCGCAGCCGCTGCCTAACAATCAGCAGAGCCAGATCGAAGCGCCCGCGCCGGCACCGAGCAAGCCCAATTTCGAGACCGGCCACACCACCGTCGGACAGGAGCTGCAGCAGTATGCCCGCAACGCCCGCGGCGCCGGCCAGTACGGCGGAGACATGGGACAGAATGCCCCCACGCAGCACGGAGGCATGAATGGCGGAGTCGACGTGCTCAGCGACACCCTGGGCGTAGATTTCGGCCCCTATCTGCAACGTGTCATCTTTGACACCAAGCGCGCCTGGTATCCCATCATTCCCGAAGCCGCGCAGCCCCCGCTCAACAAGCAGGGCCGCGTCCTCATCCGCTTCAAGATTCTCCCCGACGGCAGCGTCAAGGAGATGAAGCTCGAAGGCCCCTCCGGCGATGTCTCGCTCGACCGCGCCGCCTGGGGAGGCATCACCGGAGCCTCACCCTACCCGCCATTGCCCAAGAACTTCAAAGGACCATTCCTCGAGCTGCGTTTCTACTTCCTCTACAACATCGACCCCGGCAAGCAGTAATAAGACAGCTAAGAGCCGGGTAGCTAAAAAGCGGGTTGCTAAACTCCGGCCAGCTAAAAAGCGGCTAGCTAAAAACGAACCAAGACTCGGTAGGAGCGGGCTTTAGCCCGCTCAATTTCCGCTCTAGCAAAAAGGGGCTTCAGCCCCCGAAGCACACCCCAAAGACCCATCGTCAAGGACGGTGGCCCATTCAAGCCCTCTTTTGGCTTGAGTGGGGCAACTAGCAAAACCCGCCACCCGCTTCTTAGCAACCCGCACTTTAGCTACCCGCTTTTCAGCGACCCGGACCTTAGCTCTTCCGCTAGCTAAAATACTCCCGTGGACATCCACGAAAAACTCCGCCGCCGCCAGATCACCGGACTGCTGGTCATCGCGGCAATCATCGCTGTCTTCGCGCTCTGCCGCGCTACCCCGCACTCCATCTTCCCGCCCGGATGGTGGCGCTTTTGGTAGAACCTGATCCTCTGCTCATCGTCCTGCTCGGCCCCACCGCCAGCGGCAAAACCGCTCTCTCGCTCGCCCTCGCCGAAAAATTCCACGGTGAGATCGTCAGCTGCGACTCGGTCGCCGTCTATCGCGAGATGGAGATCGGCACCGCCAAGCCTTCGCTCGCCGAACGGGCGCGCGTGCCGCATCATCTCATCGACGTCTTCGCGCCCAACCAGCAATGCACCGCCGGAGATTACGCCCGCCTCGCCCGCCTCGCCATCGCCGATATCACCGCAAGAAAAAAACTGCCCATCGTAACCGGAGGCACCGGCCTCTACCTGCGCGCCCTCATCGACGGCCTCTTTCCCGGACCGCAGCGCTCCGCAGAGCTCCGCGCACGTCTCGAGCGCAGCCACGCCCGCCACGGAGCACAGTGGCTATCACGTCTCCTCCACCGCCTCGATCCCGCAGCAGCGCAGACCATCCACGCCAATGACACGCCTAAGCTCATCCGCGCCATTGAAGTCTGCCTCGCCGCACGCCAGCCCATGTCCGAGGCCTGGCAGGCCGGCCGCGATGCGCTCAAGGGATACCGCATCCTCCGCATCGGCCTCGACCCCGACCGCAAAACCCTCTACGCCCGCATCAACGAGCGAGCCGCAAAAATGTTTGAAGAAGGATTGATCGAAGAAACGCGCACGCTCATCGAGAAATACGGCGAGCCAGCGTCGGATTCCGCTCGCGGCCCAGCTGCACGTGGACCTTTAGACTCGCTCGGATATAAACAGGCAAGAGCAGTCCTGCGTGAAGAGATGCCCGTTGCCGAAGCCATCGCATCCGCCCAGCAGGGCCACCGCAACTACGCCAAACGCCAGATGACCTGGTTCCGCCGCGAACCCGAAGTCCACTGGCTGAAAGGCTTCGGCAACGAAAAACAAACCCAGCAAGCCGCTGAATCGCTCATCGAATCGGAAATAGCACCCGGGTGCCCCACATCTCGCCTTTGAGATGTGGGAGCATAACCGTAATCGATCTGACATACGCAGCGAAGGAAGTAGAAGCGGGCTTTAGGCTCTGAGGCTTTCACGCCATCAACTTCTCCGCCAACCAGCCGGGAGCCACGCTTTGTATCAGGGCACGGCTTAAGCCGTGCCGCTCCGGCCCATCAGGCGCTGGGCTTCAGCCCCTGGAGTCGCTGCTAATCACACCTCAGTCTCACGAAGCAAAACTCGCGACCCGGACCTTAGCGACCCGCTTCTCAGCCACCCGCACCATACCCACCCGGCTCTTAGCCGCCTCTACTCTTCCAGCCCCCGATACTTCAACATCGGCTCGATCCCCGGCTTCGCTCCCAGCCACGCCGCGTACATCGCTTCCAGATCTTCCGTGTACCCGCGCGACAACACCATCTTGCGGAAGCGCTCGCCATTCTCCCGCGTCAGCCCGCCGTGATCCTCGAACCACTGGTACGCATCGTCGTCCAGCATCTCGCTCCATAGATACGCGTAATATCCCGCCGCATACCCGCCGCCGAAGATGTGCGAAAAATACGTCGACCGGTAGCGCGGAGGCACATACGGAATCGCCAGCTTCGTCTTCTCCAGGGCCTGCTGCTCGAACGCATCCGGCTTCTGCAGCGGAGTTCCCGGCGCCAGCGTGTGCCACTGCATGTCCAGCTCCGCCGCCGCTACCAGCTCCGTAAGCCCGTAGCCCTGGTTGAACTTCGCCGCCTTGCGGATCTTCGCCTCCAGCTCCGCCGGCATCGGCTCGCCCGTCTGGTAATGCTTCGCGTAGTGCTTGAAGATCGCCGGATACAGCGCCCAGTGCTCATTGAACTGCGATGGAAACTCCACGAAGTCCCGCGGCACGTTCGTTCCCGACAGACTCGGATACTCCACATCCGACAACATCCCATGCAGCGCGTGTCCAAACTCGTGGAACATCGTCGTCGCATCGGTAAAGCTGATCAGCGCCGGTTGCCCCGGTGCCGGCTTGGGAAAGTTGGCCACGTTGTAAATCACCGGCAGCGTGCCCAGCAGCTTCGACTGCTCGACGAAGTTGCTCATCCACGCGCCGCCGTTTTTGTTGTCGCGCTTGAAGTAGTCGCAATAGAACAGCGCCAGCGGCTTTGCCCTGCGTCGAACACCTCGAATACCCGCACATCCGGCTTGATAAACCGGAATATCCTTGCGCTCCTTGAAGGTGAGCCCGTAAAGCTGGTTCGCCGCATAGAACACGCCGTTCTCGAGCACATTGTTCACCTCGAAGTACGGCTTCAACTCCGACTCGTTAAGGTCGTATTTCGCCTTGCGTACCTGCTCCGAGTAGAACTCCCAGTCCCACGGCTGCAGCGTAAACCCGCCGTGCTCCGCGTCGATCACCGCCTGGATATCCTTGGCCTCGCCCGCGGCCTTCGCCGTCGCCGCCGGAACCAGCGCGTTCATGAAGTTCAGTGCCGCCTCCGGAGTCTTCGCCATCTGGTTCTCCAGCTTCCACGCCGCATAGTTCGGGAAGCCCAGCAGCTGCGCCTTCTCCGCGCGCAGCTGCGCCAGCCGCGCAATCGTGTCGCGTGTATCGTCCTCGCCGCCGCGCTCGGCGCGCGTCCATGAGTTTTCAAAGACCGCCTGCCGTGTGGCACGGCTATTTAAGCTCCGCAAGGTCCGGCTGCTGCGTCGTGTTCTGCAGCGGCAATAGATATCCATCCTTGCCGCGGCCCTTCGCCGCCTGTGCTGCAGCGGCAATCTGCGCATCGCTCAGCCCAGCCAGCGCAGCTTTGTCCGTAGTGAAGTACGCCGCATCCTTCGTCGCCGCCAGCAGCTTCGAGCTGAAGGCGTTCGACAGCGTCGATTCCTCCTCGTTCAGCTGCTTCAGCCTGGCCTTGTCTGCATCGGAGAGATTCGCACCCGCGTGCACGAACTTCTGGTGGTAGTACTCCACCAGCCGCAGCGACTCCGCATCCAGATGCAGTGAATCTCGCTGCTCATAGATCGCGGCCACGCGATGAAACAGCTTGCTGTTCAGATAAATCGCGTCCGCATGCGCTGCTTCCTTCGGCGCTTCGATCTTCTCTACTTCCTGCAGCGTGGGATTCGTGTTCGCGCCTGTCACGCCGTTGAACGCCGCCATCGCCCGCTGCAGCAGTTGGCCGCTCTTCTCCATCGCCACCAGCGTGTTCTCAAACGTAGGAGGCGCGGGATTATCGGCAATGGCCTCGATCTCGCGCAGCTGCTCCGCCATCCCCGCCTCAATCGCCGGCTGATAATCGCTGTCCTTGATCTTGTCGAAAGGCGGAGCCTGAAAAGGCAACGTGCTCGGTGCGTAGAAGGGATTGCTCGGTCCAAATGACATAGTTTCCGTAGCTGCAAAGGAGTTGGGAGAAAGAGAAGTGCCGGCCATCAACACACCAGCGGCAATCAGGGGAAGGCTTCGCATCATGCAGAGATATCCTGCCACACCGCGCAATCAACTCAACAGCGGTCAGCTCCTAAATTGTAGTAGAGCAGGCCTCTAGTTGACCCGGATCGTAGGGCAGGAGCGGGCCTCAGCCTCGGAGGCACCCAACAGACGCCGGGTGCCCCGCATCTCGATTTTGAGATGTGGGATTCCACACGCATGAGCTGTTAACTGAGCCGTTCGTACCAGGGAACGGCTTTACCGGCATCCCCGGCACGCCTGACGTTGGCGCGATGGGGTGGTTAGCCCTGCCGTTACTCGCAGTTAAAAAGTAACTTCAACTGCGGAAAGCTGGCCGCTTCATAGCTAACCGGATCATAGCTACCCGGACCTTAGCTAATCACAGCCGCAGTTAACTGCTCCCCGCCGTAGAAAACACCTGCTCTACCGACCGGTCGGCGACCTTGTAAATCGCATACTGCCGGTCGTTCTTCCCCACCAACGCAAAAATCAACTCGCCGCGATTGTCGGCATCGGTATCCATCGCATCAACCAGCTGCATGCGAGGAATCACATTCAGCGCATCCTCGCTCGTCACCTGCTTGAAGATCACCTGCGGCACGCCGTTGAAATCCGGCTGCGCAATCAGCGTGACATATTTCACCTTGCCATCCGGCATCGTGCTCTTCGCTGAGAACACCAGGGTCGCGCCGCCGCCGAAGGTCAGCTCGTATGCCTTGAACTGCTCATCCGCCAGATCCGGCAGCGGAGGCGGCATAGGCTTCTTCGGCGTATGGTGCGCTGTCGTTCCCGTTTTTGTTCCTGTCGTCCCCGTTGTTGTTTTTGCAGTCCCCGGCGTTGTTTTTGCAGTCGCTGTTTTATTTGTAGCCGTCGTAGTTGCTTTTTTCGCTGGAGCCGGCGTGCTCTTGATCGCCGGCTGCATTGGCTTGCCCGCCAGCAGATTCTTCGCCATCTCCTCGAGCGCCGCCTGCATCTTCTTTTGGTCCTCTGGATCGGCCCACGAGTACACGAAGTTATGCGTCTCGTGTGTCTTCGCATCCGAAACCGCGGTCATAAACTCCAGGTTCTCGGGATGCCCGGCCAGCTTGGCGATCTCCACGTCCGAAGGCACATCCAACGACTCCAGATTCTCCGGCCGACCACGCCGCAGACGAGGCCGGTCCGGATCGACATCCATCGTCGCCGACACCGGAGCCCCATTGTCGTTCGCATTGCCCTCCGTGTGCTTGTGCAGCACCGGCCGGTCGGGATCGGCTACACCTGACCCGCTCCCCGAAGAACTGGACCCAGACGAATTCGTTCCAGATGAACCCGAACCGCTGTCGGTCCCGCTGCCCGTCTCCGTCCGCTTATGTAGCGTAGGCCGGTCCGGATCGACCGGAGGGGCCGTGTCGCTCTTGCCGCTCGATCCCGATCCCGGCGAACCCGATCCAGACGAGCCCGCCCCCGAATCCGCCGCAGGCCGGTGCGCAAAGTGCGGCTTGTCGTCGTCATACCCCGCGTCGTGAACCACCTGCGGAGGATTGCGCGACGCCCGCAGCCTCGACGCCTTCGGTGAAGCCGGCTTCTGAAACGCCCCGATCGCAATCCACGACCCCGAAACGTCGGCCGCCGCCTTCACATCGAACAACCCCTTCGGCACTCCCGCCACTTCCAGCTCGTACTGCGTTCCCGACTGCACTGCCAGCGGCATCGGCTGCGCCAGATAGAGCCCTCCCGGCTGGTACGTCGTCCCATCCCACACCGCCAGCGGAACCAGACGGCTGGCCACCGGCTTCGTCACGTCGCCCGTATATTCGAGCACCGCAGTAGCGCGCAACGTAGGCGTCTTCGCGTCCTTGTTGGTGTCTACGCGGCCCACATACTGCGCGTATGACGGAATCGAAATTCCCGCGCCCATCATGCACCACGCGAAAATCCGTATCGTTCGCGAGCTCATTCCGCCCATCCCATCTCGTACCAGGGCTCCATCAACCGGCCCAATACCTATAAGCTATAAGACGCGAATCCGGAGCGCACGCCGCGCCGCTTCCATTTCCACGTCAAAAGGATTTTAAGGACATTTATGGAACTGCATCAGAAAGTTGCCGACTTCACGCTTCTGGACGACCAGGAAAACACCGTTCACCTCAGCGACTTCAAGGGCAAGCCGGTTGTCCTCTTCTTCTACCCCAAAGCCGACACCCCCGGCTGCACCATCGAGGCCTGCGGCTTCCGCGACACCTTCAAAAAGCTGCAAAAAGCCGGAGCCGTCGTCCTCGGCATCTCCCGCGACACACCCAAAGCCCAGAAGAAGTTCAAGGAAAAGTACGACCTCAATTACCCGCTCCTCGCCGATGTAGACGAAAAAGTGGTGAAACAGTTTGACGTGCTGAAAGAAAAAAATATGTACGGCAAGAAAGTGATGGGGATAGAACGCACCACCTTCGTCATAGGCCCCGACCAGACCCTGCTGAAAATCTTCCCCAAAGTAAAACCCGAAGGCCACGCCGAAGAAGTCCTCGCGGCGATCAAGGAACTGTAAGAAACAGCAAAGAAGCAGTCAGCGAAGTCCCGGGTGCCCCACGTCTCGCTTCTGAGACGTGGGGATTTTGCTCGGAGAGCAACTGAAATAATCAAGAACGGCCAATGCCCGCGCCCAAACTCCTGCCGAGAAGCTTCTACCTCCACTCACCCGACCAGGTGAGCCGCAATCTTCTCGGCAAACTCGTCACACACCACCTCGACGGCCAGCGCCTCACCGGACGCATCGTCGAAGTCGAAGCCTACTTCGGCCTCGACGACCCCGCCTCCCATTCCTATCCCGGAAAGACCGCCCGCAATGCCGTCCTCTTCGGACCGCCCGGCTTCGCCTACGTCTACTTCATCTACGGCATGTATTACTGCCTCAATGTCTCCTGCGAGCCCGAAGGCCAGGCCGGCGGCATCCTCATCCGCGCCTTGGAACCAATCGCCGGACTTGAAACCATGGCCCGCCTGCGCAAGCTCCCCGCCAACCCCAAGCCGCAGCTCCTCACCTCCGGCCCCGGACGCCTCTGCCAGGCCCTCGGCATCACCCGCGCCACCCACAACGGCATCGACGTGACCAAGAAAGCCAGCGAGCTCCAGTTCACCGACGACGGCTACCAGCCAGAAAAGATCGCCGCCACACCCCGAATCGGGATCAGCAAAGCCGCCGACCTGCCGCTGCGCTTCATCATCGCGGGGAATGCGTTCGTCAGCGGGAAGAAATAAGCCAAAAATTTCTTCTGAGAAAAATCCACACAGCCCAAGCGAAACGACCAAAGGGAGTGAAGCCCAGCCGCTCGCGCCCGGACGGCCAGTCCCTAGCCCGGAGGCCAGTGCATCGCCCGTCCACCTAGCAAGTGCAGATGCAGATGCGAAACCGTCTGCCCGCCATCCTCACCCGTATTGATCACCACGCGATAGCCCTGGGCCAAGCCATGCTTCCGCGCCATCTCTGCCGCGGTCAGGTGCATATGCCCCAGCAGCGCCTTATGATTCGCCGCCGCATCCGCCAGAGACGTGATGTGCTCCTTAGGAATAATCAGGGCATGAAACGGAGCCTTGGGGTCGATGTCCGCAAACGCATAAACATCGCCATCCTCAAAGAGCTTCTTCGAAGGAATCGTCCCCGCCACAATCTTGCAGAAGATGCAGTCCATGCACACCAGCATGCCACGCCAGGCCCGTCTTTCGCGACCCGCTTCTTAGCGAGCCTCTACCGCGAGAAATACCTCGGCTGCTGCCTCTGGCCCCACGGATCGTACCCCGCCGCAAACCTTACCCGCTCCGCAATCGACGGATGGCTATCCGTCCAGAACTCCACAAAAGAATTCGGATCAGGATCATCCAGCCACAGCTCGCCCAGCCGCTCAAACGCCCGCACCGTCACCTCCTGCGGATCGGCCACGAGCCCATGCAGCACCTCCTGCCCATACACATCCGCCGCATGCTCCTCCCAGCGGCTGAAGGCGTTACCCACCGGCTCGGCCAGAAATCCCAGCACCGTCATCAGCAACAAAAGTGCGCCCAGCGACGACCAGTCTTCAACGGAACTCACGCGCCATCTCACGCCAAACCGCCGCACCATCCATACGAACGCGTGAAAGCCGATCCAGAAAAACACCAGCATCACCGCAAACGAATACAACATGCCCAGGTAGATATGGTGCAGCACATAGTGTCCCTGCTCATGCCCATACATCGACAGGATCTCGTCCGGCGTCTCCATGGTCAGCGACGTGTCCCACACCACGATGCGCTTCGACGCGCCAAAGCCGGTCACATACGCATTCGGAGCCGCCACCTTGCGGCTCGCATCCATCACCAACATGCGATCCGGAGAAATATTCAGCCCGCCCTTCGCCGCCACCCGCTCCAGTTGCATCACCAGCCCCGGATCACGCTGCGCCAGCGGCGAGAAATGATCGAACAGCGGATCGATCATGATCGGCACCACAAACACCGCCAGAACCTCGCACGGAATCGCCAGCACCCAGAACCAAAGCCACCACCGCCGCGCGCTTCGCCGCATCAGCGCATACAAAGCGCTCAAAGCCAGTGTGCCCACGGCTAGAGTGAGCACAAGAGACTTGCCCCAGTCACTCGCCCAAAGTCCCCAGCTCTCCACCGAAATCCCATAAGTGCGATACACGTGGTGCAGGAAGACCGAAGCCGGGAGGTCGAGCAGCGAAAGAATCAGCAGCCACACCGGAGCCACCAGAAACCCCTGCAGCCACACCCGCGATGTCCTCCGCACCGCCCAGTCGCGGATCGCCGCGCCCATCCGCCCGCTCGCCAGCATCCACAGCGCGATCACCGTCCAGGCCACGCCGCCAAAGTGCGCCAGCGTCCGCGCATGGCTGATCGAAACCGCCTTCGCCAGCTTGTCCGGAGGCAGCGAATAGACAGCATCGCGCGCAGCCAGAAAGAAACACACCATCATGGACGAATCATATTCCCCACATCTCGCGTTTGAGATGCGGGTTCATCGGACCTGCCGACGCGGCGGCCACGCATACCGCTTCGTATCTGGGCACGGCTTCAGCCCCCTGAAGCGCAGCTCCAGCCTTCGCGGCGCCATCGTGAACGGCAGTTTCATGAGGCGGAAATCGCCATTCATCCCCCTCTAGTACACTGGCCGCAGACACACTACCTACCTCCGAGCCCGAATGCTGCGTAATACTCGTCTTGCTCCCTCTGCTCTCATCCTGTCCAGCGTCTTCCTGTTCTCGGCACCGCTGACCTGCGCCCAATCTTCCCCATCTCCGCTCTCAAATGCCCCGCTCTTGGATACGATGAGCGCCGAGCTCAAGCGCGCCACCGGCGGCCTCGGTAAAGACAGCGTGAGTAAAGACGCGCAGCCGCCCTACTACCTCAGCTACTCCGCGCACGATGTCTACAGCTTCTCCATCACTGCGCAACAGGGCGCCATATTGGGCGATGACGACTCGCACCAGCGTCTCGTCGACGTCGTCGTCCGCGTCGGCGACCCCAAGCTCGACAACACCCACGGAACCCATCGCGGCTCCGCCGTCACCACCACCCCGCTGCCGCTCGACGACGATCGCAAGGCCATCGCCCGCTCCCTCTGGTGGGCCACCAATACCGGATACGGCAAGGCTCTGCAGACCTACCTGCAGGTCAAAACCGAAAACGGAGTGCGCGCCAAGGAAGAAGACACCTCGCCCGACTTCTCGCAGGACCCCCCGCAGACCGCCGCCGCCCCGCCAGCACCTGCGCCTACCGTCGACAAGCAGGAATGGAGCCGCCGTCTGCGTGCGCTCTCAGCGATCTTTCGCGAATATCCGCACGTCTACTCCAACTTCGTCATGCTCAACGTTCAGAATGAGACAAACTATTTTGTCTCCTCGGAAGGCTCGCACGTCATCGATCCGCATGAGTCCGCGCGGCTCGTAGTCTTCGCCAGCACCCGCGCCGCTGACGGCATGGACCTCTTCCGCGCCGAGACATATGAGGCCAAGACCATCGCCGGGCTGCCTTCACAAAGCGAGATGGAAGCCGCCATGCATAAGCTCGGCGCCAGCCTCGAGAGCCTGCGCGACGCACCCATCACCCAGCCCTTCGACGGACCCGCCATCCTCTCTGGCCGCGCCGCCGCCGTCTTCTTTCACGAAGTGCTCGGCCATCGCCTCGAAGGCCAGCGTCAGCGTGGCGACGAAGAGGGTCAGACCTTCACCAAGGACATCGGTAAGCCCATCCTGCCCAGCTTTCTCTCCGTGGCCGACGACCCCACCCTCGCCAGCTTCGAAGGCAAATCGCTCAGCGGCTACTACAGCTACGACGATGAAGGCCAGCGCGCGCAGAAGGTTGAGCTCATCCAGGACGGCGTGCTCAAAACCTTCCTCATGTCGCGCCTGCCCATCGCCAGCTTTGCCAACTCCAACGGACATGGCCGCGGACAACCCGGTCTCATGCCCACCGGCCGCCAGGGCAACCTCATCGTCACCTCGACCAAAACCGTCCCCGAAAAGGACCTGCGCAAAATGCTCATCGACGAGGCGAAGAAACAGAACAAGCCCTACGGCCTCTACTTTGAAGACATCTCCTCCGGCTTCGCCGTCACCACGCGCAACGCGCCGCAGGCCTTCCAGGTCATCCCGCTCGTCGTCTATCGCGTCTACACCGACGGCCGCCCCGATGAGCTGGTGCGCGGCGTCAGCATCGTCGGCACGCCGCAGGCCGCGCTCAATCGCATCCTCGCCACCGGAGACAAGCGCGAAGTCTTCAACGGAGAATGCGGCGCTGAGTCCGGCACCGTCCCCGTCTCAGCCATAGCTCCCGCCATGCTGGTCAGTGAAATCGAAACCCAGCGCCAGCAGCAGGGAACATCGCGGCCTCCCATTCTGCCGCCGCCCACCGCGGCAAACACCGGGGAGGTGAAGAAATGAGCCGCGTATTCTCGAAGACCATCCTCTCCGCTCTGCTCGCGCTCTCGCCTTCGCTGCTGATCGCACAGCAGCCATCTTCCTCGGCCGCCGACGCGCAGAAAGATCCCGTGCTCAAGGCCATGCTCGAGGAGCTCGACCGCAGTAAGCAACAGTTACAGTTACAGGATTTCGCCAAGCCCTACTTCATCGAGTACCGTATCGATGATGTGACCGAGTACGAGGCTACCGCCGGCTATGGCGCGCCCCTTGGCGAACGCAATCTGCATCGCCGTATCGTGCGCGCATCGGTCCGCGTTGGCGATTACAAACTCGACAGCTCCGGAGAGCGTGGCGAAGGATCGCTGCAGATCGCGGCCACCGATGACGACACCATGGCGCTGCGCTACGCCCTCTGGTCCGCTACCGACACCGCCTACAAAGCCGCGCTGAACAACTTCACCGCCAAGCAGGCCGCACTCAAATCCGTCCAGACACCGCCCCAGGCCGACGATTTTTCTCAGGAGAAGGCCGTCGTCTCCATCGCGCCGCTCGCACACACGGAACTCGATCGCGACGAGTGGAAGAAGCGCCTCCTCGAAGCCACCGGCCTTTACCGGACCGATGACACCGTGAAGAGCTTCGCATCCGATATCGAAACCAGCGAAGGCTCGGTGCAGGCGCGCAGCCGCACCCTGTATCTGGCAAACAGCGAAGGCACCATCGTGCGCAAGAGCACCGTGGAATATCGTGCTGAGGTCAACGTCCGTGCGCAGGCCGCTGATGGCATGCGTCTCGAGCGCTCCTACGGCGTCACCGGCCTCACCGCAGCCGACCTCGGCACGGCGGAACATTTTCACAACGGAGTCCTGCGCATCCTCACCGGCATTCACGAGCTCAGTCAGGCCCCCGTCATCGCCGACGAATATCACGGTCCCGTTCTCTTCGCCGGAGCCGCATCCGCGCGCACCTTCGATGAGCTCTTCGCGCGCGCCGTCGCCGCGCATCGCCCCCAGCTCGGTTCCACCGCCCGTACCGTTGGCCCCTTCGCATCGAGCTACAAAACGCGCGTGCTTCCTGACTTCATGAAGGTCGTCGACGACCCCGGCACCACCACATTTAACGGCAAGCCCGTGCTCGGCGCCTACACCGTCGACGATGAAGGTGTACCGGCCACGGCTGTAACCCTCGTCGATAGCGGCAAGCTGCTCAACTACCTCACCGGCCGCGAGCCCATCCGCGACTTCCCTTCGTCGAACGGCCACGCGCGCGCCGCAACCGCGCAGCCCGCCAACCCGCAGATCGGCGTCTTGCACGTGGAGTCCTCCGAGACCATCTCTTCCGATGATTTGACGAAGAAGCTTATCGCCATGGGCAAGGACCAGGGCCTGGACTCCGTCTATTTCGTAGAAACCGTCGGCGGAGCCGAACGCCCCCGCACCCTCTACCGCATCAAGGTCGCCGATGGCTCGCGCGAGCTCGTCCGCGGAGCGGAGCTCGAAGACGTCAATCTGCGCCTGCTGCGCTCCGGCATTCTCGCCGTCGGCAACGAGCCCTACGTCTTCAACACCTTCGGAGACATCCCCACCACAGTCATCGCCCCGCCCATCCTCTTCGACGACGTAACCGTAAAACACACCGAACAGCGCAACGACAAGCTGCCGTACTATCCGCCTCCGCAATAAGGCGCTCTTAACTCCAGGCAATGCAGGGTTCGCGTCAGGGCACGACTTTACCGCGGTCCCGCCGCCGATGGGGTGGTTCGCCCTGCCGTTCACCGCTATAGAGGATAGGGGCTTCAGCCCCTGAAAATGATGGCTATCGAAGCGTGCCCACATCTCGGCTCTGAGATGTGGGAGACCACAAGCTTTGGCTCGTCACTCCGAAAGAGCGGCCATCGGCAGCATCGAGCAAACTTCCACGGCTGTCGAAGAATGGCCGGGTGCCCCATGTCTCGCGTCTGAGACATGGGAAAATCCTGAGCAAAAGCGAAGGATCCGTCTTTGCGCCCGGACGTCGAGTCCAGCCAAAGGCGTAATCGCGTCGTCGGCAAGTTCCTTCAAAGCCCCGGATGCTTGGTCGGCAAGTTGCGCTAAAGGCGTAATCGCGTGGTCGGCAAGTTCCGCCAAAGGCGCGGATGCTTGGTCGGCAAGTCACCGCTTCATCCCACGTCCTGGTGAAGTCCGCAAAGCGGACGCATGAAAATAGCCCAGCACGAAGTGCTGGGTACACAGCGAAAAATACCCAAGTCCCGAAGGGACGACTGAAACCCCGGCAAAGGATGAAAGACCACAATCATCGACGGATCCAAAACAACGCACCGGCCCGGAGAAATGCTTTAAACTTGCCCCACTCACCGCACACGAGGTTCATCATGCAAGCCACACGCCTCATCGCAGCCGCCATCGCCGCTGCGCTCATCCCAACTCTCGCAGCCGCGCAGGACACCGCCCGCACCCTCATCCGCGCCGGACATGTCGTCGACGTGCACACCGGCAACGAGCCCGCCGACCAGACCATCATCGTCACCGGAGACCGCATCACCGCCATCGCGCCTACCGCCTCCACGCCGAAGCAATCAGGCGACAAGGAAATTGATCTGCGCTCCATGACCGTGCTCCCCGGCCTCATCGACGTACACACCCACCTCACCATGGATACAAACTTCGATCCCTACCACGAGCTCTCGACCTCCGTAGCCAAGAGCGCGCTCATCGGAGCCCGCAACGCCAAGGTCACGCTCGAAGCCGGCTTCACCACTGTGCGCAACGTGGGAGCCAGCGGCTACGCCGACGTTGATCTCCGCGACGCCATCAATGAAGGCCTCGTCCCCGGACCCCACATGCAGGTCAGCGGCCCGCTGATCGGCATTACCGGCGGTCACTGCGACGAGAACCTGCTGCCCATCGCATACCACCTGCAAGGCGACGGCGTGGCCGACGGCATCGAAGCCGTCCAACACAAGACCCGCGAGAACATCAAGTACGGCGCCGACCTCATCAAGATTTGTGCCACAGGCGGAGTTCTTTCCAAGGGTGACGATCCCCAGGCGTCGCAATTCACACTCGAAGAGATGCAGGCCATCGTCGCCGACGCGCACCGCCTCGGCCGTAAGGTTGCCGCACACGCGCACGGCGCGCAGGGTATCCTTTGGGCCTCCGAAGCCGGCGTCGATTCCATCGAGCATGGCTCCTACATGAACGATGAAGACATCGCCATGATGAAGAAGCATGGCACCTACTTCGTCCCCACCGCCTACCTCATCGACTGGATGCAGGAGAACGGACACCTCCCGCCGTTTTATCTTCAGAAGATGAAAGATGTAAGCGCAGTCGAAAAAGCGAACGCGAAGAAAGCCATCGCCGCGGGAATCAAAGTCGCACTCGGCACCGACGCCGCCGTCTATCCCCACGGTTTGAACGCTCACGAGCTGGATGTCTACGTGAATCAGTTCGGCATGAAGCCGCTCGCCGCCTTGCAAACCGGCACGGTCAATGCTGCCGATCTCATGGGGTGGTCCGATAAGGTAGGCTCTCTCGAAGCCGGCAAGTGGGCCGACATCATCGCCGTCAACGGAGATCCGCTGCAGGATGTCCGCATCCTCCAGCACGTGAGCTTCGTCATGAAGGCCGGAGTCGTTTATAAGAATGAGGCAGCCGCGCAGTGAAGGCCACACAATTTGAATTTCGTTACCGCATGTGGATCGGCCTGGTCATCTACATCCTCGGCTTCTGGGCCCCGTGGATTCGCTTCGGCAGCAGCGCAGGCCACGTAACCAGCACCTGGCTTGAGCTCGCCGGCCAGCTCGGCCGCATCCTGCCGCTCGAGACTGCCTCTCTCGCCATCACCATCGCCGCCATCGTACTGCTTGCCGCGGGAGCGGCGCTGCGCATCTACGGCACAGCCTATCTCGGACCATCGATCGTGACTTCAGGCTCCATGCACGCAAACACCGTGCTCGCCTCCGGACCATTCCGTCATCTGCGCAATCCGCTCTATCTCGGCAGCTTCATGAACGAGCTCGCCATCGCCATCCTCATGCCGCCCGCCGGAGCGCTCTTCTTCGTCGTAGCCGCTTTTCTGCAGATCATCCGCCTCATCCTCGGCGAAGAGGCCTACCTCGCCAGGCAGCGGGGCGAGTCTTATCTCGCGTACAAAGCCCGCGTACCCAGACTGATGCCCAGCATCACGCCCCGCGTGCCCGATTCTCACGTTGAGCCAAAGTGGGGCATCGCCTTTATCTCGGAGATGTTTTATTGGGGAACAACCGCGTGCTTCCTGGCGCTAGCTTGGCGCTACAACGCGCAGCTGCTCACCCAGGCAGTCATCGTATGCTTCGGACTCTCGCTGGTAGTCCGCGCCCTCTTCGTCAAGAAAGCCTGACGATTGGGTAGCAAGATCCGAGCGCCGCACATTTCGCCTTTGGGATGTGGAATAACAACACCGGTTACGCCACTACGATCAGATATCAACAATGTTCGTATCAAGCCGAAGGCATGCATCGGGTCGAAGGTTTGTGTCAGTTCAAAGGTTTGTATCAGTTTAAAGGTTTGTGTCAGGGGCTTCAGCCCCTGAGCACAGTCGCTGTAAGTTGTCGCTCGGGGAAAGGCAAAGCAGAAGCAAGCGGCCAAAGGGAGCGGCCCATGCCGCATAGATAAATCGAGCAAAGCAATGGCGCCAAAGGCGCGGACGCCTGGACGGCCAGTCCCCAAAGAAAAAGGGAGACGAGCCTCACTCCGTCTCCCTCTCCCTAATTAGGTAATGCCGCGTTCTATGGTCTATGGCGGCGGCTGCCAGTGAGAATAAAAACTACTTCTTCGGCGGAGCGATGACGTCCTTCGCTGCCTTGGCAACGCGGAACTTTACAACCGTCTTCGCCTTGATCTTGATCTGCTCACCGGTCTGCGGATTGCGCCCGATGCGCGCCTTGCGCTCTGCCTTCACCAGGCGGCCAAGGCCGGGGATGATGAATACGCCGTTCTTCTTGGTTTCCTTCACTGCGGTTTCTGCGAGCAGATCGAGAAATGCTGCCGACTGCTTGTTGGTCAATTCGAGCTTCTCCGCCAGGTGACGGACGAGAGCGGTTTTGGTCAGTGCTGTTGCCATTGTGTTTCCTCCTGATTTCGTTTTGCTGCCACCGGAGACGGACTGCTTAGCTCGCTCAGGTTGCCTGCTGCCGGCCTCTTTAACCCCATTTGCACTTTCCGGTATTACCCGGAAAACCCTGTGTTTATGCGGGTAAAAGAGAACCCACCGCCGTTTACCTTGCGGCTTTCGAAAAGCTTTGTCAACAGCAAAAGGCCAGTTTCCACAGGTTTTTTGCTGTTTTTCTCGGGTTTTTTGGGTTTTCTCACGAATTTGGGCTGATCTTGTGTGCTCGCCGCGCTAAAACCCTTGTCCGCAGCGGCTGCCGCATTACCGGAGTATTGCGTGAGTGTAGGCGCGCAGACATGCGTTAGTAAAGGCCGAAGAGCGGTTTCTTTCGCACTTTCGATTCTTTCAGCAGCGGCGCATTGAGGAAATTTACCAGCGGCTGCGCCAGGCGAAAATGCTTCGTCACCACCGCTGCCAGTGCCGGCTTCAACGCCTCACCCGCAGGCAGATTGGCGATGATCCCCCACTGCCGCCAGCGTATCCACTCGGCTGCCGGCTCATCCGGCAGAAATCCCTTCGGCGGACGCGTCAGCGTTAACGGATCGTGCAGCTCCAGCGCCTTTCGCATCTTTTTGTCTTCGACTAACCGCTTGAACTCCGCATGGTGCTCGCGCAGATGCATGCGGATCGCAAACAGCTGCTCCTTCGGCGGCATATACACGCCCGCGGCAATCACCACCTGCTCCGGAGAAACCTGCAGATAGTAACCGCCGCCCGACGTCTTCTCCAGGTTGCTGTGTGTCCACCACGCCGCAATATGTGTCTTGTACGGTGTCTTATCGGCAGAGAAGCGCGTGTCGCGATAGATGCGAAAAAAGCTCTTCTGCGCGGGCCGGATATGCCCCGGCGCATAATCCATCATCCCCTGCGTCACCTCTTCGATCAGCGCCAGCATCGGCTGCTTCAGCTCGCTCTCGTAAACATCGCGCCGCGCCTCAAACCACTCGCGCCGGTTGTTGCGCTTCAGGTCGCGCAGAAACTTGATTCCGCGTTCGGAGAAGTAAGGCTTTGCAGGCTGCGGCTCTTCTTTGGTTGCAGCAGATTTTTTCTTCACAGGCATATCCGCATTTTATGCGGACTCACGCGCCCAACTCACTCGGGGGCCTACATCTCGATTGTGAGATGTGGGGAATTTGACGCTCACCGTGTATGAACGCCCAGCCTTAACATTTCCATTCGCACAGCCGTTGTAAACTTGTCCCCGCAATGATCAGACGTCTCTCCCTCGCCGCACTCGCGCTCGCCGCCGCATGCCTGCACGCGCAGATTCCCTCACCCAGCATCGATGTTCCGTCAGGCGCGCACCTCCTCATGACCGCCACCGGAGACGGCGCGCAGATCTATACCTGCACCGATAGTCACTGGACGCTGAAAGCACCAGACGCAAAGCTGCTCGACGCGGATGGAAAACAAATCGGCACCCACTTCGCCGGACCCACATGGAAGCTCAACGATGGCAGCGAGGTGAAAGGCAAAGCCATCGGCAGCCAGCCCTCACCCAAGGCTGGATCAGTCGCATGGCTTCTCGTGCAGGCCGTTCCCGAAAGCGGCAAAGGGCAATTCGCCAACGTTGCGTACATCCGCCGTACCGAAACAGATGGCGGAGCCGCTCCCAAAGAAGCCTGCACCGGAGACACACTCTCCGTCCCCTACCGCGCCACCTACACCTTCTATACCGTAAGGTAGGAGCGGGCTTTAGCCCGCTCAACATCTCTCATCGATCCAGAATCTCAATCTCCCGCGCCTGCCGCGGACTGAACTTCACTCCCGCCTGCAGCGCAATCTCCAGCCGTGCCCCGCGGCGTACAAAATACACCAGCGCCGGACGGAAACATACCAGGCAATTCCCCCGCGCTCTCACGCTCGGATACAGAATCCCGTTCGACTGCGCACCGATCAAATCCTGCGCCAGCATCTGCGACTCCACATAGCACTCCGGAATCGGCTCGGCCTGCAGATACTTCTTGAACGCCGGCTTCTCTGCGGTCAGATCGTGAATCGGCATGGTGAAATCGGCAAGATAGTCATCGAATGTCGACACCTCCACCTCCGCCCATCGCACCTCTTCCAGCTGCCGCTGCTTGTGGAATGCAACCTCGGCCAGCGCCGTCTCCCGCGCCAGCCCCGCATACCACGCCCCGCGATCGGAGCCGTTGAATCGCCCGCCATCCGGCGAAGCATGTGTGAACGCCGCATTGACGATGTGCGCATAATCCACGCCGTACACCAGCTCATGCACACTGATGCCTGGCAGCAATCCCTCTTCGCCGATCAGTCGTTCATTCGTAGCGCTGTCCAGCTCCAGCAGATCGTTCAGGATGCTCTGGCTCTCCGTCAGCCGCGACAGCACCGTGCCCTTCTCACTGTATTTCGAAGGAATCAGCCTATGCGTGCCGCGCAGCCGCACATCGACAACCGGTGGGGGAGTCGCCGCCATTATTGGCCGCCGCGGCGTGTGTCCAGCAGCTGCCGCACGTGTATCATGCCCGGCTGCCCGCGCTCCACCATGTAGGCCAGCGGCGTCTCGCCGCGAAACATGGGATTCGTATTCGGCAGCGTCACCCACGCGTCGGCCAGCTTCTCACTGTAAAGAATGTTCAGCGCCTTGAAGATGCCGAGCAGCAGCGAGATGCGCGTCAGCGTGTCCTGATCCAGCGTCCGTCCCTTCGTGCTCTTCTTCCACGCATAGTAGGAGCCGGTCGAGATCCCTCCCAGCAGCAGCCGCGCATCCGGATCGCGCACCCCCCACTTCTCCATGATGCTCAGGAACCCTTTGATCGCCGAAGAGCTAAGCCGCCGCCGCGTCACCGGATCGGAGAGTTTCACCGCCACTTCCGTGCGATAACCCGGAACGCTCGGCAGAGGTAAGGAAGCTGCCATATTGAATACTCCAAATTTGAACTACAAATGCATCATATTTGATGAAACTCAATTTTGAATAGTTTCTTCTCAGGTACTTCCCGAATTCTGTCTGGACCTGAACACTTTTGAACAACGGACAACAGCCTCGCTCAATGACCCGATGACTCGATGATTCGATGCCGAACGTCGTCTCGTATCGGGGCACCACGGACCACGGACCACGGACCGGGTGCCCCACATCTGGATTCTGAGATGTGGGCTTGCTGATCTGTCACAGAACACCGACGCGCGAAGCGCAGTTGCCTGGACGGCCCGTCCCTGCGAAATCAGGCATACGTTAAAGTGAAGGATGGCCGCGAGCACCCCATCGCCACCAAAGACGCCCATCGGCTCCGGCTTCAACCGCCTCTGGATCGGCCAGACCATCTCCGAAGTCGGCTCACGCATCTCCCGCGAAGGCCTGCCCTTCACCGCGCTCCTCATCCTCCACGCCAGCCCCGCGCAGATGGGCATCCTTACCTCCATCAGCACCGCATCCGTGCTTGTCTTCGGCCTGCTCGCGGGAGTCATCGTCGATCGCCTGCGCAAGCGCCCGGTCATGATCCTCACCGACCTCGGCCGCGCCGCATTGCTCGGCCTCATTCCGCTCGCTGCGCTCACCCACCATCTTTCTTTTGGTGTTCTCATCGCCGTCGCCGCACTGGTCGGCATCCTCACCGTGCATTTCGACGTCGCCTACCAGTCGTATCTGCCCGTCCTCGTCGAGCGCGAAAAACTCCTCGAGAGCAATCGCCGTCTTAGCATCTCCTCCTCGGGAGCCGAGCTGGTTGGTCCTGCGCTCGCCGGCGTGCTCGTGCAGGCCATCACCGCGCCGCTCGCCATCCTCGTCGATGCGCTCTCGTTTGTGGTCTCAGCTCTCTCCGTCTGGAGCATCCGCAAACCCGAGCTGCCAATTGAAAGACAGTCGAGGCCACAACGCTCCGGCGCGTTTATATTTTCAGAGTCTCTCGACGGCCTGCGCTTCATCTGGAGCCACGCCGCTCTCCGTGCGCTACTCTTGCGCTCGACCTCGACCTTCCTCTTCATGGGCCTCATCTTCGCCCTCTACCTGCTCAACGCCATCCGTATCGTCCACATCAGCACCTCGGCGTTAGGCCTCGCCATCGCCCTCGGAGGAGCCGGCGGACTCGCCGGAGCATGGCTCTCCACACGCCTCTCCCGCCGCCACGGCCACGCGGCCACCTTCTTTCTCAGCGCCGTCTTCGGCGGCATCGGCTACCTCTTCATCCCGCTCTCGGCACAAATCCCGCGCATCGGCTTTCCCTGCATCTGCATCCAGCAGTTCTTTGGAGACATGGCCTTCACCATCTACATCGTGAATGAAACCACCATCCGCCAGACGCTCGCTCCGCCGCACGTCATGGGCCGCGTCAACTCCGTCATGCAGATCGCCTCGCGCGGCATGCTGCCCTTCGGCGCGCTCTCCGGAGGTTTCCTCGCCCAGCGCTTCGGCATCGCGCCCACCCTCTGGGTCGGAGCCGGAGGCGTCCTGCTCTCCAGCCTCTGGCTCCTGCCCCTCCTCCGCCACAGCCGCGAAATCTGGACCCCGGAAAATACCGCCCCAGCGACAAACTGAACCCGGGTGCCCCACGTCTCGCGCTTGAGACGTGGGGAAATTCACGAACCTCATCACCCTCAGCCGTGTCATCGCACCAGGTAGGAGCGGGTTTTAGCCCGCTCGCTCTCCGCACCCACCAAAAGAGCTTCATCCCCTGAGGTAACAACGTCTCCCCGGCTAACTTCCCAACCACGCCATCCGTCTACCCGGAACAGAACGCCTCCGCCCCGCGTATCCTGCATCTGGGACGAAGCGCGCGCGTATCCCCGCATCATTTCGTCTTTTCACCATCCAAAGCATCGCGGAGCGGCACAGTGGGCAATCTCTGGAACGACATCAAGCATTCGCTGCACATGTTCATCAAGAATCCGGCCTTCACCTTCGCCGCGCTCGGCGCGCTCGCTCTAGGCATTGGCGCCAATACCGCCATCTTCACCGTCGTCAACACGGTGCTGCTCAAGCCGCTGACCTACCCCGACCCCGACCGCATCGTGATGTTTGAGAACACCTCGCCCGACGGCAGCGGTACAAGCTCCTCGCCTACCAACTTTCAGAGCTGGCAGAGCCAGACCAGTGTCCTTCAGGATGTCTCTGCCTACGACTTCGGCGGACCCGGCTTCAACCTCACCGGCAGCCAGCCCGAGCAGATCCACGGCATCCACGTCAGCAAGGATTACTTCGCCCTCTTCGGCGCGCCCGTCATGCTCGGCCGTACCTTCACCCAGCAGGAAGACCAGCCCAACGGCGGCAAGGTTGTCGTGTTAAGCAACGGCCTCTGGAAACGCAAGTTCGGCAGCAATCCCCACATCATCGGCACTTCGTTTTCTCTCAACAACGAGCCTTTCACCATCGTCGGCGTCCTCGGCCCTGACTTCCACTCCGATCCCGTCGCCGAAGTTTGGCTGCCCTTCCAGCTCGACCCCAACAGCTCCAACCAGGGCCACTACTTCCTCACCGCCGGCCGCCTCAAACCTGGCATCACGCTGGCCCAGGCCAATGCCCAGCTGAAGCTCGCCGCCGATCAGTTCCGCCGCCGCTATCCCAATGACATGGGACCGAAGGACGGCTTCGACGTAAAGCCGTTGCGCGACCTCATCGTCAGCGATGTCCGCTCATCTCTGTTCATTCTTTTGGGCGCCGTCGGCTTCGTCCTGCTCATCGCCTGCGCCAACGTCGCCAATCTTCTGCTCGTCCGCGCCACCGGCCGCAAGCGTGAATTTGCCATCCGCGCCGCCATGGGTGCCGGGCGCATGCGCATCATCGGCCAGCTGCTCACCGAAAGCGTTCTGCTCTCCCTCACCGGCGGCGTCCTCGGCCTCATCCTCGGCTACGTCGGCGTGCGTGCCCTGCTCGCCGTCAGCCCTGGAGGCATCCCCCGCATCGGCGAGAACGGCGCGGACGTGAGCCTCGACTGGCGCGTGCTCCTCTTCACCCTCGGCGTCTCGCTGATCACCGGCATTCTCTTCGGACTCGCCCCCGCCTTCAGCGCCTCGCGTCCCGATCTCAACACCACGCTCAAGGAAAGCAGCAACCGCTCCGGTACCGGATTCCGCAGCGGCATTGCCCGCTCCATCCTCGTCGTCAGTGAAGTCTCGCTCGCCCTGGTTCTGCTTATCGGTGCCGCGCTGCTCATCCGCACCTATGTCGCCCTGCGCGCCGTCAAACCTGGCTTCGACACCCATCACGTCCTCATCGCCGACATGTCGATCACCGGAGACCGCTACCTGAAGAGCGCTGGTGTCGCACAGCTGGTCCGCGATGGACGCGACCGTCTGAGCACCATTCCCGGCGTCGAGTCCGAAGCCTCCACCTGCTGCGTGCCGTTGGAAGGCGGGTTCGGGCTGCCCTTCGCCATTCTCGGCCGCCCCGCCGCCAATCCTGACGGCAACACCGGCGGCTCCGGCTGGATGAGCGCCTCACCCGGCTACTTCAGCGTCTTCGGTATTCCTATTCTCCAGGGCCGCGACTTTAATAACCTCGACTCCAATGGAGCCGCCGGAGTCGTCATCATCAACCAGACGCTGGAGAAAAAGTACTGGCCCAAAGGTGACGCCATCGGCCAGCAGATCGTGATCGGTAAAGGTGTAGGCCCGCAGTTCGCAGAAGGCCCGCGCCAGATCATCGGCATCGTCGGAGACATCCACGACGGTGGCCTCAATCGCGATCCCCGGCCGCTCATGATCGTGCCCCAGGCTCAGGTCACCGACGGCATGACCGCCCTCAACGCCGGCATCGGACCCCTGGTATGGGCCGTCCGCACCCACGGCGACCCGCATCAGGTCGCCTCGCAGATGCAGGAACAGCTGCGCCAGGCCAGCGGCGGCTTTCCCGTCGCCCGCATCCGCACTATGGACGAAGTGGTCATCCAGTCCACCGCGCGCGAAGACTTCAACATGCTGCTCCTCACCATCTTCGGAGCATCCGCCCTCGTCCTCGCCGCCATCGGCATCTACGGCCTCATGGCCTACTCCGTGCAGCAGCGCACCCAGGAGATGGGCATCCGCATGGCCCTCGGCGCCGACCGCGGAAAAATCCGCAGCCTCGTAGTCTGGCACGGCATGCGCCTCGCCCTTCTGGGAGTTGTCATCGGAGTAGGCGCCGCCTTCGGCCTCACCCGCCTCATCGCCACCTTCCTCTTCGGAGTAAAAGCCTACGACCCCATGGTATTTGTAACTGTGCCGGTGATATTAACCGCAGTAGCCCTGTTCGCCGTATGGCTCCCAGCCACCAGAGCCTCAAAACTAGACCCCATGCAGGCGCTAAGAGTGGAATAACAAGAGAACTTCGGGTGCCCCACGTCTCGCGTTTGAGACGTGGGGTTGTACCATCCCTCACCAAATACCAATAATTCTCGTCATCTGAGCGAAGTCGAAGGACCTGCGTTCAGCCCGCGCTCGAACCAGCGTCGAAAGAGCACGCTTTGTGTCAGGGCACGGCTTAAGCCGTGCCACTCAGCCGCATAGGAAAGGCGCTTCAGCCCCTGCTCGGATTCCCATCCTTAACAGGCTCTCGCAAAGACTGAAGACCACGAGACGCCGCGAATAACAAAAAAGTCCCGAAGGGACGCCCGGGAATAGCCCAGCATGAAATGCTGGGTGAACTGTCCGCAAATAAGATAAGTCCCGAAGGGACGGCTGAACCTGAAACCCGCATCTCGCTTCCGAAATGTGGGATTGGCTACCATCAACCCATGACCCATCTCGTAGCCATCATCACCGGGGCCGCCCAGGGCATAGGCCGCCGCACCGCCGAGCTCCTCGCCGAACGCGGCTACCAACTCGCCCTCATCGACCTGAAACAACCGGCCATCCCGGAAGCCCTGACCCACACCGGCGACATCACCAACGAATCCGTCGTCAACGCCTTCGCCGAAAAAGTCTTCGCGAAATACGGCCGAGCCGACGTCCTCGTCAACAACGCCGGCATAAGCCACATCTCACCGGCCGAAAAAATCCCCGCCGCCGATTACCGCCGCGTCCTCGAAGTGAATCTGGTAGCCCCCTTCCTGCTCTGCCAGGCCTTCGGCGAAAAGATGCTCGAAGCCCGCAGCGGCTCCATCATCAACGTCGCCTCCATCGCCGGACTCGCCGGAGTCGCCGACCGCGCCGCCTACAACGCCTCCAAGCACGGACTCATCGGCCTCACCCGCACCCTCGCCGCCGAGTGGGGAGGACGAGGCGTCCGCGTCAACGCCGTCTGCCCCGGCTGGGTGAAGACTGAAATGGACGCCGCCGACCAGGCCAACGGCACCTACTCTGACGCCGACATCACCCACCGCGTCCCCATGAACCGCTTCGCCAGCCCCGACGACATCGCCCGGGCCATCGCCTTCCTCGCCGACAGCCGCGAGAGCCCCTTCATCAACGGCCACACCCTGGTGGTAGACGGAGGCTGGACCGCAGACGCCAGCTGGGAGTCTCTAAGGCTCAGCAAACGCTAGACATTTGCCGCAAATCGTCCAAAATGGTCAATTTTTAACCCATGCTCGCGCGCTGGTTATTTTTTCACCATATTAAAAGGCAAGGTGCATGATATGAATAGCTTAGAAGGATACGTGGCTTGAGCAAACGGGGTTTCAGCTCTCGCTGCCACTGCCATTTCTTCTTTTCGAAGATAGATTTCGCATCACCCTCAGAGTTCCCCGGCCTTTTACACCTCAGCTGCCAAACACTGCCTCAATCGTCACGGTTCCCATCCTCAGGAGTACGAAAATGTTCAGAATTCCTTTCTTCAACCGACATAAAGTTGTATCGGACGAAGGTTTCACAATCACTTTTGTATCGCGGCATGCGCTGAGATACGACGAGGGCGATATCGCTGTTTTGATCGACATTGATGGCGATAGAACACAAATGGATATGTTTACAAAGTCAATTCGCGCCTTTGATAGTGATGGGAAACTGCCTGACGCACTCACGATTCAAAAGATCGAAAACAACATAGCTCTAGCGCTGGAATGGAAAGGTTGGAAAGTTCACCGCAAGTAGCGAACCGAACCCACTCTAACGGCAAGAACACGATTCCGAGTCCGACGACCGCTTTAAGCCACTCACCTTTTGACTGATCACAGAACTGCAGGATTCGCGAGGTATTAACACCCCGGCTCGCAATCACTGTTCCTATAGAGCTGTGACCCCAACCTCAACCCTCGAGCCCGAAATCGAGAAAGTTCCCTCCAGCCAGCTGCGCGAGGACTACCCGCTCAGCCGCGCCGCCCAGGGCAACGCCCTCAACTGGACCAACCTCCTCTTCATGGTCCTCTTCCACGCCGCCGCCATCGCCGCGCTTTTCTTTTTCACCTGGAAGGCCGCACTCGTCGCCCTGGTCCTCTGGTTCGTGACCATCTTTGTAGGCATCGGCATCGGCTACCACCGCCTGCTCACCCATCGCGGATTCAAAACGCCCCGCCCGCTGAAGGCCCTGCTGGCCATCTGCGGAACCCTGGCCCTCGAAGGCGGACCCATCTACTGGGTCGTCAATCACCGCATCCATCACCAGCTCACTGACAAGCTGGGTGACCCGCACACCCCCGAGGACGGCGGCTGGTGGGCGCACGCCGGCTGGGTCCTGCACGGTGAAGGCCTCAGCAACCAGCCCAAACTCATCGCCAAATACGCCCCCGACCTGCTCTCCGACCCCTTCCTCGTCTGGATCAGCAATTACCACTGGCTGCCCCTGACCATCCTCGCCATCGCGCTCTACGCCATAGGTGGCCTGCCCTGGCTGCTGTGGGGAGTCTTCCTGCGCGTTACCCTCGGCCTGCACGCCGTCTGGTTCGTCAATTCGGCGACCCACATGTGGGGATCGCGCCGCTTCGCGACGAAAGATAACTCGCGAAATTTGTGGTGGGTAGCCGCCCTCACCGGCGGAGAAGGCTGGCACAATAACCACCACGCCCACCCCGTCTCCGCGCGCCACGGCCTCGCCTGGTACGAGATCGACGTCAACTACTACACCATCTGGATCATGGGGAAACTAGGCCTCGCCACCGGCATCCAGACAGCCCCGCCCATCCGCAATACAAAACCCGCTGCCAGCTAGCCTCGGGCCACCTATGTTTCGCGGCTAGATTGAGCGGGGACGCCCAAAGCACAGCACGTATCCGCTGTTGTCCATGATCTCGAAAGCCCGCAGTCCGTCGTGGGTATCTGCCAGCGCTTTATGAACAGGCGCAGCCCTGTCAACGTACTCCGCATACAGCGCATCGGGATCGGGCGTGTAAACATACGCATCCCAGGGAGCCCATTCGTGACGGGAATGATTGGGCTGTGGATGAATCCCGGGTGCGATCGCCTTGAGCATCAGCATCACCCCATCGCGCTGCACCATGCCCCAGAAATCTCCGGCCGATTCATCTCCTCCGCCTCTGTACATGACCTCAAAGCCAAGCTTCGACACATAGAAATCCAGGCTCGCCTGAAGGTCGTCAACAACAAAGAACGGAGCGATGGAATGCAACTTTGCAATCGTCTGAGTAGCCATCGTTACCTCCGCCCACGATCGTACCCCTCTCACCTCAAAACGCAAGTGCGCCGGCGACCCTTCTCTCTGTGTTCTCCGTGTACCCTGCGGTGAATCCTTTGCGGCCTTGGCGTCTCCGCGGTGAAAAGGTTCACACCGTCGGAGCCATTCCATAGCAACCTGACCTCAGCCGCCCGGCCGGGTGCCCACATCTCGCCGTGGAGATGCGGGATTCCACTGCCCCATTCCCGACCGTCCCAGCGCTTCTCTGTGTTCTCCGTGTACCCTGTGGTGAAGCCTTTGCGACCTTGGCGTCTCCGCGGTGAAAAGGTTCACAACGTCGGAGCCAGACCATAGCAACCAGGACTTAAGCCACCGGCTCCTAGGCCGCCATTAATATTTCTCCACATCCACATAAAACAAATCCGTAGCTACTTCAAACTGCTCCTTCGTCAGCGAAGTCTTCATCGTCTGCCACTGCTGCGTAGCGTCAACCCGCTGCCAGTGATCCTTCTCGCCCACCAGCACCGGCATGGTGAACCCCGGCTCATCCGCGCGCCACTTATACGCAACCGTTCCCTCCGAAGCATCAAACATCAGCTCCAGCACCGGAATCTTCGCGTGCCGCAGGTATTGGTTGAACACCGGCGTCAGATCCCGCCCCGTCTCGCGATTGAAGAACGCGACCACATCCTCGGTCATGATGTTCCGGTACTTGAACTGCTGGTAGAAGTCATAGATCAGCGGCCACCACTTGCTGTCGTCGTTGATGATCGAACGCAGCGTGTTGATCATCAGCGCGCCCTTGAAGTACTGGTCCTCCGTCGGAGTCGCATTCACACCCCGCTCGGCAATAATCGGCCGCTGATTCTGCACCTTCTTGCGGTCGCCGTTCAGATACTTCACCGCATCGTCATGCCCCCATCGGTACTCGACGTACAGGGCTTCGAGATAGGTCGTCCATCCCTCATGAATCCACATGTCCGAGCGGTCCGCCGCACTCACGCTGTTGCCGAACCACTCATGCCCGCTCTCGTGAATGATGATGAAGTCAAAACGCGGACTGATCCCGACTCCCGTCCAGTCCGGCCCCAGATAGCTGTTTTCAAAATGATTCCCATACGCCACCGCGCTCTGGTGCTCCATGCCCGCGTAAGGAACCTGCACCAGCTTGTATCCATCCTCCGCAAACGGATACTGCCCGAAATAGTGCTCGAACGCCTCCATCATCCCCTTCGCCTGCGTGAACTGCTTCTTCGCCTTCTCGAGATCGCCCGGAAGCACGTAGTAATCCATCGTCAGGTCGCCCAGCTTCTCACCAAAGTGCTGATAGTTGCCAATATTTAACGCTACGTCGTAGTTGTTGATCGGGTAGTGCACCATCCAGTCCCACCGCGTGTATCCATCGCCCAGATCCGTCTTGCCCACAAAGCGCCCGTTCGACACATCGACCAGATCGTTGGGAATCGCCACGCTGATTTCCATCGACTCCACCTCGTCGCGCCACTGGTCTTTATTCGGCCACCAGATGCTCGCGCCCTCGTCCTCGCATGAGGTAAAAATCCACGGTTTGCCCTCCGGATCTTTGCCGAAAGTAAATCCGCCGAACCGCCCCACCGTCAGCGGATGCCCCGAGTAGTAAAAGTCGATTGCATACTCCTGCCCCTTCTTTAGGGTCTCGGGAAAGTCCACAAACACCGCGCCCGAATCGCGAACATACTTGAGCTCCGTCGTTCCCAGCAAAATCTTGTCGATCGTGAGCGCCGCGCTCAGATCGAGCTGGATGCGGTCCCCATCCGCCAGCATGCGAAAGCGAATCGTGTTCTTCCCACCAATCGTCTCCTTCACCGGATCGACGCGAATATCCAGGTGATAAGACAGCAGATCGTTGTTGGCGCGATAAGGACCATAGGCCCCGCGCAGAATATCCGCGCGAGTGACGGGAGGCGGAGGCGGCTCCAAACGCCGCGGCCGCGCAGCAGGCACAGCGGTCTGCGCATGCGTATCAGCCTGCCCCGAAGCAGGGGCACTCGCAGAAGCAGCAGGTTTGGTCTGCGAAGTCTGCGCCACAGCGCAGGAAGCAGCGATGAAAAAAGAGAAGGCCAAGGCAAATATAAAGCGGCGAACGAAAAGAACCATGCCACCAGCCTAACCCGGGCGCCCCGCGTCTCGCCTTTGAGACGTGGGAAAACACGACCCACATTCCGAGTAGAAGCTGACTGGACCATCGCTGACCGCCTCTAAGCTACTCGCTTCTTAGCTGACCGGACCTTAGCTGACCGCTTCTTAGCTGAACCCCCTTGACACTCAACCCGCTCACCCATACTCTCTCCCATAAGATGATTATGGGAAAAGAACTCGACACCGGCCAGCTCATCCAGGGAACCCTGGAGATGCTCATCCTCAAATCCCTTCTCCGCGGCCCGCAGCACGGCTACGCCGTCGCCGAATGGATACAGCAGACCTCGCAGCAGGTCCTCAAGGTCGAAGAAGGAGCCCTCTATCCCGCGCTTCATCGTCTGGAGCTGCGCGGCCTGCTCAGCGCAAAATGGGGAGCATCCGAGAACAATCGCCGCGCCAAGTTCTACTCCCTCACCGCCGGAGGTAAAAAGCGCCTCGACGCGGAATCGCAGCGCTGGGCGCGCCTTTCCGCCGCCGTCGCCTTCGTCATGCAAGCGTCGTAGGTCAAACAAGATTCGAAGGAGAATACCCGATGTCTCCCAGCCTGCACGAATTTCTACTGCGCCTGAAGGCTCTCACCCATAAACGCCGTATGGATCGCGACATGGCCGAAGAGCTAGAGTTCCATCAGGCCCTGCTGCGCGAAAAGCTCATCCGCGAAGGCGTCCCGCAAGCCGAAGTCGATGCCGCCACCAGCCGCACCTTCGGCAATGCATCGCGCTGGCACGAACGCCTGCGCGAGCTCTGGCAGTTCCGATCGCTCGAGCAGCTATGGCGCGATCTGATTTTTTCCTGCCGTCTTCTGAAGAAGTCTCCTGTCTTCACCTCGGTCGCCGTACTCACGCTGGTGCTGGGCGTGGGCGCCAACATGGCTATCTTTTCCATGATCAATGCGCTGCTGCTGCGTCCCTTGCCCGTGCCGCACAGTGAGCAGCTTGTTGTGCTTCGTCTCGATGAGGGGCGGCCGAGGCCGCAGTATGGACTTCCATCGTCGTTCTTTCGCAGCCTCGAGCGCCCCAGTCCGCTCTTCACTGACACGTATGCCTTCAGCCGTTATCGCTTCCAGGTGCACGGACACGAGGGCAACGAAGAGTTCGCCGGCGAGTTCGTAAGCGGCCGGTACTTTTCCGCGCTTCAGGTTGCGCCGCTGCTTGGCCGGGCATTGACGCCGCAGGATGATCAGGTCGGCGGCAATGCAGGCGCCCTGGCCGTCGTGCTCGGTGAAGACTTCTGGGATCGCTGGTTTCATCGCGATCCCGCGGTAGTCGGGCAGAAGCTGCAAGTGGACAAGGTGGTTTTCACCGTCGTCGGCGTGATGCCGTCATGGTTTCATGGAGCCGATCCTACGTTGCGCCCATCGATCTTTGTTCCCCTCGCCACTGAGCCGCTGATCAATCCTGAAAACAGCATTACAAAAGCCGGCTATCACGGCTGGTGGCTTTCAGTGATGGCGCGCATGCGGCCCGGCGTCACGCTCGATCAGGTGAACGCTGCACTGCTGCCGATGTCGATGCCTATCGTTCGCGAAAACGTTCCCGACGCTGGATGGATTGCGGACGCGGAGAAAGAGCATCTACGCTTTTCGGCCGAGCCGGGGTCGCGCGGTTTCACCTGGATCAGGATGATGTTCACCAGGCCTCTCTACGCAGTCTTCGCCATGTGCGGAGGCATTCTGCTGCTGGCCTGCCTCAACCTCGCCAGCCTGCTCATGGCGCGTGGTGCAGCGCGCGAACGTGAGCTGGCCACGCGGCTTGCCCTGGGCGCTTCGCGCATCCGTCTCGTGCAGCAGATGCTGATCGAGAGCCTGCTCATCGGGCTCGCTGGCACGATCATCGGGCTGGCGGTCGCGCCCTTCGTCAGCCGCTCGCTTGCCGCCATTCTGCTTGCCCATGATGCTACCGCTGCGCCGCATCTCGATACATCGCTCGACATTCGCGTCTTCGCATTTGCCGCGCTTCTGGCTGTTGTTACCGCACTGCTGATCGGCCTGCTGCCCGCGCTGCAGGCCACATCCGGCAGCGCCAGCGAGCACCTCAAGGAAGGCGCGCATCCCGCTCACGAGTGGACCCGCCGCAACCTGCTTCCACGCTTTCTGGTTGCTTCCGAAGTCTGCCTGGCCCTCATGCTGCTCATCGGTGCGGGACTGCTGACCGCCAGCCTCGGACGCCTCAACCGTTCCGGCGTCGGCTTCGATCCTCATGGGCTCGTCAACATCGCTTTCGACATGGATCGTCAGCCGCTTCAAGGCGATGCATTAACCGCTCGCTACCGGCAGATCGGCGAAGCGCTGGCTCACCAGCCCGGAGTTCAGAATGTGAGCTTTGCCAGAATTGTTCCCGTGAGCGGTGCCGGCTGGGATCTCCCTTTCGAAGGGGTCGGAGGCACGGAACCGCTCCTGGAGTTGAATGCAGTGGCGCCCGGCTACTTCGCTACCATGCGCATCCCTCTTCTCGCCGGTCGCGATTTTAAGTGGACCGACACATCCACCTCGGAGAGGAAGATTGTTATCAACCAGGCTGCGGCCAAAATGCTCTTCGCGGACAAGGATCCCGTCGGCCAGCACATCCTACGCACAGATAAGCGTGCCTATGAGGTAGTCGCCGTGGTTGGAAATGCCAGATATTACAACATGCATGATCCGGCTCCGCCTTCCGCTTACCTTCCTATCGCGCAGAACGACCAGCCAGATTCTTCCTACACCGCTGCGATCCGCATCACAGGACCGATTGGTCCCGTAGCAGCAGCCGCACGCGAAATCGTGCATCGTCTCGGCCTAGACATACCTGCCCCGTCAGTTACGACAATGAGCACAGTCATCGACGATTCGCTGAGCAGTGAGCGGCTGATGGCGTTGCTCGCCATGTATCTCGCCGCCTGCGCCCTGCTCGTCACCGCCATCGGCCTCTACGGAACCCTCGCCTACGCCACCGCCCGCCGCACCAGCGAGATCGGCATCCGTATGGCTCTCGGCGCAGGCCGGGGACGCGTCGTCGCCATGGTCTTTCGCGAGAATGCAGTACTCGCCTTCACCGGAGCCGCCGCCGGACTCATCGCCGCGCTCTTCGCCGCCCGGGCACTGGCCAGCTTCCTCTACGACACATCGGTGCACGATCCGCTGGTGCTGGCCGCATCGGTCATCGCGTTGGCCTCAGTCGCCAGCGCCGCATCCCTCATTCCAGCGCTGCGCGCCTCACGCATCCAGCCCATGGCGGCCATACGCTGCGAGTAACGTGCTCGGACTTGGCAATATTTGGAATTTGTAACAGTAAAAGTAACATTTAAGGTCGAAGCACAGCGACGGCGTCACGCAGTCATCCCAAAGGAGAACCATCATGTCTCCCACTCTGCACGAATTTCTATTGCGCCTGAAGGCTCTCACCCATAAACGTCGTATGGATCGCGACATGGCCGAAGAGCTCGAGTTCCATCAGGCCCTGCTGCGCGAGAAGCTCCTGCGCGAAGGCGTCCCGCAATCGGAACTCGACGCTGCCACACGCAGATCGTTCGGAAGCCACACCCGCTGGCACGAACGCCTGCGCGAGCTCTGGCAGTTTCCGCTCCTTGAAAATCTCCTGCGCGATGTCATCTTCTCCCTGCGCATGCTGAGAAAATCCCCCGGCTTCACGCTGGTAGCGTTGCTGACTCTGACCCTGGGAGTTGGAGCAAACACCGCCATCTTCTCCCTGATCAACGGCCTTCTGCTCCGCCCACTGCCGGTGCCTCACGCCGACCAGCTGGCCGTGCTGCGCTACGAAGAGGGAGGGCCAAAGCCTGAATACTCCTTCTGCACGCCGTTCTTACGAGGCCTTGAGTCAGCAAAGACTGCCTTTGCAAATGTATTTGCCTACAACGCCGACGTGCTGCAGGTCAGAGGCCCCTCCGGAAACGAGCACGTGAATGGCATGCTGGTCAGCGGCGAGTTCTTTCAGGCGCTGCAGACTCCGCCATTGCTGGGCCGGTATTTGCTCCCGGAAGACGATCGCCCCGGCGGTTTAACAGTCGTGATCAGCGAGCGCTTCTGGGATACGTGGTTCAATCGCGCTCCTGATGTAGTCGGCCGCAAGCTGGTCATCGCCAACACCCCCTTCACCGTCGTAGGCGTCATGCCCAGGCGGTTTATCGGAGCCGATCCGCTGCAAAGACCCGAGATCTTCGCTCCGCTTTCCGCCGATCCCATCATCGATGCGCCCAGAAACCATATCGACGGCGGCACGCACGTCTGGTGGCTCACCGTAGTCGCACGCCTCCAACCTGGACTCACCCTGGATCAAGCCAACGCCTCGCTGCAGGCTGTCTCTGAAGCGATCCTTCGCTCTACCGATGATGCCGACTACATTGCCGGCGAGGAGAAAGCGCACTTTCACTTCGCCGCCGAGCCCGGTTCCACCGGCTACACCTACGCCCGCGTCCTCTTTCGCAAGCCACTCGTCGCCATGTTCGCCATGTGTATAGGCATTCTGCTTCTGGCCTGTCTCAATCTCGCCAGTCTGCTCATGGCTCGCGGCGCCGCCCGCGAGCGTGAGCTGGCCACGCGGCTGGCTATGGGCGCAACCCGCTCGCGATTGATTCATCAGCTCCTGATTGAGAGCCTTTTGATCGCGCTGGGCGGAACCGCGATCGGGCTGGCCGTCGCACCGCTGGTAAGCCGGTCGCTCTCCACGCTGGTGATGTCCGGCAACGGCCCTGCCAACGCCATGTCCCTCGACACCGCCCTCGACCTGCGCATGCTCGGCTTCGGCGCAGCCATCGCCTTGGCTGCGACGCTGCTGATCGGATTGCTCCCCGCGCTGCAGGCGACTTCCGGCAATTTGAGTGATCACATCAAAGAAGGTCAGCACGCAACGCGCCCTCAGGAACGCCGCCGCATCCTGCCCCGCCTGATGCTGGCGACGGAGGTCGCGCTCGCGCTTGTTCTGGTAGTCGGAGCCGGCCTGCTCGCTACCAGCCTTGTAAAGCTCTTTAAATCTGGTGCCGGCTTCAATCCCAACGGCCTGGTGAACATCGCCTTCAGCATGGACAAGCAAAGCCTCGAAGGCGATGACTTGATGCGGCTCTACCAGCAGCTCGGAGAAGGACTGAGCCATCAGCCCGGCGTAAAGAGTCAGAGCTTTCAATTCATCGTTCCTCTTTCCCATCGCGGCTGGAACGGGTGGTACTCCGCGCCCGGAGCTCCACAGCTCCTTATGTGGATGAACAGCGTGGCCCCGGACTACTTTAAGACCATGCAGATTCCCATGTATCTCGGCCGGGACTTCCGGTGGGATGACACCACCGCCTCCGGTCACAAGATCATCCTGAGTCGCTCCGCCGCAACGCGGCTCTTTCCTGGCCGCGAGGCACTGGGTCAGCAGATAGTGAATGTCAGCGAGAAAATTTCCTATGAGGTGATCGCCGTAGTCGGCGACACCAAGTACCGGGACATGCGTGAACCGCCAGCTGCCATAGGCTATGTGCCCATCATGCAGGACGAGCAGCAGAAGCCCTCGTTCACCGCAGTCCTGCGCGTAGAGGGGCCGCAGGCGCCGCTGGCTGCCGCAGCCCACACTCTGGCCAGGCGCCTGGCTCCCACCATTCCCGCTCCCATATTCACAACCATGAACGAGGTGATCGACAACTCCCTGAATGCGGAGCGCCTCATGGCCCTGCTGTCCTTGTTCTTCGCCGCCTGCGCCCTGCTCGTCACCGCCATCGGCCTCTACGGAACCCTCGCCTACTCCACCGCCCGCCGCACCAGCGAAATCGGCATCCGCATGGCCCTCGGAGCAGGCCGGGGACGGGTCGTCGCCATGGTCTTTCGCGAGAATGCAGTACTCGCCTTCACCGGAGCCGCCGCCGGCCTCATCGCTGCGCTCTTCGCCACCCGGGCGCTGGCCAGCTTTCTCTACGGCACATCGGTGCGCGATCCTCTGGTGCTGGCAGCCTCGGTCTTCGCACTGGCCGCCGTAGCCAGCGCCGCATCCCTCATCCCCGCTCTGCGCGCCGCCAGGATCGAGCCCATGTCCGCCATCCGCTGCGAATGACCGGCGTACTGCGGTGTCGAATACGGCAAGTCAATGGCTGAGATCACCCATGACGGGTGCCCCACATCTCGATGTTGAGATGTGGGGGATTTCCCTGATCTTCACACCAGCCCACGCCGCATAAAAACAACTCCGTCTGCGACCCCATCGTGATAAGGCGCACAGACCGCAAACCCCAGCCGCTCATACATCAGGTAAGCCGGACCCATGCTGGCCGGCATCGTATCCAGATAAACCGCCGAATAACCCACCCCGCGCGCCTGCTCGAAGAGCTCCAGCGTAAGCCGCTCGCCCAAACCCAGCCCGCGAAAACCAGCCCTCACCCAAAGCCGCTTCATCTCGCAGCCGCCCTCAACCGCAAGCATCGCGCGATAGGTCACGCATCCGGCCGCCGCCCCGTCCACCCACGCCAGCAGAAATCCTCCGCCCATCCTGGAGAAGTTGCCGGGAAGCCCGTCGGCCTCATCCTGCAGCTTCCCAAAACAAAAGCGAGCCGGCCCCTCAGACTGCAAAACAAACTGCCCATACTCCAGCAAAAGCTCCCGGGCCGCCTCAACCGCAGCAGCGCCAGAAGCCCCACCCAGAACCTCGATCGCAATAACAGGAACACTCATGAAAGCAATGAAAGAGGAGTTGCCGCAAAGCCCGCTGACCGGACTTCAGCTGACCGTTTCTCAGCTGCGCTAAGCCTCCACCGGCTCCACGTAAAACATCTCATTCGTCCCGCGGAAGCCGTTGCTCTCGTACAACCGCCTTCCCTCCTCAGTCGAATGCAGCGCTACTACGCGGATCTTCCGCTTGCGCGCCTCAGCCAGCGCAAACTCAATCAGATGGCTGGCCAGCTTCTTGCGCCGGAACTCCGGCTCCACATACACGTTCAGCAGGTATCCACGCTGCGTCGAGCGCGGATCGAGCGGATGCGGCGGCCAATCCAGCAGCAGCAGCCCTGCTCCGGCCACCACGCGCTCTCCCTCCACCGTCAGCCAGCCGAAGTATTTGCCCTCACCGATCATCTTCTCCACCCACGGCTTGAAATTCGCCGACATCACATCCAGAACCTGGTTATCCGCGCGCCCCGCATCCACAAACATCCGCCGCCGGTGATGCGTAATCAGCTCCGCATCCGCTGCCGTTGCAATCCGTGTCTCCAACATGGGGAAAAGTATAGCTACGATAGAGACGGAATGCCTGAAGCCCCGCGCCCCGCCCCACCGATTTTGAGCCGCCAGCATCTCCGCCCCGGCACACGCGTCGCCGTCGCCGTCTCCGGAGGCGCCGACTCCGTCGCTCTGCTGCGCGCCCTGATCCTCGCTGCCCCGGAGATCGGACTCGTCCTCTCCGTAGCCCACGTCCATCACGGCCTGCGCGGCCCCGATGCCGACGCCGACGCCGCCTTCGTCGCTGAACTGGCCGCTGCACACGGCCTCACCCTCCACCGCCGCGACGTAGACACCCCTGCGTCCGCCAAAGCCAATCGCGAAACCATCGAGGAAGCCGCCCGCAATCTCCGCTACGCGTTCTTCCGCGAGCTCCTTGCCTCAGGACAGGCCGACGCCGTGGCCACCGCACACACCCTCGACGACCAGGCCGAGACCGTCCTGCACAAGCTGCTTCGCGGAGCCTGGACCGAAGGCCTCGGCGGCATCCACCCCCGCATCGCTGAACCCAAAGGAGCGATCATCCGCCCGCTCCTCAACGTCCGCCGGTCGGAGATCGAAGCCTGGCTGCGTTCCCTCAATCAGCCCTGGCGCGAAGACGCGACCAACGCCGACACCGCTTTCACCCGCAACCGCCTGCGCCACGAGCTCCTGCCCGCATTGGCCGCCTACAACCCGCAGATCTATTCCCAGCTCGCCAACCTGGCCACCATTGCCCGCGATGAGGACGCCTACTGGCAGGCCGAGCTCACCCGTCTCCTGCCCCAGCTTCTGCTGCCCGGCAAACCCGTGCGCGGAGGGGGCCGGTCGGCTTCAACCGACCCCACCGAATCCAGCCTGGCCATCGAGATCGAGCGCCTGCCCGCATCCCCCGCTGTCCGCCGCCGCATCCTCCGCGCCGCCGCCCGCCAGCTCGGAGCTGCCCTGAATTTTGAGCAGACCGAGCGTCTGCTCGCCATGTGCGGGAGTACTGCTGGAATCAGGTCTAGCCCCCAACCCACGCGCCGTCAGACGCTTACCGCCGAGCTCCACGCCGAGCGCTCGCCCCGCGAGCTGCGTCTCATACGCAGGACCATGCCCGCCCCAACCGACGTCCCAAAGGCGGACACCTGATGCCCGTGCAAACCCCAACTCCCTGTAAACTCAGCGCGCTGTATACCGTCTATCTCTGTGCATGGGACACATGGCATCCACGGAACTGGCTCCCTTGACTCCGGACAAGATGGTTTCCGGAAGCACGACTCACGAGCAGTCGATCCTGCAGCTCGCCGACTTCGATGAAGTCGTACGGCTCTACCGGCCCCGCATCTTCCGCTTCCTGATGTCCTCGCTGAGCGACCGGGACGTGGCCGAGTCGCTCACCCAGGATTGCTTCCTCAAGGCCTACAACGCCCGCCATCAGTTTCGCGGCGAATCCAGTCTGAGCACCTGGCTCACCCGGATTGCCCTGAACCTGGTACGCGACCACCTGCGCAGCCGCCGCATCCGTTTCTGGCAGAAGACACGCGAAACGGCGCTCGACCTGGTCGACATCAGCGACTGGATTCCTGATACCGGCGTCTCTCCCGAGATCAGCTGCCTGCAGCAGGAGAAGGTGAAAGAGGTCTGGCGGGCCGTCGAAGAGCTTTCCCGGCAGCAGCGTACCGTCTTTCTTCTGCGCTTTGTGGAGGAGATGGAGTTGGCCGAGATTGCCGAAACCACGGGGATGAATACCAGTACCGTAAAGTCTCATCTGTACCGCGCCTTGCGCGTAGTGCGCGATCGCGTCGGAGGTGAAAAATGAGCAAGATGATGGATCAAATGGATCAAAAAATTCGCGATGTCTCCGAGCCTTCGCTTGAGCCCACCGGCGAGACAGCAGCCTCGATCGGCCTCTTTCGCATCGCCATGCACTCCATTGCGGAGCGCGAAACCGCCCGCCCCGTTCCCTCGGACTGGCTCGTTCCCGCCCGGCAGCGGCAGCGTCGCGCCCAGCGGAGAGTCGTTCTCGCCTGGGCCTGCGCCGCGGCGCTGTGTGTCGCCGTCGTGCCCCGCGCCACCCATCACCCCCACGATGTCTCTCACAACGGAGCCGCCGCTCCACCCGCCGCCGTGGCACAGACCGAAGAGTCCTACACCGCACTGCTGGAACAGGTCGACAACGAAGTCTCAGCGCCTGTCCCCGACTCGCTTGCACCACTGACCGAACTGGATAGCTGGAACTCAAACTCATCGAATCTTTCAACGGAGAAAAAGAATGTTACTCAATAACAAAAAGAGTCCAGCGGTTCTGCTCGCCTGCATCCTTGCCTTGGGCTCCGGCGCATCACTTCTCGCCCAGGACTGGCATCGCGGTGACGGGGCAGGCGCCCCGGGAGCTCCACCCATGGAGCGCTCCTTCCGCGGAATGGATCATCGCTGGTGGGACAATCCGCGTCTGTCGCAGCAGATCGGCCTCACCGACGACCAGAAGAAGAAGATGGACGACATCGCGCAACAGCACCGGCTGAAGCTCATCGATCTGGACGCGGCGCTGCAGAAGCAGGAAGCCATCATGCACCCCCTGATTGAGGCAGACCAGCCGGATGAGTCCAAAATCCTGAGTCAGATCGACGCGATCGCCCAGGCCCGCGCCGAGCTCGAGAAAGACCGCGCGCGCATGCTCTTCAGCATCCGCCAGACCCTGACCCCCGACCAGTGGAAGAAGCTTCAGACCATCGTTCACCAGGGACCACCGCGTATGGACGGCGGCCGTGACGGCCGCAAAAGCTGGGGTCGCGGACCCGGAGGCAACGGTCCCCAACCCGGAGGCCAGGCAGGAACACCGCCTCAGCCTCCCACCCAATAAGTCTCTCCGTTAATAACTTCCGTGGATAGAAAACCTGAAGGCCCGCTCCCGAAAAATAGAGAGCGGGCCTTTTTCCCTCCGGCCGGTTTTCATCGAACCGTAGTGTCGCTGGCCGCTTCTCAGCTAACCGCTTCTTAGCTACCCGGCCTTTAGCGACCCGCTTTTTAGCCAACCAGCTGACTCGCTGACTCGCGGCCTTTTAGCTACCATGTCCTGTGAGCATTCAGGCCGAAATCGAGAAGCTGCGCGACACCATCCGCCATCACGAATACCTCTACTACGGGCTCGATGCCCCTGAAATCTCCGATCTGGAGTTCGACGCCCTCATGCGCGACCTCCAGAAGTTGGAGGCGAAACACCCCGAGTTCATCACCCCCGACTCGCCCACGCAGCGCGTCAGCGGCAAGCCGGCCGAAGGCTTCGCCAAGGTCGCGCACTCCCGCCCCATGCTCTCGCTCAACAACGTAGTCAGCGAAGAGGAGCTGCGCGACTGGGACCGCCGCGCCCATGAGCTCGCCGGAGAGAACGCCACCATCGCGTACGTCTGCGAATACAAGCTCGACGGCCTCTCGCTGGCCCTGCACTTTCACGAAGCTCCGGACGGCTCGTCCCAGCTGACCCGTGGCGTCACCCGCGGCGACGGAACCATCGGCGAGGATGTCACCGGAAACGTCCGCACCATCCGGTCCATTCCTCTATCCATCGGGAAAGCAAAGCTTGCGAAAGCCAAGCTGCCGCCGGCATTCGAAGTCCGCGGCGAAGTCGTGATGCCGCTTGTGGCGTTTGCCAAGATGAACGAGGATCGCGTCGCCTCGGGGCTCTCCGCCGCCGCCAATCCCCGCAACGCAGCTGCCGGAACCATCCGCACGCTCGAGCCGAACATCGTCGCCCAGCGCCGCCTCGACTTCTACGCTTACTTCGCCCTCACCGCGAACGGCGAAAACCTCTTCGAAGAACAGTCTGACGCCCTCGACGCGTTAGCCGCTGCAGGCTTCCGCGTGAATCCGCACCGCGAAGCCATCAAGAGCTTTGACAAGCTGATGGACTTCGTCAACCGCGCCGAAGAAAAACGTGACAGTCTCGGTTACGAAATCGATGGCGTCGTCATCAAGATCGACTCCGCCGAAGTCCAGCGCCGCCTGGGATACACCGGCCGCGCCCCGCGCTGGGCCGTCGCCTACAAGTTCACCGCCCGCGCCGGCATCACCCAGGTCGAAGACATCAAGGTTCAGGTGGGCCGCACCGGCAAGCTCACTCCCGTAGCCTGGCTCACGCCCACGCTCATCGGAGGCACCACCGTCAGCCGCGCCACGCTGCACAACGCCGACGAGATCGAGCGCCTCGGCCTGCTCATCGGCGACTGGGTCAAAGTCGAGCGCGGCGGCGACGTCATCCCCAAGGTCGTCGAAGTCGTCCATGGTGGAGATCAGGACAAAGACCATCCCCGCGGCAAAAAGAAATTCCACTTCCCCACGCACTGTCCCGAATGCGGCAGCGACGTCATCCGCAACGAAGGCGAAGTCGACTATCGCTGCATCAATGCCGACTGCCCAGCGCGCCTTCTCGGCAGCCTGCTCCACTACGCCTCGCGCGGCGTGATGAACATCGAGGGCTTCGGCGAAGCGGTCGTCGCGCAGCTGGTCGAGCGCAAGCTGGTCACCTCCATCGCTGACCTCTATTCGCTTACCGATGAAACCCTTGCTCAGCTGCAGCACGAGGTCGTCACACAGGACAAAAAGACCGGCGAACAGAAGACCCGCATGCAGTCCCTGCTCGGCCCCAAAGAGCGCAAGGACCTCCTCGCCGAGATCGAGAAATCGAAATCCGCGCCGTTGAACCGCGTCCTCTACGGACTCGGTATCAGCATGGTCGGCGAACGCACCGCGCAGCTGCTCGCCGAAGAATTCGGCTCCATGGACGCGCTGATGGCCGCCACTGCCGATGAACTGGAGCGCGTCAACGAAGTGGGTCCCCGCGTCTCGCAAGCCATCCGGGAGTTTTTCGACGAAGAGAAAAATAGAGCTCTGGTAGAGAAGCTGCGCCAGGCCGGCCTCACCTTCACGGCAGAGAAGCGAAAGAAATCCACGCAGCTCGAAGGACTCACCTTCGTACTCACCGGAACCCTGCCCAATCTCAGCCGCGAAGACGCAAAGGCAAAGATCGAAAGTGCAGGAGGACGCGTATCCGGCTCCGTAAGCAAGAAGACAAACTACGTAGTAGCCGGAGAAGAAGCCGGCTCCAAGCTAGACAAAGCCCGAGAGCTGGGGGTGAAAGTCCTTAATGAAGAAGAGCTGCTGGCAATGTTTAACTGAAGTTGGCGTCGATGTCACGCGGCACTGATTCGCAATCGCTGTATTGGCAGGAGTGGTCTCAAGGCCGCCACTCTAAGCCAAAAAGAAAAGGGGCCTAAGCCCCTTTTCATAACAAAAATATCAGCACAACGAGTCGCGACCCGCTTCTTAGCCAACCGGAGTTTAGCTAACCGGCTCTTAGCGACCCGCTTCTTAGCCAACCGGAGTTTAGCTAACCGGCTCTTAGCTACCCACTTCTTAGCTGCTGTTACCCTTTAGGCGCGAAATACCCCTTGCGCACCCGCACCAGATAACGCCGGTCCAGGCAGAAAAGATAAATCGGCCGGAACGCCCCATCGGGATTGAAATCGGCTGGCTTGTAGACCAGCGCATACTGGCTGCGCAGCTCGTCCTGAATAGCCTGGAAGCTGATCGGCAGGTCTTCCATGGACTTCGGGAAGAAAGCCCGCCCGCCCGTGGCTTCGGCCATCTTCTCCAGCGTATCGTCGCCGCGATCGCGGCTGGGGCTCACATTCGTGCTGATCGCATAGATGATCGTCTCGGCGCGCTGGCACTCCTTGATCGCGTCATCGAGATACGCGTGGCTCTGGTTATCGTCGCCGTCTGAGACCAGCACCATCGCCTTGCGCACCGGCTCCTGGCCCCGCGACGCATCCAGCAGCTTGTCGCGGCATGCGCTGTAAACCGCATCGAAGAGCGCCGTGCCGCCGCCCGGCCGCAAGCCCGCAATGCCGGTGGTCAGCGAATCCAGATTGTTCGTCCAGTCTTGTTTGTAATCCGGCGTCACATCGAAGCCCATCACAAAGGCCTTGTCCGACTTCGGCTTCAGAATCTGCAGCAGAAACTCCGTCGCCGCCTGCTGCTCGAACTGGAAGCGCGTGCGGATCGACGTACTCGTATCGATCACGATGCCCATGCGCAGCGGTAGATTCGTCTGCTGCGTAAAGCTGTAAACGCGATCTGGAGCCTTCTGGTCATCCAGCAGCGCAAAGTCGCTCTGCTTCAGGTCCCGGATGAAGTGCCCATGCTTGTCCGTGACCGTAAACACCAGATCGACTTCGTTCACCTGCCGCGTAATGGTGTACTGCTTGTCGTCCTGCGCCGGCGCAGCCTGCCCAGCCGGTGGAAGCTGCCCAGGTGTAGCCTGGCCTGCCGCAGCCGGGGCCGTTTGTTGTGACGTGGGAGCGGGAGTGGTCTGCGCCCATCCGGGAAAGGTCAGCGAGAGCGCAAGCAAGGCACAGGCAGGGCGAAAAATCGTGGGAAAAACTATGTTCATTTTGCTGGAGTCATTCTACATGGCGGCAGCAGAGAATCGCCGCACCGCTATTTGCCGCCATGCGCCGTCAGCGTCACCGCAATATTGCCGCGCGTCGCATTCGAATAAGGACACACCCCGTGCGCCGCCGTCACCAGCTCCTCGGCCGCCGCCTGGTCCAGCTCTGGCAGCGTTACATCCAGAGCCACGGCCAGCGTGTATCCCTCGCCCTGACCCGGATCGTAAGGCCCGATGTCCACCTTGGCCTTCACCACCACCACGCCCGTCTTGATCTTCCTCATGCCAGCCAGGAACTCAATCGCACCGCCAAAACACGCTGCATAACCCGCCCCGAAAAGCTGCTCGGGATTCGTCCCATTCCCACCCGGACCACCCAGACTCTTAGGCGAAGCCAGAGTCACATCCAGCATCTTGTCCGAGCTGACCACATGGCCAGTGCGAGCACCAGTAGCCGTCACTTCAGCGGTATAAAGAACCTTCATCGCAACCTCGTTTCGTAATGATTGTACCGGGAAGCCGGCTCGAGAGCAGTTGGACCGGGCAGGTCACAGACGGACCGGGTAGAAGCGTGCGGGTAGGAGCGGGCTTAAGCCCGCTCATCATCTCCGCTCAAAAGTTTGGGGCTTCAGCCCCTGAGGCAATCCCAATGCGCTCCCCACCAAAGCCGCGAACCGGTCCATCGCTAACCGGCTTTTAGCTGACCGGACTTCAGCTGGCCGTTTTTTAGCCACCCGCTTCTTAGCCGCATTCCCTCACTCCGTCCTCAACGCCTCAATCGGATCAAGCCGCGAAGCCCGCCACGCCGGAACCAGGCACGCCACCGCGGCAACCGCCAGCAGCGCCGTCGCAACCAGGACAAAAACTATCGGATCGAGCGGCTGCGTTCCAAACAACAGCGATTGGATCAGCCGGGTCACACCGGCGCTGGCAATCAGCCCCGCCACCAGCCCGATAATCGCCGGCCTCAGTCCATCGCCCAGCATCAGCCGCAGAATATGCTCGCGCTGCGCACCCAGAGCTATGCGCACCCCGATCTCCCCCGTCCGCTGCGCCACAATGTACGACAGCACGCCGAAGAGCCCCACCGCGGCCAGCACCAGCGACAGAACCGCGAAGATCGCCAGCAGGATGGCGTCGAAGCTGGCCTGCGCCGTCGACTTCCCCACCACCTCGTCCATGGTAAGGATGTCGGCCACCGGCAGATTCGAGTCGATCTGCGCCACCACATGCTGCACCGGCATAGCCATGGCCAGAGGATCGCCCGCCGTCCGCACCGCAACCACCACGTCGTCGCGCAGCCCGTTGTAGAGCGGGTAATAAACCGTTGGCCGTATCTTGTCGCTGGGCGTGTTGAGCACATCGCCCACCACGCCGACAATTTCGTTTGCAGGATCTTTGCTTCCCTCCGGCGCATTGTTGAGATCATTCACATGCTTACCGATGGGATCTTTGCCCTTGAGGAATTTCTCCACGAACGAGGCGCTCACCACTGCATAGCGGCTGCGCGCCATCCGGTCTTCCGTCGTAAACGCACGGCCTTTGAGCAGAGGAATGCCGATAGCCTGGAAGTATCCCGGATCGACAAAGCGCACCATCGCATCCTCCCAGTCGCCTTGCGCCAGTGGAGGATTCTCCGCAACCGTCACCGCATCGTCCTGCCCATGCCCGCGTCCTGGTAGCTGCGTGGCCAGTCCTGCGGACCGCACACCCGGCAGCGCGCGCACGCGTTCCAGAAACTGCTCGTAGAAGGCGATCTTCTTTTCGCCCTCCTTGTATCTCGCATCCGGCAGATCGATGGTCATGGTCAGCATCTTCGCCGTCGGCACACCCACATTCACCGCATTCAGCTTCTGGTAGCTGCGCAGGAAGAGCCCCGCTCCAATCAGCAGCACGACCGTAAGCGCAACCTCGATCGACAACAGTGCTCGCCGCAGACGCACGCTGCTCCGTCCTCCACTCACCGACCGCGAGGACTCCTGCAGCGTCTGCAGAAGCTGCTGCTCATCTTCCGCAATCGCCGGAGCCAGCCCCGCCGCAATGCCGCACGCCGCAGCCACCACCACCGAGAAGAGAATCGCCGCCACATCCAGATGAATGCTGTCCACGCGCGGCAGGTCGGCTCGCACCTGTACCAGCCAGTGCAGCCCAATTTGCGCCAGCAGGATGCCCAGCACTCCGCCGGTGAGTGACAGCACCACGCTCTCCAGCACCCGGTCGCGCACCAGCCGTCCGCGGCTGCCGCCGAGCGCCGTGCGAATCGCCGCCTCTCTCCGCCGCGAAGCCGAACGCGCCACGATCAGGTTCGCGATATTCAGGCAGGCGATCAGCAGCAGGCAGCCCGTGGCCGCGAAGAGCGCATAGAGCACCGTCTTTACGTTGTGGGTCTCTGAGTCCAGAAGCAGGCGCAGGTTCGCCGAGTTGAACACCGGCCCTGCCGGATACTGCTTGCGCCGCTGAAAGGAGATGTTCTTGAGGTCCGCCTCGGCCGCCGCCAGCGACACACCCGGACGCAGCTTCGCGATGACGTCGAAATTATGCGAGTTGTGCGACTCCATCATCGCCCGCGTCGCCTCCGGATACAGCGGCGTCCACAGCTGCACGCGAGGATTGGGATAGCCGAACCACGCCGGCAGAATGCCGATCACCGTAAATGGCTTGGCGTCGAGCAGGATCGTCTGACCGAGAACCGAAGGATTGCCCCCGAAGCGCCGCTTCCAGAAACCCCAGGTGAGAACGACCGTCTCGTTTGCCCCATACTTGTCATCGTCCGCCGTGAACAATCGCCCATACGCCGGCCTCACGCCCAGCAGCGGCAGCGCCTGCCATGTGGAGATCACCGCATTCACCCGCTCCGGCAACTGCCCATTTGCCGCCGACAGGTTGTAATCGTCTTCGCTGCTCACTGCAATCTGCTGCAGCGTTCGGTTCTGATCTCTCCAGTACTGGAAAGTCCCGCCCGCAACCGAATTGCCGTCGAACTTCAGGACCGTGTCCGCCTCATACGCCATCACCAGCCGGTCCGCATCCGGCAGCGGCAGCGGCTTCAGCAGCACCGAGTTCACCACTGTGAACAGAGCCGCCGTAGCGCCAATACCCAGCGCCATCACGATAACCACAATGAGGGAAAAACCCGGCGTCCGTGCCAGGTTGCGAAGGGTGTAGCGAAGGTCGCGAAAGAGCAGGTCCATCGAAAACTCCGAGACTCAAATTGAACCGAGTTTACTGCATGAGCGAAGGGTTGACCGCTCGGTGAAGGGCTGGCCGGATTTCCGCGAGCCGGACCTTAGCGACCCGTTCTTTGGCAGGGTGCCCCACATCTCGATCCTGAGATGTGGGAGAAAAACACCTACTGCCTCAACCGCTCCAGAAACTCCCGCAACTCCACCGGCAGCTCCGCCTTCAACTGCAAAACCTTCCCCGTACGCGGATGCCCCAACTCGAGTTCCGCGGCATGAAGAAAATTGCGGTCGAGACTGAGGCTTTCACCCTCACCAGTACGGGGCTTTGCAGACTTGCTGACTCGCTGACTCGCTGATTTTTTTCGCTGGCCCGCTGCCTCGCCGACCTGCAAAATCACCGCCGGAGCCCCATACAGCGTATCTCCCACCACCGCATGCCCGATCGATGAGAGATGCACGCGAATCTGATGCGTCCGCCCCGTCTCGATGCGCACCGACACCAGCGTGAACTTGCCGAAGCGCGTATCCAGCCTCTCCACCACCGTGTAGTGCGAGATCGCCGTCCGCGCTCCCGTCTCCCGCCGCGTCGTCATCCGCGTCCGCCGGATCACATCCCGGCTGATCGCCGCATTGATCGTCCCGCGATCCTGCTTCACGCTCCCATGCACCAGCGCCAGATAAGTCTTCTTCATCTGCCGCCGCGAAAACATCTCCGCCAGCTTGAGGTGCGCCGCATCGTTGCGCGCCACAATAATCAGCCCGCTGGTCTGCTTGTCCAGCCGGTGCACAATCCCCGGACGCAGCGCCCCGCCCGTCGACGAAAGCTGCTGATAGTGCCCCAGCAGCGCATTCACCAGCGTGCCGCGATTGCGCTCGTCTTTTTCTGGATCGTCATGTGCGGCGCCCGCGCCCGCATGCACCATCATTCCCGCCGGCTTGTTGATCACCGACAGGTCGTCGTCCTCGTAAATAATGTCCAGTGGAATCGATTCGGCAATCGCCCGCAGCGGACGCGGCTCCGGCTCACCCAGCACCTCCACTGTCTCGCCGCCGCGCAGCTTCAGCGATGCCTTGGCCGCCGCGCCATCCACCAGCACCTTGGCGTCGGACAGCAGCAACTGCACCCGCGCTCGGCTCACATTTTCAAGCTGCGCCGTCAGCCACGCATCCAGCCGCTTGCCAGCCGCATCCTCGGGAACCGCATATTTGCCAGTGCTCACGGGTTGGGTTTGCCGGGACCCTTCAGTCCGGCAGGCCAGGATGGCAGATTCGGCATCGGCGGCGGAGCCGGCGGCGCATCCGGAGGCAGAATGCTGTGCTGGATGAACCAGTTGCGCAGCAAACCCGGCCACGTCGCCAGCGGAATGATGGAGCCGCACAAACCGCAGCCATGATTCGCGTAGTCGTATACATGCATCTCTGCTGTAACATGCGCCTTCACCAGCGCATGATAAAAGTCCAGGCTGTTCTCGATCGGCACCGTGGGATCTTTGACCGTCGCAAACAGAAATGTCGGCGGCGTATCCGAGGTGACCGCATTCTGGTTCGAGTACTCCTTCACCAGCTTCGGGTCGGGCTCCGGTCCCAGCAGGTTCAGCGCCGACCCATGATGCGCCTCCGGAGCAGCCATGCTGATCACCGGATACTCCAGAACCATAAAATTCGGCTTGCAGGACACGGCATCCGCGGAATCTGATTTTGTGTCCGCCGCCGTCGCGTCTGCACCTTCGCAATGCGTACCCAGCGACGAAGCCAGATGTCCGCCCGCCGACGATCCCCACACCACAATGCGATTCGGATCGATGCCGTATTCCGCCGCATGCGCACGAATCAGCCGCATCGCCCGCCGCCCGTCATCAATCTCCACCGGATAGCGATACGGCTTCACCCGGTAATCCAGCACAAACGCCGGCATGCCCTGCGCATTCAGCCACGCGGCAATCTGAAATCCCTCATGCCCGATCGCCACATGCTCATACCCTCCACCCGGAATCACCAGCACCGCCGCGCTCGTCGAGCGCTTGCCAGGCAGAAAAGGATAGAAGCGCGGCTTGTCCGCCTCATCATTGCCCAGCGCCCCCGGCGCACCATTGGGATAGAGATACACCGGAGCCGGCAGATTCAACTGCGCATGGGAAACTGAAACCGCTGTCGCCGTGAATAAAGCTGCAAGGAAAAGATGGCCGGCACGCATGAAATGAAGTATATCGAGAGTCGCAGCACGCTTTCCCGCACTCAAAGGTAGGAACAGTTCGTATCAGGGAACCGAATAGACCTGAGTCGACACGCGGAAGATGGTCCGTATCAGGGCACGCCTTTAGCCGTGCCGCCAAAAAATAAACAAAAGGGGCTTCAGCCCCTGGAGATCAACGCAAACGAGGAACGCATGACCGTCAACGATAACGGACTCACCAGAATCGCCAGCACCCACTCCGTCGACGACACGGTAGCCAAAATCGAAGCCATCCTTCACGAGAAAAACATCACGATCTTCACCGTGATCGACCACAGCGGAGAAGCCAAGCTCGCCGGCCTCGAAATGCACCCGACCAAGGTCGTCATCTTCGGCAATCCCAAAGGCGGCACGCCGCTCATGCTCGCCGCCCCTACCACCGCCATCGATCTGCCCTTGAAGCTGCTGGTCTCGGAAGACGGCGAAGGCAAGGTCTGGATCACCTGGAACACCCCCCAATATCTCCAGGAACGCCACCAATTTCCCAAAGACCTGATGGCCAACATAGCCATCATCGAAACCCTGGCCAAAAACGCCGCTAGCTAGCTTCGGCATCGCCCCGGGTGCCCCACAACTCGCCGATGAGATGTGGGGACAGGTAGAAGCGGGCTTTAGCCCGCTCATCACCGCACCCGCATCAAGGGGCTTCAGCCCCTGGGGTACGCCGCAGCCAAAGCACCCCGCCCGCAATCACACCCAGAAACGCCATCAGCTCCGAAACCGGCAGCGCCTCGGAACCCGTGTAAAAAAAACTAAGAAAGAACCGCGCGAAGCCATAAAGAAACAGCCACGCGCCGGCCACCTCGCCCGTCCGCGAGCCGCGCCTCATCCACCACAGAAGAAACACGAGAACCCCAAGCGACACACCCGCATCGTAAAGCTGCACCGGATGCAGCTCGATGCCCAGCGGCGTCCGGTACCACAATGCCGCAATCCGGCTGGTATAGGTCACCGACCAGGGCAGCGCCACCGGCACGCCGTAATCCAGCCCGCCCAGAAACGCTCCCACGCGATTGATCGCGATCGCCACAGCCGCACACGGAGCCAGCGCGTCCAGCGTCCTCAGCAGCGGCAGTCCCTCCGCCAGAGCATAGAGCGCCGCCGCGCCCACACCGGCAAAGCCGCTAATCGCCACGACCCACTGCTCATGAACATCGGTAAGCCCCAGCACCCAGAACGGATGCTGCCGGAAAACATCAAGGTGGCCAAACACCAGCAGCAGCCGGGCCGCCACCAGCGTCGTCGAAATCCCGATCAGGCAAAGCGTCCAGACCTTGTTGGGATCGACACCGATCCGCCGCGCAAAAAAGACCGCCGCCATCAGGCCGGCAATCAGCGCCAGCGCTGTAAAAACTCCATAAGTGGGGATGGCGATGTGACCGAGCTGGAGAAGGCGAGGATACAAGTAGAGGTTTTAAGCAGAGTGCTTTTAGAAGTATCGCCCGAAACAACAAGACCGACCCACTGGGCCGTGAGTGATGCGCCGGTGAACCCGTCCTAAGACGGCGGGAACTCGCCGTGGCTCTTTAGGCATTCCGGACTGGCGGACACTGCACACCGAGCCAATTGTCGAGTCAAGCTCCCTGGTTCAATGAATGTAGGTTCAACCGGCGTTAATCACCGCACCTGCTTTGCAGGCCGGTCTCTGAATGGATGCTATCGGGCGCCGAAAAGGATTGCAAGTTATTGGCGGAAGCTGGAGACTCCACGCCGCAAAAATTAATCTTGCCGCCAGGCCAGCGGCATCGGCCGTTCAGGCATCATGAGGAAAGAATCATGCCCGCTTCCACAGCTCCACTCCATCGCATCATCATCTTCGTCGGCGACGTCCAGAAGTGCGCCAGCTTCTATTGTGAAGTTTTCGGCTTTAAGCCGCTTCCCGGTGGCGACGCCGGCTGGACCGAGCTCGAAACCGGAGGCTGCCGTCTCGCCTTTCACAAAGTAGGCGGACCAAAAGGCAGGAGCAATGCGCCCACCGGCGGACCGGACAATCCGCACAAGATCGTTTTCTTCGTGGAAGACGTTCCGGCCATGCGCGAAGCGATCGTAGCCCGCGGCGTGAAGATGGGAAAGATTCACAACTACGAATCGATCACCTTCTGCGACGGCCACGACCCCGAAGGCCACGTATTCCAGATTTCCAACCGCCCGTAAAACGAAGGATTGTCATCCCGAGCGAAGCCGAGGGACCTGCAGTTTTTGCGCCGTCCATTAAAGGGGAAACAATGGCTGCCCCAATCTCGATTCTGTGATGCGGGATTTCACTCTCTCAATGACCGCGTCCAGGCGAGCCGCCTTTTCGCTGACCGGACTTAAGCTAACCGGACCTGAGCTGACCGGCCTTTAGCTGACCGCTTCACCAGCTGTTTAGCTGATCTTCCGTTCGTCGCTCAGCACCGTATCCAGCAATCCGGCCAGCGAATGCGCACGCGTGCGCAGCGATCCCTGATTCTTCGCCGTCTGTTCCAGCGTAGCCAGCTCATCGGCAATATTCAGCGCAGCCAGCACCGCCACGCGCAGCGAATCCACGGTCTTTCCATGCGACGCCACGGCGCGCATCTTGGTATCCACCATCTCCGCCAGACGGCGAATGTAAGCCGGATCATGGCCGCGGAGATGATACGTCTGGTCGTAGATATCGACCGTAATGGCTTCCATGCTCTCGATCTCGTCACCCTGCTGTGGATTTTGCGGCATCGGCACTACACTCCTTAGTCTAAGGTAGAGCGGTGGCATCAATCGTCTCGTGTCAGGGCACGGCTTTAGCCGTGCCGTAAAACGCCATAAATATTTAGGGCTTTAGCCCCTGTGGCACGTTTCTGATCCCCGACACGGCTTTACGCACCCGGTTCTAAGCCGGAATCTCTTCCAGGTGCTTGAGCAAACGCTCCACGCGCTCGCGGACATTCTCGCGCTCCCGCTCCAGCGTCTGGATCTGCTCCGTATACTGCCCCGCCTGCGCGTTCATTTCAACAATTTTGCTCTCTGCGGAGGAGAGTTTTTCGAGCAGGTTCTCCGCGCGCTGCTCCGAGTTCAATCCGCTCTCTTCCAGGCTGCGCACCGTCGTCTCCAGCGTAAGCACGCGATGCTCGGCCGCCGTACGCGCGTCGCGCTCCTGCTTGAGCAGCTCCACCATGCGCAGAACGCGCTGTTCGAGCGCATTGAAATCATCGGCAGCAATGGGCAGTTGAGCTTCTTCAAGAACTAGCGTCGACATTTGGAAATACCTCAGGGACAGGGGAAATTTGCGTACACTACTCCGCGCAGTATAGCTCGCAAAACCCGGTGGAAACCGGAAGAAAACCGAAGATGTGCCCCCGCGGATACGCGGGGCGGCTGTGAAGCGGGTCGCGAAAGCCCGGGTTGCTAAAGTCCGGTTCGCTAAGAAGCGGGTGGCGAAACCAGGTAGGAGCAAGCTTCAGCCCGCTCAATGAATTCAAGGTGGTAATAGGGCTTCAGCCCCTGAGGCCAGCAACTATGATCAGGCACCCACTCATTTATTTATAGAAGCTAAGCGCCAGAACTGATGAGCTGCCAGCCTTAATACGCCGCCAATTAACGAAAGCCGTGCATTCGATGAGAGCCGCGTACTGCTCAGGGCACCTTCTTGCAAACTCTTTTACGTTTCGGAGTTCGAGAGTGAGAACGGAACCGGGTTCGCAGTGAACGCTGGACATGCGATCGTCAGAATCGTCCAACGAAGTCAGGCAATCGATCCAGGCATTCATGTTCTTGCCGTAGAAATCGGGGAATCCGAAGACTCGGGCGAACTCCTCATGGAAGGAGGGCCAGTCACGGATGTTTTCACAATCCAACAGTATTTTCGAAACAATCATGGAATCTCAAGCATTGGCAGCTTTAGCTGACCGCCTCTAAGCCAACCGCTTCTAAGCAACCCGGAACTTAGCGACCCGGACTTTAGCCACCCGCTTCTTAGCGACCCGCACTTTAGCTAGCCTCGCAACCTTCCCCCCACCGCCTCCACAGCCCCAATCACCCGCTGCGAAAACTCCTGCAGCTCCTCTTCGCGAAGCGTTCGCTCGCCAGACTGAAACACCGTGCGCAGCAGCAGCGAGAAATGCCCCTCCGGAACCATCTTGCCCTTCGCGTCCCGCAAAATTTCTTTCGGCGCAAAACTCCGCAGCTCCGCAATCTCCAGCCCGCGCAGCGCGCCTTCAATCGTCGCGTAGCTCACCGAATCGGCAAATAACAGAGAAAAATCCCTCCGTACCGCCTGGAATCGCGACAATTCGCGCACCGCAGGCTGCCGCAGATTGTTCCGGTAAAGCCGGTCGAGATAAATCTCTCCCAGAAAACAAACCTGCTTCAGCTTCCGCCGCTCCGCTTCCGCCGGATGCAGCTGCCCGAAATATCCGACGGTCGCCCCATCCACAGCCGCCCTCGCGCTCCGCCCCGGATGCAGCCACGCTGGAAGCAGCAGCGCATCAAAATAGACCGACCGTGACGAGAACTGCCCGACAATCTCCTCGACCGCACCCTTCAAATCGTAGAAGGTCACCTCGCCATCTCCGAAGGCATGCCCGGAAGCCCCAAGCGCCAGCGCCGGACGCTCCTCCACCCGGTCAGTGCTCCCGCTGAAAGCCGTGCCCATCTCGTACAGTGCGATATCCTCCACGTCGCGATTGAGATTCAGCGATAGCATGCCCACCATGCCCGGCAGCAGCGACGGCCGCAGCATGCCCGCCTCTTCGCTCAGCGGATTGCCCATGGCCACCGCCGAATTCGGCTGCGCCGCGAACAGCTCCGCATCGCCCGCCGCGCAGAACGTCGACGAGATCGCCTCATTCCATCCCAGCGCCAACAATGTATTGCGGACAGTCGCTTCCTTCTCCGCCCACGGCAGCTCGACAACCGCGCCTGAGAACGCCGGCAGCGTGTTTAAGAAACGGTTGTACCCATAAACGCGCGCGACCTCCTCGATCAGGTCGATCTCCCGCTCCAGGTCCAGCCGCCAGCTCGGCAGCGTCACGCTGTATTCACCGGCGCCCGTCTTCTGTATCCCGCAGCCCAGGCCGGTAAGAATCGTCTCCGCCGCAGCCGCCGAAATCCCCTCGGGATCCTCCGTCGCACCCAGAATCCGCTTGATCTCGCTCGCACTGAAGTGGATACTCGGACGCTTCGCCGTCCGCACTTCGACTTCAGGAATCACGACATCGGCCAGCTCGCCTTCCTGATATCCGCCGGACTCCAGAATGATCCTGCTCAGCAGTGCCGAAGCCACCGGAGCCGCATTGAAGTCCGCTCCCCGCTCAAAGCGATGCGAGGCATCGGTGTGCAGCAGATGCCGCTTCGACGACCGCCGGATGCTGCCCTGATCGAACCACGCCGCCTCCACCAGCACATTCTTTGTCTCAGCGGTAATGCGCGAATCCCATCCACCCATCACCCCGGCCAGCGCCAGCGCCTTCTTTTCGTCGGCGACAATCAGCTCTTCCGGATCGAGCACATGCTCAATCTCGTCGAGCAGCTTCAGCTTCTCGCCCTTGCGCGCCCGTCGCACCACGATGCCGCCCTCAATCTTGTCCAGATCGAAGGCATGCGTAGGCTGCCCCATGGCGAACATCACATAGTTGCTCGCGTCCACGGCATTCGAAATCAGCTTCTGCCCCAACAGCCCGAACCGCTCGGCAACAATACCCGCAGAAGGCCCGATCTTCACATCGCGCAGCACGCGAGCCGTGAACCGCCCGCAAAGCTTCGGCTCCTCAATGAACACAGAGAACACCGCACCCGCCTTCGGAGCAGGCAGCGAAGTATCGAGCGCCTTCAGCGGCAAGCCATAGATAATCGCCGCTTCGCGAGCAATGCCATAGTGGTTCATCGCATCCACGCGATTGGTGGTGATGTCCATTTCAAACCGCGAGCCAGCGCCGCCGCCCAAATCGAACACACCCTCAACCGCAATCCCGCGCAAGGTGAGGTCTTCGGCAAGCTGCCGATCAGAGACAGAAAGCCCGGGAAGATATTCTCGGAGCCATTGGCTGAGAATGTTCATTTACTCAATCCGCTAAAAATTTCCTGTAACCAGAGTGCGATTTCCTTATGCTCCTCTATGGTGAAGTCACGGTTTCCAGCTGGAAGAACGAACTCTTGTCCTATGCAAGCGGACCTCAAGTGAACCCTCTTTCTCAAAGAACTGCAAGCGCCGTCAACTCGATTGTAGGTGAGGCCGGTACTCGCGAAAACGGAAGGCACGCACCAATTGCGACGCGATACGCCTGTAGAACAGCGTTCTGTTAACGTCAGCGGGACTCTCCAGTCAAAGACCCCGGCGCCCGGCAGTTTTGGAAGGAAGGACAAATATTTCCTTGCTTTGTAAAGTCGATTATTCGCCCCGAACTTTCTCCAATGTGCGACGTGTGGATGATGTTTTGCCCACGCCAATTCTGCTGCTTGCTTCCGGTTGGTGATAGGAAAACTCTCTTCCACTTGTAGCCATCCCCAAATAATGTGCTCATCTGGGCCTTTGCGATTCCACTCGCCACGAACGCATTCAGCGTGTTGGAACCATCCGAAAAATAAAAACAGGCTTTCGGGACCCACTCCTTGATTTTCTAAATGTTTCTGCGCTGCTCCTGTTTGCCCGAACAGCAGTGCGTCACAACTAATATCGCTAAGTCGTAATTCGGGTCGGATGTCTGGATCCAAATGAACTAGTCTGTTGGAAGAAATATCAGCGAGATGATTTACAAACGAGCCGATCTGTTCGTGCTCAGGTAGGTCGGCATACCGCAGGTGATTTACGACGCGCTTGCAGTCAGGAAATATTTTTTTAGATTCCGGAATTGGTAAGCTAATGAGCTTAGTCTTGATGCGCAAGCTACTGCGACCTCCCCAAGCTGAATCAGATCCTTTTCGACTCACGATGATTCGCGGAGGAAGCTTTGACGTAACTATCTTCATGTGAATTGCTCTAGAAAACGCAGGTCTCCCGAGTAGAGCAGACCAATATCCGTAATCCCGTACTTCATCATGGCGATGCGATCAATACCCATGCCGAATGCAAATCCTGAAATCTTCTTTGGGTTGTAAGCAGGTTGCTTCAGCTGCACAAACCCAAATACCGCGGGATCGACCATCCCGCAGCCCAGCAGCTCGATCCATCCCGAGTGCTTGCATTTGCGGCAGCCCTTTCCGCCGCAAAACGGACAGCTGATCTGCACGTCCGCCGAAGGCTCGGTGAACGGAAAAAACGAAGGAAAGAAGCGCGTTTTCACGCTCGACCCGAACAGCTCCTTCATCGCGTAGTCCAGCGTGCCCTTCAGATCGGCGAAGGTGATGTTGGTGTCCACGCACAGCCCCTCTAGCTGATGAAAAATGGGCGAGTGCGTAGCGTCCGCAGCGTCATTGCGATGCACCTTGCCCGGAATCACGATCCGCACCGGCGGAGGCTGCCGTTCCATCGTTTTGATCTGGACGGGAGAAGTATGCGTCCGCATCAACAGCCGGTCGCGCAGCGGCTTCCGCTCCTGGCCCGCAATCACCAGCGTGTCCTGCGTATCGCGCGCCGGATGCCCGGGCGGAAAATTCAGCGACTCGAAATTGTAGTAGTCGGTCTCAACCTCCGGCCCCACGCCCACCGAAAATCCGATGCGCGCAAAGATGGCCAACAGCTCATTCTGCGTCCGGATCAGCGGATGCTCCGCACCCACCCGCCGCCGCGCACCCGGCAGAGTAATGTCGATGCGCTCCGCATCGAGCGCACCGGTGTTGCTAGCCTTGCCCGCCGTCTCCAGCCGCTCTTCGATCGCCGCCTTCAGCACATTGAAGCGCTGCCCAATCAGCTTCTTGGCCTCAACAGGCGCGGACTTCAGCCACGCATCGCTGATCGCCTTCAAACGCCCCTGCTTCCGCCCCAGCCAGTGCAGACGAAACGCCTCCACGGCCTCCGAAGACACCAGCGCAGCAGCAGATGCCTCCACTTCGCGGGAAATAGCAGCAAAAGCCAGGTCGAGTTCCGCCTCGCTATAGCCAGACAAAAGAGGGATTCCATCCCCCAAAACGTGCTCAGACATGATCTCTTCGAGGATAAACGAGGACGAGGAAATGGTCCGGGTAGTTGGGCCCAAGCCCCGCAGGTTTGAAAAACTTTCTAAAGATGACACTTGCTTAAGCTATAGACAGACTGAGAGCATCGTTCAATGGATAAAGGCCCAAATACGACATGGTTCTTTAATCCGTGGATCAGGATCATAGGGTTGACGTTAATGATCGCTTCCGTGTTCTACGCCGTTGAACATCCTCATTCAATTTTCTATGACATCGTGAAGGTTATCTTTTCCCCGATCCCCTAAAGGCCAAACCTTGGCGGCTTCTGCGCTTTTTTAATGAATAGACTGCGCGCCGAGAGCAGCTCCACCATCCGCTTTCGAATCAGCGGTACCTCGGTTGCGGTTTGCCTAGCTCTGTCTCCAAATTATTGCTCAAAGACTTATGATGAACCCATGATCCGCACCTACCAGGGACACACCCCTACCATCCCCGGCACCTGCTATGTCGACATCTCCGCGCAGATCATCGGCGACGTCGTCCTCGGCGAGCACGCCAGCGTGTGGATGAACGCGGTCGTCCGCGGCGACGTCCATTCCATCCGCGTCGGAGCCCACTCCAATGTGCAGGACTGCGCCGTCCTCCACGGCATGCGCCATCTCTATCCTGTGATCGTGGGTGAGTACGTCACCATCGGCCACAACGCCACCGTCCACGGATGCGTCGTTGAAGACGCCTGCCTCATCGGCATGGGCGCCACCATCATGAACAATGCCCGCATCGGCGAAGGCTCCATCATCGCCGCCGGAGCCCTCATACCCGAAGGCATGGTCATCCCGCCGCGCTCGCTCGTCGCTGGAGTACCCGGCAAGGTCCGCCGCGAGCTCACCTCTGACGACCGCGACATGATCCTCATGTACGCCCGCAACTACCTCGACTACACCAAGATTTATCTCGAAGAACAGAAAAACTGGAAGTAGCCCAGGTGCGCCACATCCTGACCTGATGGGAGAGCTCTGCTCTGTAGGCGCTCAGGATCGAGAAAGAAAAGAGCGGCGCTATTTGACCGGCAGAAACTCGATCTTAACCAGATGCTCCGCAGGCTTCATATCAAAATCTGCGGTGACGAGTACATGATCGGGCGAGTCACTCGCCAACTCGATGCAGAATGCATCGGCGTAAGGAATTTTCAGTGAGGCTTTAAGCATGCCCGCACGAACGGCCCGCTCTGGACTTGCCGGGATAACCTCTAGGCCGAGATACAGCAGCTGGGCCAGGATCGGATTTACCATCGAAGAGCCTTGCAGCTTTGCTGTCGTGCATGCAACCTCGCCCCAGTTCACCGCTGAGATCGCCGCACGGCCGCTGCCCGGTTCGATGAATCCGAGTATCTCGCCAACCCGCACGCTTCCCGTATGTTTGTGCAGGAAGCGCAATACCGCGCTCGCATCGAGCACGTATGTTGTCATTTCTCGGGCCAGCGTTCCTGCCAGCGACGCTCGTCCTCTCTGCGATCGGCGATGAGCTCGTCCGACATGGATGGACCGCCTTGGAATATGCCGTGCAGCTCCTCAATGAGGGCCGCGACTGGCTGCACCACAATCTTGGTGCCCTCTAGCGTCACAGCCACCTTCGCCCCAGGCTTCAAGCCCAACTTCTCCCTTATCTCCGCAGGAATTACTAGCTGCCCTTTTGTGCTGATCGTAGCTGTCGACATGTCTTACATCATACCAGAAGTAAGCCAACATACATTCCGACTTACCATGTCTCTTATGTCCTGATCCCTGTTCCGCCATTCCCTATACTGGATGCCATGGACCTCACCCGCTCCCGAGCCCTCCAGCAGCGCGCCGAAGCTCTTATCCCCGGCGGAGTCGACTCGCCCGCCCGCGCCTTCCGCGCCGTCGGCGGCAATGCGCCCTTCGTCAACCGCGGAGAAGGCGCATACCTGTGGGATGAGGACGGCAACCGCTACATCGACTACTTCGGCTCCTGGGGACCCATGATCCTCGGCCACGCCTTCCCGCCGGCAGTCGAAGCCGTACAGAAAGCAGCCGCAAACTCCGCCAGCTTTGGAGCCTCAACCGCCGCCGAGGCCGATCTCGCCGAGCTGGTCGTCAAGGCCTTTCCGTCCATCGAGAAGCTGCGTTTCGTCAGCTCCGGCACCGAGGCCACCATGTCCGCCATCCGCCTGGCCCGCGCCTTCACCGGCCGCAAATACATCATCAAGTTTGAAGGCTGCTATCACGGCCACTCTGACGGCCTGCTGGTCAAAGCTGGCTCCGGCGTCGCCACCCTCGCCATCCCCGGATCGGCGGGAGTACCCGAAGAAATCGCGCACCTCACCCTCGCCCTGCCCTTCAATGACGTCGACGCTGTCCAGGCCGCCTTCGCCAAATACAAAGATCAGATCGCCTGCATCATCGTCGAGCCCGTGGTCGGCAACGCCGGTACCATCCTGCCCAAAGACGGATATCTCGAAGCTCTCCGCGCCATCACCACGCTCGAAGGCTCGCTGCTCATCTTCGACGAGGTGATGACCGGCTTCCGTCTCGCTCTCGGTGGCGCACAGGAGCTCTACCGCATCCAGCCCGATCTCACCACTCTGGGCAAGATCATCGGAGGGGGCCTGCCCTGCGCCGCCTTCGGTGGCCGCGCCGACGTTATGAATCAGCTTGCCCCGCTCGGCCCCGTCTACCAGGCCGGAACGCTCAGCGGCAATCCGCTAGCCATGGCCGCAGGCATCGCCACAGTGGGACATCTCATCGCGAATCGCGCCGAGATCTACGCTGAACTCGATTCGTTGAGCGAAGCCCTCGCAAATGGAGTCGCCAACGAGGCCTCCACAGCGGGCATTCCACTCACCACCAATCGCGTCGGAGCCATGTGGACCTGGTTCTTCACCGCAGCACCGGTCACCAGCTACGCCGCCGCATCCACGTCCGACACCGCCGCCTTCGCCCGCTTCCATCGCGCGATGCTGGAGCAGGGCGTCTGGCTGCCCTGCTCGCAGTTCGAAGCTGCTTTCCTCAGCACCGCACACACCATTGAGAACGTTGAGCAGACAATACAAGCGGCGAAGGAGGCGTTTACCGCCATCGCCGAAAACAAAGACCAGACCGTCAGTGCCTGATACCAATAGCTCTTCATCGCGTGCGTACCTTCAGAGGTTGGTATGAGTGAATATCGATCAGCGCACAGCGAAGAATCCCAGGATCTCTCCCGGTGTCCCACATCTCGCATTTGAGATGTGGGGACAGCATTCCGGGTGCCCCAGGTCTCGCGTCTGAGACCTGGGATGACTAAGAAGGACGGCCTGGCGAAGCGACCAGCGGGAGCAAAGCATCCACAACCCGCGCCGAAGGCGCGATTCGCTGGACGCGCAGTCCTTACGGGGCGCCGTAGAGCGCGACTTCAGGCCGGATGGGATCGCCCGGCTCGGCTCGTGCATACCACAGCTCCAGGCTGTGAATACGGCGCTCGCCTCCGGGCAGCGCAATCCAGCGGCTGTTTCCGCCCGCGGGAATAAAGGCGTTCACCGGCAAAGGCTGCGAATAACCATCGTGATAATGGATCACCACATGGTCGAACTGGATCGGCGCATCGTTCACCTTGAGAAGCACATAGTGAAAGCGCCCCGCATAGCGGTCGACCTTGATGTCGTCGTGATCCGTAGGACCATCCACATGCGCGGTACCCAGAATAAAGGAAGCCCGCTGCTCGGCCACATAAGGCGGCGGATACGCCGGGCGTTGCGGATAATACTGCGCGTGCGCGGCCATCGGAAGCGAAGCCGCCATGACGGCGAAAGAAAACACGGGAAGTAAACGGGGCAGTTTCATGAGTGGGGTCTCCTTGCAAATCACACATGCGGATGGACCCGGCCCCACTCCCGAAGTTGCGAGAAAAGCACAGTCTCGAAAGAAGAATTAAGTTGCGGTGGGACTTGGAAATTTTTAGCGCCGGCGTATGACCAAAGCCACACTTCCCGCTTCAACAGGATCTTCGCGAGCTTTGCACCGACGCCAGCCGCGCAGCGGAAAGTATCAAGGCACGGCCTCAGCCCTTGCATTCAAACCCCAAAATAAGTAACGATAACCGTTACAAACTAAATTCAGAGAGCAGCCGCACCCGCGACCCGGCCTTTAGCGACCCGGATTTCAGCTGACCGGGCTTTAGCTGACCGGCTCTCAGCTAACCGGACCTTAGCTGCCGTTCCACTCATCCACAGTTACAAATCGAACCCCATTCGGAATCTCGCGCCGCAACAATATCTCTGTAGCCGCAACCGAAGCGCTGCGATCCTGCCCGATCCCCGCCTGGCTACCGTCATGCAGCAGCAGATTCGATCCTCGCCCCGCAGCGCGATTCCTCCGAATCCCCTTGTCCAGATTGGCCAGGATCACCTCACCCGTCGTCGGCTTCCAGTCATACCCCATCGCATTCCATAGCACCGGAGTCAGCCCCAGCTCGCGTGCCGTGCGCAGCACATCCGGCCGCCGCGCCCCATGCGGAGGACGAAAGTACCTCACCTTCTCGCCCAGCGCGTCCTCAATCGCAGCATTCGTCCCCGCCAGCTCCTCGCGCACCCGCGCCGGAGACTGAAACAGCAGCACCGGATGCGTCATCGTATGGTTCCCGACCAGATGCCCAGCCGCGCGAATCCGCCGCACCAGCTCTTTTCGTTGCGCGACAAAGCGCCCAATCACAAAGAAGGTCGCGCGCACATCGTAGCGGGACAGGATTTCCAGCAGCGCCTCCGTGCACGCATCGTTTGGACCATCGTCATAGGTAAGCGCAAATTCGCTGGGATCACCCCCACCCAGAATCGCCCGCCCGAAGATCTGCGAAGTGGGCCACATGCCCGCGTAGAGATATCCTCCCGCCGCAAGTCCGGCAGCTGCAGTCACCGCGCTGATTTCCCCAAGCATCAGCATCAGTTTAAGCGTTACAGCGCGGCAAATGATTCACACGCAGAGATGACCCATTGAGTGTCCAATGAAAACCATCGGTCAGTCAGAGCGGGGAGCCCGCAGAGCAGGAATTCCGCAGAGCCGGGGAGTCCCAAGAGCGGGGAGTCCGCGAAGGGTGAGTCCTCGAAGCCGGGAGTTCGCGAAGTGGGGAGCCCGAAGAGCGGTGTGTCCGCGAGCGGGGAGCCCGCAGAGCAGGAACTCCGCAGAGCTGGGGAGTCCCAAGAGCGGTGAGTCCGCGAAGGGTGAGTCCGCGAAGCCGGGAGTTTGCGAAGTGGGGAGCCCGAAGAGCAGGAACTCCGCAGAGCTGGGGAGTCCCAAGAGCGGTGAGTCCTCGGAGCAGGAACTCCACAAGGCGGGGAGTCCGCAAAGCGGACGAAGGAAATTAGCCCAGCACGAAGTGCTGGGTGTCCATCATCCAAGGAACAAGTCCCGAAGGGACGGCTGAACACCGGGAACATCTGGCCGGGAGAGCGCAAAGAAAGACCCCGTCCCAAGACGGGGTCTCGCTTACTCATCACTCCGTTCTCACTGCAGCAGATCGATTACGCTCGCAATGAAGTACGTCGCCGGATCGTAGACCACAACATAGCCGTCGTAGTATCCCACCTGGTAGCCCGGAGGCGGAGGTGGAATCTGCCCGTACAGAGCCGACGGCAGCGGCGAAAGATATGTGATGTAGGTATACGGGAAATACCCTCCGATCGTGAACACCGGACGCCGTGCACGGTGGATCAGTCCCAGCCGGTGCGCATAGTACCGGCGCAGCGCATCCCGGTTATCCGGACGGAAGTTATAGGACGGCCGGTTTTGTGGCGGCCTTCCCCACTGCGGCGGACGATGCGCCGGTGGCCGATGTTGCGTTGGCGGCTTGTGCGTTGGTGGACGATGTTGCGGCGGCCGGTTCTGCGGCGGTTTATTCTGCGGCGGACGCGCCGGTGGCCCTCCGCCGCCCGGTCGTCCCGGAGGATTGCCTGGCTTTGCGTTTCCATTTCCCGGTCCCGGATTGGGCTTCGGACCAGGATTGGGCTTCGTTCCCTGACCCGGTTTCCCGCCCGGAGTCGGCCTCGCTCCACCCCCGCCCGGCTTCTGCCCATCCGGCCTCGCTCCGCCTGGAGCTCCGCCTGGAGCCCCGCCCGGCTTTGCATTCTGTGGGGGCTGATTCTGCGACAGCGCTGGCAAAGTAGCCGCCAGGCCTAGGAACAATACTCCTCGAAATATCCGCGTGTACCAGCTTTTCATGGAAGTCCTCTCCGCAAGTCGCCTGCCGCGCAAGCTTACGTCCGCAGCCATGCGGACGCAACCATTTCTTCCTGCTGAGTGGACCATCCATTTTTATCGATCACAAATTCATCGCCCCCGGTAAGTGAGAACCATCACAATATCCGGAAGTTCACCACCACGATCATCCGCACCGCCACCGGCCGTCCGTGATAGTACGCCGGCTTGAACTTGTACTGCTTCACCGCTTCGATAGCCTTTTCATCCAGCCCCATGCCCAGTGGACGCTCAACGTAAATGTGCGTGGGGTCGCCATGCTCATCCACAATCAGGCCAACCAGACAGACACCGGTAAACTTCGCCCGCCGCGCTTCATCGGAAAATTCCGGGTCGACCGAATAAATCACCACCGGCGGCGTCACGCCCGCGCCCACCCCCATCACCCCGCCGCCGTAGTCTCCACCCTCGCCCGGACCAATCCCGTTCCCATCGCCTGACCCCATGCCGCCGTGCTTCCCGCTGCCGAAACCCGAACCGCTCCCCGGCCCCTGCGAAGCCAGCGCAACCTGCGGCGATTGCGGTAAACCCACATCCGGCATATTCGCGTCCGGCAGCTTCATCGCCGGCATCACCACCGTCGCCTCCACCGGCAGCTTCGGAGCCTCATTGCGGATAGTCTGCGGAGGCGTAATCTGCTTGTCGGCAAACTTCGGCAGATGGCCCTTCGAGGCCTCCACGATATCGTGCGCACCACCGCCGCCTCCGCCACCCGCCGCCTCTTTCCCCGGAGCAGTCATCGGAATGAACGGCCTCACCTCGATCGGCGTCACCGCCGCACGCTTGGGCTCCACAATCTCCTTGCCGCCCGCAAAGACCACCAGCGCAATCAGCGCCAGAGCCGAAGCATGCGCGCCAATCGACCACAGGCTCATCCACGCATTGCGCACGCCCAGATTGAGAGGACCGAACGTCGGCACCGCCCGCTCCGCCTCCACACGCAGCAGTCGCTCCTCAACGCGCGTCATCAGGCTCGCCGGAGCCGGCTGCCGCGCCAGCGCGGTATACAGCGCCTGATCCAGCTCGGCATCGAATTCGTATATTTCTCGCTCGTTCATCTTCTGCCTCGCATTTTCACTTCAGCGCTCCGGTCTCACGCAGGCGCGCCCAGCCTTCTCGCGCAGCAAACGCAGACTCCTCTGCAGATGGCTCTTCACCGTCGCCACCGGCATGCCCAGCACATTGCCGATCTCATCTGGACTCAAATCTTCCTGGTAGCGCAGCACCAGCACTGATCGCGGCACCGCCGGCAGCGAGCTCACCAGCTGCTGCAGCTGCGCGCCGAACGGCGCGTCTTCATCGATCGCCACATCACCCGCCGCACCGGGAATCTCCGGCAGCTCGTTCCAGTCCATCGCAACCTCAGGCCGCCGCTCCCGCCGCCGCACCAGGTCGATCGCGCGATGCACCGTCACCCGCCGCAGCCAGTACAGAACATGCTCGTCCGAAGCCAGCTCGCCCAGCTTTGCATGCAGATCCAGGAAGACATCCTGCGCCGCCTCCTCAGCCGCCGAGCGATCGCCAAGGATGCGGAGTGCAATGCTGAAGACCATCGACTGATGGTCCAGCATCAGATTGCGAAACCGCGCTTCGTCTGGATATCTCGCTGTCACGTCGCCATCGGAGCCCATCGGAGAATCGATCCGATTAGCCCTCACTCACCTATACGAAGAGTCGGACGGCGCGGAATGCAGAATGTTTGAGACCGGCGGAGGCATTTGCTAATTGAATGGAGAGATTTCGATAATGGGATATACTTTGGCATATGCCAAAAGAATTATCCAAACCCCGAATCGCCAAGGTTTTTATGAACAATCGCAGCCAGGCGGTGCGGCTTCCGAAAGATTTCCAGGTCAGTTCGGCCGAAGTCTACATTCGGAAGGAAGGCAACGACATCGTCCTGTCGCCCCGGCCCGGCAACTGGAGTACCTATCTCGCGGAAGAGTCGGTCGCGTCGGCCTCTTTTATGGCGGATGTAGATGATCTGCCGGTGCAGGAACGTGAGCTCTGATGCCACGCTTCATGCTCGATACCGACACCTGCTCCTACATCATGAAGCGATCGCACGCGAATGTCCTGAGCAGGCTGGCCAGCACAACAGTGGAGGATGTCTGCATTTCGGTCATCACGCACTCCGAGCTTGCCTATGGGGTTGAAGTCTCACCACGAAAGAAGCAGGATGAAGCGGCGCTACAGGGCCTTCTCCGCTATCTCGACGTCTTGGATTTTCCCGCGAACGCGTCTTCGCACTATGCCTCGATTCGAGCAGCGCTGAAGCATCGCGGCGAAATGATCGGAGCGAACGACCTGTTAATTGCGGCCCATGCGCGATCCCTGAACCTGACGCTGGTGACAAATAACGTGCGCGAGTTTCGCCGCGTGCGCGGACTTGTACTGGAAAATTGGACGCTCGACCGCTAGGCAGCGGTGCCCACATTTCTCAGATCCCGGCGCGAAACAGCAGCCGCTGGTTGTAGCGATGCGTAGCCCAGGCGCCCCAGACCATCGAAATCGGCCAGATCAGAAACCCCGCATGCCCCAGCGTAATGATGAACGCCGGAATGGAAAGCGCAATCATCACCAGAGCTCCCCAGATCGTGCTATAAAGCATCCCCAGCGGCCCCAGAAAGAACGTAAGCACCAGCGACAGGGCAACACTCTTGGTGCGGGCAACAATAACCGGCTGAATGGGAATCTGGCTCATGAGAATGTCCTCGGGTAACAACCATAAGAATAGCGCCACGCCCGCAAGGATGGCTCGCCCGCGGGGCTTGCTCACCGTTTTATCACCAGCCGGCTCACGGCTGACCGGACCATGGCTGGCCGCCCCTTAGCTGCTAGTCAAGCTGATAACCTGAAAAAGCAATGAGCACCCTGAAAGCCGTACGCGGCACCCGCGACCTCCTGCCGCCCGAAACAGAACTCTGGAACCACGTCGAAGCCACCGCCCGCCGCCTCTTCGCCCGCTACAACTTCGGCGAAATCCGCACTCCCATCTTCGAAGACACCAGCCTCTTCGCCCGCGGCGTCGGTGAAGAAACCGATATCGTCTCGAAAGAGATGTACACCTGGGAAGATCGCGCCCGCGCGCAGTCGGAGAAAGCCCAGTCCCTCACCCTCCGCCCCGAAAACACCGCCGGAGTCGTCCGCGCCTACATCGAGCACAAGCTGGGAGACACCGGCCTGCTGCAAAAGCTCTTCTACATCGGCCCGCAGTTCCGCCGCGAGCGCCCGCAGAAGGGCCGCTACCGCCAGTTCTGGCAGATCGGCGCCGAGGTCATCGGACCCATCAGCGCAGGATCGGAGTCACCGCTGCGCGATGCCGAGGTCCTCGAGATGCTAGCCACGTTCCTCGATGAGCTGGGCATTCAAGGCTGGCATCTCGACATCAACTCCGTCGGATCGGCCACCGATCGCCCTCGCTACGTAGCCGCGCTACGCGAAGCACTGGCGCCCGTGAAGCACCTCATGTGCGAGGACAACCAGCGCCGCGCCGAGACCAACCCGCTGCGCGTGCTCGACTCCAAAGACGAGAACGATCAGGAGATCATCAACAATCTCCCGAAGATAGCCGACTACCTCGACGACGCCTCCAAGGCCCACTTCGCCGCCGTACTCGCCGCGCTCGACGCCTGCGGCGTGCCCTACCACGTGAATCCAAGACTCGTCCGCGGCCTCGACTACTACACCCGCACCACCTTCGAATTCACCCACGGCGGATTAGGCGCGCAGAACGCCCTCCTCGGCGGAGGCCGCTACGACGGCCTCTCCGAAAACATAGGAGGCCCCAAAGCCCCCGGCATAGGCTTCGCCATGGGCGAAGACCGCCTCATCCTCACCCTGCAGGCCGCACAGCAGCAGAACGCCACACTGGCCGACTACTTCATAGCCCCATTGTCCCCAGACCAAAACCCAGCCGCCCTAGAGCTAGCCCGCGAACTACGCCGCAAAGGGCTACAAGTAGAGCTGGGCGACGGCAGCTTCAGGCTGAAAAAGTCGTTTGAGATGGCCAACAAGCTGGCAAAGAAAATTATCCTTTTAGGCGAGGACGAGGTAAAAACTGGCACGCTAACCGTGAAAGATTTTGCGAGCGGTGAGCAAACGAAGATTTCCCGTGACGAAGCCGGAAAAGCTAAGCTGCGAAATTAACCTTTCGATCTAGCAGCGTAAGCGCGAAGCCAAGCCTGAAGAAGTACTTCTGCCTCTTCAGCACGGCCGGTCTGAGGCCAGCTTTGTTGAAACGCCGCGATGAAAGCGTCGGAAGATCGCCGAAGGCGCTCCCATTGTGTATCCACAAGCAACTCATTCGGATCTAACGTTGCTGAAGGTGAAGAGCAAAAACCTTCATAGTCATCTCGGAATCGAGAAACGGCAACACATTGCTGTTGCGTAAAGGTTGTCGCAAAGGCCTCGATAAAACCGTCGAGGACGTAATCATCAACAGTATTTATCAGTTCATCGGGATGCTCCCAGATGTTCCAGGTTCTGGTAGACCACCGCTCCTTTTGCATCTCTCTGTCAGAAATGCCTCCAGCTACCTCTAGCAGGTTGGAGACCCACTTCAGCGGTGTTATCGGCGGGATGTCCTGCTTTGGCATGATGAGCAACGATAGTAATTTTTTGATTTGAACGCTAGGTGGGAGATTGCTTTAAGAAGCAGCTTCAGATTCGATGTTTCGTGCCCATGAGATTGCCGACTCCAACTCCCGCTCTTCAATGCCGATCTGTTCCAGCTTCACACGCACACAGTCAGCGGGCCCCGGCTGTTGCAGATTAAGTGCGACGTCTTTATCCGCAGATGTCTTTCTTTCTTGCATCGCTCAAGTTTAGAGGAAGGAACAACCGCATAGTAACTGAAGACGGAATGTGTAATACGCGTCCATGTGTGACCGCGAAGATTCGAGGTTTCCGATGACGAGTCAATTGAAACCGTCCTTCAACCTCTAATTCCCGCAAGATCATTACAATAGAAACACTGTGACACTCGATTTTCTAGGCACCCTCCAACGCACGCACACCTGTGGAGAGCTCCGCGCATCCGACGCGGGCAAGTCTGTTGTTCTGCTCGGCTGGGTAAACCGCCGCCGCGACCACGGCAACCTCATCTTCCTCGATCTCCGCGACCGCTACGGCATCTCGCAGATTGTCCTCGATAAGGACCTCGCGCCCGAAGGTCACGCCAAGGCGGAACAGGCGCGGCCCGAGTACGTCGTCGCCGCCATCGGCAAGGTCCGCCTGCGTGGAGAAGGCGTCATCAATCCCAAGATGCCCACAGGCGAAATCGAGATCGTCGCCGACGAGCTGCGCATCCTCAACGACGCCAAGGTCCCGCCCTTCTCGCCGGCCGAAGACGCCATCACGAATGAAGAGGTGCGCCTCAAGTACCGCTACCTCGACCTGCGCCGCCCCGAGATGCAGCACAACTTCGAGGTCCGCCACAAGGTCGCGCTCGCCGTCCGCGAATACCTGTCGAGCCAGGGCTTCTACGAAATTGAAACCCCCTTCATGACGCGGTCTACGCCTGAAGGCGCGCGCGACTACCTCGTCCCCAGCCGCGTCCATCCCGGCAACTTCTACGCACTCCCGCAGTCGCCGCAGCTCTTCAAACAGATCCTCATGATCTCCGGCATGGATCGCTACTTCCAAATCGCGCGCTGCTTCCGCGACGAAGACCTCCGCGCTGACCGCCAGCCCGAGTTCACGCAGATCGATCTCGAAATCACCTTCCCGCAGCAGGAGACCGTCTTCCGCATCGTCGAAGGCTTCCTCTCCGCGGCCTTCAAGGCCGTCGGCATCACCCTGCCCACGCCTTTCCCGCAGATCACCTACGACGAGGCCATGCGCAACTACGGCATCGACAAGCCCGACCTGCGCCTGCCCGGCCTCACCGACGTGAAGTCCGCATTCACCACGGAAAACCTGGCCGCGCTGCAGATCGACGCCAACCTGCCCGTCATCGCCCTGCGCATTCCGAAAGTAGGCGAGCTCTCGCGCAAGGATCGCGACGACAACAAGCCGCTCTTCGACACGCGCAAAGGCGCGAAGTACATCGACGATCTCAAGCGCCTCGAAAAGGGCTTCCCTGAAGCCGCAGCCAAAGTCCGCGAACTGGCCAGCTCTGAAACAGACGACCTGCTCATCATCGTCGCCGGAGACGCCGCCACACACATCGACGCGTCCGATACCAAGACCACCGGTCGCCTCTCCGAACGCGAAATCGCGATCTACTCTGCCGCCGGGAACTTCCGCGTCGAACTGGCAAAGAAATACGCTGACCGTCACGGAGCCTTCGCCGTCACTGATGCTGTCGTCAATTCACCGGAACGCGATACCGGCCTGGCCGATGGTTCCCAGGCATTCCGCCCCATCTGGGTCACCGACTTCCCCATGTTCGAGCACGACGAAGAGACCGGCAAGTGGATGCCCTCGCACCACCCCTTCACCTCGCCGCATGAAGAGGACATGGACCGCCTCGTCTCCGACCCCGCTTCGGTGCGCGCCCGCTACTACGACGTAGCCATGAACGGCCTCGAGCTCGGCTCCGGCTCCATCCGTATCCACCAGCAGCATGTGCAGCAGGAAATCTTCCGCGCCTTAGGCATGTCCGACGAAGAAGCCAAGTCCCGCTTCGGCTTTTTCCTCGACGCCCTGCAGTACGGAACACCGCCCCACGGAGGAATCGCGCTAGGCCTCGACAGAATTGTGATGATCCTCGCCGGAGCCAACAGCCTGCGAGAAGTCATAGCCTTCCCCAAAACAGCCAAAGCCATCGACCTAATGGTAGACGCGCCAACCCCAGTGAGCGATGTGCAGTTGAGGGAGTTGCATATCAAGCCAACGAAGAGCTAAGAGCAGCTAAAGTCCGGGTCGCTAAAGTCCGGGTCGCTGATAAAGCGGGTGGCTAAGAGACGGGACGCAAAAGCCGCGTCCGCTTTGGGCTTTCAAAGTTAATCTGTACTTTGGCCTGGACGGTCCGCAAGCACGCTAGGAATAAGCGGTCCGCTCCTAAGCGATCCGAATTTAAGCCACCCGCTTTATCAGCGACCCGGACTTTAGCGACCCGCACTTCAGCCAGCAGCGCCGCAGGCGCTGCCTACTTCGTCAAACTCCCCAACTTATAAACAATCCCCACCGAGCCCGCGAACTCATTCTGGTTCGTGTAGCCGTACCGCGTCTCCTGCCAGTCGCCAATCGCGCGCACTGCAAGCCGCGGAGACAGGTTGTAGTCGTACCATCCGCCTACAGCAGAGCCGAAGGCCAGCTTGTTGTTATACACGCCAACCAGATTCGGCTGCACTCCGGAAGGGAAGTCCGTATCGAAGGAGCCATACGCAGCGCCAATGAGCACATGCATGCCGGCCGCATAATTCCGCCTCCGGATGAACCGGAAGTTCGGCCCGAACAGAAACAGGTGTTCCGACATTTTTGGATTGGTAATGTTGTACTGGTTCGACGGCAGATCGATCGTCCCATACAGACCGCGCACGCTCGCTTCGATGCCCCAGATGGGACGGAAATAGCCGATCGCCGAACCGTTCCACCCCAGCAGGTTGATCGCCGGAACGTTCCGGCCCGGGCTGGGATTGAAGTGCGAATACTGCGCGCCGCCATAGACGTCCCAGCGATTCGTGTACTGAGCCTGTTCAGTTACGGGAGCAGTCGCCGTCACCTGGGCGTGCGCCGCAGCGGCTGAAAAAGAAAGAGCTGACACAGACAGAGCAGCAAGAAGACGGACAACGGCTTTCACGCGAATCCTGAACCTCACACAATCAAGCGATCGGCGGATCAAGACCGCCAAACTTCACGATACATGATTGGACGGAGCCAGCGAAGGATAGGGCAGCAGGACGCAGCTAAGATCCCGTAAGCGGAACGGCGGTGAGCGATAAGCTGGTCAGCCAAGAAGCGGCTGGCAAAACTGCGGCCGGTCGAAATACCGCTGACCGCTTCTTAGCTGACCGGACTTTAGCTGGCAGGCACTTGGCTGACCGCTTCACCAGCTACAGTCAATTCATCCACCGCCGATCCTTAGGGTCTTTATCCGGATCGACGTACTTCCCATCCTTGTCGAAATGCACATCGCGATTCTGCTTGCGCATGTACACCTGGAACTTGCGAGCGGCCCGGCGGCGCTTCCAGCGGTAGTACTCGTTGCGCAGCCCGAAATACTTTTCGCTCGAGCCGGCCAGGAATCCACGCCGCGGCGCAAATTTGATGTAAAGAAATCCAAACAGCGCCCCGCCCAGCTGCGAAAACGCAAATACCCGCTCCGACGAAAACAGCATCGCCAGCGAGATCAGCATGTACACCGCAACCAGATACTTGGCCTTGATCATCATCGGCAGCGGAAACATCATGAACTGCATGTCCGCATAGATCACGCCGAACGCGATCAGCAGCCCGAAGATTCCCCCATAGCAGCCCACCAGCACGCCCACAGCCGATGGCATGATCAGGTACAGCCCGATCGCCGCCAGAGCCGCCCCGATCACCGAGACAAAATAGATCTCCGCCAGCCATCGCGAGCCGTGATTGCCCTCGAGAAAGCTGCCCAGGAACCACAATGACAGCAGCTCGAAGGCCGTGTTCAGAATGCCCTGATGGATAAAGCTGTACGTCACCAGCTGCCACACGCTGCCATGCAGAACCGACGGCGGATAAAGCGCCGCCCAGGTCGCAAGCTGATCGGCAAAAGGCCGCGAGGCCACGCCAATAATGAGAAAGGCAAAGAAGATGCCAAGATTCCAAAGGATCAGCTTTCGCGTGAACCCGCGGAAGTCAGGAAATGCGAGCATACCGGCAGAGCGTGGCATACGATGCCTCTATTGTCTCAGGCTTCGGCCTCGACTGCACCATGACGGACATTCCGTAGTCGCCGGAAGTAATTGCCCGTTGCCCTCCATCTCGATTCTGAGATGTGGGATTCCACAAATGGCCGGAACCTCAGACCGGCGCTCCCGCGAAATAAGCTCCGTATCAGGGCACCGCTTCACCGGGGTTCCTGGCGCGCCGTAATTGGCGCGATGGGGTGGTTAGTCGCGCCGTAATCGCACCCAGCAGAGAAGGGCTTCAGCCCGCGGAATCTTCAACCACGCGTTCTTTCAACGGCGGATGCAGCACAATCCCCAGCCGCGTCAGTTCCGCCTGATGATCGACAAGCTCCGCGCTCAGCGGATATCCCAAAGCTTTCCATGCTGCCCGCCCACCCCTCAGCACCAGGATGCGTTCGATCCCCTTCTTTCGCATCACCACCGCCGCGCGCGCGCTCACGAAACTGTTTCTCGATCCGCAATACAGCACCACATCGACGTCGTCTGGCATGTCGATATGTTTTCTCAACCGCAGCTCGCGCGGGTCGACGCGTATCGCTCCCGGAATCGCTTCGATATCCTCCGGATCGTCCTCGAAGCGCAGCAGGTCCAGCAAGCCGATCTTCTCCCCCGCGTCCAGCCTCTCCTTCAACTCCTCGGGCCCGATATGCATAGGCCGAAGCGCACGAAACATGCGCAGCAACTGCACCAGCTTCCACGCCAGAACAATCACCAGGGGAACACCTAACACCACGATCAGCACATCGGCGACCACCGAAATATAACGCGCCGCCTTGTCCAGCTGGGCCGCGAAGAGGAACCCGAGCCCGATATAGGCTCCCGACCAGAGCGCGGCGCCCCCGCTGTCATAAAGCAGAAAACGGGCGCGCGAAGCACCCGTCATGCCGGCCAGCGGCGGACAGATACCATCCAGCCCCGGGACAAACTTGGCGATCAGCAATACCGGCAAGCCCTTCCGGGCGAACTTGGTCTTTGACTGCCGGATGCAGTAGCTGGGATCGGGCGCAAAGGCGCACAAAAGCCGCAGCACCCGCTTGCCGCGCAGTCGGCCCGCCTCGAACCAGGCCAGGTCGCCTAGCAGGCACCCCAGAATGGACACCGCAAGAATCCCCGCGAAGCTGAGGTGTCCGGAACCCGCCAGCGCCCCGCCCGACAGCAGAAAAAGAAGCGCCGGCACAGGCAGCGAGAGCTGCCGCGCGAAGACGGACAGGAACAGTATGGGATACGTGGTGTGCAGCAGATAGTAGTTCATCGCGGAACAAGCCTCGTCTTACGCGCAGCTGCGCCTGGTCAAGGCATCTATCTTAATCTGCGATTCCAGAACATGGCTGCACTTATCAGATACTCGGCACTGAAGCGCCGGAGCAATTACCACAGCTAGAATCCCGCTGGCCGCTTCTCAGCTACCGCTCCGGCATCGGCACCACCGCAACGCTCCGGTGCCCCGCCCCATCCACCGCCCGAACCCCGAAAATCACATTGTCTTTCGAAATCGGCAAAGTGATCGTGTGGGTGCCGCCCGTCTGGTCCGGCACCGCAATCGACCGCTTCCAGTTGGAAGCAGCCAGTTCCCGCCACACGACTTCGTACCGCGTTCCCGCCGGAGCTCCCGTCCCATCCGTCCAATTCAGGATCGTATTGTTGTCCAGGTTTTTCACCACCAGATGGACATTCGCCGGAGCAGGAGGCGCAGCCGCCAGCGTAGCCAGCACTGCGGCATTCAACCTCGCCACCCGCGCCACATAGTTGAAATCGACGAACTTCAGCAGATCGCCATATTCCACCCCGTTCTCCGTGCGGACATTCTGGTGCTGATGGTTGAAGTCCTCCCGCCATTCCGTGAACCGCACCGCCGCAAACCCCTGCTGGTTGAACGAGGAGTGGTCGCCCCCGCGCATAAAGCGGTCGGCGCGGAACTCCATAATCGGCTTGACGACCAGCTCCTTCCGCAGCGCATGCGTCGAGTACGTCTGGCCCACGTCCGCGATGGCCCGCGCCAGCTCCCGCGACGGTGAATCGCTCTCGTAGCCCAGCCGCAGGATCGCCCGCTGTTCCTCCGGCGTCGCATTCGCCGGGATATTCTCCGAGAACACCCTCACCAGGGCCTTGTCCTGGAGCGCATCGCCAGGCGTCGTATTGCCACCCACAATGTCGTTGTTCAGCACCGCTTCCAGCTGCCAGCCCTCGCTCTTGGCCAGCTTTGCCAGGTGCGCGCTGCCATTCAGTCCCTGCTCCTCACCCGCAACCGCCGCAAACACCACCGTCGCCGGCAGTTTGAGTTTTGAAAGCGCATGGGCGCAGGCCAGGCTTACCGCCACCCCGCTCGCGTCATCATTGGCTCCCGGAGCCTCGTCGCGGGTGTTCATAATGTCCGAGTTCCGCGAGTCATAGTGCCCGGTCACCAGCACCATCCTCTTGGCCTGCTCCGGATCGCGGCCACGCAGAACCGCATAAACATTGCTGATCGTCGTCGGCTGCGTAATGCGCGGATGCGCCCCGGTCTGCGCAGGCTCGATGAAGGTGTCCCTCTTCACCTCCAGGCATCCGCCGCATTCCGCCGAATATCGCTTCAGCTCCGATTCGATCCAGTCCGCCGCCGCCGTCACCCCCTGCCCCGCCGGCAAGTCCTTATCCATGCTGGAAACCGTGCTCCGGTTATGGAAAGTCACCAGTTTGGCGATTGTCTGCTCCACTTCTGGTGCAGAAATGCGCTGCAGCGCCTCGGCAATCTGTTTGTCGGCAGGCTCGGCAAGAATCGCTGAACCATTTGCATCCAGATCACGCTTTCCCTCGTCAGAGACAGGAGAAGCGTCTGCTCCAGCCGATAGGATTATCAGCCCGGTCAGCGCCAGCAGGAGGATGCGAGCGAGAGATATTTGCCGGAGACGCAGCGCGGTACCATTCATCCAGTAGCTCCGTTGTTTGCGATATGCTGAATTGCTCGAGGCTTGACGAGCCCCTCGATTCTACTCAAAACTAACCAAGACACTACCGTCACGCGACCTTTGAATTTCATTCCCTTGGAGAATCCATATGCCTATTTGCCCCGAATGTGAGACCGCTCTCGATATCGATGAAGATGAAGTCGACGAAGGCGATGTGATCGTCTGCGACGAATGCGGAACCGAGTACGAAGTCGTCACCACCGAACCGCTTGAAATTGCCCGGGTGGAAGAAGACTATGAAGATGAAGAAGAAGTGTCTGAGGAAGAAGAGGAGTAATGAAGAAATTTATCGGGGCTTCGGTCCTGGCTCTTTTGGCCGTCCTGTTCGCCACCGGCTTGGCAGTCGCGCAGTCCCGGGCGCAGAAGGTGCTTGAGGGCAAGGTATTGGGAAGCGGGGACGCTCCTTTGCCCAGCGCCATTGTTTATCTGCAGTCGTCGAAGGACAACACCATCCGCACCTTTATCGCCACCCAGGACGGAAGCTACCGCTTCGGGCAGATCTCCCCGGACATCGACTACCAAGTGTGGGCCCAGTATAAGAACGTAAAGAGCGGATCGAAAACGCTCAGCTCCTTCGACTCCCGCAAGTTAGTCACCATCGACTTCCACATCAAATCCGACAAATAAGGTAGGTGCGGGCTTAAGCCCGCACACCCCGCAACAAATCGATGGGCCTTCAGGCCCTGAGACCGGGTGCCTCATCCACCGCGGCATCGTCGCGATGGATGGGACGCAGCGACTAGAAATACTCAACAATGTCATTGCGCCGAAGATGCGTGCCGTTGGACGCGCAGTCCTCCCCAGTCCTCCTTAGTCCACCCGCAGCGCTCGCATAGGCTCGGTTGCTGCCGCCCGCAGCGCCGGCAGATATGCCGCCAGCAGCCCGGTTATGGCTACCACGGCGCACACCGCCGCCAGCACCAGCGGATCGCGTGACGCCGTCCCGTACAACATGGTTTTCATCACCGACGCAAAGCCCAGCGTAGCCACCAGCCCGATGGCAATCCCGGACATTAGCAGCAGAGCCGCATCTCGAAGAACCATCCGCAACACCATCGCTCGCTGTGCTCCCAGCGCCAGCCGCACGCCGATCTCGCGCGTACGCCGCGACACGGAATACATCATCACGCCATAGAGCCCCACCACCGTCAGCAGCAGCGCCAGCCCGGCAAATGCCCCCAGCAGCACCATCGCAAAGCGCGGCTGCGAAAGCTGCAGGCTCATCAGATCCTGCATGGTGTGCACATCCGTCACAGGAATGTCCTTATCCATATCGGTCACCAGGCGGCGCACCGCCGGCTCCAGGCTGGCGGGATCGACCGAGGTGCGCACAACGGAATTCAGGCAGCACCAGCCGGAAAGCTGAGTGGAAGGAAGATAGTATCCAGGCCTTTCGTTGCGCTGAGTCATGGAGCGCTTCATGTCGCCAGCCACTCCCACGATCTCCCGCATCGGCGGACCACCCGGGCGCGAATCGCCCGCCCCCGGTTTCAACTTCTTTCCGATCGGGTCTTCATTCGGAAAATATTTCTCCGCAAACGCATGGTTGATGATCATCACCTGCGGCGCGTCCAGCGTATCCGCGCGGCTGAAATCGCGCCCCTTCAGGATCGGAGTCTGCATGGTGCGGAAATAATCCGGCGTAATGAGCGAAAAATCTGCTGAAGGCAGCTGCCCTGGGGGCAGCGGGTGCTCAGGATTTTCGAAGCTGACATCCGCATTGTCGTCGGTCATGGGAAGAAACATCGTCCCCGCCGCAGACTGCACGCCGGGCAGCGCCCGCAGCTTCTCGAAATACGCTTCGTCGAACTGCAGCCGCGTCTTCTCATAGCGGTTATCCGGCGTTTCGAAGCGGAAGGTCAGCAGATGGTCGGGGTGAAATCCGATATCTTCATGCATCAGCTTCACGAAGCTGGAGATCAGCAGTCCTGCACCCGCCGTCAGCACAATGCCCAGCGCCACCTGGCCGACAATCACCGCCGAGCGCAGCCGGTCATGGCCGGACATATCCGAAGTCCCGCCCGTCTTCAGCGTCGAAACCAGGTCCGTCTTCGAGGCCGTGATCGCCGGAACCATCCCGAAGACCAGCCCCGAAATCGCGGCTGCCGCCAGACCAAATGCCAGCACCTCCAGATTCACTCCCGCGTCCGCCGCGCGCGGCACGCTGTCGCCGATCAGCCGCAGCACCGCCGGCGTACACAGGAACGCCAGCATGCATCCGGCAATACCGCCTGCCGCAGACAGCGCCACGCTCTCAATCAGCAGCTGCCGCACAATCCTCGTGCGCGTTGCGCCCAGCGCCGTGCGCATGGCAATCTCGCGCCGCCGGTCGCGGACCCGCGCCAGCAGCAGGTTGGCGATATTGCCGCAGGCAATCAGCAGCACCAGCGCCACCGCGCACAGGATCACCACGATCAGCGTCTTGGTGTCGCCCAGCACCGCATCCAGCTCGCTCTCCACGCGCGCCGAGTTATGCTTGGTATTCGTATTCGGATACTGCTTGGCAAGCCGCGCAGCGATCGCCTTCATATCCTGGTCGGCCTGGGCCACCGTCACTCCCGGCTTCAGCCGTCCCGTCGCATTCAGGAAGTGCCTGCCGCGATTGTGGATTCCATCGCCGGTCGGCGCGTCATCCACCGCCATCGTCGTCCAGACGCCCGTCTTCGGCGCCGTAATCGGGAACCGGAAGGTCGCAGGCATCACGCCGATCACCGTGAAGGTCTCGCCGCTCAGCTGAATCGTCCGCCCCAGCACGTCTTTGTCCGCGCCAAACTGCGACTCCCACAGCGCATGGCTCAGCAGCACCACCCGCGTGCCGCGCTTCTCCTCGTCCTTCGTGAAACCCCGCCCCATCTCCGGATTCACACCCAGCATCGGCAGCAGGTCCCAGGAAACAATCTGCGCAGGCACATGCGTCGCCCGCGCTACGCCGGTCAGCGTGTAGCTCGTTGTCGTGGTAAGAAACCAGATGCTCGAAGCTGTGGTTCTGCGCCCGCCAGTCCAGAAAATCAGGATAGGAAAGATTGCTCGGCTCCGCATTGCGGTTGTAGAACGACTCGGCCTCAACCAGCCGCTGCGGCTGCATGTAGGGCAGCGGCCGCAGCAGCACTGCATCCACCACGCTGAAAACCGTAGTGTTGGCTCCGATTCCCAGCGCCAGCGTCACCACCACCACTGCCGTGAACCCGGCCGACTTCCTCATCTGCCGGATCGCCTGCCGCAGATCCTTCAGCACATTTCCCATTCCCAGCCTCCCGATAAATCCCCAAAGCCCCAAAGGTTGTTAGGAGAGCAAGAGGAGCGCCAATACTTCATGGGTTGTGCCGTTCAATTCGAAGGGGTTAGCTGTGCCTGCATCACGCCCGGATGTCCACGGATGTACACCCGTGTTCACAAACAGACGTGGCGAGTGTGAATGTTCTATTCCTGCCGGATATCCAGACTTCCCATCCCCACATTCACTTCAAGCGACCCCGACCCGCTCCCGTTGTAATTCCGGCTCACCGCAAAATACCCGTTATGCCCGCCCGGCCGGTGGTCGTGCAGCGACCCCATGCCCACGTTCACTTCCATCTTGGAATAGCTCTTGTCGCCATCCACCAGCAGCTTCATGTCGCCCATGCCGACATTGATCTCGCGGCTGCCCGCGCCTCCAATAGCATCGAAATCCAGATTGCCTCTGCCCAGGTTGAACTCATCCGTCGAGCTCGCTCCCATGGGCACAACCAGCGTGACCGTCGCATGAGCGCCCGCCGGGAACTTCAAATGAATGACCCCGTCCTCCGGGTGAATGCGGAAGACCTGGATGAAATCCCCAGCCGCATGCCCATCCGGCTGCGCCGCCATCTCGATGTGCAGCGTAAGCTCTTTCGCGTCCGCCTTGCTGCGTACCCGCAGGTCTCCATGGCAGACGTTGACCTCGAGTTTGCCGTTGCCGGTAAAAGGCCTCACCAGATCGGCCTGGCGTGGCTGAAGCACATCGGTCGGCTTCCGCTCGTAGTCATGAGCAACCTCCGGACCCGTGCAGTTCGTATCGTCTGCCCGAGCCACGCTCACCGCCATCAGGCAACTGGCCATCAACGCGCCCCACCACAAAGTCTTCCGCATAGACACTCCTCCGCAATGCGGATACGAAACCACGAAACAGCAAGTTCCCGGCATGGCTGCATATTGGCGGGAAGGCTGGAATCCTTTCTACACCCTGAGCCTCATTTCCAACCGCCAGCTTTACAACTCTCCTATTGACTTCCTATATGAGCGCTTTTTAAACTCCTATCGTCATTCGATAGGAAGAATCGCCAGAAAGAAACCAGGCACGTCATTGCAGAACGTTAATAGGAGGCTGCATGAAAGTGATTCGGCGAGTAAAGTCTGCGCTACTCACGTTGTTGCACCGGCAGCAGGTGGAATCAGAGCTGGATCAGGAGATTCGCAGCTACGTCGAAGCCCTCACCGAGGAAAAAATCGCAGCCGGCCTCACGCCTGCGGAAGCTCGCCGCCAGGCCCTGATCGAATGCGGCGGACCGGAGCAGGTAAAGCAGGCCGTCCGCGACCAGCGTGCCGGAACGTGGATCGAGTCCGTGCTGCAGGACATCCGCTACGGCCTCCGCCAGATGGTCCGTAACCCATCTTTCGCGTTGACCACAATACTGACTCTGGGCCTCAGCATTGGCGCAACCACCGCAATCTTTTCGGCGGTCAACGCGCTTCTCATCCGTCCTCTTCCGTATTCCAATCCAGCGCGCCTGATGGAGATCTCACAGCAATGGCCCAAGGTAGCCAGCATCAGAGGGCCTCTGCTTTCCCCCGACTTTGTCGCCGCGCAATCGAGCGTGAAGTCCTTTCAATCTCTCAGTGGATTTGTCGACAGAGGCTACAGCAACCTCACCGGCACCGGCGCTCCCATCCGCGTAAGAACCGCTGGAATCACCGCCAATCTCCTGCCTACGCTGCGCATCAAGCCGGAGCAGGGCAGGAATTTTCTCGACACTGAAGATCAACTGCACGGACCTGCCGTCGTCCTCCTCAGTCACCGTTTATGGAAGAGCCGATTCAACGGCGATCCACAGATCATCGGCCGATCGATCAACCTAGGGGGAAAGTCATCCACAGTCATCGGAGTTCTGCCGGAGCATTTTTTCTTTCCTGACGCGGCGCTCGAGCCCGATGCCTGCATCCCTGCCGGACTCGACTCCAATGCGACACTCCTGATCGAAACGCCGGTCATGCCCATGCGCGTGATCGGGCGTTTGCGCGATGGCGTGACCGCTCAGGCCGCCGAATCCGAGCTGAACGTGTCTGCTGTGAATCGCGCGAGAGACTATCCGGCGCTGATCAAGCCCTGGGCAGCTGGCCGGCACATGACTGTCGATCCTCTGCAGCGCTATTTGGCCGGAGACAACCGCACTTCACTCCTCATCCTCTTGGCCTGCGTAGGCGCCGTGCTGCTGATCGCGTGTGTCAATGTGGCAAATCTGCAACTGGCCCGCACCGTAACCCGGCTGCGCGAGATGGCACTGCGCGGCGCGCTGGGTGCTGGACGCTTGCGTCTCGTGCGTCAGCTTCTCGTCGAAAGCCTGACCCTCGCCTCTGCTTCTGCTTTTCTCGGATTGGGCATCGCCATAGCGGTGATTGGACTGATTCGGCGAGGAGCAGCGGTCGAGCAGTCGGCTTCGAGTTCGCAGATTCTCCAGCAGCTGCAGGTTCCGATGGGCAAGCTCGGAGCCATGGTTCAGGTAGATGGCTGGGTCTTGGGATTCGCGGCTGGGCTTGCGCTTCTCACCACCATCCTTTTCGGCCTCGCTCCGGCAATCGGAGCCTCCCGCACCGACCTGCGAACCACCCTGCAGGCAGGCGGCCAGCGCGTCTCGTCCAGCCGCACGCAGCGAAGGCTCCGCGGTGCATTGCTTACGGTAGAGATTGGACTGGCCGTCGTTCTGCTGGCCGGTGCGGGTCTCTTGATCCGCAGCTTCGTCAACGTGCTTCGCAATGATTCCGGCTTCGATCCCCGCCAGTGTTTGGCCGTGCAAATTGGCCGCAATTACCCTGAGGCTCCCGAGAAAACAAGAAGCTTCGTTCACCAGCTGCTGTCGCGCATCCAGGCTTTACCGGGTGTGGAAGCGGCAGCCGTTGCAAGCGCGCTTCCGCTGGAGGGCGTCAACCCCAACAACGCGATTCTGCCCGGAGACGGGCCAAAACCTCCGCGTTCAGAGTGGCCAGTGGGACGCGCTATCAGCGTAAGTCCGGCATACTTCCGCGCAGCGGGAACACCTGTTTTGAGAGGCCGCGCTTTCACTGTTAATGACAACGAAGAGTCCGCTCGCGTGGCCATCGTGAACCAGGCCTTTGCTAGCCAGTTTCTTCACGAAAAGACGAGCGAAGTCCTCGGCCAGCGCGTAAAAACCAACATCAACGCCAAGGACGCAACCGACTTCACAACGGTGACCGTTGTCGGAGAAGTCGCCGACGTTCGCTACACGGGAATTGAAGGTACGATTGAGCCCGTTATCTTCTTTCCCATCGACCAGGTGCAGCTTCTAAATCTCAATCTGCTGCTCCGCACCACCGTCGAACCGGATTCCCTGGCCACGGCGGTAAGAAAGGCATCCATTTCCGTCGATCCCCAGCAGCCATTGTTCAACATGGAAACCATGGAAGCGCGAACCTCACAGATGGTCGGCCAGCGTCGATTCATCATGCTGTTGATCGCAGCCTTCGCGGCTCTCTCGCTGTTACTGGCTGGCATCGGTGTCTGCGGAGTCTTCACCTACTGGGTAAACCAACGCAGGCAGGAACTCGGCATCCGCCTGGCCCTCGGCTCATCGCGTCCCGGCCTGTTCACATTGATCCTGATGCAGGCCACGCGATTGACCTTGATAGGAGGCGGAGCCGGACTTCTGTCAGCCTGGTTCCTGACACATCTCTTGTCCAGCATGCTGGTAGGAGTCAAGACGCACGATCCCGCCACCTTGACACTATCCTGGATGATGATGACCGCGATCGTGCTCATCGCAAGCGGCCTGCCAGCAATCAACGCCAGCCGCACCGACATCGTGTCCGTGCTCCATTCAGAATGATTGCAGAAGTAAATAGCCGGAGGGCTGTACGGACATCGCTTCTGTGCTTCATTCAGAATCATTGCAGGAGTAAAAAAGCCGAAGGGAGGCGCGGGCTTCAGCCCGCGCAAACACCCATCGCAGAACGAGGGCCTTCAGGCCCTGAGGCGGGTGGCCCATTCAAGCCCGCTGTCGGCTTGAGTGGGATCAAATTTAAGCTGAGCCAAAAACAAAAAGGCCGCTCCCAAAGGAGCGGCCTTTCCTGAGCCCTGTGCTCTGAGCTCTGTTCTCTGCTTTTACTGTCTCTTCCAGTTCATCAGATCGCCCAGGGTCGTCGTCGAGCTCGACACCGGAGCCTTGTAGGCTTCGACATCCGCGCGGCTGGCCTCTTCGCCCACGGCGCGCAGGCTCAGACCGACCTTCTTCTCTTCCTGGTTCATCTTGATGATCTTGAAGTCGTGCTCCTGGCCCTGTTCGAGCTTCGCCGGTGCTCCCGTGCTGTCAACCGCCTCGGACACGTGGCAAAGACCCTCGACACCTTCGGCAATCTCCACAAACGCGCCGAACTGAGCGGTCCGTAGAACCTTGCCCTTCACCACATCGCCGACCCGGTGCTGGGCGAAGAACGTATCCCATACATCCGGCTGCAGCTGCTTGATGCCCAGCGACAGGCGGCGATTCTCAGGCTCGACACCCAGAACCACGGCCTTGACCTTCTCGCCCTTCTTCAGCACTTCCGAAGGATGCTTCACGCGCTTGGTCCAGCTCAGGTTGCTCACGTGAACCAGGCCGTCAATGCCGTCCTCGATCTCGATGAACGCGCCGAAGTCGGTCAGGTTGCGCACGCGGCCTTCGACGTTGGTGCCGGTAGGATACCGAGCCGACAGATGCTCCCAGGGGTTTTCCTGGAGCTGCTTCATGCCCAGCGAGATGCGGCGGTCCGAAGGATTGACGCTGAGAACAACCGTCTCAACCTCATCACCCGGCTTCACCAGCTTCGACGGATGCTTCATCCGCTTCGACCAGGTCATCTCCGAAACGTGAACCAGACCTTCGATGCCCTGCTCCAGTTCGACGAAAGAGCCGTAGTCGGTCACCGACAGAACCCGGCCGCGTACCCGCGCGCCGATGGGATAGCGCTCGACCGCGTCCAGCCACGGATCAGGCGTGAGCTGCTTGAAGCCCAGCGAAACCCGCTGCTTGTCTTTGTCGAACTTCAGCACCTTCACCTGGATCTCGTCGCCGACGTTGACCAGATCGCGCGGGTGCGTCAGACGTCCCCACGACATGTCGGTGATGTGCAGCAGGCCATCGATGCCGCCCAGATCCACAAATGCGCCGTAATCGGTAAGGTTCTTCACCGTGCCGGTCAGGATGCTTCCCTCTTCCAGGTGCTCGAGAGTCGTAGAGCGCTTCGCGGTCTGCTCTTCCTCGAGGATCTCCTTGCGGGAAACAACCACGTTGCCGCGCTTCTTGTTCAGCTTGATGACGCGGACTTCAATCGGCTGCCCGATATAGGCATCCAGATTGCGCACCGGGCGAATCTCCAGCTGCGAGCCGGGCAAAAACGCCTTGATGCCGATGTCGACGGTCAATCCACCCTTGACGCGGCCCAGAACGATGCCCGTAACCGGGGTCTTCTCGTTGGCTGCCTTCTCGATCACGTCCCAGACGCGATGCCGCTGAGCCTTGTCGTAGCTCAGCAGATAGCCACCCTCGGCCTCTTCGCGCTCGATCACCACTTCCACGGTGTCGCCCGCCTTCAGCTTCGGCTGCCCCGTGTGATCGAGGACCTGCTCGATCGGAATCAGTCCTTCGGACTTCATTCCGACATCGACCACCACATGCTTGTCCGTGAGCTTGATCACGGTTCCAGCAACGACTGTGGAGTCATCGAAGGCCTGCGCAGCGGCCTCCGCAGCCTGCTCGCGGTCAAATGACTCGAGCGCGGCAGCGAAATCTTCCATGCTTCCGAAATCGAGGTCTTCGGTCGATTCGGCGGCAGCGGAAGTTGCCTCGTGCGCGGGGGCTTCCAGGTTAAGGGTGGGTTCGACCGGCGAATCGATATGATCCGCCGCGGCTTCTAGCGTTGGGGTTTCTAATTCGGTGTTCAGAGGATTGCTCTCGACTTGTTCAGGATTTAAGACGTCTGCCATAACCACTAGCTCCGGGATTCTGGGTCGGCGGTTCCCGCAGTACCGCCACTGCAGAGACGAGAGGTCGATGGACGGGACACATCCATACAACGTCAACGCTGCAGATTTCTTCGCTGAAAGCTTAGATTCCCGGCTGATCCGCGAAGATTCGGGGATCGAGGTCCTGTCTTCCCTATATGCCGCGCGAAAGCCAGGACGGGAGACGGTGAGTGTGGCCAGAGAGAGTGGCCCGGCACAACGTCGGTCTCCATGCGGAGCATCCGGCAGGCAGGGAATGATTAGGAGCGGCGATCGGAGATCCCCGCATGAATCCCAGGCGAGAACCTACTATCTAACTATAGGTCTCCCGTATTGGCAATGTCAATTGCACCCGGGGGGTATAAGGCCAATAACAACCAACTCTTAACAGAAAGCTTTGGCCATCCGGGTGCCTCCAAACCAAAGGACATGTCCATTCGTAACCAGGAGTTCCCCACGCGTAATCTGCGCCCGGCCGCCACAGATTTAGATACCCCGCGAACCAGCGCCCGCTCACACCACGGGTATAGCGGCGGCGCTACCCGGCATTGGAAGTAGAGTTAGCCATTTGTTCGTTGAACCTGGCTTGCAGTAAAGCCACCAGTTGTTCGTGAAAAGCGGTCAGATTACCCAGGGGGATTCTCGCCTGCATAGCCTCCACCGCCAGCGAAAGCCGGCCCGCCAGCAAAGCAGCCGGCGCCAGGATGTCATAAAGTTCGCCGGACTGCGGCGCAGATGAAATTGCTTGTTGTATCCGGCTCAGACCCGCCTCAACTTGACCGAGATGAACTTCCGACGCTCCGCGTTTCGCCTCAGTGAGCGGCGATGCCTCTCCGCGTCTCTCCAATTCCGCATAAGCCTGGCTGGCCGCAGCAAAATCCCCTTTTTTGAAATAAGCGTCGCCCGCAGCCTGCAAGAGAACACCCGAATTCAGCCCAAGCTGCTTTGCTCGCTCCAGATTTGCTAATGCTTCATCGGCCTTATCCAGCCTTGAGAGGCAGACTCCGGAATACAACCACGCCGCCGCACATGCGGGATCGATCTCGCGTGCCCTCGTAAATTGCGCCAGCGCGGCTCCCGGGTTCTTGTGGTGCTCCAGATGGCTGAGGCCCAGCTCAATCAGAGTCTGCACATCGTCCGGGGCTTCCACCAGCTTGGCCTCTCCAAGCGCATGGTAAAAATCGTTTTTTTAGCGGCGCTTCTCTTCGGAATCGCGAACGAATCCGAAGTGGTGCAGCACGATATCCGCCTTCGCCGTTGGCAGACCCAGCGCAGCCACTCTCTTCACGACGGTTTCGTGCACAGCGTCTTCGAAATAGATCCCGGGGTGGTTCCGGAACAGACGCAGCGTGGGCTGCGGCACATACGCGGGATACGGCCGCGATTCCTCCAGCCGGAACGCGTTCTTGCGTGCCGACTCATGCCCGATGCGGGAGATCGATTCCGTCACGTAGTTCCACATCACGTGATGGCAGGCATAGATATCTGGCTCGCGAATAAGCCTCCGCATGTTCTCGCCGCTCAGCGGATCGATCATTTCATCGGCATCGAGAACCAGGATCCAATCGCATTTGCGGTGGTCGAGTACCCGGTTGCGGGCCTTCGCAAAGTCCTTCTCCCATGGGACATCCAGCACCTCAGCCCCGATTCCCCGGCAATCTCCCTGGAATTGTCCGACGATCCTGTATCCCCAACCACCATGCGATCGACGAACGGAGCGACGCTCTTCAGGCAGCGGCTCAGGTCAGCGCCTCCATCCTTAACGATCATTGAGAGTTCGACGGTTGGCACGCGCTGCTTCTCCTCCCCTTCTCCTCTCCGGTCTCGAAGCCGTGCGAAGCCGCCGCTACGCCCGTTGATACACCAGATTCTATGGCGTCAGAACATATGTCGGACACGCGCCCATCCACAGCATCGCCCTTACCGCCAAAACACCTCTGGATTCAACAGATGTAGACCGGCTCGGCATCGGTCGGCTTACAGCGGCTGCCAAAGCTCGACGCGATTTCCCTCCGGATCGATGATCCAGCCAAACTTCCCGAAATCATAGCTGTCGCGCTTGGGATCCACCGTGACCCCTTCAGCAATCAACCGGTCCAGCACTCCATCCAGATCGTCCACCTGAAGGTTGAGCATCGCCTTCTGCGCCGGTGGAAAGTAGTCATTATCCTGCTTGAAAAGAGCGAACACGACCTGTGCCTCGTGCTTCGAGGCGGGAAAACCGTATGCTCCGCCCGCCTTCACCAGACCCAGATGCCGCTCGTACCACGCATAAAGAGCCTTTGGATCATCCGATCGCAAGAAAATACCGCCAAAGCCAATGATTGAAGCCATAGAGTCTCCTGTGAAAAACCGCTTGTACATAATAACGATGTATTTGGGGTGAAGACGGAAGGCCGGAGCGTACGCTCCGGCCTTTGAATTTATATGGTCGTGACGGCGGGAGCACCGCTCGATTCAACACCCGCTTTCCGCCGCAGGATGCCGGACGAGACCAGGGTAATGATAAGGCCAACCGGGAAAGGCTCGATGAAGGTGTACGCGATGTTGACCAGCGGGTTCTGGTAAAGCTGCTGGGAGTGCTGAAGAGCGGCCACCTGCGCGGCAGTAGTAGCCGGATCAAGTCCGGCGGACTGGACTTTATGAATCTGCGCGGCGAAATAGCCGTCCATGAAGTGGGGCATGAAGTTGAAGTACAGGATCTCCCACATGGCGACATAGCAGACGGTAGTTATGAGAGTGATGAGGATGCCGCAGGCGAAGGCGCGGCCGAAGGAGATTTGGCCGGCCAGGATGTTGTCGCGGTAGCTGCGGATGCCGAAGTAGATCATCATGAACGACGCCACCATGATGGTGTAGCCGAGCATCATGCTGTGAACCGAGCCAAGCTTGTTGGCAAGGAGAAGCGAGCCGCCCATAAGGACGGAGATCATGAGCCCGGAGATGAGGCCGAAAGTAAGGACGATTTTCTTCATGCAAGGCTCCCTGATCCGAGTACAAACCGAGTACGGATGCAGTCAAAATGTACTGCAACCGCCCCCCATGTCGTCATACTTTCGTGTGATTTTGCAGGAATGGAGCGGAAATCGTGCTTTTGGGTGACGGAGTCAAGGCAGCCGGCCTGAATCGCGGCATCGATACAGCATCGCCGTCCCGAAAACCTGACTCGCGACGCGCGGCTCCGCCGAAGGCGGAATTGCCGGGACGGCCAGTCCCTACTCCCGCCGCAGAGCCTGCATCGGATCGAGCCGCGAAGCCCGCCAGGCCGGCAGAACACACGCCGCGGCCGCCACCAGCAGCAGCACCGCGCTCACCGCGACAAACACCATTGGATCCACCGCCTGCGTCTTGTAGAGCATGGAGCTCATCAGCCGCGTCACCGCCGCGCTCGCCCCCAGCCCGATCACCAGTCCCCACACCGCCGGCTTGATGCCGTCGGTAAGAAACTGTCGCACCACCTGGTCCCGCTGCGCTCCCAGCGCAATGCGAATGCCGATCTCCGTCGTCCGCTGCGCCACGATATAGGACAGCACTCCGAACAATCCCACCGCCGCCAGCAAGAGAGACAGACCACCGAACATCGCCAGCAGCGTCGCGTCGAAGCTCGTATCCGACAGCGAGCTGCTCGCCACCTGATCCATCGAGAGCACATCCGCCACCGGCAGATCGTGATCCATCCGCGCGATCACCCGCTGTACCGGCAGCGCCAGGTTCATCGGATCCTGCGCCGTCCTCACCACCAGGCTCACCGCGCGCTCCGACCCTCCCCACATAGGAAAATAGAAGGTAGGAATCGGCTGCGATCCCGCCTCTTCCAGCGTGTCGCCCACTACGCCAACGATCTCGAACTTCTTTATATCCATGCCCAGCTCGGTCACGATGTGCTTGCCCAGGGCATCTCCGTTCGGAAAATACTTGCGAACGAATGCCTGGCTCACCACCGCTACGCCCGCCTGGTCGAACCGCTCCCGGTCTTCAAAAACACGGCCCTGCACCACAGGAATCTGCATGGTGCCGAAATATCCCGGATCGGCGAAGCGCGTCGTCGCGTCCATCGTCTCGCCGCGCGGCAGCGGAGGGTTCTCCGCGATCGTAAACACATCGTTGCGGAGCGACCCCTGTCCTGGAAGCCCAGTCGAAAGCCCCGCTCCGCGCGCGCCCGGCAGCGCCCTCACCTGCTGCACCAGGCTCTCGTAAAACGAAACCAGCTGCGATGCGTTCCGGTAGCTGCCCTTGGGCAGATTCACGGTCATGGTTAGCACATTGTGCGTGTTCGCGCCCATGTCCACCGCGCGCAACTGGTGATAGGTCTTGAGCAGCAACCCCGACCCCACCAGCAGAACTACGGTCAGGCCAACCTCGAGTGCCAGCAGCATCCGGCGCAAAGTCACGCTCCCTCGCCCGCCGCTATGCGATCGTGCCGACTCCTGCAACGCCTTCAGCACATGCCGGTCGCTTGAAGAGAGCGCCGGAATCAATCCCGCAATCAGCCCGCACAGGCAGACAACGCCCAGCGTGAATGCCAGCGTGACGGCATCGATATGAATCGCGTCCGCGCGCGGCACCTCCGGACGCGTAGCCACCAGCCAGCGCAGCGCACCATACGCGAAGATTAGTCCCAGCCCGCCGCCGGCAAAAGCCAGCACCAGGCTCTCGATCACCTGCGTGCGAATCAGCCGCCCCCGCGTGCCGCCCAGCGCCGTGCGGATGGCCATCTCCTTCTGCCGCGCCGCTGCGCGCGCCACCAGCAGGTTCGCGATGTTGAGGCAGGCAATCAGCAGCAGGCATCCCGTCGCCGCCAGCAGCGCGTAGAAGCCCAGTTTCACATCGCGTGTCTGCGCATCGAGCAGAGGCAGCGCCACCGCCGCATCGTTCACCGGTCCATCCGGATGCTGCCGCCGTATCTGCGCCTGGATCGCAGACACCTCGGCCGCCGCCTGCTGCATGGATACCCCCGGCTTCAGCCGTCCCACCACATCGAAGTTGTGCGACTCATACATACGCATCAGCTCCGGAGACCGCTCGTGAAAAAGCGCAGTCCATAATTGCGTTCGATCATCGGGATACGTGAACTGCGCGGGCAGGACGCCGATCACCGTAAACGGACGCGCATCGAGCAGAATCTTGCTGCCCACGATCGATGCCGCCCCGCCATAACGCCGCTTCCACAATCCCCAGCTCAACACCACAGTCGCATCGGCATTGCGGCTGTCATCGTCTGCGGAGAAAAGCCGTCCCGCCGCTGCCTTCACGCCCAGCAGCGGAAACAGATTCCACGAAGCCTGTTCCGCACGCACCACCTCCGGAAGCTGTCCCTGCGTGCCCGCCAGGCTGTACGTGATCTGCTTCTGAATGGCGAGCTGCTCAAAGCTCTTCGCGCCGGTCCGCCATTCCGCAAAATCGCCGCCGGCCACGATGTTGTAACTGAAGCGCCCGCGCGCATCCGACTCGTACACCCGCACCAGCCGCTCCGGATGAGGAAACGGCAGCGGCTGCAGGATCACCGAATTCACCAGCGTGAAGATCGCCACATTTGCGCCGATGCCCAGCGCCAGCACCGCAATCGCAACCGCCGCGAAGCCCGGTGTCCGCAAGAGAGAGCGGGCACTCTGCCGCACATCGCGCACCAGCTGCTCCAGCCGGTTCCATTGCCAGCTCTCGCGTGCCTCGTCGCGCAGCGCCGCCGGATTCCCAAACTCACGCAGCGCCGCCTGCCGCGCCTCGTCCTCACTCATGCCTGCCATGCGATTCTCCGTAATCTGCTGCTCAATGTGAAACTGCAGTTCGTTATCGAGCTCCGCGCCCGCCCGATTCCGGCGAAACAACATCACCAGACCCATCCAGAATTGGTGCAGCCAGCGCATCGTTTATCGAACCTCTCTTCTCACACCAGCTCAACCCGGGTGCCCCACGTCTCGCTTCTGAGACGTGGGATTGTACGACCGCGCAGTCCTACTCTCTTCGCAAAGCCTGCACCGGATCGAGCCGCGAAGCACGCCACGCCGGAAGCATACACGCCAGAGACGCAACCGCAAGTAATGTAACGCCAACAGTGACAAATACGGCCGGGTCCAGTGCCTCTGTCTTGTAAAGCATCGACTCCAGCAGACGAGTCACGCCCACAGCAGCTCCAAGGCCCAGCACCAGACCGACGATAGCCGGGCGCAATCCATCCGCCAGCAGATGACCCACGACAGCGCTTCTCTGCGCCCCCAGCGCCATGCGGATGCCGATCTCCGTCGTTCGCTGCGCCACAATGTAAGAGAGCACTCCGAACAATCCCACCGCAGCCAGCAGCAATGAAGACGCCGCAAAGATCACCAGCAGGGTAGCGTCAAAGCTTGCATCCGCAGTGTTGCTGCCAATCACCTGATCCATCGTCAGAATGTCCGACAGCGGCAGGTCGCGATCCATCTGCTGCACGATCTTCTGCACCGGCAGCGCATACTGCGTCACATCCCTCCGCGACCGGATCACTAACGTCGCACCACTGATGTCCTCACCGGCATCGAGTGCGAAATAAAGGATGGGACCCGCAGGCGTGCTTACCTCATATAACGTGTCTCCGCTGACACCGACAATCTCATACGTATGCGGTCCCTTGCGTACATGCTTACCCAGCGGATCTTCACCAGGCATGTACTGGCGCACGAAAGCCTCGCTCACGACGACCTCCGTTGGATGCCCCGGCCGCTGATCCTCGCCGAGTGTACGGCCGCGCTTCACTGGGATGCCCATCGTCGAAAAGTATCCACGGTCGATGAACAGCGTTCGCGCCCACTGTCCTTTACCCTGCGGCAGCGGAGGGTGCTCGGTAATGCGGAAGCCGCTGTCGCCTCCATAACCCGCTCCGGGAACAGTTGGGAAGACATATCCGGCTGCCTGTACGCCCGGAAGCGTACGCACCTGCTGCAGCAGCGAATCGAAAAAGCTGACGCGTTGCGCGTCCGTCATGTAGCGCGCTTCAGGCAGAGTCATGCTCATGGTCAGCACATTCTGCGTAGTGCAGCCCAGGTCCACAGAGCGCAGCCGCGCATAGCTTTTCAGCAGCAGACCGGCGCCCGTCAGCAGCACCACTGTCAGCGCTACTTCGAGCGTGAGTAGAACCTTGCGCAGCCGCGTGCGGCTCTGTCCCGCGCTGTGCGAGCGCGACGCATCCTGTAGCGGCTCGAGAATCTGCTCGCCTCCCGCCGGCAGCGAGGAGAGCGCACCGGTAAACATCGCACTCAGAATCACCAGCCCCAGCGCGAACACCCCGACCATCGCATCCGGATGAATCGCCTCAGCACGCGCCATCTCCGGCTGCGCCTTTAGCAGCCATTCGATTGCAGCGGCAGCCAGTGCGATCCCCAGCATCCCGCCGCCAATGGAAAGCAGCAGGCTTTCCATCAGTTGCTCGCGCAGCAAACGCATACGGCTGCCGCCCAGCGCGGAGCGGATCGCCATCTCCCTGCGCCGCGCCGCCGAGCGCGCCACCAGCAGATTCGCAACGTTGAGGCACGCGATCAGCAGCACGCAGCCCGTCGCCGCCAGCAGCACATAGAGCGGAGTCTTCACATCGCCCACCATGGCATCCAGCAGCGGACGTACGCTCGCCGCGCTGCTCACCGAAGCATTGTCGAGATGCTGGTCGTGAATCCGCCTGGTAATCAATGAGAGCTCGGTCGCTGCCTGCGCCGCCGTCACACCCGGCTTCAGTCGCCCGATCGAGACGAAGTTATGTTCATCGAGCGCTTCCACCTCATCGGCAGGCTCGTTCTGGTGCAGCGCCGTCCATAGCTGCTGCGTCTGATCGGGATACGCGAACCACGCCGGCATCACCCCGATGACCGTATAGGGCTTGGCATCGAGCAGGATCGTGTGATTGAGGATTGCAGGGTCGCCCCCAAAGCGCCGCTTCCACAATCCCCAGCTCAGGATGACCGTTCCATTCGCCGACGGCCTGTCGTCGTCTGCCGTAAAGTTCCGCCCCAGCGCCGGCTCGACACCCAGCGTAGACAAAACATTGGATGAGAATGCAGCCGCGCGCACATTCTCCGGCAGCTGGCCGCCGCTCGCCGAGAGGTTATAGCCCGTGTAGCGCCACAGCGCCAGATCGGTAAAACTGTGGCTCTGTTTCTGCCATTCTATGAAGATGCCGCCCGCGCTTTGGTTGAACGGGTTTTCTTCCGTGGTGTGCTCGTATAGCCTCATCAGCCGTCCCGGATCGCGAAACGGCAGCGGCTCGAGCAGCACCGACCGCACGATGGTGAACAGCGCAATGTTCGCGCCGATGCCCAGCCCCATCACCACAATTGCAATGGCGGCAAAGCCGGGTGTCCGCAGCAGCGTCCGTACCCCGATCCTCGCATCCCTCAGCACCAGTTCCAGACCGCTCCAGCTCCACGTCGCACGCGCCTGATCGCGAAGGGCAGCGGGATTCCCGAAGGTCCGCAGCGCCGCGGCCCGCGCATCCCCTTCGCTCATCCCCGCAGCACGGTTCTCGGCAATCTGCTGCTCGATGTGAAAGGCCATCTCCGCATCGAGCGCCGCGCCTGCCTTGCTGCGGCGAAGCAGCATGACAAAGCTCATCCCGACTTGGTGCAACCATCGCATCGCCATAAGACCTTACCTAGCCATTCAAAAAATCGATGTCACCCTGAGTGAAGTCATTGCGGAGCAATGACGCAGTCGAAGGACCTGCGGTTCTTGCGCCGAAGGCGCGTGTCGCTGGACGCGCAGTCCTCAACCCTCTTGCACCACCAGGTTGATTGCCCCCGAAAGCCGCCTCCAGCTCTCCGTCTCTTTCTCAAGCTGCGCCCGCCCCGCCGCAGTCAGCGAATAGAACTTGGCCTGCCGTCCCGTCTCGCTCTCCGCCCACTTGGCCTTGATCCATCCCTGCTGCTCCAGACGGTGCAGCGCCGGATACAGCGATCCCTGCTGCACCTGCAACACCTCGCCAGAGATCAACTGGATGCGCTTCGCAATCGCCCAGCCATGCTTGGCCTCCTGCGACAGCGTCTTCAAAATCAAAAGGTCCAGAGTGCCCTGCACCAGATCGCTCGGTTTTCCCATACTATGACTATCTACACCTCGCAGTTGTAGATAGTCAAGGTGTATAGACGGGGCGAGATTGTGGCCGGAGCTGCCAGCTTCGGAATTGGGCGCTGCTAATTGGTGGGAGGGTGGGTACAGTCAGAAGATACTGCACGGATCGAAACTGACCAGATCCAGAATAGACGGGATGCTTCGTATCAGGGCACGGCTTCAGCCGTGCCATAAGACGGCGAAAGAAGAGAGGGCTTCAGCCCCTGACGGCAATTAGCCGGTACGCGGAATCTCCACTGCTTCCAGAAAAAACAGTCAGGCCGCCCACCATCACAACAGGCATTCTCGAGCGTTGATACCACTTCTACGTCTGTCAAGGATATAGTTCCCGTTCAGTCGCTTTGGAGGTCGTCTTGGCGTCTATTGCGCAATTCGCTCTTGCCACCATCTTAGCCACTCCGCTTCTGCAGGCCCAAAAAGACTCGCCAGGTGCCATGGACCTCCTTCGGCAAATGAGCCAGCACTACGCGAGCGCCACCTCCTGGTACATCGAAGCCAAGGAAGAACACAGCTTTGAGAACGAATATTGCAGCGAATCGCAAGAGACCACCATGCTCGGTGCCGAGTCCGGCAGGAAGTATCATTACGAAGCCCACTCGCATGGCTCCGCTGTGCACATCTCAGACGGCATAACTGCTTGGGATTTTCATCCCGACAAAGAGGAGTACCGGAAGCAGCCTGCTCCCGCTGGTCCCGACTTCTCCTCCCAAAGTTCTTATCCAGCTGAGGCGGTAGTCGTGCAAGCTGTAGGACTACGAAAGTATTTTGCCGAGCTGGCGAGTCACTACAACTCCGCAACCAGGCTGCCTGATGAAGTGCTTCACAGCACCGGATACGACGTTCCGTGCTACGTGGTACGGGTCACGGCCGCTGACCGCAAAGATCCCACATCCTTTGGAGAGTCCGCGACAGAGACTCTGTGGATTGACCGGAAAACCGGAGTAGTGTGGGAACGAAGGCAGCATGATGATTCCTTCATTCTCTCCGCCAGTTCCCGCACTCCAGTTACGGTTAACTCATTTACGCGCTACTCGACGGTCCAGTTGGGTACCACCGTTCCCGAAACTCTGTTCCACTTCGATCCACCCGCCAGCGCGGCGTCTGTGGCGCAATTTAGCGAATTCCGCCTCCGCCTCGATATGACCGGGTTGCCCGCTCCCGACGTTCAGCTTGTCTCCGCCGACGGCTCCGTGGTTCCTCTGTCATCCTTTCGAGGCAAGCCCGTGCTGCTCGACTTCTGGTCGATACACTGCAAACCGTGTGTAGAAGGCATGCCTAAAATCGACGAGATCGCGAAGAAAACCGCTGCCAATGGATTGGTCGTACTGAGCGTGAATGAGGATCTGCTGATGGGCGTGCGTGAGGAAGAAGAAAAAAAGAAGGCGATAGACTTTTTCGCGCAGCACAACTACACCTGGCCCGATTTCTTTGATGAGGGGACCGTCCACCAATCTTTCAATATGCTCGCCTTGCCGCATCTCGTTCTGATCGACTCGCAAGGGACGATCGTGTATTTCAGAGGGGACCAGGACGAGCTGCTGACTGCCATTGCTTCGTTGGGGCCACAGTATGAGTTTCTGAGGCCGGTACCGAAACCTCAAGATTCCTGCGCAATCGCTGCAAAGCAAATACCACCGAACTAGGAATCGCGCCTTCTCACTTTGGTCGTGGAGGCGCGGCGAACATGCATCTCGTCACTGAAACTCCCACTCGCCCTCCCATGACTCAGCCCGGCGCGTATGAGAACTTCTAAAAATCATTTAACCAAACGGTTGACAACTGCGCGAACCCGTCCTACTATTCAACTAAATGGTTAACTCCGCCGCTGCCGTTCGACTCGACAACATCTTCCACGCTCTCTCCGACTCCACGCGCCGCGCCATCCTTCGCGATGTAGCCGTGCGCGAGAAGACGGTGAGCCAGATCGCCCAGCCCTACTCCATGTCCCTCGCCGCAGTCTCCAAGCATCTGAAAGTTCTCGAAAGCGCCGAGCTCATCGCCCGCGAACGCCGGGGAAACTTTCACATCGTCCGCCTCAAACCCGCCGCCCTCAGGCCCGCCGAGCAGTGGCTGGCTTACTACGAGAAGTTCTGGAACACCCAACTCGACGCTCTCGAGCGCCACTTCCAAGGAGAAAAAGCATGACCGAAACCGCCGTTCTCGAAAACCGCAGCACCCGCTCCGACCTCAGCCTGCAAGTCAGCCGCGTCATCGCTGCCGAGCGCAGCCGTGTCTATCAGGCCTGGACGCGCCCCGAGCTGATCGCCCAATGGTTCGCACCGGGCAAGACCATCACCAACATCACCTCTGACCCGCGGCCCGGCGGCGAATACCGCTTCGACTTCTTCGGCATGCCCTGCGATGCCGATACCGCCGCGCCGCAGGTCCCATCTGCCGTAAACGTCGTCGGCGTTTATCAGGAAGTGGTGCCGGACGAGCGCATCTCCTACACCTGGCGCGGATCGCGCTTTCCCGACGAGAACACCCTGGTCACCGTCACCTTCAAAGACGCCGAGGGTGGAACCGAAGTGACCATCAGGCATGAGAACTTCTCCTCGGCTGAGATCATGAGTCCACACAACCTCGGCTGGGAAGGCGCCTTGACCAGCCTCGAAAACTTCCTGAAGAAGTAGCCGGAGACAGCCAGCGCCGCAGCGGAGCGGGGATTTCAAAGAAGTCCGTTTGGAAATCCCCGCTCCTGTGTTTTGATGAAGCTCACATACACATGCGAGCCGCACTCGAACGCTACTTTGAGTTCTCCCAGCTGAAAACCAACTGGCGCACGGAGTTCTTCGCCGGCCTCACCACCTTCGTCACCATGGCCTACATCATCCTGGTGAACCCGGCCATCCTGGCCCAGGCGGGAATCCCTCTGCCCGCCGTCACCGCCGCCACCTGCCTGTCCGCTGCCTTCGGTTGCATGCTCATGGGCATCATCGCCCGCTATCCCATCGCCCTCGCACCCGGCATGGGGCTCAACGCCTACTTCACCTACACCGTCGTCATGAAGATGGGCATTCCCTGGCAGACCGCCCTCGGCGCCGTCTTCATCTCCGGCATCGCCTTCCTGCTGCTCACCGCCTGTGGCATCCGCCAGCTCATCCTGCGCAGCATCCCCCACGAGCTCTACGCCGCCGTCGCCGGAGGCATCGGTCTCTTCATCGCCTTCATCGGACTGCACAACGCCGGCATCATCGTGCCGCATCCGGAAACCCTCATCACCCTCGGCAACGTCCGCGCCCCGCAAACCGCATTGGCGCTGCTCGGCGTCATCGTCATCGGCACCCTGCAGGTCCTACGCGTGCGCGGATCAATCCTCATCGGCGTCATCCTCATCACCCTCGCCGCCATCCCCTTCCATCTCGTGCACTGGAAGGTATCGTCCTACAGCATCTCCGCGCTCACCCAGACCGCCTTCCGCCTCGACATCAAATCCGCCATCCACGTCGGCCTGCTCGAGATCATCTTTGTCTTCTTCTTCGTCGACCTCTTTGACAATCTCGGAACCCTCGTCGCCGTCGCAAAAAAAGCTGAGCTCATAGGCCCCGACGGAAACATCCCGCGCCTGAACAGCATCCTCTTTGCCGACGCCGCGGCCACCGTCATCGGATCGTTGACGGGAACCTCCACCGTCACCAGCTATGTCGAATCCAGCGCAGGCGTGGCCGCCGGAGGCCGCTCCGGCATCACCGCCATTGTCACCGGACTCTTCTTCGTCCTGGCCCTCTTCGCCGCCCCGCTGGTAGGCATCGTACCGACGGCAGCCACCGCGCCCGCCCTCATCATCGTCGGCAGCCTCATGCTCACCACCATCACGGAAATCCCCTGGACCGAGCCCATCTCCGCCATCCCCGCGTTCTTGACCCTGATCATGATCCCGCTCAGCGCCTCCATCGCCAACGGCCTGGGCTTCGGAGTCATCGCCTACGCCAGCGTCCACATCCTCTCCGGGAAATTCCGCCGCCAGGATTGGCTCCTCTACCTGCTAGCCGTACTCTTCCTCATCCGCTTCATCTACGTAGCCAACGCCTGAAACGCGCTTGCCCCGAACACCGGCCCATCCTCCCGCAAGATATACGATAAAAATCGTTGACATACGATAATCGTCGTACTACGCTGTGCAACATGGCAAAACGCGAAGAGAAGAAACCTTCGGAACCAATCCCCACTGAGGCTGAACTTGAAATCCTCCAGATCCTTTGGACAAAGGGTCCACTCACGGTTCGGGAGGTCCATGACGCACTCCACAGCAAGCAGACCGGCTACACAACGGTTTTGAAACAGATGCAGGTCATGGCCGAAAAGGGCTTGCTTACTCGGAATGAACGCTACCGCTCGCACGTGTATGAACCGAAGCAGCCTCGTGAGCGAACGCAGCGCCAGCTCGTCACCAATCTCATGCAGCGCGCCTTTTCCGGATCGGCAAAAAATCTTGTGCTGGGCGCTCTCTCGGCACGCAAGGTCTCGAAGGCCGAGCTGGCCGAGATCCATCAGCTGTTGCAACAGTTCGAAAAGGAGTTGTGATGCGATCTGCGGCACTCGCGGCAATGAACATCCCGCTGCTTCGAATCATGGGCTGGAGCCTGCTGCATCTCCTCTGGCAGGGATCCATCCTCGCCATGGCGCTCTCCGGCTTCCTGTCCGTCGCCTGGAAGCTGTCGCCTCGCATTCGCTATCTCGCAGCCTGCGGCGTCTTCGCATCGATGCTGCTATGCCCCGTCGTCACATTTGCCTATCTTTGCGCGAATGTCTCCAGCTCATCATCTGCCTCTTCCTCCTCACAGCGAATCCAGGCCACGCAGCTTTTCTCGCAAAGTGCGCGGGACCACGTTTCCTCGCCGCTCTTCGAGCGTTCCGTCGCTGTCGCCAACCATGAAATGACTTGGATCATGGCATTCTGGTGTGCCGGTGTGGTGATCCTGCTTACCCGGCTGGCCGCTGGCACCATTGTGGTTGCCCGGCTCAAAAGAAGTTCCCTGATTCCCGTCCCCCTTGAACTCCGCTCTATCGCGGACCGGCTGAGCAGCCAGCTCAAGTTGCCACACAAATGCCGGCTCTTCGCCTCACCTGCCATAGCCGGACCTGTCGCAGTTGGCTGGACGAAGCCGCTGATTCTGCTGCCGCTGCACAGCTTATCGAGCCTCTCTGCTGAACAGGTTGAGGCCCTGCTCGCCCACGAGCTGGCTCATGTCAGCCGGCACGACTATCTCGTGAACACCTTGCAGGCCGTCGCCGAGTCGCTCTTCTTTTATCACCCAGCGGTCTGGTGGGTCTCGAAACAGATGCGGCAGGAGCGTGAGCATTGCTGCGACGACATCGCGGTCAAGGCCAGCGGATCGCCCATTTACTTCGCCAGGGCTCTGTCTCTGCTTGAAGAACAACGTGCCTCGGCATCAACCCAACTCATTCTCAGCGCACATGGAGGCCATATGGCAATGCGGATCAAACGGCTGCTCGGGCAATCAAAACCAACCATCACCCTTCGCGGAACGGTCTTCTGGGTTCTTTCCTCCGGAGTCGTCGCCGTGGTTTCTTTCTTCTCGTTTTGCAGCCTGGCTGCCGGAGATGTAGGCGCATTCTCCCAAAGCCAGTCCACGCCCCCCGCAGCTTCAGGCACTGCTAACAAGCGTCCGGATATGTCCTGCACCTACTACGACACACAGACCCCTGTCCTCCAGGCCCTGCCAGGAACCTGTGGGACACAAGAAGACTCATACAGGTATTACTGCACCGAAAATGGGGGCCAGCACCGGATCGAAAAACAGAAGGCCTGTAAGTGGAAGGTCGAACGACTCGAACAGTGGAAAGCCGCCCAGCATATCGGCGAATGAAAGCGGAGCGGCAGAACGGGAACTGCGGTCGGCTTCAACCGCAATACACCCGATTCTGCCGCCCTTTCTCCGCTCACCGGCATCCGCAACAAATGCTGTCCGCGACCATATATAGGAACCGGATATCCACCACTCCACTCAGCACCTGTGCATCCCGTGGACAACACGTTTCCTGTTGAAACCCCCACCTGCCGGAACCCTCGTCAGCCTTGCATGAAACCACTCTTTCCACTCCCGCCCCGCGCTTTCCACACGCCTTAAAGATCACCATGTGCAGAATCAGGAGAACAAGCCGCCATTTTTCGACAATCCACCCACTCTTCCGGCTTTTGAAATTCGCTGTACCGGCTTTTCTAAAACTGGACCATAACTAATCCCCGCGTCAGCAGCGGTTTTGACCCCGCTTTCCACTTTTCCGAGCCAAACGGTTACTGCTGCTGGGTAAATAACCCCTATAAAAAGCTTTCTTAACAGCAGTAACCCGGCTGCGTGACCACCCTTACCGTTAGCCCTCCAGCCGCCCCGCGCTACACTTCAGACGAGTGACGGCGAGATGACCGACAACCTGCTCGAGAGCATCCGCGCCACCGTCCAGGATTTCCTAGCTCCGGAAATCCGCACCCACTCCGTCCGCCTCGAAGCCCTCGACCACAAGATCGACGAGGCCAAGCAAACGCTCATCGCCAAGATTGACTCCGTGGACAGAGCTCTCGGAGAAACCAAGGCGACGCTAGTCGCCCGCATCGACGCCGGAACCAAAGGCGTAGAAGATGCAAAGTCCAGTCTGAACGGACGCGTCGATAGTTTGGCGAGTATTCTCGAAGCGACCAAGCAGACCCTCCGCGCCGACATCCGCACCGTCGAAGTCCGCATCCAGAGCCTCGAAGACCTCATCCGTCAGCTAGGCCGCCAGATCTCCCTCGAAGGCTCCATTCGCGAGCGCCTGGCCTCGCTCGAAGCCCGTATTCCGCAGCACTGAGCCATTGCGTATCGCTCCGGCGCCCGTATTTCCTGCAAAAAACCCAGTTTTCCAGAGGGCGCAAATACCCCGTTTGTTACTAGAATGAAGCGGTGATCTGTTCATTTGCGCGCGCTGCTTCGGACTTTCCTCCGCCGTGGTGTAAAGTGGGCAAAATCGCAATAGGAGGTTCGCATGGCAGGCGTAACGACAGGACCAGCAATTGAGCTCGAAAAACCCGTATCGGGCGCAGGCCAGGGTGCCAACATGGAGATCAGCATCAGCCGTCAGGATTTGCTGCGCGAGCTCACCGCCACGCAAAGCGTAGTCGAGCGCAAGACCACGATTCCGATTCTCTCCAACTTCCTCATCGAAGCCGAGGACGACCGCATCACCATCACCGCCACCGACCTCGACCAGAGCATCCGCACCTCCTGCGCCGCCAAGATCAAGAAGCCCGGCTCCTCCACCATCCCCGCGCGCAAGCTCTACGACTACATCAAGCTCCTGCCCGACGGCGACATCTCCATCAAGCTGATGGAGAACCACTGGATTCAGATCCGCTCCGGCCGCTCCAACACCAAGATGGTCGGCATGGCCCGCGCCAACTTCCCCCAGGTGCCCGAGTTCCCCCAGCACAGCATCACCAGCATCCCCGCCGCCTCGCTCAAGAACCTGATTTCGAAGACCATCTTCGCCATCTCCAACGAAGAGTCGCGCTATACGCTGAACGGCGCCCTGCTCATCCTCAAGGCCGAGTCCCTGGCCATGGTCGCCACTGACGGACACCGCCTCGCCCACATCGAAAAATCCGGCGAAACGCTCTCCAACGTCAGCGGCGAGCGCAAGACCCTCATCCCGCGCAAGGCTCTCGCCGAGCTCCAGTCCCTGCTCGGCAACACCGACGCCGAAACCATCGAGTTTGCCGACGACGACCACACCCTCTTCTTCCGCATCGGACACCGCGTCCTCACCAGCCGCAAGCTCACCGGACAGTTCCCCAACTACGAAGCCGTCATGCCCCGCGAGAACAACAAGTTCGTCATCGTGCGCAGCGAAGACCTCATGGGATCCATCCAGCGCGTAGCCCAGTTCGCCGACGAGCGCTCCGGAGCCGTCAAGGTCCGCCTCGAGCAGAACGAGCTGAAGATCTCGTCCTCATCGACGGACTCGGGAGAATCGGAAGACACCATCGAAACTCCCTACAGCTTCGATCCGCTGGTAGTCGGATTCAACTCCTCCTACCTGATCGACTTCTTAAAGGCCATCGGAAACACCGGGGAAGTAAGGCTCGAATTTAAGGACGCCCAATCCGCAGGCCAGGTAAGACCCGAAGACCCCGACGGAGAATACAAGTACCGCTACATCATCATGCCCATGCGCATCTGAGGACTCGCCGTCCAGGCATACATACGCGGATTTGCCGCAAAAACGAAAGCGGCCGAAAGGCCGCTTTTGTTGTCAATGAATAGAAGCTGACCTCTCGTCACCGATTGTCAGAAATACCTTAAAGCTAACTCTCAAGAGTATTGGCTTCTGGGGCAATTTGTTTGTCCGTACTCTGGAAGCGCTGTTGCTGGTTCTTCATAAGTAACTCACAAACAAGAAGCTTAAGCCTGGAGTTAGCTTCTTGAAGTTCGTAGAGGTGCTCTGTTAATACTTCTCCCGATTGCGCCGTCTCGGGTAGCTCTGTACATGTTTCAGATTCGATAAAGCTGGTAGATTTTTGCATTGTGACGGTCATTCATGATGTTGATTTCTTATCTATCCCGACAAAGAAGCATTAGAAATCTTCTCCTCGAAGTCTGGGTCGCTGGTTGCACTTCTTAGTTCACGGGGACAGCACCGGAGCCCCTTTGTTTTTTACTAGGAACACGACAAACTTTGCCGTCTCGGTTTGGCTCGCATTGCGGCCAACGGTATGGATATCTTCGGGGCCTTCATAAAAGCTCTGACCAGGCGCTAGGGTGACTTCTTTCCCACCCTTGACCTGCATCACGATCGAGCCCTGGAGCACATAAATAAACCCATATGCATTGTGACGGTGTACAGGATCAGAAGCCCCGGGCGGATACTCGACAGTGATCATCAACCCTTCCTTGCCGGGAATATTCGTGAGGTCCTTAGACAGAATTTCCGTCACCTTAGCATCCTGTGCCATTAGCCACGGGGGAGCCAAGCACGCCAGACATAGAATTAGTTTTGCTAGTTTCATAAAGCAATCTCCTCGATGTTATTGCTATTCATCACTTGGAAAGAGAGGCCGAGTTCAGCAGACTCGGCTTCCGTTCTAGCGGTACGCGACCACTGTGGACTGGGAGAGCCAGGTCTCGAAACGCGTTTTGCCAAGTAGGGCGTCCTTGCCGGGGACCAGGGTGCGTTCGTCGACTTCGACACCAAAGTAGCCGGCCGAAGGGTCCGCCGATACCTTGCGCGGGTCGTCGTATGCACGAAGCCCCTGAAGAATGAATTCATCGAGACGGAAATGTTGCGGCCCCGCCACCTCAACGATTCCATTGACAGGAGCACAAACCGCGATCCGCCCAAGCGCCATGGCAACATCGTCAGCCGCCACTGGTTGGATGAGGACCGGGGCCACCCGCACTGTTGTGCCATCGGTGGAAGCATCGGCAATACTTTTGACAAACTCGAAGAACTGGGTGGCGTGGACGATAGAAAACGGGATCGAAGATTCTGCGATTAGCTTCTCCTGCATGAGCTTCGCCCGAAAATATCCGCGAATCGTCCTTTCCCCATCCGAAGGCTTTCTTTGAGCCAGAAGAGTGGTGCCCACGACGGACAAAGCCACGTGGTGCCGCACCCCGCAAGCTCTTTCGTACTGAAGGAGGTTGCCCGTCGCGGTAGCGAAGAAGTTCATCGCCGCCTCTTCTTCGAAGGAGGGCGAATTCGATACGTCAACCACCACCGAGGCGCCCTTCAGAACCTCTGCCAGCCCCTCACCGGTAAGAGCGTTGACGCCTGAATTGGGTGATGCAGCTATCGCCTCGTGTCGGTGCTCACGAAGCATGTTGACGAGCTTTGATCCTATGAGACCACTACCGCCTATTACTACGATCTTCATAATTAATCCCCTTATTCGGACGACGATTCGAATCGCCGTTCGTACTCGCTAAGACCGAATAACAACGCGTTTCGTGACACGATGCCGGTCTTTTGCTCGCAATAGTCGAGAGGCAAATATGTCCATAAAAAAGTGAGGAGCATATGTCACAGATTGACGCTTTGGTTGGTCTTTCTCTGTATGTTTCGCGATGCAGACTACCGGTGAACCTTCGTTTCGAAACTTCAGCAAAAGTAATGAGAGAGGAAATGACAATCATGTTCATCTGCGAGACCAACGACGAAGATATCCCAGCAAATACCGAGGCTTATGACGAGATAGTTGCCAGCCAGGAGGAGATCTATCTTGAAGAGACAGCGGAGGAGCTGCGAATGATCCTGGAATCCGACTATCCACTTTGAAGGAAGGCGGGAGTGTCGATGATGCGTTTGAAGATGCTGCTAACAACCTCATCATCAGAGATCCCGACGACCCTCCACTTCGCGAAGAGACGCGAGAGAAAATGATTTCCCATTAAGGCTTCTTCAAGTGATATTGATTTGCCGGACGGTAAACTATGACCACTGCGATGGCGGAAGAAGAGATATCGAAAACATCCTTGCCCGAATACGACGATGGTCTTTCGGCCTTCGCCGAAGTGCGTCCGCGCTTATTCGGCATAGCCTACCGCGTGCTTGGAAGCGCGGCGGAGGCCGAAGACATAGTGCAGGATGTTTGGTTGCGGTGGCAGGCTACCGATCGAAGTGCAGTTGAAAACCCTCCAGCATTTCTGGCGACGACAACGACACGGATGTGTATCAATTTCGCCCAGAGCGCGCAGTCGCGGCGGGAAACCTATATCGGGTCTTGGCTTCCCGAACCGGTCGATACGAGCAGCGATCCTACATTAGGCGCGGAGCGTAGCGAAGCTCTGGGACTCGCCGTGCTTATCCTCCTCGAAAAACTGTCTCCCACTGAACGCGCCGCATATGTGCTGCGCGAAGCATTCGACTATTCCTATCGTCAGGTCTCCGAGATATTGCAGATTGAGGAGGCAAATGCCAGGCAACTTGTCTCTCGCGCACGTAAGCATGTTACGGATGGGCGGCGCACCCCCGTCAGTGCAGACGAGCAGCGGCGCCTCCTTGAGACATTCATTGCTGCGGCGCAAAAAGGAGATTTGGCGGCTCTCGAAGGTCTCTTCGCCGAGGATGTAGTCTCATTCTCGGATGGCGGCGGGGTCGTGCGCACGGCGGCCCGCGCGCCGGTGGCCGGGCGCGAGCGCGTTGCGAAGTTTATCGCTTCCTTTGCTTCGCATTTCTGGACGGGCATGACGCTGACATGGGTTCAGACAAACGGCCACGCATCTGTCCTGATTTCGCGCCAAGGCGTCCCTGCCGCGCTCGCGACGATTGACGCCTCGGCTCCGGGCATCGATCGGATCATGTGGGTCTTGAGACCAAGTAAGCTTGCTGCTGTCTCAATGGTTAAACAAAATTTTCATTGATTGTGGAACGCGAGATCGCGATTTGAGCGGCACCGTGTGGGACGAGCGCGCCTCTCAACCAAATGGTCCAAACGGCGGGTGGCCCATTCAAGCCCGCGGTTGGCTTGAGTGGGTTATCTCATCTTAGGGAATCCCAGTCCTCCACAATCATCCCGATCCCCCACGCAACACAGCTCGGCGTAGCCGCACAGCTTCCCCGCAAGTGTCCCTTTTCGCGGCAGGAAACCCGAAGCCGCCCTGCGCGCCCCATCCCTTCGGCAAGGTAGAATCTCACCAGCCCGCTCTTAGCTCGCATCTGTCAGCTCCCCCAGAGCAGCCCCATGAATCGATGTCGACGCATTCTGAAAATTCGGGCTCGGGGAGTTCCGCTGGCGTCGCCGTCTCTCCCACCACGCCGCTCGAAATCCGGCAGGCCGCCGAGTTGGAGACGGTCTATCGTACCGCCCCCATCGGCCTCGCGCTCTTCGACCCCGTCGAGTTTCGCTACCTCAGGGCCAATGACCGGCAGGCGGAGTTCTTCTCCTGCACCCCCGAAGAGCTCATCGGCAAGACGGTTACGGAGATGGCGCCCATCCCCGGTGTGCGCGAGCTCTTCGAGTCCGTGGCCGCAGGGAACCCGGTCATCAACTATCCCCTGGAAGGCGAGCTGGTCGGCCGCCCCGGCGAATACCGCTACTGGCTGGTGAACTACAATCCGGTCTACGCCGCCGATGGCACCATTCAGGCCATCAGCGCCGCCTCCGTCGAAATCACCCGCGAAAAGAAGGCCGAGATCGCTCTCATCGAAAACGAGCGCATGGCCATGATCGGCCGGCTGGCCTCCTCCATCTCCCACGAGATCAACAACCCGCTCGAAGCCGTCACCAACCTTCTTTATCTCATCAGGCTGGATGCCAAGCTCACCCCGGAGACCCGCTCCTACGTCGAGCTGGCGCAGCAGGAGCTGGCCCGCATCGCGCAGATCGCGACCCAGTCCCTCCGCTTCCAGCGCCGCTCCGGAGAACGCAGCCCTGTCGACTGCTCCACCCTCGTCGACCCGGTTTTGCAGCTCTTCGAGCGCAAGCTGCTCGATGCCCGCATCGCCGTCATCAGGGAATATCGCTGCACCCAGCCGGTCGTCTGCGTCGAGAATGAGATCAAACAGGTGCTGAGCAACCTGATCGAGAATGCCATGGATGCCATGCAGAACGGCGGCACGCTGCGCATCCGTCTCCGCGACACTGTCTCCGCGCGCACCGGCCAGCCAGGAGTTCGAATCTCCGTCGCCGATACCGGCCACGGCATCCCCCGCCAGGTCAGGGCCCACATCTTCGATCCCTTCTTCACCACCAAGGCTATGGAAGGCAACGGCCTCGGGCTCTGGATATCGGCCGGCATCGTGGAGCGCCACCACGGCACATTCTCGATGCGCAGCTCTCAGCTCCAGCGTTCGCGCGGCACCGTCTTCTCCGTCTTCCTCCCCGCGGAAGATACCCTCAAGCCTCAGTTCGCCTGGCAAGCTTGAGGAAGCCCGCGGCTCGCAGGCTAGAGAATCTCTACCCACCTGCGCACATCCAATCCCCATGTATCTTCAGCCAGCGCGGCGCGATGGCCGCCGCTTCCTCAATCCAGTCCCCACTAGCGTCGGTGGCTTCTCCACCATCTTCAAGGTAGGTCCCCGCTTCTTCACGGAAGCCAAGGCCCGCTCGCCGCAGGTGCCGCTGGGTCCATTCCAAACCGACGCCACGATATACGCCACGCCGCCACAATCCGGACTGCGCATCACCTGGATGGGACACTCCACATCGATTGTTGAAATAGACGGCATCCGCATCCTCATCGACCCGGTATGGGATGAGCGCGCCTCGCCCACCACCTGGTCCGGCCCCAAACGCTTCTTCGCCCCGCCTCTGGCATTGAGCGATCTCCCCGGCCTCGACGCCATCATCATCTCCCACGACCACTACGATCACCTCGGAGCCGAAACCATACGCGCCCTTGCGCGCCACTCCGCGGCCACCAAAGCGCAATGGATCACCCCGCTCGGCGTAGGAGCCCTCCTCCAGCAATGGGGAGTGCCCGCCGCGCAATGCCGCGAGCTCAACTGGATGGACTCTGCGCAGATAGCCGGTCTCCGCATCACCGCCCTGCCCGCGCGCCACTTCTCCGGACGCAGCCTCTTCAACCGCTTCGAAACCCTGTGGGCATCCTTCGCACTAATTGGTCCGCAGCACCGCGTCTACTACGGAGCCGACTCCGGCGAGTGGCCCGGTTTTGAAGACATCGGCCGGCAGTTCGGCCCCTTCGATCTTTCCATGTTCGAGATCGGAGCCTCCGATCCGCTGTGGGCCGATGTTCACATGGGCCCCGAAGGCGCAGTGCGCAGCTTTCATGCGCTGGGAGGTCAAGGCCTGCTCATGCCCATCCACTGGGGACTCTTCGATCTCGCCCTCCACCACTGGAAGCAGCCCATCGAACAGATCTGGCCGGTTGAGAACCTGAAGCTCTGGTCGCCAACCCCAGGCGTTCCCTCCGAAGTCGTCGCCAACCAGGAACTGCGCTCGGAGTGGTGGCGCTGAGAGTGCAAGCAACTGACCGCCGCCGGCCTTTCGCCGCTGCAACAGGCAACTACATGGAAAGAGAAAAGGCCTGGGAGGTATCCCAGGCCTTTCCGTTTGCGGGTTGATGGTTATCGCTCAGGCTTCTTCTCCGGCTTTGGTTGAGGTGCAGGTTTGTTCTGTGGATGCGGAGCGGGATGCGCCGCAGCAGCTGGATGGCTCTGCGGGGCAGGTCTGCTCACCGGAGCGGCTGGCCTGCTTTGTTGTGCTGGCCGTGCCTCAGGAGCTGGTCTTGCCGCAGGTGTTGCGGGGCGTGCCGCCGGCGCTGGACGAGCCGCCGGTGCGGCAGGCTTCGCTTCAGGAGCCGGTCTTGCCGCAGGACGGCTTTCCGGCGCAGGTCTTGTCTCGGCTGTGGGCCGTGCTGCAGGTGTTGCGGGACGTGCTGCCGGAGCAGGCCGCGCAGCTGGCGTCGCAGCAGGTCTCGCCGCTGCAGCCGGTCGAGCCGCCGGAGCGGGTCGGTTTGCCGGAGCAGCCGCCGCAGGCTTAGGCAGTGATCCCGGAGTTACGCGCTCGAACGCCGCAGGCTTCGCGCCCCGCGCCGCAACAGCATGGTTGAAGTCCGCCGTTGAAGTCGCCGGTCTCGCCAGTGCCACATGCGCCGGCGCGCCATGATTGACCGTTGCATAGTTGGCGCGGTCCTGGCGGGCAAAGCTCACTTGCCGCACCTGCGCTTGGGTCGGCTCTACATGCCGTTCGTTCGCGTAGCTGCGTTCCTGCGGTGTAGGCTGCGCGGCAACGCCGTTAGGACCGCCATTGAAGCTGGCGCGGTTGTTCACGATCGTCGTGTTGTTGATGTAGGTGTTGTTCACGTAGGTGTTGTGAATCACCGTCGTGTTCACGTTCACCACCGCGGTGTTGTAAGCGAACACGCCGCCGCGCCACTCGCCGCCGCCGAATCCGACTCCGCCATATCCGAAGCCGTAATTCACGCCGCCGTAGAAGCCCACATGCGGACCCCAGTATCCGGCGTGCCATGCATAAACTCCGCCATCTCCCCAGCCCCAGTATCCCGGCGTCCACAGCAGGCCCGGCTGCGGAGCCTCAACCCACGTACCTGGAACCCAGAAGTATCCTCCATCACCGTCGTACGCCCAGTATCCCGGCGTCCAGATGTAGTTAGGTTCCGGACAAACCGGCTGAACATATACCGGCAGCGCCGGCGGAGCGATGGTAATAGAGATCCCAATTGAAAATTGAGCGAAGGAAGCGCTTGGCAGCGCACCCACAATAGCGACAAACATCAGACTGCGGAACCATCGAACAAGACTCATACACTTTCCACTCTGCCGAAAATCCTTCGTTTTCCCTGCGTCCTGCTCTCTAGCGTGGGCTTCGAGGAAGAACCGGCGAACCATCAGCTTACTGCCTTACCGCCGCCTGCCCGCGTGACTCGCGATAACGATCGCGGCGGTAGAACATGAGCTGAAACACTGTCTAGTCGGAGGATGTTGCGGCAGTGCTGGTTGCTTGCTTGGCGTCGGATTGCGATGCGTAAAGCCTGGAAATGTTTGCCGCGCAACTTTTCTTTCATCAACGAAAACTTCTGATGAAGACAACTTCATTCAAGCCTGAGTTTGACCCCGCGCTTATACTTGTTTAGTCTAGGCGTATTCATATAAGGCCTTATGACATCAAATAAAGAAACTCCCCGCGACCTCTTTCCCGGTGCACTCGAGATGATGATCCTCGAGTCGCTTCGCCGTCAGCCCGCTCACGGATACGCGCTCGTCCAGCACATTCAGCAGCGCTCCAACAACCTGCTCCAGGTCGAGGAAGGCTCGCTCTATCCCGCGCTCCAGCGTCTTCTCAAAGAGAAGCTGGTCAAAGCCGAGTGGGGCATCTCGTCCACCAACCGCCGCGTCCGCACCTACACCATCACCGCTGCCGGCCTGCGCCATCTGGAGCGCGAAATCTCCAGCTTCGAGCGCATGTTCGAAGGCATCGCACTGGTTCTCGGGCCCATGAAACAGACCGCAAACTGAGGATCACAGGCATGAGCTGGCTATCCAACATCTTCCGCCGCCGCAGCATTTACAACGATCTCTCCGAAGAGCTGCGTCAACATTTGGAAGAAAAAACCGATCAGCTCATGCGCGATCAGAACCTCACTCGCACCGAAGCAGAACAGGCCGCACGCCGCGCCTTCGGCAACGTGACACTCGTAGAACATCGCAGCCGCGAAACATGGCAATGGACGCGCATCGAAAGCCTCGCCGCGGATCTCAAATACGCCATAAGGCAGCTGCGCAAGTCCCCGGGATTCGCCATCACCGCCATCCTCACGCTCGCCGTCGGCATCGGTGCGAATACCGCTGTCTTCTCAGTGATGAACGCCGTGCTGCTGCGTCCGCTCGCCTTCCCCCAACCGGAGCGAATCTTCCAGATGCAGAAGGTAAATTCGGCTGGTGTTAACGACGACACCTCTATCCCGCTCTTTCTTGAGTGGCGCGATCACAGCCGCATGCTCCGGAGCGTTGCCGCGTACCCCGCGTTGCCCATCGGTTTCAACCTCGCCGAGAAAGGTCATCCCGAGCGTGTTCCTGGTCTGCGTGTCAGCGCCGACTTCTTCCGCGTGCTGGGCGTCGAGCCGCGCCTCGGACGCAACTTCGCGAGAGGCGAAGATCGCGAAGGCGCGCAGCGTGTGGTCATCCTGAGTGACAGCCTGTGGCGCCGCCGTTATAGCAGCGATGCGGGTATTGTCGGAAAGTCCATCGCCATCGACGGACAATCCTCTACAGTCATCGGAGTTCTACCACATGGCTTTCAGTTTCTCGCCTCCATGCCCGCCTCGGGAGTAGTCGAAATATGGTCGCCGCTGCAGCTCTCTGACAGCAGCCGCGACCCAGCCACCACGCTGCAGACCATAGGCCGGCTCAAAGATGGAGTGACCCGCGAGCAGGCAGCGCAGGAGATGACCGCGCTCAGCCGCCGCAAGGCGCGCGAGATACCTGAACTCTTTCCCGCGGATGGAAACATCAACCTGCTCCCGCTGCAGCAGCGCATCTCCGGAGACACGCGTCCGACACTGCTTCTGCTATTCGTTGCGGTGAGCATCATCCTGCTTATCGCCTGCGTCAACTTCGCCAACCTGCTGCTGGCGCGCGCCGGCGAGCGTACGCGCGAAATCAGTGTTCGCGCGGCCCTTGGCGCAACCCGTCTCCGCGTCATAAGGCAGTTGCTCACCGAAAGCGTGCTGCTCTCCGTGGTTGGTGGAGCAGTGGGCATGTTCGTTGCGGTCGTCATGTGCCGCGTCCTGGTCGCGAGCGCGCCATCGGCTCTGCTGCGCGCAGGAAAGGTATCGATAGACTGGCGCGTGTTGCTCTTCGCTCTATCTGTTTCACTACTTAGCGGTATCGTCTTCGGCCTCATGCCTGCGTTGCGCCTGGGTGGCGTCGCCCCGGCCGATGCCTTGCGCGAGAGCGGATCGCGCAGCGCAACCGGAGGCCGCGTCTATCGCCGCGTCTCGAACGCACTGGTCATCGCCGAGACCGCGATGTCCTTGCTGCTGCTGATCACCGCAGGCCTGTTCATCGAGAGTTTCGCGAAGCTGCGCGAGGTCAATCCCGGCTTCGACTTTAACCATGCGCTCAGCTTCGAGACCACGCTGCCCGCGGCGAAGTACGGCAATCCGGCCGTCCTCGATCGCTTCCTGCGCAATGCTTCTGAACGCATACAGGCCATCCCTGGCATCGACAGCGTAGCCGGAGCCAGCAGCCTGCCCACGGAGCCCACCATCAACATGCCTTTCGCCATCGAAGGCGCCGCGGCTCATGATCAGGTCTCCGGCGAGAGCGATTACATCGCCGCCACTGCGGACTACTTCCGCGCCATGCGCATTCCCGTGCTCCAGGGCCGCGCGCTCACGTTGGCCGATAACGTCAGCGAAGCCGGGGTTGTCGTCATCAACCACGCGATGGCGCAGAAGTTCTGGCCCAATCAGAACCCCATCGGCAAGCGCATCGTCATCGCGGCAAGCCTCGGCCCTGACTGGATCGACCGTCCGCGTCAGATCGTCGGTGTCGTTGGCGATGCGAAAGCCGATTCCTTCGAAGAGGATGCGCCGCCCATCATGTATGCGCCCTTCGCGCAGCTCTCGCCGCATTTCGTCTCGGTGCTGCTGAATGCCATCCCCATTCGCTGGGTCGCGCGCTATCGCAATGCTGCGCCGTCCGACCTCACGCAGCAGATGCGGGCCGCTGTCGAGAGCGCCGACTCCGAAGAGCCCATCGCGGAAGTCCGTCCTCTCAGCGCCCTGCTCTCTGATGCGCTTCTGCGCTGGCGATTCAATATGCTGCTGCTCGGAGCCTTCGCCACCGTCGCGCTGCTGCTCGCGGCCATCGGTCTCTACGGCGTCATCTCCTGCACCGTCGGCCAGCGCACCCACGAGATCGGTATCCGCATGGCGCTCGGCGCAGGCCGCGCATCAGTGTTGCGCATGGTCATGCGGCAGGCCGGGATTCTCATCGTCGCAGGAACACTGATCGGCTTCGCAGGCCTCGTTCTCATGAGCCGCCTGCTCAAAGGATTCATCTACGGAGTGAGCCCCGGCAACGCCGGAGTCCTCGTCGCCGTATCCACATTAATGTTTTTTGTCGGAGTCATCGCCGCATGGAAGCCCGCGCACCGCGCGGCTTCTATCGATCCCATGCAGGCTCTGCGCACCGAATAGATTTTCGTTCTGGATAGAAAGGTTTCTCATGAGCTGGCTCTCAAACATCTTCCGCCGCCGCAGCATCTACAACGATCTCTCCGAAGAGCTGCGTCAGCACCTCGACGAAAAAACCGAACAGCTCATGCGCAGCGAAGGCCTGAGTCGCGAGCAAGCCGCACTCCGCGCTCGCGTCTCCTTCGGCAATCGCACCGTGATCGAAGAGCGCAGCCGCGAAACCTGGCAGTGGATGCGCATCGAAAACCTGCTGCGCGACGTGAAGTTCTCCGCGCGCCTGCTCTGGCGCTCACCAGGCTTCACGCTGATCGCGATCCTCACGTTGACCCTCGGCATCGGAGCCAACACCGCCGTCTTCAGCCTCCTCAACGGACTACTGCTGCGCCCGCTGCCCGTGCCCAACGCGCGCCAACTGGCAGTTCTGCGCATGCAGGCCTCCGGACTTTCTTACGGCTTCTGCTATCCGCTATTCCAGGGACTCCAAAAGCGCCACGATCTCTTCACCAACATCTTCGCGTTCGACAGCCACACCTTTCAGTACCACAGCCAGAATGGCGACAAGCCGGTGGATGGCGCGCTGGTGAGCGGTGAATTCTTCTCCGGCCTCGGCACCAGCCCCGAGCTCGGCCGCACCATCACCGCTGCGGACGACCATAAAGGCAATTCTGCGTTTGGAGCTGTCATTAGCGATGGCTTCTGGAGCGCGTACTTGCATCGCGATCCCAAAGTTCTCGGCCGCAAACTCACGCTCGATGGAGTCACCTTTACGGTCGTCGGTGTCATGCCGCCATCGTTCTATGGCGCCGAAGTCACCGCGCGTCCCGAAATATACGTCCCGCTCAGCGCCGAGCCGCTGGTAGAAAGCTTCGACATGCTCGATTCGGGCTACCGTGGCTGGTGGCTGAGTGTTGGCGCAACGCGCAAACCCGGCGTCACGCTTGCGCAGGCCAACGCCGCGCTGCAGGCCGCATCCTCATCGCTGGTCAACGAAGCCATTCCCGATCCCAACTGGTCATCGTTTGAAACAAAGCGCCAGGACATTCGCATCGCCGCCGAAGATGGCACCAACGGCTACTCATACCTGCGCGATCAATATAGGAAACCGCTTCTGTTGGTCTTCGGTCTGTGCGTGCTCACGTTGCTGCTGGCCTGCGTGAACCTCGCCAGCCTGCTGCTCGCCCGCTCCGCTGTGCGTGAGCGCGAAATCGCCACGCGTCTGGCCATCGGCGCTACCCGCGCCCGGCTCATCCAGCAGTTGTTGATCGACAGTCTTCTGCTCGCCTTGCTCGGCACCGGGCTTGGCCTCGCGGTCGCGCCTCTCGTCAGCCGCCTGCTCGTGGCCATGCTCACCAGCAGCCGCGACAACACCATCTACCTCGATGCCAGCCTCGATTGGCGCGGCGTGCTCTTCGCTGCCTGCGCCGCGATTCTCTCTACCCTGCTCGTAGGTCTGCTTCCCGCGATCCAGTCGACGGCCGGCGATCTGATACGCCCCATGAAAGATGGCTCGCGCGGGACACAGCGCCACGCGCACGGAGGTCTTCTCTCGCGCGGCCTGCTCGCGCTCGAAGTCGCTCTCGCCATGCTGCTCGTTACCGGCTCCGGACTGCTCGGTTCCAGCCTCTATCGCCTCTATCACTCCGGCCTCGGATTCGATGCACACAATCTGCTCGAAGTGCCCATCGATCCCGATCACCAATCGCTGCAGGGCGACGCACTGATGCACATGTATGACGACATCTCCGCACGCATCGCCACGCTTCCTGGCGTCAGAGCCGTCGCCTACGCCAGCATTCCGCCCATCTCAGGACAGATAGGCATGACCAGCATGCACGCACCCGGCGCCGGCGATCAATTCTTGAAGACCAATAGCGTCAGCCCCGGATATTTCGCAGCCATGCGCACGCCGCGCATCGACGGACGCGACTTCACATTGGCCGATCGTCAGGAATCGAGCACCAACATCCTTATCAATCGTGCTGCCGCGCAGTTGTTCTATCCCTCCGGCCACGCGCTGGGCAAGACGCTTGTGAGCAGCGGAGACAAAAAGAAACAGGTCCGTACCATCGCCGGCATCGTTGAAGACGCAAAATACGCCTCGCTGAAAGAACCCGCACCGCCAACGGTGTATATTCCCGCACGCGCCTGGAAGGCGGACGCCAAACCCAGCTTCACAGTGATGGTCCGTTACACCGGCACAGTCGGACCGCTGGTCTCCGCCATCCGCAGCCTCATTCACTCCGTCTCTGCCGATATCCCCGATCCCGCCTTCTTCTCCATGGAGAAAGCCATCGACGACTCCATATCTGCCGAGCGTGTCATGGCCCTGCTCGCAGTCTTCTTCGGCATCAGCGCGCTTCTCGTCACTGGCATTGGGCTCTACGGCGTGCTCGCCTATTCGACAGCACGCCGTACCAACGAGATCGGCATCCGCATGGCTCTCGGCGCGGCGCGTGCCCAGATGATTCAGTTAGTCTTCCGCGAGAACGCCTGGGTGGCGCTCACCGGCTGCGTCGCCGGGCTGGTCGCTGCGTTCTTCGCCTCGCGTCTGCTTGCCACTTCTCTCTATGGAATCTCGCCGCATGATCCCTGGGTGCTGGCGACGGCCATGGCCGCGCTCTGCCTCATCGCCGCGGCCGCATCGCTGATTCCCGCGCTGCGCGCCGCCAGCGTCGATCCCATGGGCGCACTAAGGACCGAGTAGATATCGGCCTCCGCTCGCCCATCAACTTTGAACCTGTAAGGAACACGATCATGAACATCTTTCGCCGCCGCCGTCTCTACAACGATCTCTCCGAAGAAATGCGCCAGCATCTCAACGAGAAAACAGATCAGATCATGCGCCTCGAAGGCCTCAGCCGCGAAGAAGCCACTCTGCGCGCCCGCCTCGCCTTCGGCAATCGCACCGTGATCGAAGAGCGCGGACGCGAGACCTGGCAGTGGCTGCGTGTCGAAAACCTGCTGCGCGACGTCGCCTTTTCCGCACGCCTGCTTCGCCGCTCGCCCGGCTTCACGCTCGTCGCCATCCTCACCCTCACTCTCGGCATCGGAGCCAACACCGCCGTCTTCAGCCTGCTCAACGGATTGCTCCTCCGCCCCCTCCCCGTCCCCAACGCCAGTGAGCTGGTGTTGCTTCGCATGGCGCCCGGCGAAACGGTCTCCAGCTTTTGCGCGCCGCTGTTTCGCGCGCTTGAGAAAAAGCACGATGCCTTCCGCAGCGTCTTCGCTTTCGCCAATGACAACAGAGTTCAACTTCGCGGACAGAACGGCTACGAGCGGGTGTCTGTCGCCGAAGTGAGCGGCGAGTTCTTCTCGGCGCTTGGAACATCACCGGTGCTGGGCCGCACGCTCAATGCCTCTGACGATAAGAAGGGCGCGCCCGGTGGCTTCGGTGCCGTCATCAGCGATGCCTTCTGGAAACTGCATTACAACCGCGACCGCGAAGTGCTGGGCCGCCGCCTCATGCTCAACGACGTGAGCGTCACCATCGTCGGAGTCATGCCGAGCGAGTTCATCGGCGCGGATGCTACCACTCATCCCGAGGTCTATCTCCCGCTCAGTGCCGAGCCGCTGATCGATCCCACCTACGACATGCTCGATCAGGGCTACCAGACGTGGTGGTTGCGTGTGGGCGCGCGCCTCAATCCCGGCGTCTCACTCGCGCAGGCCGGCGCCGCCCTGAAGACGGCCTCGCAGGCGCTCATCAAAGAAACTATTCCCGATCCCAAGTGGACCCTCTTCAATACCAAGCGTGACAGCATGTATATGGCCGCCAGTTCAGGATCGGCTGGCTTCTCATTTCTGCGCGATCAATATCGCAACCCTCTGCTCGCCATCTTCGCCCTCTGCCTGCTGGTGTTGTTGCTCGCCTGCGTAAACCTGGCCAGCCTGCTGCTCGCGCGCGCCGCATCGCGGGAGCGCGAGATCGCGACGCGCCTCGCCATCGGAGCCACGCGCAGCCGCCTCATCCAGCAGTTATTGGTAGATAGCCTGCTGCTCGCTGTTCTCGGCACCGGCGCCGGACTGCTCTTCGCACCCTTGGCCAGCCGTCTCCTGGTCGGCATGCTTACCGGCGGCAGGCATGCTATTTATCTCGATGCCAGCGTGGACTGGAGAGTGCTCCTCTTTGCCTCCGGCTCTGCACTGCTCTCCACCCTGCTCGTCGGCTTGCTGCCCGCCTTTCAAGCCACCGCTGGCGATCTCATGCAGCACATGAAAGATGGATCGCGCGGCAGCCGCAAAGGCGAGCATCGCCGTCTGCTGCCCAAAATCATGCTCATGGTGGAAGTCGCGCTGGCCATGGTGCTGGTCACCGGCGCAGGCTTGCTGAGCGCGAGCCTATTCCGGCTCTATCACTCAGGACAGGGCTTCGATCCGCATGGCCTGCTCGAAGTCGACATCAGCCCGGATCATCAGTCGCTCGAAGGCGACGCGCTCATGCGCATGTATCACGACATCTCCGACCGCATTGCCGCCTTGCCCGGAGTCAGATCCGTCGGCTACTCCAGCGTGCCCCCCATCTCCGGCAGCATGATGATGGGGAGCAAGCACGTACCCGGCGGCGGCGATCGCGACGAATACGGCAACAACGTCGGTCCCGGATATTTCAATGCCATGCGTACGCCCATCCTCGAAGGCCGCGACTTCAACTGGCAGGATAAGACCATAGACAGCCGCGACATCATCATCAATCAGGCCGCGGCCAAAATGTTCTTCCCCGGCGGGGATGCTCTGGGCAAGACCCTCGCCGATACCGACGATAAAAAGGAAACCGCCTACACCATCGTCGGCGTGGTGGGAGATGCGAAGTACTCCTCGCTGAGACAGCCCGCGCCGCCCACCGTTTACAGCACCATCGGCTACTTCAAGGATTTCAAGAAGCCCAGTTTCACCGCGATGGTGCGTTACACCGGACCTGTTGCTCCGCTGGCCGCGGCTATTCGCAGCATCCTCGCTTCCACCTCTCCTGATATTCCCGCGCCCGAGTTCAGAACCATGGAGAGCTTCATCGACAACTCCATCGCTGCCGAACGCGTAATGGCGTTGCTTTCCATCTTCTTCGGCATAAGCGCACTGCTCGTCACCGGCATCGGTCTCTATGGAGTGCTCGCCTACGCTACCGCACGCCGCACCAGTGAGATCGGCATACGCATGGCCTTGGGCGCAGCGCGGCAGCAGGTGATTGGCCTCGTCTTCCGCGAGAATCTCTGGGTTGCGCTCTCCGGCTGCGCCGCAGGACTGTTGGCCGCAATGCTCGCCTCGCGCGCGCTAACCAGCTTCCTGTACGGAACATCGCCGCGCGATCCCTCCGTGCTCATCTGCTCGGTCGCGGTGCTCTGCCTCATTGCGGCGCTCGCGTCGGTTCTCCCCGCCATCCGCGCGGCCAGCGTAGATCCCATCAAAGCACTGCGCTCGGAATAAAGTCGCTCTATCGGTCGGGAGTAATTTGTTTTTGGCGAATCCGCGAAAGTTGTTTTTATGAGTTTTGGAAATTGGTTTCAGCACATCTTTGGCCGCCGCCGCATCTACAACGATCTATCTGAAGAGCTGCGCCAGCACCTCGAAGAAAAAACCGATCAGCTCATGCGCAGCCAGGGCATAAGTCGCAAAGAAGCCGAACAAGCCGCGCGCCGCGCCTTCGGCAACGCTACACTCCACGAACAGCGCAGCCGCGAACAATGGCAGTGGCCTACGCTCGAGTCCTTAGGCGCCGACATGAAATACGCCGTGCGCCAGCTGACCAAATCGCCCGGCATCACCTTCATCGCTATCCTCACCCTCGGGCTCGGCATCGGAGCCAACACCGCCATCTTCACCCTCACCTGGAACATCATCCTCCGCAGCCTGCCCGTCCCCCACCCCGAGCGGCTTGTCGAATATGAGCTGCGCAACGGTGACACCGTGCACGGCCTCAGTGGGCCGCTCTATCGATTGCTGCGCCAGCGTCAGACCACCAGCACCGATCTCCTCGCCTGGACCAGCGATGAGAAGGTTCCGGTCGCGCACCGAAGCCAGCTCTCGCTTGAGACGGTTCAGCTCCTCACCGGAAATAGCTTCGGCATCCTCGAAATGCAGCCCTATCTCGGCCGCCTGTTTTCGGAGCAGGATGAACAGGGCATGGTCGCCGTGTTGGGCTACGACTTCTGGCAAAGCCATTTCGCTGGCGACCGCAACGTGATCGGTCAGACGCTCGTAATCGCCAACCACGCAGTCACCATCATCGGAGTGATGCCGCGCGCCTTCACCGGCCTCACTGCAAATCTGCGCCCTGCCGTTTATGTGCCCTTCTCTTTTGCAAATCTGCTGTACGAGAAGGACGACACCACCGCCACCTGGCCGAATCACTTCGGCTTCTACGTGCTCGGTCGCCTGAAGCCCGGAGCATCGCTGCAGCAGGCTTCAGCCGAGCTGCACGCCCTCGAGCCCTCGCTGCGCAAGGACGCCGACCCTACCGGCATTTACCTCAGTCAGTTCTTCAAGGCTCTGCGCCTGAATGTGCGCGAGGGAAGCAGCGGCCTCTCCTGGCTGAAAGCCACGTATGAAAGTCCTCTGCTGGTGCTCGAGCTTCTCGTCATCCTGCTTCTGCTGCTCTGCTCCATCAACACCGCACTGGTGATGATGGCCCGAGTCAGCGGGCGCCAGCAGGAGTATGCGTTGCGTATGGCGCTGGGAGCGCGTCGCTCGCGTATCATCCGCCAGGTCCTGGTGGAAACACTGCTGCTCGCTGTGCCCGGCCTCGTTGCCGGCATCCTGCTCGGATGGTTCGGTGCGCATACGCTGGCCACCATGCTGACCAATGACGGAACTCCGCAGCAGCTCCATCTGCGGCCTAATGCCATCATCCTCGCAGTCAACATCGTTGCTACGCTGCTGGTCGCGCTCTGCGCCGGATTGATCCCCGCCATGCGCGCCGCAGGCACCGCGCCTGCAATCGATCTCAAGGCCTCAGGCCGCAGCGTCGCGGCGAAAAATATCGGCGGATGGGCGATTGCTCTTCAGGTAATGGTGAGCATCTGTCTTCTCAGCACCGCGATTCTCCTGGGTGGAACCCTCACCACGCTGCTGACGGCGCACTCCGGCTTTGACTTCAACGCCGCCGCGACCGCGTCCATTGATCTCGAACCGCTGAAGCTCACAGATTCGCAGGGCAATCAGATCTTCAATCGCTTCGCGGCCGCGCTCGAATCGAAGCCCGGTGTCCGCGCCGTTGCCTTCACCGGTCTGCTGCCTCTATCCCACCACTACACCGTCAGCCGGACATTCTCGGTCGACCGCCGCGGCGTCGTTCACAGCGACTCCAGCATGTTCTTCGCCAGCGTCACCTCTCAATATTTTTCCGCCGCCGGAACCCGCATGATCGAAGGCGATGCGGCACCACCGGCGACGCGCGCAGACTCAGGCATGGCCAGCTGCGTGCTTGGCCAGTCCCTCGCGCGCCTCTTCTTTCCCGGCGACGACCCCATCGGCCAGATCGTTTACTTCTCCACCCAGGGAAAGCCCGATGGAACCGTTCTCGATCCCAAGTCATCCTGCCGTGTCGTAGGCGTCTCCGAAGATGTGAAATACGTTTCGCTGCGCCGCCCCGCGATACCCGTGCTCTACGAGCTCTTTCGCCTCAACGTAATCTCCGACTATGCACCGACAGACGAAGCAGAAGTGGTTGTGCGCGCGGCGTCCAGCGCGTTGGCGCTCTCCGCGATTCGCAGCGCGATAGCCGAGACCATTCCGTCCACAGCCATCGTGAAAAGTGAATACTTCACGCAGCGCGCCGCCGACGATCTCAGCCGCGAGCGCATGCTCGTGTGGCTCTCCAGCAGCTTTGCACTTCTGGCGTTGCTTCTCACCGCGCTCGGACTATACGGATTGCTGATGCGCTCCGTCACCCTGCGCACGCGCGAGATAGGAATTCGCGTAGCGCTGGGCGCGGGCCGGCGATCGATCATGATCACGCTGGGCCGTCGCACGCTGGCCGAAGTAGCCGCAGGTCTCGCTGCCGGCACAATGTTCGCCGTGCTCATCACCCACGCCATTCAGCAGATGCTTGACATGCACAGCGCGCCGCAGGCCGGCCGCTATCTACTCGCAGCGGGATTGATTCTCGCCGTAGCCTTGCTCGCCGTCATAGCACCCGCAAAAAAAGCCACCAGCGTAGACCCCATGAAAGCCCTGCGCGCAGAGTAATGAACTCGAAGAACGAGCTTGGAGTGTATCAGGGCACGGCTCAGCCGTGCCGTACGGGACATTTGGGAGAGGGGTTTCAACCCCTGCGTCACTCATCATAGGGTGTCCACATCTCGAAGACATGTGGGAATAGTTGTGAAGAAGTAGGATGTTGCTAACCAGCCGGCTCGCTGACCCGCTGACTCGCTGCAAGCAAGTCTTCCACCGATTCCACCCAAAGAACCTGATGCTCAAAGATGCGTCCGAAGTGCCGCGAAATAGAATTCGCAACATTCTCCATCGTCGCCGCAGGCTGCACATCCGCATCGGCCTCAAGCTCCAGGCTGGTGACCGTGCGATCCGAAATTCCGCATGGCACGATCAGCTCGAAATCGCGCAGATCTGTGGTGACATTGAACGCGAACCCATGCGAAGTGATGCCGCGCGAGATATGCACGCCGATCGCGGCAATCTTCTTTTCGGAGACGGCGCCTCCAGCCAGAGTCCACACCCCCGTGCGTCCCGCAATCCGCTGCGTGCGCACTCCAAAATCTGCACAAGCCCGGATCATCACCTCTTCAAGTAAGCGCACATAATCCACCGCGCCCAGCCGCTTGCTCGAGTCGCCGACAGTAAAGCTTCGTAAGTCAAGAATGGGATAGCCCACCAGCTGACCCGGCCCGTGGTACGTGACATCGCCGCCGCGGTTGATCTCATGGATCTCGACGCCCCGATAAGCAAGAAACTCATCGCTAACCAGTACATTCGCGCGGTCAGAGTTGCGTCCCAGAGTAAGCACCGGAGGGTGCTCGAGCAGCAACAGCGTGTTGCCGATCGCCCCCGCATGCCGCGCCTCGACAAGCTGCTTCTGCAAAGCCAGCCCGGAAGCATAATCGATACGGCCGAGATGAGCGAGATTGAGAATCATTGCAGGCTTTGAAGAATGCCGCTACCTAACGAGAGCAGGAATTCCACATTCATCATAGACTTTGGCCATGCTTGTCGACCATGTGTTGGCTCTCTTACAAAAACAGGACGGCTTGTCTGATCGTGAAATCACCGATTCCCTCTTCGGCAAGGAATTCGCGCCGCAATCCATAAATCAGGCGTGTCACAAACTTAGATCGCGCGGGTTGATTTATCGGCAGAAGCGGTCAGACGGTCCTCTAAGGAATTACCTATCGAAAGACTCGGCGGCGCTCCCTTCTGTATTGAAGAATCAAATACAGCCTAGCTTCACTGTTGAAGTTCCTGAAGAGCTAAGACACAAAGCGAGTGAGCTTGGCGCGTTATGGGCGGCGTCTGATATGCGACCTCGGGTGAAGAATTCGGTGCAAGAACAATGGGATCGACTCATTGACGATTGGATAGCCGCAAAGGATCTGCCGCTGGCATTGCGTAAACAAGCTCAATCCTACGCAAGAGGCTCGGTCGTAACGCATACAGAAACCGGGCGCGAAATCATCTGGACGGATAACTCTCCGGCGCAATGGGCGTTCTTCTCTGCCTGGAGGTCGATCCAATATTCCTTAGATAACGTCAGAGAACTTCTAGCGAGTAACAAAATTCCCTTTGCATTTGCCTCGAAGCGTTCCGATAACAACGTTAAGCACCGGGGAACGGTTGGAAACTGTAAAGTTGACCTGAGCAAGCTAGGCTGGAAACTTTGCCACATTAAGAGGGTGTCGATAAACGCGAGAACAATACCTCAGGAATTGGCCGTGCATAAGCTAGAAGAACACTTCGCACTGCTGATGAAGCCTAGCAATCACTTTGTCGTACCGAAACAATGGTCTGGTTTTGGAGAAATCCCAGAAGTGATTCATGAAATTTCAAGATACGAGCAGACTAGATTGAGCAACCCACAATCTTTGAGCGACTAGGCGACGCGGCAAGGTAGTCGGCGATTGCCGACTTGATATTCTCTAGAGCCTCTTCTTCCGTTGCCCCCTGGGACCAGCATCCCGGCAGGTCAGGGCAACCAACTGCGAACCCTTCTTCTGACTCGATGAGTTCCACCCTATATTTCATCGCCCCTCCAATGGGCAAATTTGCTGAAGCATCTTCAAAGGCTGCAGCGTTACCCACCAGGCCATAAGGTAATCATAAAATTAGAGGGTGGCCTTGGCCACCCTCTTAAATCACTACTAGAAAATAACGTCACGCAAAAAACTAAACGTTGATCGCCATCCCTTCAACGCTCGAGAACCCATCCAGCATCGCCTCCGCCAGCGTGGGATGCGCATGAATGATCCACATCATGTCTTCCACCGTCGCCTCAAGCTCGATCGCCGTTACCGCCTCGGCAATCAACTCCGTCGCCTGCGGACCGATAATGTGCACGCCGAGAATCTCTCCGTACTTGGCGTCCGCAATCACCTTCACGAAGCCGTCGTGAGAGTCCACGATCGTAGCCTTCGAGTTCCCGACAAAAGGAAACTTGCCGACCTTGATGTTCAGTCCCTTCTCGCGTGCCTTGGCTTCGGTAAGCCCTACGCTGCCGATCTGCGGCTCGGTGTAGGTGCAGCCAGGAATGCGCTCGCGCTTGACCGGCCGCGCATACTTGCCGGCAATTTTGGTCACCGCCACGATGCCCGCCATCGATCCCGAGTGCGCCAGCTGCGGCATGCCCGCGACGATGTCTCCAATTGCGTAGACCCCCGGCTCGTCGGTCTGCATGTACTCGTTCACTTTGATGAAGCCGCGATCCGGAGCGATCTTCGTCTTCTCGAGACCGATGCCCTCGGTCCGTGGAGCGCGGCCTACGGCGACGAGCACCTTCTCGGCTTCCTTCACCACCGTTTTGCCGTCGGACGCCGTGAACGTCACCTTCACGCCAGTCTTCGTCGTCTCGACTTTCTCGACCTTCGCGCCCACGTTGATGTCGATGCCGCGTTTCTTGAACGACCGCGCCAGCTCCTTGCTCACCTCTTCGTCTTCTGCCGGAACCAGACGCGGCAGATATTCAACAATGGTGATGTCCGAACCAAAGCTCTTGAAGATCGACCCGAACTCCACGCCGACAGCGCCCGCGCCGATAATCACCAGCGACTTGGGAATGCTCTCCATCGAGAGAATTTCAATATTGGTCAGGATGCGGTCGCTGGTCTCGATGCCCGGCAGCATGCGCGCATTCGATCCCGTGGCCAGCACCACATTCTTCGCCTTGATGGTCGTTGCCTTGGTCTTGTCGTTGCCTGGGTCCGCCGCCACGTCAATCGTATGTACGCCATCCTTGGCCGGACCGGTCAGCTTGCCGAAGCCGGGCACGACCGTGATCTTGTTCTTCCGCATCAGGAAATCCAGGCCCTTGGTGTGCCGGGTCACGATGGAATTCTTGCGGTCGAGAATGGCCTTCCAGTTGAGCGAGCCTTCACTCAGGCCGTCGATCCCGTAATCCTTCGCGTGCTTCAGGTGGTCGTAGACCTCTGCATTGAAGAGCAGAGCCTTGGTCGGGATGCAGCCAACGATCAGGCAGGTCCCGCCCAGGGCCTTATCTTTTTCAATCAAAGCCACTTTCAGCCCATGCTGGCCGGCGCGGATGGCGGCGGTATATCCGGCGGGTCCTCCGCCGATGATGGCTACGTCGTAAATCGTCTCTGCCAAAGCAAACTCCAATCCTTTTATGACATGCGCGGGCCCTAAGCCAGCCAGCGGCCCATCCCGAACAGTTTATTGTACGCAAGCGTCCCGAAATGGAAGATGCGCCGGCAGCCGGAAGGATGCAGGCTGGAGTTTCCGGTTGGGATTGCCCCTGAATTGCGGGATACTGAGTGCGTGAGCGCGGCCCCACATCCCGTCCGTATCTCGGTGGAGGAATACCTGGATACGAGTTATCGTCCGGACTGCGACTATATCGACGGTGAAATCGAGGAGCGCAACTTAGGCGAGAAAGAACACGCCATCCTGCAGCGCTTTCTGACCATTCTCTTCGGCCTCAAAGAGCGCGATTGGCGGGTCGAGGTATATCCCGAGCTCCGCGTGCAGGTCAGCCCCACGCGCTTCCGCGTTCCCGATGTCACGGTCGTCGCGGCCGGCCTGGAATGGAAGCGTATCCTGCGTACACCACCGCTACTCTGCATAGAAATCCTTTCGCCCCGCGATACGCTAAGTGGTATTCGCCAGCGCGCCGACGACTACCTCAACTTCGGCACGGAGCACGTGTGGGTCATCGAGCCGGAGCTGCGCAAGGCCTACATTTTCACCCGCACCGCTATGCAGGAGCCGGAAAACGGCGTCCTCGCCATCGCCGGAACACCTATCCAGGTCGTCCTCGGCGACCTTTTTGCCGAGCTCGACCGCGCCTGATCGCGGTCCCCTGTCTGTAAATCGGACACTCCGGGCATCTCCTCACCCGCTGCCGCTTTCATGCCTTCGCTCCATCCCGCCGATACCTCAAAAGACGCCGTCGCTTCACGGCGATCCGTCGCATAAGATGACATTCCTCATCAAGCGCGAGCACAAACCGGAAAGTCCCGTCCTGCGCTTCCTCGGCACCGATCACGGAAAGATCGCGCTGCTGGCAGCGGCCATCCTGCTGGTTGCAGCCATCGGAGTGGAGCTGAGCCAGGTGGTCGCGCACAGCCTGCTGCGCTATGACGCCGAAGAGGCTGCCCAGGACTGGGCAGCAAGCATGGCCAAGACCGCGGACGACCTGCCCGGGATCATCGCCGGCATCACCCCCTCCGATCGCACCAGAGACCTCCTGAATGAAGTCATGCAGGTGGGACATATCTATCGCTTCAAGGTGTGGGATAGGCAGGGCCGGCAGGTCTTAATCTATGACCGCTGGAACTCTCCGCTCATGCCCACCACCATTGCTGCGCGCCACGGAGAGAAAATCTCCGCCTCCATTCTCGCCGGCCAGACCTTCACCGAATCCAAAGCCGGCATACCCCCGGCGAACCCGCCCTACTTTGCCGAGTCCTACATTCCCATCAGGCGCAACGGCGTCATCATCGGAGTCTTCGAGGCCTACGTCGACGAAACCCAGTACAAGGCGCTCTGCGAGAAGGCCTTTCTCATCACTGAAAGCATCATGGCCATCGCCGTCTTTCTTGCCGGCGGCCTGCCCGGACTCCTCGCCTATCGCCGCATGATGGCTCACCGCAAGGCTCAGGCCGAAGCATTGTTTCTGGCCGAGCACGATAGCCTCACCGGGCTCGCCAACCGCAAGCGCCTCAAGGAAGACGGCAAAGCCGCATTGGCGCGCCGTCGCCGCGACAACTCCTACGTTGCGGTGCTGCTCTTCGATCTCGACCGCTTCAAAGAGGTCAATGACAGCTTCGGCCACAGCGCCGGCGACGACTTGCTGAAGGAATTTTCGGTGCGTCTCCAGGCCGCCGTTCGCGAAGAGGACACGGTAGCCCGGCTCGGCGGCGATGAGTTTGTGATCCTGCAGGTGGGCATGACCCAGGCCGACGGCCCCAGTGCCCTCACCGATCGCCTGCTGAAGACGCTCTACCAGCCCTACCAGATCGACGGTTTGCCCATCGAGTGCGGAGCCAGCGTCGGCATCGCTGTTGCGCCCACCGACGCTGAGGACTGGGATGCCCTGCTCTCCTGCGCCGATGTCGCCCTCTACAAAGCCAAGGCCGAGGGTCGCAAAGCTGTTTGCTTCTTCCAGCCCGGCATGGACATCCTCTTTCGCAAGCGCCGCCAGCTTGAGGCCGATCTGCGCCGCGCGCTGTCATCCAAGGCGTTTGAGCTGGCCTATCAGCCCCTCTTCAGCGCCGCGGACGAAAAGCTTCTCGGCTTCGAAGCTCTCTTGCGCTGGCCCTCGGGCTGGAATCCATGCTCGCCGGCCGAGTTCATTCCCGTAGCCGAGGAGTCCGGCCTCATCATCCCCGTCGGCGCATGGGTTTTAGAAACGGCATGCCGCACCGCCGCTTCGTGGAGCAGTCCTCTCAGGATCGCCGTAAATCTGTCGCCGGTGCAGTTTCGTCAGGGTGATGTGGTCGCTGCCGTCGCCGCGGCACTGGAGCAGTCCGGCCTCGACCCATCACGGCTCAAGTTGGAAGTCACCGAAAGCCTGTGGCTCGAAGACGTAGACGCCGTCTTCGTCCGCCTGGAGCGCCTTCGCGCTCTGGGTGTTTCCATCGCCCTCGATGACTTTGGCACCGGCTATTCCAGCCTGACGTATCTTCTGAAGTTTCCCTTCGACAAGGTGAAGATCGATCGCTCCTTCGTCACCGACATGCTCACCCGTCCCAAGGCCGCCGCCATCGTGAATACCATCGTCGCGCTCGGAAGAGTCCTCGGCCTCACCGTAACCGCCGAAGGCGTCGAAGAAGAAGTGCAGGCGCAGGCATTGAGCGACGCCGGCTGCGACCAGATGCAAGGCTATCTATTCGGACGCCCGCTCTCCGCCGCCGCCGAGCTCACCGAGCAACATCAGGCATCCACCAGCACGGTATGAGTGGCCGCGCATCCAGCGTGAACCGGACCGCCGCGTAAATCGAAAGACGCGATGCGCCGCCAACCGCTATGCTGACCTGCATGCCGGTAAAGCGCAGAGTGGCAGCAGCCATCTTCATGATGTTTCTGACCACGCTCGGCGACTGCACTCCGTTGATCGTAGGCCGGAGCGGTCATCACATCTTCGTCGCCACTAATTCGATAGACACCGCCGGCAACAGCCACTGCAAACTGCACTTCGCAAAAAGCGCGGTCATCCTGTGGGCTACCCAGGCTGCATCCATGACCCTGAAGTGGCCGAATGGCCGCGCGGAAACCGTCGACTTCGAAGCCGCCATGAACAACCGGATCAGAGATATCGACCAGCCCGTCGATGCCCTAAAAGAAATCCTGATTCAGAATGCCGAGGAACGCATACGCGCCATACTTCAGCTCTATAAGGAGACAGACCCCGACCGGGCTGACATAGCCCGCGACCTCGTGAGTGAGTATGTGATTGTCGGCCGAGAGCGCAACGGCTTCCTGGGCGTGCGAGCCTTCACCCTCAAAATCCTCGACCCGCAAAGCATCACCTTCCAGGTCGAAGACATTACCACCAGGCTCCACGACAACCAGATCATCGACTACACGCAGGGAGAAATCGACACCGGCAGCGCACACGGCCAGAAAGCGATCCGCGCCGCGATCGAAGCACGCCTGCAAAAACACAACGAAGTCGCGCAGAGCTACGGCAACAAGTCGTTCTCTCCTCCCTATCTGGTCATGGACATCACCCGCTCCGGCCGCTCCTATCTCTCCGACCCAGGACCATGCCGTACCTGAATCGCCTGACGCGCCACTTTAAAGTATGGGTGCCCACCCTACGCGGCTTCATCGCGTAGGGTGGGAGACCCCAACAGCTTCACCGCTGTAGACGAAAACAAACCGCCCGAATACTCTGGGAATCCACAAAGAATTCAGCGACGCGTCCCCAGGCCTGAAACGATGCGTCCCGAAGTCTGAAACCAGAGGAGCGAATGAAAAACGCGAAACAAGCAGCCACTCGGAAATGCGCCCGCCTGACGGCATCTGTCATATTGCTCGCGATCCCCGCCCTGTCCCAGCAGTCATCGCCATCCGCCCAGCCAGCGCCGCCTCCGCTTGTAGGCTCCATCGCGAGCCATCCCGCCTGGCCGGCCGCCAAGAATCCGAGCGATGTCGACACCGTCGACCATCTCCTCGCCTCGCTCTACGATGTCATCTCCGGACCCGCAGGCAAGCCCCGCGACTGGGACCGCTTTCGTTCCCTCTTCCTGCCCGACGGCCGCCTCGGAGTGATCCGCCCCGATACCCCGGCGACAGCCGACAGGCCCGCGCGCAAGAGCGACGCCATGCTCCTCACCCCAGACATGTATGTCGAGCGCGACGATCCTTACTTCAAGGCGAACGGCTTCTTCGAGCACAGCATCGCCAACCGCGTCGAAGAGTTCGGCAACCTCATTCACGTCTGGAGCACCTACGAGAGCCGCCACAACGCCGAAGACACCACACCCTTCGCCCGCGGCATCAACTCAATCCAGATCGTGCACGCCCAAGGCCGCTACTGGGTAGCCAGCATCATGTGGGACGACGAACGCCCCGGACTAACTCTGCCGGAGAAGTATCTTAGGTAGCCATCGGCAAAACGCAAAGAAGGATTTGCTGGCCTTGAGCATTGACACCATTCATACCGCGCTTTTAGGTATCGCAAAGCGCGGCGACGATTCCATACCATTAGGGGATGGTCTCTCACTAATACGCCCTAACGATCAACTGCTGGCTCATCGCTGGGATTGGGTACAGGGTCAGGGGGAAATGGAAGAAGAAGCCGAGGCTTCACGTTATCTTCGGTGTGAGTATCCGCAGTGGCTGCCTGGCGAGGGCACAGAGATTGCCCGGCAGCGGGGTACAGATCGCTTCTATGCCGGGCTGATGGCGATTCAGGTTATCAAGCCCATTCAGACTCTCGGCTTCATCTATAGGCATCAGCAGGTCGAGCGGCGTCCGCCAATGCAGCCGGGACCATGGGCGATGATGAACAGCTTCGACGATGCGATGCTGGCGCGCGTCCCCGCCATGATCGACCGCATACAGAAGGTGATGGACGGCAGCAATGTCGAACAGATGAACGCACTCACTCTGCTGCAGCTTGGGCTGGAGCACTTTCATCCGTATATTGCCGGGTTGCTGTGGGTTACCGGTCTAGAGGCTATCTTCGACAGCGGTGGCAAAGAGCCATTCAAAAGCAAATTGTGCGACTGCCTCGGACCGCAGACGCTTGTGTTTTCGAACTGGCACGCGAAGACTGACGCGCCCACCTTTACAGTTGAAGAGATCGCCATTCCGCTTTTCGTGCTTAGGAACAAGCTTGCGCATGGTGCGGACCTGCGCTCGGCCGCAGCACACAAGAAGCATCCAGTGGACTTTACTAAGCGGGTAAGTCTTACTCAGAGCGCCGAGGAGATTAACTATGCATTACTTCTTTGTGACTCGGCCTGCTATCTGCTGTGTCAGGTACTACAACGGACGCTTTAAACGGCGGTGAGTCCCCTACTTCGCAGCCACATCGCAAAGGTTGTGATTCCACAAACCCCTACCCGTAACCATCAATGAGTGCATTAACCTGACAGCGCCAACGGAAGCCGTAATCCCTTTGCAATGTCAGTTATCCCAACGAACCCATTGACCCATAGAACTCTGCGAAAAATCTGAACCGATTGGGCCGCGGCACCGTACCGATTTCCTGAGAGGTTGCCATGCGCGACACGAAGGAACACCTGTCTCTTAGCGACCGGACTTCTCTAAAATCCTGTGCGTGAGCCGCTGCTGCGCTCACGGCAAGATTCACTCCAACGAGGTCAATGTGAAAAGAGAACGCCTGACACAAATCGTCTTAGTGATCGTGGGGCTGTTCAATCTGGCCACGATCTATTTTCTATATCTCGATCTCCGCCATTCCAGCTGGCTCTTGGAGCAGCACAACGAATGCGAGCCGATGTTTCTGAGCTTCTTTGTTCCCGTAGGGGTCTTTTTACTCCTCGCCGCAAGAAGACCGTCTGAGCATCGCTCCATGATTGCCCTGGCAGCGTGGTGGAACATCTCCCATGGCACGGTGATGAGTATTCAAACCGTCGAGGCGTGGATGCACGGCGTCCACCGGAACTTTACCGATGTGATCATAGTTCTCGTCTTCGGAGTAATCCTGTCAGCGCTTCTGCCGCCGAAACGCGAGTCAGTCGCGCCCGGAGTTGCGTGAACGAGCCGGGGCTGCCCTATCCCTCGCAGCCTCACCGCGAAGGATGGGCCCTACAAAACCGGCAACAAACTCAGTCAATAATCTCGGCGCGTTCCGTCTTCAGGCGCTCAAGACCACCCTTCATTTTTAGAATCTGTTCGGACGAGTGCCCCTGCCACTTCGTAACTTCTCCAACCACGCGCAGCGGCTCACGCGAGCGATACGACATCGTCGGATTGCCGGGAAACTTCTTGTCCGTCAAATTCGGGTCGTCCACGATCGCTCCGGTCGGCTCTACAACATAGATCCTTTCCGGTCCACTGCCAACAGAGAGTTCAGCGCCCCAGATCGCCGCGTCCAGTGTGCTCGTGCAATAAACCCAGGACAGCATCTTCCCTTCGCCGTAGTTCGATGTATACCCAGTTGCGATCAGATCGCCGTGCTGAAGATCTGCGCGCGTGCCATGGAAGAATTGTTGACGAAACCTGCTATCCACTTCCGGCATAGGTCGATCGCTCCTTATGAAGTGAGAAACGTCGCACCGGCGTCAGCCGCATCTCAAGATAACTTCGGTCCGGCGCAACGTCTTTTTTGCGGCGCAATCTCTCACGCCGAATGACGATCATGAAGCAAGACCCCGGGATTGCGGCAAGCCCACTCGCCTCTTGTAAACTAAAGATGGGAGCAGCAGAGGATATCCCTCCCGCATCCCATTTCAGGTGTAAGCGTCCTGTTTCCACTCAAGCGCTCCGCCCTCGGAAAAATAATTTCGGCATCGTGTCGAAATCGCTGTTTCCTGTTCGTCGTCCTGGTGAAGGCCTGAAAACACGGGCCCAACTGAACGTGACAGGAGAAACAAATGCGTATCCACAAGACATTCGCCGGTATCTTTGCCAGCGCCGTAATTCTCATGAGCCTCACCGCGGCACGCGCCCAAAGCGCGGCTACACCCGGTTCCGCCGCTGCGCCCTATCTGAAGATGGCGCCAATCGGCCAGTACATGATGGACCGCGACGCGGAAATCGCGCTGGCCCGCAGCTCCGCTCCTGAAGCCGTCGGCAAAGACGCCACCGTTCTCGTCCTCACGCCTAACGGCTTCGAAACCGCGGTCACTGGCAAAAATGGATGGACCTGCTATGTAGACCGCGCCTGGGCAGGCATGCTCGACCACCCGGAATTCTGGAATCCGAAAATCCGGGCTGCCGCCTGCCTCAATCCTGCCGCCTCCCGTTCCTTCATCCCGTACGACCGCCTGCGCGCCCAACTCGTACTCGCAGGCAAATCGAAAGAAGAGATCGTCGCCGCGACCGCGGATGCGATCGCGAAGAAGGAACTGCCCGCGCTCGAGCTCGGTGGCATGTGCTACATGATGTCAAAAACCGCTTATCTGACGGACGAGGGCGATCATGCCATGCCGCACGTGATGTTCTACACCGCGGACAAGGGCGATTCTTTGGGTGCCAACCTCCCTAATTCCCCCTTCATGGGAGTCAGCTATTGGTCCCTCTCTCCCGATGCTTACCCGCAGCTCAAAAACTTCCCACCCATCTTCATCTCCATCATGATGGCCGATAAATGGGCCGACGGCTCACCTATGAAGATGTAGCTGCGCCTCACACCACTCCGGCGCGCAGCGGCATAGGTAATCGGAGTGAGCCGCATCAGCCGGGTGCCCCATCCTGCGCGGCTTCATCGCGTAGGGTGGCAGACCGCGGCCCTACCCGGCAGGTAAGGACAGACGTTCGTCGGCGCCGCGGATCATCACCACGACGAAACAACTCAAATCTTCCTCTCCGACGACAAAAGGACCGACTCTTCATCCTCTGCCAGACGGCTATGAAATGTCCCCGCATCCATCGGCCGCCCGAATAACCATCCTTGCCCCCAGATCGGCTGGTCATACATTGCGAAATAGTCAGCCTGTTCCTCTGTCTCAATGCCCTCCGCCACAACTTCAAGATTCAGCGTTCTCGCCATCGCCAGAATCTGCGGCAAAATGCTGACCGTCACCGCCTCCGTGCCAATCGCGTGCGTAAATGACCGATCAATCTTGATTGCATCCACGGCCAGCGAATGCAGATAGGACAAGCTCGAGTAACCCGTCCCAAAGTCGTCAATGTGAACCCTGTGCCCCCGCTCCCGCAACTGGTGAATGGTCTCAACCGCCAGTGTTTTCTGGGCAGTTGAGCCCTCAGTCACTTCGATCGTCACGCTCGGAGCCGCCACCCGCGCACCCGCCAGCCAGTGATCCAGCATGGGCAGGAACGTGGGATCGGCCAGATCGGTTGCCGTCACATTCACGCTGATACTGAAGTCGGGCCGTTCCTTGAGGAGTCTGCCGAAGTCCCGCAAGATGTGCCGAAGCGTCAGTTCCGTTAACTCGCCGATGAAGCCGCCCGCTTCAGCCATAGGCACAAACATATCCGGCCGAACCTCGAAACCCTCATCGTCTGCCCAGCGTACAAGCGCCTCCGCGCCCACAATCCCGCGGTCTCTCAAATCCACAATCGGCTGATACACCATGTACAGCTTGTCGTCGCGGATCGCCCTGCGCAGCTGATGCACCATGCTCTGCTTCCGCTGGTGCAACAGTACGCAGAAAAAGCCGATAAAGGCGCCCACAGCTCCGCCCAGCACCATCGACCCGGCACATTCGCTCTTCCTCGCCGCAAACACGGCTTTCGTATCCACATAAGCCGTAAAGCAGTTGAAGTAGTGAGGCGAACAATGCGTCGCATACAGGCTGTCGCCCACCTTTGCCCATCCATCTCTGGCCAGCACAGCGGCCGCTGCCGGAGGAAACTCGCCATGCAGCCAACCCGGCTTCCGGTCCGTATCGTCGACCTCGGTCAGCGTAAATTTCAGCGGAAGATTTCCCAGCCGGTCAGGCCGCCAGTGCAGAAACGACACAAAGAAACCGCCGCGCTCCACGCCGATCCGCGCCTCCGGATCGCCTGCCACCATCCGGATGTCTGTATAAACCCTGGTTCCATCCTTCAATCGAAACGCCGGCGTAAAAACTTTCTGTGTCAGCTCCGATGGCCGGAACAGCGCATCGCACTGCACATGCCCATCGCTCATCCGTCCGCCATCTTTCAGAAACTCCGACTGAAAGAGCAGATGATGCATGTACGCAATTTCAGCATCCGAGCAAGCCGGCAGCCGGGCAGCGGCCATGGAATTGAGAAATCTTTCCGAGGTTTGCGAAGAGGTTTCCGCGCGCAGCATGTAGCGCCACGCATGATGATCGAGCTCGACCATCGCCAGGTGCATCGTGACCATGCGAAACAGGAAAAAGCCGCACGCCATCCCCGCGAGTGCGCCAAACAGAGCGACAACTAGTGTCCATCTGCTTCGCACATGGGGGACCCGCATCATCATCTCAATCGACGATACCGGCCGCCACCCGGGAACCGCAGCGAATCACTCGAATACGAGCCATTGGAAACCGGCCTTCAACAACCGGAAATAAAACAGATGAGATCAAGCCGGAACTTCGCACAGTGAGAGTGCGTCACTACACGATCATTCACTTCACCGGCATCGAACTGCGAGTATCCTACACCTGATCTCAAAAACAGCCAGCCAAATGTTTTATGCCTCGCATGAGCTCAAACCCAGCCAGAAGCGGGTTCCGGCCAATCAAAATTGCTCGGCGTTGGAGAGCATTCTCAACATGCACTCATCGCCGCCGGGTGAGTAATGGGACGAAATTATCGGACAGGGACTATCGGTGTCGGCTGATACCTTATCTCTACCCCAGCACCTTCGCCGCATCCTTGGCAAAGTAAGTCACAATAAACCCGGCACCCGCGCGCCGGATCGACAGCAGCGACTCCATCATTGCCCGCTGCGGCTCCAGCCACCCTTTCGCAAACGCCGCCTGCAGCATCGAATATTCACCCGACACCTGGTACGCGCCGATCGGCACATCGAAGCGCTCCCGCGCCGCCCGGATCACATCCAGATACGGCATCGCCGGCTTCATCAGGATCATGTCCGCGCCCTCGCCCAGGTCCTGGTCGATCTCGCGCATGGCCTCGCGAAGATTGGCCCCGTCCATCTGGTAGCTCCTGCGGTCGCCGAACTGCGGAGCCGAATCCGCCGCCTCGCGAAACGGCCCATAGAACGCCGAGGCAAACTTCGCCGCATACGACAGGATGGGAGTCTGCTCGTAGCCGGCGTCATCCATCTCATCGCGGATCGCCGCCACGCGCCCATCCATCATGTCGCTCGGAGCCACAATGTCCGCACCCGCCGCCGCCAACGACACAGCCGTCTTCGAGATCAGCCGCAGACTCGAATCGTTCTCGATCTCGTAGTCCGTATCCGAGCCGCTTTCCGGCCCGTTTGCCGATTTGTTCGCTTCTGACTTTTTAGACGCGGTTCCCGGAGCATTTTTAGCCTTCTTCACGATCCCGCAATGCCCATGCGAGGTGTACTCGCACAGGCAGACATCGGCGATCATCAACAGTTTCTTCGCCGCAGACAGCTTCTTTAGCTCCCGCAATCCGCTCTGCACGATACCGTTTTCGTCGTAAGCACCCGAGCCCTTCTCGTCCTTCGACTCCGGCAACCCAAACAGCAGCAGCCCGCCCAGACCAAGCGCCGCAGCCTCTTCGGCTTCCTTCACCGCTTCATCAATGGACAGATTGAAGACGCCGGGCATCGACCCGATCTCCTTGCGCACACCCTCGCCGGGACAAAGAAACAAGGGATAAATCAGCGCCGAAGGCTCAAGGCTCGTCTCGCGAACCAGGCTGCGCATAGCCTCAGAACGCCGCAGCCGCCGCAGCCGTGTAACAGGAAATTCCATACGTCGATTCTAATGGGTTTGTATCAGGGCAAGGCTTCAGCCGTGTCGGCAAGCTTATTTCTGAAATGGGCTTCAGCCCCTGAAATGCGCAATGGGTGCCCCACATCTCGATTTTGAGATGTGGGAGACCACGGTGATCTTTTCAAAATACGAAGTGCGCCAAAGGCGCGTGTCGCCGGACGCGCGGTCCTAGGCACAGTCCTAGAACATCGGCCCCTGGCACTTCATCTGCTCATACTCCGCGCCCGAAGCTGCCGGCAGCAGCACCCACAGCGTGTAGATCGCCAGAGCCGTCCCCGTAATCGGCTTGATCAGCGTAAGGAAAGCCACCACCAGCGCCATCATCCGTCCCCACGGCGCACGCCGCGCCAGAGCTACGCCGGTCACTACTGATAGCACGGTGCGCAGCACCACCAGCACTGTGATCAGCGGCCCAAACCACGGCATATGGCCGAACGGAAACTCCCCGAAAGGCCCATGATTCCAGTGCCCAAAGTAGTTTCCAAAGAAGCCCGCGAAAAATGACATCGCGATGCCCCACTGGAACAGCGTCCAGAATCCGTACGCGATCCACAGCACGCCCAGCGCCTGCAGATGCCGGTGCACCCGCGTGTAGGCATAAGCGATCGGTGCCGGAACGCCATACATCACCGGTGCGCCAATTGGCGCTGCTGCCGGAACCGCCCGCCCGCACCGCAGGCAAAACTGCTGACCGGGGGAAATAGGTTGTCCACATCCACTGCAGAACATAGGCTGGCTCCTCCTTTACCGTTCTCAATCGCCACAAGACCCGTAATCAACTACGCACAAGCTACAACACTTGTTCCGCCCCGTCGATATGCCCCGAGATGACGAGTTTGATAAACCGCTATCCAGGCACCCATCCGCTTTGAGCTGACCGGCCCTTAGCCGCCCGCTTCACCGCTGACCGCCGGTTAGCTGGCCGCTTTTCAGCTAGCTATGATGGAATCCATGTCCCTGTCCCATCCCATCCCGTCTACCGTGAGCGATTGTAGCCGCTCCGCCCTCGAATGGGACCGCTTTCTCACCCTGCTTTCCGGCTATGCGCAATCCGCCACCGGACGCGGCTGGCTGCTCGCCCTCGCGCCCTCTTTGGATCGTCCTTGGATCGCCCGCCAGCACACCCTCGTCTCTGAGATGCGCCTGCTGCTCGCCGAAGGACTCCGCCCATCGGTAGGCTCGCTCTTTGACCCGACTGATCTGCTCGCCAAGTCCCGCATCGAAGGCGCCGCGCTCGAAGCCGAAGAGATCCGCCGCATCGTCAACCTCGCTGAGGACATCTCCGCCTGGGCCGCCATCATCGCTCAACCCCCGCAATCGTTGGCAGAAGTACTACCTGAGCTCCGAGCTCTGAGCTCTGAGCTCTCAACCACTCCGCTCACCCCGCTCGTCGAATCCCTCCGCGACCGCATCCTCCCCGACGGAACATTAACCGACGACGCCTCGCCCGAGCTGCGCCGCATCCGCCGCGAGATGGACCGTCAGCAGCGTGCCATCGAAGACAGCCTCCGCAAAGCCCTCCGCCACTACTCTGAAGGCGGCTCGACGCAGGACGATCTCATCACCATCCGCGGCGAGCGCTTCGTCATCCCCGTCAAGGCCGAGTGGAAGCGCCGTGTCCAGGGCGTGGTCCACGGCTCCAGCTCGTCCGGTCAGACCGTCTATGTCGAGCCCCTTGAAACTATCGAGCTCAACAACGATCTCGTCAGGCTATTGGAAGACGAACAGGCCGAGATCCACCGCATCTTCGCCCAGATGACCCGCCAGATAGGCCAATACGCGCCAGTGATTCTGAAGGGATCGGAAGTCCTCGCCGAAGTCGACACATTGCACGCCCGAGCCCGCTTCGCCAATGAATACCAATGCATCGCGCCCGTCTTCACCGCAGCGGAACCGGGTGCCCCACATCTCGATTCTGAGATGTGGGATCAGGGAACGACCGAGGTAGAAGCGGGCTTCAGCCCGCGGACTGCGCACATCAGAGAAGAAAGGGCTTCAGCCCCCGAGGGCGCAGCCGCGAGCGGCCACGGTTTGTATCAGGGCACGACTTCAGTCGTGCCGTACGAGCGTCGAGAAGAAGGGGCTTCAGCCCCCGAGGCAAACCAGGCCGCCAGCCTCACCCTGAAACAGGCCGGCCACCCGCTCCTGGAACACCGCCTTAAACAACAAAACGGCACCATCGTCCCCATCAGCCTTGCCCTCACCAGCGGCGAACGCCAGCTCATCATCTCCGGCCCCAACACTGGAGGCAAAACCGTCGGCCTCAAAACCACCGGACTCCTCGCCATCATGGCCCAGAGCGGCGTCCCCGTCCCCGCCGAAGAAGCCACCTTCCCCATCTTCGACGCCTTCCTCGCCGACATCGGAGACGCGCAGTCTATCGAGCAGAACCTCTCCACCTTCTCCGCGCACATCGTCAACCTCAACCGCATCGCCGCCCGCGCCGGCTCGTCTTCCCTGGTCCTGCTCGACGAGCTCGGCTCCGCCACCGACCCCGAAGAAGGCGCGGCCCTGGCCGTTGCCATCGCGGAACACTTTTTAAAAACCCGCTGCTGGTCCATCATCTCCACCCACCACACCTCGCTCAAGGTCTATGCCGAAAACACTGCCGGAGTCATCAACGCCGCCGTGGGCTTCAACGAGCAGACCCTCGCTCCCACCTACGAGCTGCGCCAGGGAGTGCCCGGAGCCTCCGCCGGCATCAACATCGCTGCCCGCCTCGGCCTCGCGCCGGAAATGGTCGCGTCCGCAAGAAGCCGCCTCAGCACCCAGACCCTCGATATCGGCCGCTTCCTCGACAGCCTGCACGAGCAGTTGCGCGAAGTCACCGCCGACCGCGCTCGCTATCAGATCCTCGAAGGCGAATTAAAAAGAGAAAAGCAGAAGTTAGAAGTAGAAGGATTGAAAGAGTGGCGCGCCAAGGTCAAGGAAATGGAGCAGCAGTTAGCCTCGCTCCTCAAGGACTTCGAGTACCAGGCCCGCGAAACCGTCCGCGCCATCGATGACAAGGCCGCGCAGCAGAAGTTATCCAAGGACGCCGAGCGCCGCATCTCCCGTCTGCGCCGCGAATTCGCCGAGGGCTTCAACGCCTCGGTCGTCGCCCCGCACACCGGAGCCGACAAGGGAGACGCTCAGGCCCAGCCCCACATCGTCAGGCACATCTCCACCGGAGACACCGTCAAGCTCAAGACATTAGGCAAGACCGCAATCGTCCAGCGCCAGATCGACGAAAAGAACTTCGAAGTAGCCATCGGCCCCATGAAGATGCGCGTAGCCAGAGACGAGATCGCGGAAGTCATCCACTCCCCATCGAAAGCCAATCAAGGCCAGCGCGGCCCCACGCCCCTGCAGGCCGTGCGCAAACGCAGCGGAGTCTCGGTATCCATGGCCGAGCCTGACGCCAGCATCAGCTGGGAGATCAACGTAATCGGCCGCACCGCCGATGAAGCCCAGGACGAAGTAGAGAAGTTTGTAGACAAGGCATTCCTGAACGGCCTGCCCAGAATAAGAATCATCCACGGAACCGGAATGGGCATCCTACGCCGCACCCTAAGAGAATGGCTAAGAAGACATCCTCAAGTAGCAACAGTAACCGAACCAAGCCAAAACGAAGGCGGAGCCGGCGCCACCGTGGTGGAGTTTAAGGAGTAGTAGTGCTGGCCCTATCCAATAAAATCATCAGACATCATTGGCCGCGTTCGACGATGGGTCGTGAGTCGCCAGCTCATAGGTTTGAATATTTTCGTAAAAGCGCATGCCAAGGTCAGTTAGCCTCGCGTTCGCGCGTAGTACTAAGTCTGGTCTGTTATTTGGCCTCCCTGAAATCAAGGATAATTCTGTTAACTTTTTCTCGTGGAGTTCGACTAGGCCTACGATGCCATGACCAGCTGCGTTAGCCATGTAAGATGCCCAATTGTGAAATGTGATTGATGGAGTGGAAGGAACATCTATGTTGTTGTGCCGATGCTCATAGATGACCTTCAATAAGTGCAGTTCGCCGGACCCCAATCTTTTCGCAATCTGCCAAAGTTGGTACGCTGACATCTGCTCCGCATCCGTGACGTTAACCTTGTTCACTGCGAAAAACATCGCCTTAAGCGCACGGAGTCTGTCAGCATCGGGTGCCTCCTCGTCGAGGATAGTCATCAATTCAACCCAAGTCTGAAACCCATACGGCTTCTGTGCGAAGTCGTCGGGAATTTTACCTGCCTCTCTCAGTTGTCGAAATTCGGCACTCCATTGCTTGAAAAGCATGCCCTTCATTAGAGCCTGAACTACGCGACCACCAGCTACCATAACTCCCGTCTTACCAACCGCCAATGCGCCCGTTATTGTCTCAGCAATAAAAGTTAGAGGCTGCTCAAGAAAATCCTCCAGCACTCCGGGGTCTTGAAGTTGGGCAATATCAAAGTAGTTACGGGGCTGCTGAACCAAGGAGGAATTCTTGTCCATAGAAGATCTCCATATTAGGGATGGCACTTAACTTTAAGTTGATCGAGATTAGCTATCAGGCTATAGTGAGGACCGTTTGAGGGCGATTATCATGGAAGATCAGCAAGAGCTTATAAAACAGTCCAATGATTATATTCGGTCAAGCATGGCTCTCTGGGTCCAATGGTTCACATTTTTATAACGATAAACTATGCTGCCCTTGGTTGGATCGCTGGAGGAAACTCAGATCCGAGAATCCCCACACTAATAGGCGTAGGATTGTTGTTTATAGCTCAGAACGTTCTGGGGTTAATAATTACTCATCGTTTAAGGATATGGTTTCAGAGCGCAGAGTCTGATTTACGAGATCAATATGCGAAGTTAGAAGGGCGATCTTCGGTCCCTTACTTGCCGATCAATTACTATCGGACTGCGATGCTTGGTGGTCGTGCGGCAATGATCACTCTTATTTAGGCGTGGTCATTTTTTATGACCCCCTTAGGACGGCCGAACAAATCAAAAGACAGTTTTTGTAAAAAAATTGCGTGGTGTCTTTCGAGGAATGCCTCAGTAAAGTAGATAGCCTGAATCAAGCAAAGCTCAGCGGAAATTAGCGTTACGCTCATGACGCCGCGGCCACCTTCCGCGGCCACCACCCTTCAACCCATTCGCCCGCGAGGCCCGCTTCCTGGCTTGCTCGCAACCGAGCCGCAGCTGCGCCCGATCTGCGCCATCCAGAACATAGGTTTTGTGTCAGGGCACGGCTTCAGCCGTGCCATAAAAGCAGAAGGAATGGGGGCTTCAGCCCCTGAGGATACTTTTCAGCGGCATCATATCTGGATTGTCAGACGGATGGTCCGGCCAACCTCCGGATCGACGTAGCCAAAGCCCACCCAAAATCACCCTCGACACGATAATGCTGCGCTCTTCGATGGAGATCATCCAGAAATCCATCGAGCTCCCAGGGATCTCCGGAGTCCAGGTGGCGAATACGCCCATAAATCTGGTGCTGCATTTCATTGAATGCCATCAGGTGCTCGATGCGTCCGGGTTCGGCGCCGGCCGGATACCCAGAACGAGCGGAAATGGTAAGGTTCATGCCAAAGTCAAGCAGCCAACGCCGCTCCTGCTCGCGGTCTAAAGCTCGAAGTGCACTCAGAATTTCGTCCTTTGTCATCTACACCTCAACATAACCCCCGGGTGCCCCACATCTCGCTTCTGAGATGTAGGCTTCCACTTACGACACCGCCACCACTTCCCGCGGTCTCCCACCCGTCAACCCATTCGCCCGCGAAGCCCGCTTCTTCGCCCAGCTCGTAGCCGAACCATCGCAGCGTCCGACCAGCGCCATCCAGAATATCGGTTTTGTATCAGGGCACGGCGTAAGCCGTGCCGTAAAAGCCGGCAGAATGAGGGGCTTCAGCCCCTGTGGCTAGGGCCGGCCGCGCGCAGTTCGCTACCGGCTTTTAGCCAGCCGGACTTCAGCTGCCCGGACTTTAGCCGTCATTAAAAATGAAAAATCAGATCGCTGGCCACCATGAACTGGCTCTGCTTCGCCCCATCGTCGTAAGCCTTGCGGTCCCACGCATGGTCGAAGCGAACCTCCGGACGCAGCTGCACCGTCGACCCCCACCAGTGCTGGAACATCAGCGTGTTCTCGGTGTACTTCGTGTTCACACCCGTTCGCTGCCCCTTCTTGTCGTTCAGCAGGTCGCTGCGGAACGAGAGCGAGTTATGCGCGTTGAATTCCTTATTCAGATAGTTCATCGCCGCATACTCCGGAGCGAAGCAGCGGATCAACCCTGGATGGCACGTTGCGCCATACGTGTTCGCTTCCGGCTTGATTGGTCCATACACACTCGGCACCTCGCGCTGCGACATCGAGTAGACCTCAGTCGCCGTGTGCCAGGTCTTTGAGAACTTGTGGTACCACGTCGCGTCATACTGCTGCGTGTTGTTGTACTCGTACTTACCATCGTTGATGCCGTTCGCGCATAAGTAGAAGTTATCGTTCACCGAGCTGGTCGTATAACTCGCGCATACAGTCGCAGCCGGTCTAGCGTCTGTCGTCCACGGCGCCACGTCGTGCCCTGCCGTAACGCCCGCCTGCGCTACCCAGTGGTCGCTCATCTGCACCGTCGCCAGAATACCCGTATCCGTGCCCGGATCGATCGAGTACAGCAGCGAGTGGCTGAACATGTAATCCGTCGGCGCCAGCTGCGACTCGATGCCCGCAATCGAAGTGAAGCGTCCGATGCGCAGGTTCATCCCCTGCTTCACATGCGGAAAATAAATGTCCGCATACTCCAGCAGCGGATCGAATCCATACTGATGTTTGTCCTTGAGCAGCTGAAAGCTCATGTAACCCAAATCGGTTGTGTTGCGATAATCGGTGCCATAGAAGGCCGTCAGGTGATAGCCGAAGTCGACATGGTCGCGCTGCACCGAATTCGGCAGCCGCTCCACATACACCACCAGCTGATCGAGCTCCACGCGATTCGAATAAACGTCGTCGGCCACCGGACCGTTGCTGTGCGATGAAGTGCTGCCGTTCACCGAAGGCTCGAACCACCCATACACTTTCGTCCGGCCACTCGCGCCATTCCACGCCGTCATCAGCGGATAGCTGTTCGTGTCCGCCTCGCCAATCGTCGGCGATCCGCCATACGACCAGTCGGAGCTCGGAAACGGCGGCGAATCCAGCGGCGACGGCAATCCACGCCGCGCCGGCGCCGGACTCGCGGGCCCAGTGGTCACAGGCCCAGTGCTCACAGACGCGGTGCTCGACGATGCCGAAGCCGTCCAGTCCTGGTGATAATACTCACCCAGCCGCTCCCAGAAATTCTTCTTCGCCGCCGGCGGAGCCGGGCTCTCAGGAAGCTGAGCCTGCGTCTGCCCCAAAGATGGAGCTACGCACAGGATTGCGAGTGCCAGCCATACCAGGATGCGGGGGAAACGATAACGCGCCGGAAGTCTCCTGGCGTCTGTCATCGGGAATTGCGAATTCAGGGGATGCACATGCTCTCCCTGCCTGTGGATTGCGTCATCTTCCTCTTATCGACATCTGCATCCGGTTTGGACCTCATGCAATCCAGCAGGAGGTCCCTCTTTGGTGCTATAGAGCAGCTATCCAGCCTATCGCGCAGCTGCGCCGTCGCGGAAAAATTTCGAACAAAGCTGTAACCCATCCTCTCGTTTGCGATTCAAAGCAGAACAGTGCTAGCATTCGGCACGCATTACCCTTGGAGATTGGCTATGATCCAGGTCATCACGGTAGAGCGCGAGTACGGCAGCCGCGGAGCGGAATTCGCCCACCATCTATCCGAACGCCTGGGATGGAAGCTGATCGACCAGTGCCTCATCGATGAAATCGCGCAGAAGGCTGGCGTCACCAAGACCCTCGCCGAGCGCTGCGATGAGCGCCTCGACCCCTGGTACTACCGCTTCGGCAAGGCCTTCTGGCACGGATCGCTCGAGCGCCTGCCCGCACTCCCCGAAACCCATGTGTTCGATAGCGAACGTATGGTGGAGTTCGTTCGCGAATACCTCGAAGATGTAGCCGCGCGTGGCGGCGCGGTCGTCGTTGGCCGCGGAGCTGCCGCCATGCTCGCCCGCGCCCCCGGAGCCTTCCACGTCTTCGTCTACGCCTCGCAGTGGCGCAAGGTGAAGTGGTTCGAAGAGCAGTTTCCCGACCACGCCAAAGACGCCGAACAGGAACTGGCCGCCACCGATCGCCGCCGCGCCGCCTACATCCGCCGCTTCTTCAATCAGGACTGGGCTGACCGCCGCCTCTACCACCTCATGCTCAACTCCTGCATGGGCTTCGACGCCATGGTCAAAGCCGCAATAGACGCCGCCGGCCTGTCGTCGCTGGTAGAGTCAACCGCCCAGAACGCGTCATAGCAGCACCCGCCCGTTTTAGCTAACCGCCTTTCAGCTGGCCGGACCATAGCCGGCCGCCTCCCAGCCGCCTACTTCCCCTCCCACCGCAAATCCATCAGATCCAATTCCCGCTCCAGGTCTCGCAGCGTGCTCTCGCGGAACTTCCCCTCCGCGCGCAGCCGCAGAATCTGCTCCCGCTCCACCTTCCTGATCCTTGCCGAGAGCTCTTGGAACCTTCGTGTCTGCATCTGCTCCGGCTCCGTCACGTTCCGCTTCAGCGAATCCAGCCGCCCCTGATAAAAGCGGGTAAGCGTCTCCACCGGCCCGGCCTCGCCCTCATCCTCGGGCGGCACAGTATTCTGCAGAACCTGCAGCGCTGCCTTCACCAGCACGCGCCTGGCCTTGCGCTCCTCATCCAGAGTCTCTTCAGATTCCACCAGCCCCATCTTGCGGATCAGCGCCGGCAGTGACAGTCCCTGCCCGACCAGCGTCACCAGGATGACCGCAAACGCATAGAAGATGATGTGCCCGCGCCGCGGGAAAGGGCTTCCATTGTCGAGGAACTCAGGCAGCGATAGCGCGGCCGCCAGCGTCAGCACGCCGCGCATCCCGCTCCACCCGGTAATCACCAGCTCGCTGGGAGTCGGCTTGGCCACCTGCTGGCCAAGCACCCGATGCCGCAGCAGCCACGCCGCGTGTGCGCCGGGAAAGATCAGCGCCATGCGTACCGCGGTAGCCACCACACAGACAAATGCTGCGCCTGCAATCATGTGCGGCCAGTTCAGATGTCCTGCGCGATCGCGCATGCCGTCCAGAACCGTGGGCAGCTGCAGGCCGATCACGATAAAGATCAGTCCGTTCAGAACAAAGTCGATCGTGTTCCAGATCGCGTGCGAGTCGAGCCGGGCCCGGGTCGAGAAAGTCTCGGAGGTCATGCGGCCGAGATACAGTCCGCACACCACCGTGGCCAGAACCCCAGAAGAATGAATCGCCTCGCCCAGCAGATAGGCAAAATAGGGGGTGGCGATGCTCACCAGGATCGGAACTTCGCTCGACTGCTGAAACAGGCGGAAAAGCAGCCGGTCAAAGCGGGCCACACACCAGCCCACCAGCATCCCGGCGGCAATGCCTCCCGAGATCAGCCAGACGAACTCCTTAATTCCACTGCCCACCGACGGGATTTCCCCTGAGACCACCAGCGCCGTCGTGAATTGCAGGGCCAGCAATCCGGTGGCGTCGTTTACCAGGCTTTCGCCTTCAATGATCTCGAGCACCCGGTGCGGCAGCCCCACCCGGCTGGCGATGGCCGCCACGGCGATGGCGTCCGTCGTGGAGATAACCGCACCCAGCACCGCCCCCGTGCGCCAGTCGAATTCCGGCATGAAGAAGTGGGCGACGATCGATATGCCGGCAACCGTAAAGGCCACCAGCCCCGTCCCCAGCATGGCGATACTCACCAGGTTGAAGCGAAACTCCCGCCACGCCGTATTGAGCGCCGCGGCGAACAGAAGCGGCGGCAGAATCACCAGAAAAACAAATGTGGGATTGATCGAAACATGCGGAATCACCGGGAAGAAGCTGAGCGCCAGCCCGCTGAGAACCAGAACGATGGGATACGGAGTCTTCACCCGCTGCGCCAGCGCCGCCAGAGCCGCAACCAGAACCACCAGGATCAGCAGCGTGAGTTCGATGTTGTGAATGTGTGAGCCCACCGGCAAGCCTCGCAGTCAGCGACAAAGATCAACTTTGATGACAGTACGACCCATAATTCGGATGTCCAGCGAGGAAGAACTTCTAATGCGAATTCCATGATGGGTGCCAGGTCACCCGGTTTTCAAACAGGTCGTATTTATCCTGGAAACCAATCACTCAGGAGACTAGATGATCTTTAAAATCTTGGGATCTTGAATCTCGTATGTGATCTTGAATGTCACCTGGTTGGCAATTCGCTGGCGGAGGAGGTACTGCGACGATTTCGCCAGAAATGCTTCGAAGTTTTCCTCCACCCCGAAGCTGGTCGCACAGTCGATAGCCGCGTATTTCCCGAATAGAATGCAGGACATCTTCGAATCGCTCATTTTGAAGAACCGCATATTTCCATCGCTGCGATTCTTGCGGGCAAGAGTCAGCACGTTCACGATACCCTTCGCAACCAGCGAGCTGTCGTGGAACATGACGATACAGTCGTCCTTCACGTGGTCCATGACATAGATATAGTCGCGGAAGACGGCCTCATCCGTATGTTCCGCGTCGATAAAGGCTAGGTCGAATTTCGCGGGCTGATTTGGAAGAGTGTCAATCGAACCGTCATGGATTCGCAGCTTGCTTATCGGCAAGTCGTGCTTTTTCAGATTGTCGATCATGGTTTTCGCCGTGACGCCCGCATAGTCGTAGCGCACGCCCCGTTCGTCGGGTTGCTGGCGCTCGCGCTCATCGATAGAGAGCACCGTCTCGCAGCTATCTTCGAGCAGGAAAGGCGCCAGCGTGCCGCCGAGATACGACCCCAGTTCCATGTAGTGCAAGCCATTCGTCAGGCTCTTCATGACACCGATCATTTTCAGCAGGAACGCTCGATCGCTCACCAGCGACTGAGATGGAATCGGGAAAAATTTGGATAGCTTCTGATCGCTGGATAAGGAATTTACCGTCATAGTGTCTCCTTCCCTAGCTGTGCCTGCGCAAAACTAGAAGACGTGTCAAACGTTGGTTTGGGCTCAGCTCAAATGCCTTTAGGCCAAGTCAGTGGGAATGATTCTCCGCACGGGAGGAATAGGTGGTCTGGAGACTGTCCGGCCTCGCACCTTTCATGCATCCCGGTAAACGCCGCCTCCAAATGCTTTGTGAAGGCAACTGTATCAAACAACCAACGGCGTGGTCAGGCGATTGTGCAGCAGTCGCTCGCTCAACTCGTGCGCCAGTGCCGGATGCGTATCCCCCCAGCTCAGGCGAAGCGACCAAAGGGAGCAAAGCAGCCACCAAGCGCGCTGAAAGCGCAATTCGCTGGACGCGCAGTCCCGTGTAGTCCTTTATAATCGAGCGTTGCGCGTTCGGACGGCTCCGGGCGCCTGTATGCCGACCCGAGAAGAGAGGACCAGCAATGCCGACGGATGTAGTAATGCCCCAGATGGGCGAGTCGATTTTTGAAGGCACGATTACCAAATGGCTGAAAAAGCCCGGCGACAGCGTCCAGCGCGACGAGCCGCTCTTCGAAATCTCGACAGACAAAGTGGACGCCGAGATTCCCTCGCCCGCAGCCGGCGTACTCAAAGAGATCAAAGTAGCTGACGGCGCCACGGTCCAGATCAACACCATCGTGGCGGTGATCGACGAAGCTGGTGGAGGTGCCGGAGCCGGCAATGGGAAGTCAGAGTCAGCACCCGCCGCGCCCGCAGCTCCAGCCCAGAAAGCTGAGCCCCCCGCAGATGGCGCAGGCTCTGCACCCGCGCCAGCCGCCGCCGCTGCAGAAGCCGGCCCTGGCACCGACGTGGTCATGCCGCAGATGGGCGAATCCATCTTTGAAGGCACCATCACCAAGTGGCTCAAGCAGGTAGGCGATACCGTCCAGCGCGACGAGCCGCTCTTTGAAATCTCTACCGACAAGGTCGACGCGGAGATTCCCTCGCCCGCAGCCGGCACACTCACCGCCATCAAGGCCGAGGCCGGATCGACGGTCCAGATCAACACCGTAGTCGCCGTCATCGGCGGAGCAGCCGGCGCCCCGGCGAAAGCTGCGCCCGCAGCTCCGGCAACCTCCGCTCCCGCAGCACCCGGCGCACCGGTTCCCGCCGCTGCATCAGCTGCAGCCCCTGCTCCCGCGCCCTCCGAACCCGCCTCCGGATCGGCCGAGCACGCCCGTTCCTCGCCGCTGGTGCGCAAGATCGCCAAGGATAACAACGTCGATCTCAGCCAGGTTCCCGGCAGCGGAGCCGGCGGACGCATCACCAAAGACGACATCATGGGTCACCTCGAGAAGCCGGCAGCCAAGGCCACGCCAGCGCCAGCGCCCGCGGCATCGACCCAGGCCGCAGCAGCTCCAGCCGCAGCGGCTAAACCCGCAGCCCCGGCAGCAGCAGTACCGCAGCCCGGACAGCTGGTCCCGCTCACCAAGATGCGCTCCATCATCGCGCAGCGCATGGTGGATTCGAAGCGCACCAACGCCCACGTCCACACCGTCTTCAAGATCGACTTCACGCGCATCGTCAAAATTCGCGAAAAAGAAAAGAGCAAGTACGAGCAGCGCAACGGCGTGAAGCTCACTTACATGCCCTTCATCACCCGCGCTGTCGTGGCCACCCTGCGCAAGATGCCCATCATCAACGCGCAGCTCGAAGGCGACGCCATCCGCTACCCCGCGAACATCAACATCGGCATCGCCGTTGCTCTCGATTGGGGACTCATCGTGCCCGTCATTAAGGCTGCGGAAGAGAAGAGCTTCCTCGGGGTCGCCCGCTCCATCGCCGACCTCGCCGAGCGCGCCAGAGGGAAGAAACTGAAGCCCGACGAAGTAGGATCAGGCACCTTCACCATCACCAACCCCGGCATCTTCGGCGAGCAGTTCGGAACGCCGATCATCAACATGCCAGAGTCAGCGATCTTGGGTGTAGGTGGACTCTTCAAGGAGCCCGCAGTCGTCACCGCCGAAGACGGAACCGACTCGATAGCCGTAAGGCACATGATCCACCTCACGCTAGGCTTCGATCACAGAATCGTAGACGGAGCCGACGCAGGCAAGTTTATGGCCGAGGTAAAGAAGTATCTGGAGAACTGGTCAGAAGATATCGGGTAAGCGGCTAAGAAGCGGTTAGCTAAGGGGTAATTCAGCGAGCGGAGCAGATTAAATCTGCTCCGCTTTTTGTCGTCTCACGCGGATTACCGCAGCCGAGCAAGCTTAAAAAGCTCTTCCTTCTCGGACGGGCTGACTTCAGCCCACGGCTTTGATTGGCCGCGGGAGTAGTTCACTTCCGTTGAGTGATAGGCCAGCTTGGGAACATCTGAGTTTATCGATATCGGAGCAAGAAATAGAAGGTACTCGCCGCCGAGGTCTGGCGACATCCCTTTATCTAAGAAGAACCCACCGCTATCTCGAAATGTGAACATCGTGAGCTGATCTGGCGGCTGATCCTTGAACGATTTCACAACGGCTAGGCGATATAGTGTCCATGAGGGATTGTCGTCCGACCAATGATAGTCAGCGTCAACAACGCGCGCTTTGATCACCCACTTCGAATCACGAAACTCTTCGTTGACCGTCGTTTTCGCGTTCATCTTGTCTTTGTAGATACAGAGTGCCGAAGCTAAGGGACAAGACGTTGCAGCAGATAGGACAAGCAGTACACCTGCTAAACGAAACGTGGACATAGCGCAAAGATTAGCATGAGAAAGCTAGCAGAGAGTCAGCGAAAGCTCGCTCTCGCGAAGCCTTGGCCAAGATTGATGTCAAAGCTGGTTGAAAAGGCCGTTAAACTCGGCTCTCTGCGTCACACACCTTCACGATGCAGTGAGTGTCGCTCTGCGGCCGTGGCGCAGATGCAGCACATAGACGACATTGTCCTCTATGGTGAACAGAATCCGGTAGACGTGCGGCTTCCGGCCGTACAGCAATTCTCGAACCTCGAAAGGAAAGGCAGTGTTCTCCGGCGCAAGTTTGCATCGTTTCGGCATCTCTGCAAGAGAAGCGATGGCCTCATCCAGCTTCAGGAACCATCGCAATCCAGCTTCACCAGCATGTTCCGTCATGAGCCAGTTGAGGATAGCTGCCGCGTCTTCTTCAGCGTCCGGGGTAGTTCTAACTTCAAAAGCCATGCTTCTCGCGCAGCTCGCTTATAAACTCGGCTGCGGGGCGTGTCCGGCCAGCTTTCACGGACTCATAGCCGCGTCGAATGCCTTCGACGGCTTCCTGATAGTCCTGTTGCTCCCACTCCAGGGCGGAAGCCAACACCTGATCGAGCGCTTCGGCTGGGTCTTGGCCGTTCCGCTGAGCGTAGTCGTTTAGCTGCGCCTGCCGTTCCGCTGAGAGGTGGAGTTCCATGCATCTGAGGGTAGAAACAAGCGGAGTCAGTGTCAAACGGATTCCGGGCCTCTGAATTTTTCCACTCTCGGCACACGTCCGCAGACAAGCTGACTCGCTGCCTCTACAGCTGCTTCTCTGCCTCCAGCACCCTCTGCACCGCCTCATCCGGAGTAGCACCCACCGCCGACAGATGCCCCATCTTCCGTCCCTTGCGTGGATTGTGCTTCTCATACAAATGCAGCCGCACTCCCGGCACCGCCAGTGCGGCGTCGAAGCGAGGCTCGCGGGGAGCGCCGTGCTCGTCGAACCACAGGTCGCCCAGCAGATTCGCAATCGCCGCCGGCTGCACCACGGATACATCCCCCAGCGGAAGATCGCACACCGCGCGAATGGCCTGCTCGAACTGGCTGGTGACGCAGGCTCGTTCGCTCGCGTGATAGCTGTTATGCGGACGCGGCGCGAGCTCGTTCACCAGCAGGTCTCCGGTCTTAGTAACAAACATCTCCACCGCCAGCAGCCCCTCAAGCCCCAGCTCCATCGCGATGCGGCAGGCAATCTCCTGCGCCTTCGCTTCCATGTCTGCGGGGATAGACGAAGGGATCACGCTCCACGCCAGGATCTGGTTCTCATGGTGATTCATCGCCGAAGCAAAGCTCTTCGTCTCCCCATTCGGAGCCCGCGCCACCATCACCGAAATTTCTCTATCGAGGTCGACCGCCGCCTCAGCCACGCAAGGCCGTTCACCCAGCAGCCGCCACGCCTCGGGTGCCCCAGGTCTCGCGTTTGAGACCTGGGATTCATCGAACCCAAGCTTCACCTGACTGCGCCCGTCATAGCCACCGCGAGCACTCTTTACAAAAAGCCGTGGTCCTATCTCACCCACCGCCTCGGCCAGATCGCTCTCCGACTCAATTGCACGCCACGGACCCAGCGGAAATCCATGTTCCGCAAGCCAGCTCTTCTGCAGAATGCGGTCCTGAACTACACCCATTAACGCTCTAGCAGGGCGCACCGGCGCAAACTTCGCCGCCGCATCCAAAGCTGCAAGAGATACCTGCTCGATCTCCAGCGTGACCACGTCGCATCCCCGCGCCAGATCAGCCGCCGCCCGCGCATCGTTCCATCCACCCTCGAAGCACGCGTCGACAACAAAGCGCGCCGGACACGAAGGGTCAGGGTCCATCACCTGCACACGATACCCCAGCGGCCGGGCCGCCATGGCCATCATGCGTCCCAGCTGTCCGCCGCCAAGAATGCCAATGGTCGCGCCAGGAAGAATCGGTTTTCTCACCGCGCTCAAGAAGGAAGCTCCTGCCCCAGCACCTCATCGCGCCGCGTCTCGCGCCACACGCGCAGCTTCGCGCGCAATGCCTCATCCGTCGTCGCCAGTATCTGCGCCGCCAGCAGCGCCGCATTCGCTGCGCCCGGCTTGCCGATGGCCAGCGTGCCCACCGGAATCCCCTTCGGCATCTGGACGATAGATAGTAACGAGTCGATGCCGTTCAGCATTGTCGCCGGAACCGGTACGCCCAGCACCGGCACCAGCGTCTTCGCCGCCAGCATGCCCGGCAGATGCGCCGCTCCGCCCGCGCCCGCAATAATCACGCGCAGCCCGCGGCCCTCCGCCTCTTCCGCATACTTGAAGAGCCAGTCTGGAGTGCGATGCGCCGATACCACCCGCGCCTCACAAGGAACGCCGAACTCCTTCAGTAGCTCCACAGCCGGCGCCAGATAGTCGTAGTCGCTCTTCGATCCCATCACCACGCCCACCACCGGAGGCAGCACCGGAGCCGGCGGGAGCGCCGGTTCTGACGGCGCATCGCCATTCAAATTTTTCTTCGCTCGCTTCGACAATTTCGGTTCAGCAGCCATGCACTTCCTCAGCGGCAAACGCCGCGCTTACTCCCTGACAATTTCGACGTGGCTGAAGCCCTGCCCGATACAAAGCCTGATGTGGTGCGTTCATCGTCTTGTATCAGGGCACGACTTCAGTCGTGCCGATACGGCTTTCCATAGAACGGGCTTCAGCCCCTGCCGATCAATCCTCTGTGAAACCAGTTTAGGTTATCTGATTGACCGTCTCGAATGCTTGCTGTTTTGCGGCTTACAGAGTCTCATCGCGCAGCAGCGCGCCCACGCAATCCACAAACGCATCCAGCTCCGCCACCGGAATGCACTCCCGCTCGCTGTGCGCCGTGTGCATGTCGCCCGGCCCCAGCACTACGACCTCACCGGCAATCTTCGCAAAGCGTGTCGCCTCCGACCCGAACGAGATGCCCATCGGCTCCGTGCCCAGTTGCTCGGTAAGAGCATTTACAAACGAAGACTCAGTGTCGTACGCAAACCCCGCATCCGCGCGAAACACGTTGATAGAGATCTCGCAGCCCGCATGCGACTTCGCGACATCCGCGGCAAGCTGGTTCAGCCACGCGATCCCGTCCACTGGATTGTCCTCAGGCAGCGGCCGCCATTCCACCAGGAACCGGCACACACCGGGGATGATGTTCTTTGCCGTCCCACCCTCAATTGTCCCCACGTTGAACGTCGTCAGTGGGGGATCGAAGAGGTGGTTGAATGTGGCCGTCATCGTCGCCGACTCGATCTGCTTGATGATCGCCGCCGCCGCAAAGATCGCCGACTTGCCCTCGCGCGGAAAAGCGCTGTGCGCCTCTTTGCCCGTGATCGTTACTTCCGCCAACCCATAGCCCTTGCCTGCAATCGCCGGACGCAGCGAAGTCGGCTCGCATACCAGCACACGCTTGGCGCGCAGCGACTCTGAAGCCAGCAATTTGGTCGCGCCAATGCATCCGGTCTCCTCATCCGCCGTGAGAATCAGCGCGACGTTCCGTGGAATCGCGCTGGCCGGAGTTTGCGCGATAGCTGCAAGTATCCCCGCCAGCGATCCCTTCACGTCGCAGGCCCCGCAGCCATGCAGCATCCCATCGCGCTCAATGAGTGAAGTCGCATCCGGCCACGCCGTCGCATCGAAGGGGACGGTGTCGGTATGGCAGACAAAAGCCAGATCGAACTCGGACATGCTCTGCCCCGCAGGCCGCGCGATGAGATTGACCTTTTCAATCCCCTTGGCATCGTTGTAAGGCAGCATCCGGGGATCCCAGTGCGCACTCGACAGCACCCGCACTGCCGCCTCGATCACTGCACGATTACTCGTCACCGAAACCGAAGGAATCGACACCAGCTCGCGAAGAATTTCAACCGCGCCGCTCAAGAGCGCCATCCTGTCATTAGGCTCACGCTTGCCATACCCTTTTGTACACGGATTGATACTCGCTGACGATCTCATCCTGCAATGTATGTCGTCCATCGAGCAGCACCGGCTCGCCGCCCACAAACACATCGCGAATTGCCGTCCGCGACATGCCGAAGACTATGGACGCCAATAGATCGTCCGCCGAATTTCCAGCAACAGAAGGATCATTCAAATCGACGGTAAAGAAATCCGCCGGACGTCCCACTGCAATCACGCCGCTGTCGAAGCCCAAAGCCTGCGCTCCGCCCTCTGTCGCATATTGAAACAGTCGTTGTGGCAAATTCTTCCCGCCGATCTCGTCCATCACCACGCGCTTCTGAATTTGTAACCGTAAGTGATACTCAATTTCGCGCGCATCCTCGAGCGGATCGATCAACGTCTCGGAATCTGACCCGAAAGCGAAGCGGATGCCCCGCTGCGCTGCCTTGGCCGCATCGATAATGCCATCGCCCAGGTTGCGCTCCGTCGTCGGACACGAGCAGATCACAGTATCTGCTGCCGCCAGCGCATCCATCTCTTCATCGGTGATGTGAATGGCATGAACCAGAGTCGTCTTATCCGAAAGCAATCCCCGCTGCTCCAGCAGTTGAATCGGCGTAGCGCCATACTCGCGCTTGCACGCGGCCAGCTCCGCCACCTGCTCCGCCGCGTGCATGTGGACTACGAGTCCACGCTCACACGCCCACACCATAATTTCATCCATCTGCTTCAGCGGCACGGCGCGAATGCTGTGCGGAGCTACACCTACCCACGCCTTCTCATTCTTGAACTCGTCAGCCAGCGCCGCCGTGTTCTCGAGATACTCCGCAGGCGATTCATAAAACCGCTTCTGCCCTTCATGCGCAGGCAGCTCATAGCCTGCGCGAAAATAAGCCGTCCGCAACAGAGCGATCCGCAGCCCCACCGACTGGGCCGCTGCAAGAATCTTCCGGCTCAGCAGATTCTGATCTGCATACGCTCGCCCGTCACGCTCGCGATGCACGTAGTGGAACTCGCCGACGGTCGTCGTGCCCGCCATGACCATCTCCATGAAGGTCATCCGCGCCACGTGATATACGTCGTCCGCATCCACGCTGTTCGCCGCGCGATACATCGCCTCGCGCCACGTCCAGAAGTCGTCGCCGCTCGCCCCGCGCGTCTCCACCCGCCCGCGAATCAATCTCTGAAAGGTATGCGAATGCGCATTGGCGAAGCCGGGCAGCAGTGCCTTCCCGCCCAGCCGGGTTGCCTCACCGCCGCGAGCCTTCCCCTGCACCAGCACGGCGTCGTCATGAGCAAGAACCGCCTCAATGCGCCCATCTTCTCCAACCACAACAGCATGGCCTGCCGCGAAGCCTCGCTCCGTAAGCACCAGATCGGGTTGGTAGATTCTCTTCGCCATCGAACTCTGCAGTCGTGATCTTATCGTGAGGATTTGCAGTCACGCAGTCGAATTCCGGTGTGCAAATGCGATGGCACGAAGGATTCTCTTGTGAAGCGCAGGATATGCCGGTGATTCTGCCGCATGCGTCCCCATAATCGGAGAAATGCGCTATTGCAGAGCACCGTTTGTTTTCACCTGCGGCCGGCTCGTCGCAAATGGAAGAAACACCGTCACCACCGTGCCGCACTGGCCCTCGCGCTGGCTGCTGCGAATGGAAATCCGTCCCTGATGCCGCCTGACGATGTCCGCAGAAGTCCAAAGCCCGAGACCGATCCCACCAATCCCCTTTGTAGAAAAGAAGGCCTCACCCGCGCGTCGCAGCGTGGCCGGGCTCATGCCGTGGCCGGTGTCGGCGATGGTCAGCATCAGGCCTCGCCGCCCTGACTGAGCCTCGGTGTGCTCGCGGCTTCTCAACACCAGGCGTCCCCCCATCGGCATCGCGTCGATCGCGTTCGCAATGATGTTGCCGAGAACTTGGCGGATATCGCTCTCGAAACACTCCACCGGCTGATTGGCCCGCTTCCGTTTCTCCACCCTGATATTTGCATTCCTCAACCGCGCCTCTTGCACATTGAGCGTCGTCGCAAACAGGTCCATGCACGAGACAGCCTTTGGCTTCGAAGCCTGCTGGTGGAATTGCAGCGTCTGGTTGGCGACGAGGGCTACGCGGCGAAGTTCTCGCTCCGCCTGCTCCAGCCAGCTCTGGACTTCGGCGTCCCGGATGCGCAGCCGGGAAAGATAAAGAAGATTGGTCACCGCCTCGAGCGGATTATTGATGTTGTGAGCCATGCTGGATGCCAGCCGGCTAACTGCCGCCAGCTTTTCCCGCAGCATCAGGGCTGCTGCCGCCCGTTCGTTTTCGAGGCTGTGCAGACGAACCGCCAACAGCGCCATCACCTGCCGCGAAAGGGCCTCCAGGGCGGAGATCTGTTCCCTGCTGAGCACGCGAGGCCGAGTGTCGAAGACGCACACCGTCCCCAGGATGTGTCCGTTAGGAGCAATCAGCGGCGCACCCGCATAAAACCTGATCTGGGGGCCATCCAGTACGAAGGGATTGCTGGCAAAGCGCGGGTCGAGCAGCGTGTCCTCGACAATCAGCGTCTCAGGCTGCAGCAGAGCGCAGGCGCAAAAGCCATCGGCGCGTCCCGTCTCGTTTGTCCCGAAGCCTACCTCAGACTTGAACCACTGCCGGTCCGCGTCGACCAGCGTGATCGTCGAGAAAGGAGTGGCGCAGACGAACGACGCCAGCGCCGTCACATCCTCATAGCCCTGCTCAGGAGCCGTGTCGAGGATCGAGTAGCTGTAAAGCGTCGCCAGCCGTGCCGCGTCGTTTTCGGGAATCGGTGCGGTGAACATGGAAGGGCCTGTGATCACTCGAGCAGAATCGGCACAACTGTACCCGCACAGGGGGAGGCTGGGCCGGGTATGCCTGTGCTGATTCTGTTCTAGATTAGGTTCATTACGCGCAAGCTGCCAATTTTTTCTGAGAGAAGATCATCGGCCGGAAATCGGACTCGCCCGATGAGCTGCGGAGGAAGCCCCAGGTTTTAGCGCGATGAGACGGGAGCAGGGTGACGATGGGCTCCAGCCCTGGAAGCTGGTTCCGGAAGCAGGTCCTGGAAGTTGATGAGGAATGACCTAGCGGCTCATCGTTTCAGCGAGCGCCCCGCGCAATCGGCCCTTCGCCGCTGCCAGCCGTCCCTCCGCGGCCTCGCGATCGAGACCCAGCCTGTGCATCACCACCGCCGTCTTTACCGCGCCCGCCCGGTCCAGAAGACCCAGAGCCGCCGCCGCATCCAATCCCGTCAGCGTGGAAATGATCCGCGCCGCCCGGTCGCGCAGCTTGTCGTTGGTCGGCTGCACATTCACCATCAGGTTGCCGTAGACATACCCCAGCCGCACCAGACTCCCCGTCGACAGCATATTCAGCACCAGCTTGGTCGCTGTACCCGCCTTCATCCGCGTCGATCCAGTGACCACTTCGGGTCCGGTCGCGGGCGTAATCTCGAGCTCCGCCGCCAGCGCCAGCTTCGACCCCGGCACACAGCTCAGCCCGATCGTCAGCGCCCCCAGCCCGCGTGCAAACTTCACGCCGCCAAGCACATACGGAGTTCGGCCGCTGGCAGCAATGCCCACCAGCACGTCTCTGCCGGAGAATCCATGCGCCTCAAGATCGCGCTGCCCCTGCGCCTCGTCGTCCTCAGCCCGCTCGACCGATCGCCGCAGCGCAATATCGCCGCCCGCGATCAGCCCCTGCACCATCTCCGCCGGCACGTTATAGGTGGGAGGACATTCTGAGGCGTCCAGCACCCCCAAACGCCCCGATGTCCCAGCCCCCAGATAGAACAGCCGCCCGCCGTTTTCCAGGTGAGTGACAATGCCATCGATAGCCGCAGCAATCTGCGCCGACTCCCGCTCGACGGCGGCAGCCGCCTCACGATCAGCAACATGCAGCGCCTTCACCAGATCGGCGGTAGAGAGGCCATCAAGATTCTCCGTCGCCGGATTGCGCGCTTCGGTCAGTAGCTGACTGAGTTCATTCATGATTGGTTCGAATACTTTCCCGCACCAGTCTCACCCACCCAATGTATAAATCACACTGATCGTGGTATCGACTTCGACAGGAAACCCACCCAGTTTATACGGACGATAGGTCCAGTCTCGTACCGCAGCCAGAGCGGAGATCGCAAGCGACGTGTCAGGCGCAGACTTCACTCGGAGTTGATGAATATGCCCATCTTCGCCAATGACCGCGGAGAGGATCACCTTACCCTGAATGCGTGCAGACTTCGCTGCACTTGGATAGATAGGAGCCGAGCCGCTGATTTTGTGGCCGGCTAAAAGTAGGCCTTCGAGCTTGATTTTGCCTCTTTCCGGCAATTTCGTTGCGGCTGCGGGCGGTGCAAACACAGACTCGTCTAAAGGTGAAAGCAGGTTTCCCTCGATTAGATGCGCGTTTACAAAGGGCTTTCCCTTGTCGGAGATGGCCAGATCGATGCCGATGAAGCGGTGATCAAGGGACCCGACTTTTTCGTAAACGGTGTTGAACAGGCCAAACGATCCACTGAAGCGAAGCGTGGGCTGCTGTGAATCGAAACAGTAGAGAGGGAATAATCCTATAGGTGACTTACCCAGCTGATGTTTTATGTCCAGCGTGTATTCGAAACAGGTAAGTTTTGCCTTAGAGAAAGAGTCTTTGACTCGTCTCAGCGCCGCTCCATCAGATTCGGATTCCCCGGGTATCGGGCTTACTAGCGTTTGCTGTACCAGCGACTCTGCAACCGCAGGTCCGTATTGGTCGCCAGATCGATATGTACCTGTATCTGTTACATATGTCGTCTGATTGAACTGAGCGCTGGTGTACACCTGCTTGCTCTTATCCGGCGCCGCCCACCACTCCTCAAAGGTCCCTGTATATCCAGGCTTTCCCTGATCATCAAAGGTCTGATACGACACCTTGATATGCCACGGCTTCATCCCCGGACCGTCGAGCCCGTTAAGAGGAGCGGCCGCCGCAATGAATGCCGCAGGATCTGTCGGCATCGTAGAAGGTAGCGTGGGACCTTGCGCTTGGGCGAACGTGATTACGCTCAGAAGACACCAAAATGTAACAGTGGCAGACCGTAATCCTGCGTCAGCATTCATGTGGCATCCGAAAACACAAATTAATTGGAGCATTTAGGCAAGCCAAAGCCTACCGGAACGTCATGATCCGGATCTCTATATTTACGCTCCCCGTCGTCAGTTGGACATAACATCAACCATAAGCCAGGTTTCCGTGAGTGGTTTATTCGCTATTGAGGAGTCGTAGGTCAGTTTGGTCGCGTCCTCGATTGCTGCCTGGGAAATGGCGTTTGGCCCCGAGAGCGATTCAATTTTCTGCACGCGGCCATCGGCGCCAATGAGAACAGCCAGATTCACAGTCAAATGCTGATGACGTGGCAAAGACCGAAAGCTTGGGGCATCCAGATTTGTACTTAACTTCTTTGGAAAGTACGAAGTGGAGAGGCTTGTCTTTCGAATTTGGAGACCCGCAGATGCCTCCATCACTTGGGTGGCCTCAACCCTCACCGCATCGGAAGGAACGTCAAACTCTGAGTCGGGAACTGATGTCAGTGGATCGCTCTCAAGCAGCTTGGCGGTCAGGTAGTTCTTGCCTTGGATGCGCATCGTTATCTCTCTCGCGATGTTCCGGCTCTCCAGCGTCGTCATGTCCTGATATACCGTATCGGTAGAGGCGGATGTGACGTGCGCCCGAAGCACCGCCGTTCCCGCTCTTAAGCAATACTTGTCCGTGACGAAATCTTGACTTCTGTTCCTTCCTTTCGGGAGAACCGCATCCACGCACGCCAGTTCGGGTCCCTTAAATGGGTTCGAGCCGGTTCGATATACAACTCCGTCGTCTTCCAAGCTCTTCAAACCTGGATATAAGACCGTTTGCCTAACGAAAAACAGGCCGGATGGAAGTACGCCCGAATCGCCTACCTGATAGTCTCCGGACGGCGTGATATAAACCGTGCGATGAAACTTGGTGCCAGCGTAGACGATCTTGTCCTTATCGGGCTCGGCCCACCATTCTTCAAGCGTGCCTTCGTCGTCGATCTTGCCTTTCGGCGTGAAGATCTGGTAGCTAACCTTGATATGCCAATGCTTCATGCCATGCGCACCGAGCCCGTTCACCTGCGCCGCCAGCTTCATCAGCTCCGCCGGATCGCTGGGCACGGTGACGGGTGCGACCGCTGCCGCTGGAATCTGGGTGCCCGCTGCCGTTTGCGCGAAAGTTTCATGGGTTGGCAAGAGAGAAACAAGGAGGAAGGAGAAGAAAAGAAAGCGCATCCCAAATTTCATGAAGGTATGTTGAGCATTCCTACTTCTACAGATCGCGATATGCGCGCCTTCTCCTTTTTGCGGATCTACGGCGCCAGCAAACTCCCAAAGATGCTGTCGAAATCCTCCAGCTTGACGTACTCGATAATCACCCGGCCGCGGCCGCCCTTATCCTCAATATGGACCTTGAGGCCGAGCTTGCGCGTCAACCGTTCCTCGGCTTCGCGTACGTTCGGATCGACCGCCTGCTTGTTCTCTTTTTCTTTGCTCTTTTCTTTCTTTTCCGGATTCAGGATCCCCTGCACGTAGTTCTCGGTCTGTCGTACCGACATATTCAGCGCAGACACCTTCTGCGCAGCGTTCACGATAGTCTCTGGATTCTCCAGCGCCAGCAGTGCGCGGGCATGGCCAAAGCTCAGCTCGCCAGCCTCCACCTTGCCCTGCACCTGCTCCGGTAACCGCAACAGCCTCAGGAAGTTAGCCACCGAGGCGCGGTCTTTGCCGGTGCGTGCCGCCATCTGCTCCTGGGTCATCTTGAAGTCGCGGCTCAGCCGTTCGTAGGCGCGCGCCTGCTCCATGGGGTTCAGGTCGGCGCGTTGCAGGTTTTCGACGATGGTGATCTCCATTGCCTGCTCGTCGGAAACGGTTCGCAGAATCGCCGGGATGGTCGCCTTGCCGGCCTTGTGCGACGCTACCCAGCGGCGCTCGCCGGCAATCAGCTGGAAGCGGCCATTCGGCAGCGGCCGGACCAGAATCGGCTGCACCACCCCTGTGGCGGCAATGGATGCGGCCAGCTCGGCCAGCTTCTCCTCGTCGAAGCGGGTGCGGGTCTGGTAGGGGTTGCGATCGATCTCCCCAATAGGGATCTCGCGCGGCGTTCCTTCGGCCACAGGCTGCGCCTTTTCTTCGGCGACAGCGGTGACCCGCGGCAGCAGGGATTCAAGTCCCCGGCCCAGGGCGCGGCGTTTCGGTGCTTCAGCGGCTTGAGACATAACTATATTTCCTTCCAATCAGATACGGTGCGTCAGGTGGCAATGCGGAGCAGCAGCCGGTGTCAGCCGTAGGGCCAGAAGCGCACCTTGGCCTCGGGCCGGGAGGCGGCTGCAGCCTTGCGCTCTTTGGCTTTCGGACTTTCGATCTCGTGCCGGCTCAGCAGCTCGTCCGCCAGATCCCGGTAGCTCTCCGAGCCACGCGATTTTGCGTCGTACAACAGCACCGGCTTCCCATAGCTTGGAGCTTCGGCCAGCCGCACATTACGCGGGATCGACGTTTTGAGCAGCTTGTCCTTGAAAAACTCGCGGAGATTCTCCGTGACCTGTTGCGCCAGATTGGTGCGGTCGTCATACATGGTCAGCAGCACGCCCTCGATCTCCAGGCCAGGATTGAAGGCCGCCTTCACCCGCTCCAGCGTATGCATCAGCTCGCTGATCCCCTCCAGCGCGAAATACTCGGCTTGCATCGGCACCAGCAGCCGGTCCGCGGAGACCAGCGCGTTCAAGGTCAGCAGATCGAGCGCCGGCGGGCAATCGAGCAGAATGTAATCGAACTTGGCGCGCTCCGGTTCCAGTGCCTCGCGCAGCTTGTAAGCGCGGCGATCATGTTGAATCAGCTCGACATTCGCCCCAATCAGGTTTTTGCTTGAGGGCAGCAGCTTGAGCGTATCGATCTCCGTTGCCAGCAGGGCCTCGGCCACCGTTGCCTCGCCAACCAGCACGTCGTAGGTGGATTTGCGCTGATCGTCCCGGGGAAAGCCGTACCCGCCGGTCGAGTTAGCCTGGGGATCGCAGTCGATCAGCAGCACGTTGAGGCCTTCAAGAGCGAGGGCTGCTGAGAGGTTAATCGCGGTGGTTGACTTCCCCACTCCACCCTTTTGATTGACGACTGCCAGCACCTTACCCATGAAGGAAGAGACTATCGGCGGGAAGCCTGAAACGCAATGCGGCTGCCTGTGAAGAACGCGGAACAGACTGTGGAAGCTTTCTGGCTGACAAATTTGACAGCGCCTAAGTGCAGGCAATCATTGGGGAAGCGCGACACCAAAATTTTGGTGAATCCTCAGGCTGATTACGAAGGTTATGTGGAAATCTCTTGGCCGGCAGCACGAAAAGTGTCCATGTTTCACGTGGAACATCGGCTTTGTATCACAGCGTTTCAGCGTCTTGTTCCACGTGGAACAAAGCATCGTTAGCTGGAGATTTCACAGAATGTTTCACGTGGAACAAATCAAAAAGCTGGAGAGACTCATCCAGCCCTAACCCGGTTTCCGCCCCATCATCAGAAAACCCCCGCTCAATCCGGGGGTGGGGATGCGATCGGCCCAGCCAATCGCTGGGGTAGCTTGCCGCAAACCCTCTACCGTCGATTCGGTCGCAAAGACCACCAGCCAGCCCTCAGGTTTCAGCCTCTCCAGGGCAGCTGCACAGGCGTCGGCCATTTTATCCACGGCCCGCAGCGTGACCGCGTCGAACCGGGTATCAGGAGTCATCTCCTCAATCCGGCCGTCGTAGATGGAGGCATTGAGTCCCAGAGTGCGCACCGCCTCCCGCAGGAACGAAGCCTTCTTAGCCTGGGATTCCCCCAGCGTGACCTGAATCTCTCGCCGTACCAATGCGATCGGGATCCCCGGAAAGCCTGCTCCAGAACCGAAATCGAGCAGGGTCGAGACCTTAGGAAGCTTTTCCGCGCACTGAATGCACTCGACAAAGTGCCGCTCGACAATCTCTTCCGGCCGGCGTACGGCGGTGAGATTGAGCTTCGCATTCCATTTCAGGAGTAGTTCGAGGTAGAGGGTGAACTGCGCGCTGGTTTCGTCGGATAAGGGCCCGAGGCCCACTTCGGAGACGGCCTGCGCGATGCCGTCCGCGTTCACTGGGCTCCCGCTGCCGCAACCGATTCGCGAATCACGCGGGGACGCCATTGCGCGGCAGCCGAGACGAAGGTAGTAAACAGATTCCTGGAGGCTGGGTCCAGATCGAAGGTGCGCTCCGGATGCCACTGCACCGCGACGACAAACTGATCCCCGGAGCCTTCCACCGCCTCGATCACGCCGTCCTCGACGCTCCGCGCTACGACGCGTAGTCCGTCTCCTGGGAGATCGAGTGCCTGATGGTGGCTGCTGTTTACGGAAAGCTCTGTATTTCCAATAATTTCCGCCAGCTTCGACCCGTCTTCTATCAAAATTCGGTGAGCCTCGACGACCGTCCGCCCCGGCTTATGATTGACACCGGTCTGCAGGTCTTGAATCAGGCTTCCGCCCCGCCAGACATTCCATGACTGCAGCCCGTAACAGATGCCGAAAAGCGGCTTGTGCAGATTGGCCGCGTCCTGCATCAGGAGCTCGTCCACAGCTTCGCGCGCCGGGTCAGCCGGGCCGCACTCCGGGATGCGCTCGTGGGCGTATTTTTCCGGGTTTACATCTGCGCCGCTGCCGGGCAGGAGCACCCCTTCGCACGACGCAGCCAGCTGCGCAACTTCGGCGGGAGTGGCCGACAACGGAATGTGGACGGCAACTCCGCCAGCAGCTTCGACAGCGTGGGCGTACTGCGGCCAGGAGCGCTGGTTATATTCGGGATCGTCCGAAGTCGGCTCCGGGATGGCGATGCGTGGGGCTTTATTTTCAGTCATATGCGATTCTCCAACGTCATCGCTTCGCGCTCGCCGGGTTGTTCCAGATAGGTGTGCTTATAGAACAATCGGCTGATTTCGTCTTTTACTTTCTGCGTCAGCTCATCCATCTGCCGCGCCGTGTAGCCGGTAGTCGAAATCGGCTCGCCCACGGCCAGCGTTACCGGCACCGGATGAAAGACGGAAGTATGAATCGGAAGCAGCTCGTGGGTCCCGACGATGGCTATGGGCACAATCGGTACCTGAGCGCGGATGGCCATGAAAGCCGGCCCGTTGAGGAAGCTGTCAGGATGGCCGGTATCGGAGCGGCCGCCCTCGGGAAAGATGAAGACCGGCATCCCCGCCTTGAGCGTGCGGACTGCGCTGCTGAGGCTGGCAATGGACGCCCGGGGATTGGTCACATTCACCGGAACCTGTCCCGAACGAGTAAGATGCCAGCCGATGAACGGCAGCTTGAAGAGGTCGTGCCGGGCGATGATGCGGAACTGGAAGGGCAGCGAGGCAAAGATCACCGGCGTATCCATATAAGACAGGTGATTGGCCGCGTAGATCGCCACCTGGCCATCGAGGCGTTCGGGATTGAGGACCGTGATGCGGGCTCCGCTGACGCGGACGACGGTGCGGCCCCATACCTGGGCGATGGCGTGCTGCTGCCGGCCGCTCTTATCCCACAATGACGCAATGAGCGACAGGCTGCCGAAGAATCCCGTGGACAGGAAGAACGCCGGTGCGCGCAGGCCGTAATTCACCAGCCACTGGAACCTCGGGATGGGGTTCGGCCTGGCCTTAAGCTCCTTCATGGCCGCTCTCCGGCGCGGCCAGAAGCTCGCGCACCGCACCGATCAGATACACCGACCCCGTGACCACTATGAGTCCATCCGTGGCCGTGGTGGCGCGCGCCTGTTCCAATGCAACTTGTGGGTTTTCAGCGGTTTCGATCGAAATGCCCGTGCTTTCGGCCGCGCTCCGCATCTCCGCCAGCGAGGCCGCGCGCGGCGAATTGACCTCGGTGAGAATGACCTTATCGAAGAGCGGAAAGAGGATCTGCGCCATCTCTGGAATGGCCTTGTCGCGCAGGCAGCCGAAGACCACGGTCATGCTTTTTGGAGCGGGATCGAGATGCGACAGCGCCGAGCGCAGCGCCCAGGCTCCAGCGGGATTGTGGGCCACATCGATCAGGACATCGGCCCGCCCCGATCCGGAGAAGCGTTCGAGGCGGCCTGGCCAGCGCGTGTTGCGAATTCCCTCTTCGATGTGTGCCGCGCCAATTTTGTAACCGTGGTAGTTACGTAACTCTACGGCCGCCGCGATTGCGTTGGCGATGTTGCGGTGCTGGTGCGCGCCGAGCAGCGGAGATGCGACCTCGATGCGCTCGCCCAGTATCTCCATGACATATGCCCCGCGCGCATCTGCCGCGTCCGGAGCGGGGATATATTCGGCGGCGCTCACCCCGCGCACGTTCAGCGCGACTGCGGCTTCGCCGATAGCCTGGTTGGCTTCAGGATGCTGCGGCAGCGTGACCAGCACGCCGTCCTGGCGCAGAATGCCCGACTTTTCGCGGGCAATCTCGGTAATGGTGGATCCCAGCCACTCGGTGTGGTCGAGCGAGATATCGGTGATGACGGAGAGCAGCGGCTCGACGATGTTGGTTGCGTCCAGACGGCCGCCCATGCCCACTTCGAGCACGGCGATGTCGACCGCGGCATCGGCAAAGGCGCAGAATGCCAGAGCGGTTATGGCCTCAAAGAAGCTGGGATGCCCGGCGAGCCTGCCTTCGGCAACCAGCTTGCGGGCAACGTCGTCGACACGGAAGTAGAGCGCTGCGAAGGTGTCGTCGGATATCTGGCTGCCGTCGATCTGGATGCGCTCATTCACCCGCGAGAGATGCGGCGAGGTGTAGAGGCCGACGCGGTATCCGGCGCTGCGCAGGACCGACGCCAGCGTGGCCGAAGTCGAGCCTTTGCCATTAGTTCCAGCCACCAGCACGGAGGGGAATTTGCGTTCGGGAGAGCCCAGCGCCTCGGCCAGAATGCGCATCTCGCCCAGCTCGAACTTGCGGCGGGGCTGACCGGGAGCGGAGTGAAGCTCCCCAGCTAATGCGTACAAACCTTCGATAGCCGATGCATAGGACATAGCTTGATTTTAGTGGAGGACTGCGCGTCCAGCGAATCGAGCCTTTAGTGCAAAGCGTCTTTCCTTGCAGGCTGGTGACCCGTTCAAGCTCAGGCTCGGGCTTGAATGGGCCACCCTCTATTCTTAGACCTGGGCGAAGCCGCCGTCGACGAAGAGCTCGATGCCGGCGATGTAGCTCGAGTCGCTGGAGGCGAGGAAGACCGCAGCCTTGGCGATCTCCTCGGGCTCGCCGAGCCGGCCGAGCGGGACGGCCCCGGCGATGTATTTCATGCGCTCGGCGCCCGCATCGGCGGAGGCATAGAGGTTGTGCAGGCCTTCGGTGCCGATGGGGCCGGGGCTGATCGCGTTCACCCGAATCTTTCTTGCCTTCAGATCGGTGGTCCAGGTACGGGCGAAAGAACGATTGGCGGCCTTGGTGGCGGCATACACGCTGTTCGAGGCGAGGCCGCGGCTGCCGACGATGGACGAGAGCAGGATGATCGACGCGCCGTCGGGCAAGAGCGGCAATGCCTTCTGTACGGTGAAGATCATGCCCTTCACATTGCCGTCGAAGAGCACCTGGTAGTCTTCCTCGGTGATGGAGCCGAGAACGCCGAACCGCGCCGCTCCGGCATTGGCGACGACGATATCCAGTTTGCCCTTTTCCTCTTTGATCTGCGCGAAGAGGCGATCGAGATCAGGCAGGCTGGCGACGTCACCCTGAACCGCTGTAACGTTCGAGCCGATCTTCTTTACCGCCTCGTCGAGCTTCTCCTGCCGGCGTCCGGTGATGAAGACGTGCGCGCCTTCAGCGACAAACTCTTTCGCCGTTGCAAAGCCGATGCCGCTGTTGCCGCCGGTGACCAGTGCGATCTTTCCTTCAAGCTTTCCCATGCTTTCCTCCTGTGCGTTCTCATGGCACGTCAGAGTTGATGAGCCGAAACTGGACTGCGGTGCAGATATTTTGTACCGATCGTTCTATAATTTCTTCCATGAGAAGGAAGGATCCGGGCAGGCCGCGGGAGTTCGATCTCGACCAGGCGGTCGAGAAGGCCATGCGCGTCTTCTGGGCGCGCGGCTACGAGGGCGCGTCGATGAACGAGCTGACGGAGGCGATGGGCATCAGCAAGCCCAGCCTGTATGCGGCCTTCGGCGACAAGCGCGGACTCTTTGCGGCGGCGCTTGAGCGCTACAACAAAGGTCCGCGCGGCTTTGGTCCGAAGGCCATGGAGCTGCCGACCGCGAAGGCGGCAGTGACCGCGCTGCTGAACGGTGTTGTCGATGTTTCGACGCGCAGCCAGGGCCCGCGTGGATGCCTGCAGACACACGGAGCGTTGGTGTGCAGCTCTGAATCCGAAGAGATAAAAGAGTTGATCGCCAACAATCGGAAAGCCGGAGAGGCCCGGCTCCGGGCGCGCCTGCTCAAAGCACAGGAAGCGGGTGAGTTGAGCCCGAAGACCGACATTGCGCAGTTGACGAAATACATTGCTACGGTGGCGAACGGGATTACGGTGCAGGGCGCGTCGGGCGCATCACGCAAAGAATTGAAGGCCGCGGTCGGGCTGGCCATGCAGGTCTGGCCCGGTCAGAGCTTCCCCCAGTCAAATCAAAAGAAGTCTTGAGCAGGCCACCCATCCGGACCTTATTCTTTTGAGGAAGGGATAAGGCAGCATCGGCTATGGATGCGCGGTCATTAGCCCGCCGTATCCGCGACGGCATCAATCATGGTCTCTTCAGACTTGCGTGAAGCGGCACTTGAGATTGCGGGCGATCATGCGGCGTTAACGTTCGCAATCGGACGGCAGCTCACGCTATTCTCAGTTTGCTCATGGAAGCGGTGCGAGAGCGCTGCGAAGTGAAACATTCTGCTGGTGAGGCCACGAATGCGTCATAAGCTTTTGGCATCTCAAAGCTGCGCGATCCATGCTCTGCTTCTTATCGTGATTTTCTCTGTATCAACTTGGGCGTGGGCAGCTGACGCTCCTCGCGTGATCGAGAAAGATGGCCGCCATGCTCTCATCGTCGATGGCGCTCCCTATCTTGTGCTGGGAGCGCAGATCAACAATTCGAGCTCGTGGCCATCGACGCTGCCCCAGGTATGGCCTGCGCTCGAAGACATGCACGTGAACACGATCGAGGCTCCGGTGTATTGGGAGCAGATGGAGCCGACGCCGGGCAACTTCGACTTCTCGACTGTTGATCTACTTGTGCAGCAATCGCGAGAGCATCATCTGCATCTCGTTCTGCTGTGGTTCGGCACATGGAAGAACGGCAACATGCACTACGTTCCGCAGTGGGTGAAGACGGACACGAAAAAGTATCCTCGCGTGATCAACCAGGCGGGAGAGCCGATCGATGTGCTCTCAGCTGGCTCGCGGGCGAACCTGGAGGCGGATAAGCATGCGTTCACTGCGCTGATGCATCATCTGGCCGGCATTGATTCGAGCGAGCACACCGTCATCTTCATACAGGTGGAAAATGAGTCGGGTATTGTCGGTTCTCCGCGCGATTACTCGGAGGAGTCGAATCGCGAGTTTGAGGGCAAGGTGCCAGCGGATCTGCTGCGCGCGGCGGGAAAGAGCGCGGGCACGTGGCGCGAGGTCTTTGGTGGTGATGCGGACGAGGTTTTCCAGGCGTACCAGCAATCGCGCTACATCAACGAGATTGCCGAGGCTGGCAAGCACGAATTCAATATTCCGATGTACTGCAATGTCTGGCTCTCGTACCCGATCGCGGAATTGCCAGAGCGGCAGATCGGCAACCCCGGAATCGGCTGGCCTTCGGGCGGTCCGGTGCAGAGGTCGCTCTGGCTGTGGAAGGCATTTGCACCCGCAATCGACATTATCGGGCCGGATATATATGCGGACGATCTGGGCTTTTACACCAGTGTGCTCAAGACGTATGCGCGTCCGGATAATGCGCTGTTCGTGCCTGAGACCGGCAACGGCGACTCGTATGCGCGATATCTTTTCCTCGCACTGAACTACGGCGCCATCGGTTTCTCGCCATTTGGTGTGGACCACACAGGATGGACCTTCGCGGAAGGAAAGGGTCCAAAGCTGCACACGGAGAACTATGTTCTGCTTGGGGCGATCTCGCGTGAGATTGCGCGACTGAACTTTGAAGGCAAGCTGAAGGCTGCCGTGGAGTCACCCGGCGCGGCGGAGCAGGAATTGGATTTTGGTAAGTGGAAGGCCTCGGTGCGGTTTGGTTTTCCGCAGCAGGATGGCAGACGGCCTCCAGGTACGCCCGATAGTACGGGACGCGCACTGGTGGCGCAGCTTGGCGAAGACGAGTTTCTGGTGACGGGCATCGACGCGAGTGTTGCGTTCCACACGGAGGGCAAGCTGCCCGGGATTCGCATGCAGATTCTCAGCGCGGAAGAAGGCACATACGAGAACGGCACGTGGAAGTCTTCGCGCTTGTGGAATGGCGACCAGACGGATCGCGGTCTCAACTTCCACGAAGGCAACAGGGCGATTGTGAAGATCAAGCTCGGGACATTTTAGGCGACCTATGACGAATGGGTCACCGATACTGGTTTCTGGTACGTCTTTACAAATATGGATCTGACGCGGCGGCGGTTTGGGCGGATGCTCACGGCTATGGGGCTGGCTCCGGTGGCGATGCGGATGACGGCCGAGGGTGAAATGAGCGGAAGCAATGGCGGCGGGGCCGACCCGCAGGTGCTGCGCCTTTCGCGCAATGGATGGATGCCGAACAATGAGCATCTGCCGGTGCTGCTCTATCGCGGAGCACTGGCCGCGGGCGGCGGCGATCCCGCGGCGCGCTTCGAAGCGGTCTTTCAACGGAACGGCTGGCCTCCGCAATGGCGTAATGGTGTCTATGACTTCCACCACTACCACTCGACGGCGCACGAGGTGCTGGGCTTTGCCGCCGGGTCAGCGCGGATCATGCTGGGCGGCGAGGGCGGGCACGCGGTCACGGTGAACGCAGGAGACGTGGCCGTGCTGCCAACAGGAACAGGCCATTGCCGTATCTCGGCGTCAGCGGATTTTCTGGTGGTGGGAGCTTATCCGCCGGATCAGAGCTGGGACATCTGCCGCGCGGCTCCCGATGCTGCTGCGCAGATGCGGATGGAGCATCTGCCGTTTCCGAAATCCGACCCGGTACTCGGCGCCCGGGGTGAGTTCACCAAGCTGTGGGGATAAAGCGGCCTGCGGGGCCTTCAATAAGGCCTGCGGCTCATTCCATAGGAGGAAATGCAGTATTTTCCTGGAGTTAGCTGCTGCGGTGTGGCGGCTGTCCTGGGCATTTCAACGCAAATTTTCGTTGCGCAGCGAGCGCGGATCTCTACTGCCGTCACTTCCCTCATTCCGATTTAACAAAGAATCCTGAGTCTCTTCCCTCTGCGCGCGCACCAATGGATCAGAACGCGAATGCCGTTGCGCTGGTCCGCCGGCGCGCGACCAAGGAGGCAGCTATGAGCACAGTTACAGAGGAAGTCCGCAGCAGCGATGCAGCCAGCAAGACGAGAGTCGATACGAAGTTCGAGATCGTCGTTATCCCGGTCTCGGATATAGACCGCGCGAAGGAGTTCTATGGCGGCAAGCTGGGTTGGCGGCTGGACGCCGACTACGACAACGGCAGTGATTTCCGCGTGATCCAGTTCACGCCGCCCGGCTCCGGTTGCTCGGTCATCTTCGGACGGAACGTCACCGGGGCCGCGCCCGGCTCCGCTCAGGGGCTGTACCTGATCGTCTCCGACATCGCGGCCGCGCGCAGCGAATTGCTCGGCCGCGGCGTCGAGGTCAGCGAACTGTTTCATAATGAGGGCGTTTACGCCGGCAAGGACGAACCCTACCTGTTCGGACGGCTGCGGGTCAACGGTCCCGATCCCGAGCATCGCAGCTACCGCTCGTTCGCCTCGTTCAAAGATCCGGACGGCAATGGCTGGCTGTTCCAGGAGATCACGACGCGGCTGCCCGGACGTGTCACCGGCGGCACAACTTACGGATCGGCGAGCGACCTGGCGCAGGCGCTGCGGCGTGCGGGCGCGGCCCACGGCGAGCACGAGAAACGCACCGGCGGACAACGCGACGAGAACTGGCCGGAGTGGTACGCCGAATACCTGGTGCGCGAGCAGGCGGGCGAAGAGCTTCCGCAATAAACAGTTACGCCATGCTCGTCATCGGCGGCAAAACGCCGGGCGAGCACGGCATCGGCAACCCTCAGGAATCCGGGCTCTACGATCCACCCGGCGCGCCTTCGGAATCCATGTCGCCAGGTGAATGTCTGGAACCTGCGATGATGGGGGCATGGCGCTCAGCGTTCAGGATCAATTTGGGCAGATCGATATCTATGTTTTCGATCAAATCCTGCGCGGGAACATCGCGGCGGGAATGCGGGTTCTCGATGCCGGATGCGGGTATGGGCGCAACCTGGTGCATCTGCTGCGCGAGGGTTGCGAGGTGTTTGCCCTGGATCTGAATGCCGAGGGCGTGGAGCATGTGCGGCAGATGTCTCTTGCCCTGCAGACCGGGCTTCCGGCGGAAAACTTCCAGGTCGGCGCGATCGAGCGCATGCCCTTTCCGGATGGCTTTGCCGATGTCGTGATCTGCAACTCAGTCCTTCATTTTTCTCGAGATGAAGATCATTTCGAGAGCATGCTGGTGGAGTTGTGGCGGGTGCTGAGGCCGGGTGGGTTGTTGTTCACGCGCCTGGGATCGAGAATCGGAATGGAGTTCGAGCCGGCGCAGAACGGCCGCTTCGTAATGAGGGATGGCGCGGAGTGGTTTCTGGTGGACGAGGAGATGCTCATGGATCTCACCGAAGGCCTGAACGCCGTGCTCGTCGACCCGTTGAAGACCACCATCGTGCAGGACTTCCGCTGTATGACGACCTGGGTCTTGAGGAAGCGGCGCTGAAGCAGCCTGAAATCGCCCGGTCGTTTCCCGGGCTATTTTTCCGGGCTATTGCTGATACTGCTCGTCGCTGACGTGTTCCATCCATTCGACAACCTTGCCGTCCAGCTTCTCCTGAATGGCGATGTGGGTCATGGCGGTCGCTGGCGAAGCCCCGTGCCAGTGCTTTTCGTTGGGAGCGAACCAGACCACGTCGCCGGGGCGAATCTCCTCGACGGGACCGCCTTCGCGCTGGACACGGCCGAGGCCGGAGGTGACGATCAGCGTCTGGCCGAGCGGGTGGGTATGCCATGCGGTGCGGGCGCCGGGCTCGAAGGTGACGTGCGCGCCCACGACGCGGGCGGGACCAGGTGCGTCAAAGAGAGGATCGACGCGCACCGTGCCGGTGAACCAGTCTGCCGGTCCTTTGCCGGAGGGCTGCGAGCCTGCTTTCTTGATTTCCATTGCCTGATTCTCCTGAGTTCTGCCGGGATGGTGGTGGGTGGATTGCGGTTGTGGCTGAGCTTACGTGCGGGCTAAAGCCCGCACGTATCGCGCGGCCTGCTCACGGATTTGCTTAGAGTCCGGTCATCTTCTCGAGGTGCTCAGGATAACGATCGCCCTGCACGGGAATCTTCGATGCGGCTTCATCGATGCTGCGCAGGTCGCCCGGGCTGAGCTCGACAGATAACGCTCCTATGTTCTCATCCAGGCGGGAGAGTTTCGTGGTGCCGGGTATGGGAACGATCCAGGGCTTCTGGGCCAGCAGCCAGGCCAGGGCGATCTGCGCGGGCGTCGCGTTCTTCTCCCTGGCGATGCCGCCGAGCATATCGACGAAGGCCTGATTGGCCCTGCGCGCTTCGGGGGTGAAGCGAGGGACGGTGCTGCGGAAGTCGCCCTTGCTGAGCTCGGTGTTCTCGTCTATTTTGCCGGTGAGGAAACCCTTGCCGAGCGGGCTGTAGGCGACGAGGCCGATGCCGGGCTCTTCGAGTGTGGGGAGGATTTCGGCTTCGGGCCTGCGCCACCATAGCGAGTACTCGTTCTGGAGAGCGGCGACGGGTTGAACGGCGTGGGCGCGGCGGATGGTCTGCACGCCGGCTTCGGAGAGACCGAAGTGCTTCACTTTGCCCTGTTGAATCAGCTCCTTAACCGCACCGGCGACGTCCTCGATGGGAACTTCAGGATCGACGCGGTGCTGGTAGAAGAGATCGATGACGTCGATGTTGAGGCGCTTCAGCGAGGCTTCCGCGACCTGCTTAATGCGTTCGGGGCGGCTGTTGAGACCCTGCCATCCGGGGCTTCCGTCCGGGTTGAGATTGAAGCCGAACTTGGTGGCGATGACCACTTTGTCGCGCACGGGAGGGAGCGCCTTGCCGAGAAGAATTTCGTTGGTGTGTGGTCCGTAGACTTCGGCGGTATCGAAGAAGGTGATGCCGCGGTCGACGGCGGCGTGGAGTAGGGAGATCATCTCCTTTTCGTCGTGGGCCGGCCCGTATCCAAAGCTCATGCCCATGCAGCCGAGGCCGAGGGCGGAGACTTCAAGATTGCTTTTTCCGAGTTTGCGCTTCTGCATCGTTTCACCTCTGTGCAGGCGGCCTGGAGGGTCTGCCGCCTGACCGTTGTTCACAGACGAAGGCTACGGAATTGCGGGCTGGATGCGGTATCCCGATTCTGCCGATTGATTGCCTATTCCTGCCGGCGCCCGTACTTTTAGGCACATCTGCCAACAATTGGCGCTCCCGTTAGATCAGGAGTAGGGGGTATGGCCATGACCAAGACGCAGGATGGGGACGCGGCATCACGCTTAGTTGAGATGCGGGCGGAGCTGGCGCGCAGGATCTCACGGCAGATGCGCGGGGATGGACTGGAGGCGACGGAGGTTCCCGGGATGGAGCTCTATCGCCGATCCGCTCCGACCCCATGCATGTCGGCGCACTATGAGCCGAAGCTGATCGTGTTTGTGCAGGGCGAGAAGCGGATCAACATGGGCCGGGAGACGCATGTCTGCGACCGGACGACCTTTCTGCTGACCTCGGTCGACATGCCGGTGGTGAGCCAGGTGACGGTGGCGAGCGAGGAGGAGCCGATCCTGGGGGTAATGCTGCGGCTGGAGATGGGGGTGGTGCGGGAGATCCTGAGCCAGCACGAGTTCCACATGACTGAGGAGCCGTCGGATGCGCGGGCGATGGTGGTGGGGACGACAACCGAGGAGCTGCTGAATGCGTGCGTGCGCCTGATGGATCTGCTGGAGACGCCGCAGGATGCGCCGTTTCTGGGCGGCCTGATCGAGCGGGAGATTGTCTACCGGCTGCTGGGCAGTCCGCAGGGCCGGCACCTGCGGGCGATTGCCACGCTGGGCGAGCAGGGGCAGCGCACGGCCAAGGCGGTGGAGTGGCTGCGCGTGAACTATGCGAAGCCGCTGCGCGTGGAGGAGCTGGCGACCAAGGCGCGCATGGGCGTCTCGACGCTGCACCACCAGTTCCGGTCGCTGACGGCGATGAGTCCGCTGCAGTACCAAAAGCAATTGCGGCTGCACGTGGCTCGCCAGCGGATGGTGAATGACGGCCTGGATGCGGCGAGCGCGGCCTTCGAGGTGGGCTACGAGAGCGCGAGCCAGTTCAACCGGGAGTACAGCCGGTTCTTCGGCGCGCCTCCTATGCGGGATGTGAAGGCTCGGTTGGCTTTGGTGGGGGTTAGTGGGGAGTGAGGGGCGAAGCTAGTTTACCGACAAGGTACTACTAACAGTTATCTCACTTACATAAAAACGTTTGAGGACGAAATAAGTCGCACCATAATCAGCGGCTATATTCTTTACGCCCAACTCCCCATGCGAGAGAATCTTGGCACGGAGAGTAAGAGTAACCATGAATTTTCAAACATTGTTGGCGCTCGGCTGCTTTGCGGGCACGGTCATACAATCAGCAGCAGACATCGCCGCCTGGCGAGACCGTCTAAAGCTAGCTCAGAAAGATGAAGCCTTGTCTAAGCTTCACCCTCCGGCTTGGATCTTGATCTGTTGGTTCCTCGGAGTTGCTTCCACCGCAGCTCTTGGTGGCCTTCTTCTCGCGTATCATCCTCAGCCCGAAATCAAAACAGTCACTCAGATCGTCGAGAAACCTGTTCCCGTACCGTGCCCTGCAACCAAAACTGGACCCGCGAAAGCGAGAGGCGGGATAGCAATAGGACATTCGGGCAATGGCGATACTTATAATGTTGGCCAACCTTCCCAAAAGCCTCAATAACGACAGGTATTTTATGAAGATGCTGACACTACCCGCGTTGCTGGCGATACTGATTGCGACAAATGTGCAGACGCAGACTATACAAACAGGTTCAGCTAAAGCAAGTGGCGAATGTAGCGTGGCTCATAGTGGGAATAACGATGTCATAACTATTGAAAATTGCGGTATTGGGCACGAGCAGGCCGACAAAATAGTCGAAATGCTTAAGGCCGTACTCGCCAATCAGAAAGAGGATGGCCGAGATGCCAAACTTGATGAATTGCTCGAACTCGCTAGACGGGCAGTAAATCCCTACAGCACCATTGAGACTTACCAACCAAATGGCGAGAGGAGGAAAACCAATGAATCTACGGGTGCTTCGGCGGTTGACAGCGGAGCCAGTAAGGAATTCCAAGAAATGTGGGATAACTCTCAAAAGCAGAATTGGACCGGGCAACTAAAAACTGCACAGGCTGCTATCGACAAATATCCAGGTTGGTTCAGTCCCCTTTTTTTCCTCGGCGAAGCTCAGTTTCAACTATGCATGAAGAAAAACGCTAAACAATCGCTTACGAAATTCGTAAATGATACAAGTGGCGCAGATACATTCGAAAAATTCCGCAGTGTGGGTTTAACTCTGCTAGATCAACTCCCGACGGTTGGTTACAAAACGTACTGTACTGAGCAGGGCAAGAGCTTAAAGTGACCTGTCAATACTATGGGTCAATATCCGTGGTAAGGCTTGTGAGATTCGCCAAGCAAGCGCATCCTAGACGTGATGTCGCCACCTGTGGGGTTACGAGTGCGGGCAGCTACCCAAGCGTCATTTATAGAAAACAGGAACGAGAGCTTCAGAAATGATGGAACGTCCGAAGGTGGGTGATCTCTTCCATGGCTATCAGGGCTAGTGTGGCTATGGACAGGGTTAGCTGCAGGTGCTCCATTCTTCGCTTGCCGGGGGTGGGTGGCTGTTGTCTCCACTTGGAGGCGGGGCGGTTGCGGAGGCGGTGGATTCTTCTCAGGATGGCGAGGTTGAGGAGCGATCCGGCGGCAGCGAAGAGGATCATGGGCACGCGCAGCCAATCGGTGTGGAAGTGGTCCCAGGTGGCGCCGGCCTGAGTGATGGCGGCGAGCGCGCCGACTCCGATGATCAGGCGGAGTCCGTCGAGCGCGGTGAAGAAGGTGCAGACGCTCTGCAGGATGGCGAAGGCGAAGGTGGACCAGGCGATGAGTCCACTGGTGCGGTCGAGTTGCGCGGTCAGGTCTTTCCAGGTGGAGTGCCCGGGCTCGATCGGTCCGGTTGTGGCGGTTTCCTGCATAATGCGGTCTTTTATTTCAAACCCAGCTTCGCGCATTTCAAAACCCGACTTCGGCCATTTAAAAACCGGCCTCGCGCACTTTCGAACCCGCGACGAAGCGCATTGGAAACCCGATTACGCGCATGCAAACCTCGAGGCTGTGTCCATTGCAAAAACCGGAGCTAAGCAGCCTTCATGAAGGCGAGGACGCGGCTGAGGTAGGCGCGCAGGTTCTTGCGGTGGACTACGGCGTCGAGGAAGCCGTGCTTGAGCAGGAACTCGGAGCGCTGGAAGCCTTCGGGAAGTTTCTGGCGGATGGTCTGCTCGATGACGCGAGCTCCCGCGAAGCCGATGAGGGCTCCGGGCTCGGCGATGTTGAGGTCGCCGAGCATGGCGAAGCTGGCGGTGACGCCGCCGGTGGTGGGGTCGGTGAGCAGGGAGATGAAGGGGACGCCGGCTTCGTCGAGGCGGCCGAGCGCGGTTGCGACTTTGGCCAGCTGCATGAGGCTGGCGATGCCTTCCATCATGCGGGCTCCGCCGGAGGCCGAGCAGATGATGAGCGGCTGGCGGGTGTCATGGGCGCGATCGACGGCGCGGGCGATGGTTTCGCCGACGACCGATCCCATGCTGCCGCCGATGAAGGTGAACTCCATGACGCTGAGCACGACGGGCTGGCCGTGGATGGCGCCCACGGCGTTCTGAATGGCGTCGGAGAGGCCGGTGCGTTTCTGGGCTTCCTTGAGCTTGATCTTATAGGGCTTGAGGTCGATGAAGTGGAGCGGGTCGGTGGTTTCGAGGCCGCGGTCGACGAGCTCGAAGCCGGGGTCAAGGAGCATGTTGATGCGCTCGGTCGAGCCGATGCGGAAGTGGAAGCCGCACCTGGGACATACATAGAGGTTGGCTTCGAGGTCGGCCTTGAAGATCACCTGCTCGCATGACTCGCACTTGACCCAGAGACCCTCGGTGCGAACGGTCTTCTCGCCGGTATCGGAAATTCGGTTGTCTTCCCTGCGAAACCAGGACATCAATACCCTTCCTTATTGCCAGGACATCTTGTGCCGGCGCCGGATTTCTCAGTGGCCGGTGTGATAAGGATGCCCAGCAAGAATTGTAAATGCGCGGTAGACCTGTTCGCTCAGGACCACCCTGGCGAGTTCGTGGGGGAGGGTCATGGGGCCGAGCGAGAGGAGCAGGGTGGCGCGCTGGCGGTCAGCGCCGGTCCAGCCGTCGGCGGGTCCGATGGCGAAGATGATGCGCTGCTGGCCCTCGTCGCGCATGCGGCCGAGCCATTTTGCCAAGTCCTCAGACGAAAGCTGCTTGCCGCGGCCGTCGAGCAGTACCAAAATTGAGCCTAAGCGGGACTTCTGGCGGTCGAGGGAGTCGAAAAAGGCCTGGCTGGAGCGGAAGACGACGGATTCGATCTCGGCGAAGGCTGCGGAGCGTTCGCGATAGGCCTCGACGAGATCTTCAAAGGCCGAGCCGCGCGAGGGTGCGGCGGTTCGTCCGCGTACACCGATGGCGGCGAGTGTGAGCTTCACAGGACCAGTTTAGCTGTGCACTACCTCCTTATTTAAGCGCATCACTTCTTCACTTTGCGGTGCGGATTTCGTCACAAAAACGGACACTCGTCACGCTATGTATGTTGTTGATGTCATTGTGTCCGCAACTGGTCACAATGCAGGTTTGAGAATTCATAACTGATGGCCGTCAACCTACCGGAAATCATATGAATTTCATCCAGTTCGACGCTTACGTTTGCCCTAAATCGCCGCCGGGCGGGGCAAGCAATTTCTGTTTTGGTCTCGTCACATTTATTGCATCTCTGCTTAATTTCATATTTATCAGCCACTTATTAACCATTCCGTACACCGTTCATAGCGAAATTTGTGTCGATTCGCCGCTTTTGTCAGCGGTCTTGGCGTTCATGGCTGTCCGATTGCATATGAGTGGGCAACCAGTTCTCTTGCCATGACTTATGCGAGCGGGCTGGTTCAGATCAGCTAAATGCGCCCCCTACGCACCATCCCAGAAGCGATCTCCGCGGAACGTTCCGTTCCGGCGGTATCCATTCGTACGCAGGTATAGCTCGCCGACCCTTTGATTGGGCGCCGTTCCTGTTTGTCAGTCTTTATATGGAGGAGACGATGAGAATTAATCGTTGGTTTTTAGCCACGTTGCTCGTGGTACTGATGCTGCCCTTGTCGCAACACACTGCGGCGGCACAGAATGTGTACGCTGCCATTCATGGCACGGTGACGGACAATACGGGCGCGGCCATTGGCGGCGCGAAAGTTACAGTCACAAACACCAGTACTGGTATCACCACGAACGCCACAACCGATGGAGCGGGGTACTATACGTTGCCCCAGCTGCAGGTGGGCGGTCCTTATACAGTGACGATCGTCGCGGCGGCCTTTAAGACCTATACGACGAGCGGACTGACTCTAAACAGCAACGACAACACGGACGTGGATGCGAAGCTGGACGTGGGCTCCGGCACCACTACCGTTCAGGTATCTGCAACCAGTGTCCAGGTGGAAACCTCAGATACGCAGCTTAAGCAGACTGTAACCTCGCAGGAACTGGAAGAAATTCCGTTGCTCGGCCGCGACCCGGCTGGTCTGCAGAAGCTGCAGACTGGTGTGGTGGAATCGTCCGACCGCACCGGCTCCTTCTCGACCAATGGCAGCCAGGCTACGCAGAACTCCTTCATGCTGGATGGCGTGGACATTAATGATGGTCCGCTGCAGAACGAAGGCATCGCGGTGAATCCGGATGCGCTGGGCCAGGAAATCATCATCAGCAGCACTCTGAATCCGGAATATGCGCGCAACTCGGGCGCGATCGTCAACCAGATTACGAAGAGCGGCACGAACTCTTTCCACGGCAACGCATTCGAGTTTTATCGCGATACCTTCATGAATGCGACTCCGTACTTTTCGATTGACCGTCCACAGTTCCACCAGAACCTGTATGGCGGCACCCTTGGCGGCCCGGTGATCAAGAACAAGCTGTTCTTCTTCCTCGGGTATCAGGGATTCCGCAATGTGGTCGCGGGTACTTCAACGTCGCAGACGTTCGATGCAGCGCAGTTCGCAGGGCAGTTTTCTGCTGACCCGAACTATGCGGCACTTCAAACTCCAAACAACACCCCCACCGTGGGCGCAGACGGTGTCCAGCGTAACAATGCCCTGAGCCTCAATCCGCTGCCGTTCGCAGTTTCGAACGGAACAACGACCTGCCCCGCGGGTGAGACCTGGGCGGATTGCTTCAACAGCACAGGCACTGCAGCGGGCGCGAACATTAACATCACGCCAGCCAACTGGAACTCGCTGGCATCGTCGATTACCGCGAAGTATGTGCCCCAGTCGAACGTCGGCGGCAACCTATACACCTTCAACGCGAACAACACCGGTGCGCAGGATCAGGGAGTCCTTCGCGCGGACATCACGCCGACGTCGCACGACACCATCTGGGCATCGTCGGTTATTCAGTCCAGCCCATCGACCACGGCACTTTCGTTTGGAGGCGGCAGCTTCCCTGGCTTCGGGTCGATTCAAGCGGAGCATTTCAAGATCTTCAGCGGTGCCTGGACGCATACCTTCAATTCTTCCACGCTGAATGAGCTGCGCATGGCCTACTATCGCTTCAACTTTGCAGCAGTCGAGCCGCAGACCCCGATCCTGCCGAGCGCCGCAGGATTCACCGGCATCACGCCGCAGAACACGCAGTCCCCGGGTTTCCCTTACATCTCGGTTGGTTCCTATTTCAACCTGGGCAATAGCTTCGAGGGTCCCCAACCGCGCCTCGATACGAACCTCAGCTACACGGATAACTTCACCAAGATCATCGGCGCGCATTCGCTCAAGTTTGGCGGCTCTTATGAGCAGTTTCGTGTCGACAATCCTTTCGACTATCTCAACAATGGCTCCTACTCCTTCAATGGAGCAGGCCTCTACAGCTCGGGCGATCCGGTCATCGACTACGTGCTGGGCATTCCGGACAGCTATGAACAGACCAGCAATGGCTACATCAACGCTCTGGCCGCTGAGTCCTACGTCTATGCGCAGGACAGCTGGAAGGTTTCACCTGACCTCACCGTGAATTTCGGCGTGTCATGGGATGTGGAGCACCCGAACCTGAACGATCAGTTCGGAGGCCTAGGCATCAACTGCTGGTCGAATTCCGATTCAGAATCGACCGTGTTCCCTGGCGCGCCTCCGGGACTGTCGTTCCCCGGCGACAAGGGTTGCAACCGCGCCGGCGGACCGACCGCCCACTACAACCGCTTCGGACCGCGTGTAGGATTCGCCTGGTCTCCTTCTTCGGGGTGGTCGAAGCTGATCGGCAACCCGGGATCGCATGACTTCTCTGTCCGCGCCGGCTACGGTATCTACTACAACCGCGATGAGGAAGAGCAGTCGCTACAAAACCTGGAAGATCCACCGTTCTTCTTCGTATCGCGTGGAGCCGGCGGTGCGGGCGGCAGCCCGGCTTTTGCCAATCCGTTTGCCGATGTCTCCGGCAATGCGGCTGCGTCAGGGCCGAATCAGTTCCCCTTCACGATTCCCACCGCGGGAGCGACGATCGACTGGGCTGATAACTTCAACTTCAACGAGCTGGCGACCTTCGATCCAAAAAACTACACGGTTCCCTATACGCAGAACTTCAACCTTAATATCCAGCGCTCGCTGCCTAGCAATGTCCTGCTGACGGTAGCCTATGTGGGCTCGGTTGGGCATAACCTGGCCAGCTGGTATGACGGCGACAACATTACATCTGCCGGCCATGCGGCCTGCCTGGCCGGTGCGACGCTACCTGGATATCCGACCAACGAAACCTGCAACACGACTTTTGCCAACACCATTCGGGAATACTTCCCGCAATACACCGCAGATCCGGTTATTGTTCCCGGCAGTGGCGCCGGTGCAGTCGCTTCGCTACCGAACGGCATTCCGTGGTACCTGAGCGTCGCCCGTCAGGCTACCAAGAACGCTTCGAGCTACAACTCGCTGCAGGTGAGCCTGATCAAGGGCTCGACGCACGGGTTGTTCGGAACGCTTTCCTATACTTACTCCCACGCGCTGGATAACGGCTCGGGCTACGAGAGCACGACAGGTACGCAGCAGACCGGTTCAGGCAAATCCGAGATCTACACACCAGGCTACACGTATCTGAACTACGGCGACTCCGATTACGATGCCCGTCATAAACTGGCGGCATCGTACATCTACGAGATTCCGGTATTCGATGCGATCCGGAACAATGCGATCGCCCGTGAAACACTTGCGGGTTGGGAGATTGGCGGCGTTACGGCACTGCAAACCGGATTCCCGATCGGCATCGCCCAAGGCCAGAATCTGTCACTCTGGTGCGATGGCTTCAGCTATTTCGGCTGCGGCGATACACCGAACACGACAAACTTTCACCCGAAGAGTTTGAATGCGCGGGCGGCTGGTCATCTGTGGTTCGATCCTTCGACCTTCTCAAGCGAGCAGGTGGGAAGCTACGGCAACGTGAAGCGCAACTCTCTGATTCACGGACCCGGTTACAACTACACCAATCTACAGCTTTCGAAGAACTTCCATATCTCTCAGGACGGACATCGGTATGTCCAGCTGAGGATTGAAGCTGCGAATGCCTTCAACCACGCGAACCTCGCTTCACCGAGCGGAACCTACGCCAGCAGCACATTCGGCCAGGTCACTGGCGTATTGGCTTCGGCCGATCCGAACCAGGATCCGGAGCCTGCCCGCGTATTTCAACTCGTAGGCAAGTTCTTCTTCTAAACTCAGCCTCGTTTTTCGCAAGGTGGGCTCATCTCTTTGGAGGTGAGCCCGTTTTGTTTTCCTGGCAGGTCAGAGAGCCTTGTCGGCGATGGTTAGGGATTCGTCTAATGCTGCTACTGCGGTGTCGATCTCGGACTTCTCGATGATGAGCGGTGGGGCTATGACGAAGTGGCTGATCCAGGCCTGGATGGAGACGCCTTTCTTCAGCATGTCTCCGGCTACCTGGTCTACTGTGGTGGGTTTGCCGTCCACCTTGTCCTGCTTGGTGTTGAACGGCGTTTTCTTTTCCTGATCCTTCACTAACTCGATAGCCCAGAACATGCCGAGGCCGCGTACTTCTCCTATCGACGGATGCTTCGGTTTGAGCGCCTTGAGCTTCTCGCCGAGATAGGAGCCTACTTCCTTGGCTCGATTGACGAGGTCGAGGCGCTGCATCTCGTGGATGGCTGCTACGGCCGGCGCCAGGGTGATGGGGTGGGCTTCGTAGGTGTGTCCGTGGGCGAAGAAGTGGTCTTCGAAGTATTCGGCGATCTTGCCGGTGGTGGCGCAGAGGCCGAGGGGCACATAGGCTGAAGTTATACCTTTGGCGGTAACCAAGATATCCGGCTTGACCCCCCAGTTATCGACTGCAAACCACTCGCCGGTGCGTCCCCAACCGGACATAACTTCATCGGCGATGAGCAGCACGCCGCGGCGGTCGCATATCTCGCGGAGCTTAGGGAAGTACTCTTTCGGCGGAACTAATACGCCGTTGGTTCCGACTACTGGCTCAACTATCACGGCGGCGACGTCGCTCTCGTTCTCGATCATGTGCTCGAGATAGTCGGCGCAGGCGATGTTGCACTCCGGATAGGTGTGCCTGATGGGGCACTTGTAGCAATTGACCTCAGGCGCGAAGAGGAAGCCCTGGCCCTTGCCTCCCGGCTCCATAGCCCAGCGTCTTGGATCTCCCGTCGCGGCGATAGAGGCCATCGTGGATCCGTGATAGGAGCGATAGCGGGCGATGATCTTGGTCTTGCCGGTGTACATGCGCGCGATCTTGAAAGCGGCTTCGTTGGCTTCGGTTCCGGAGGTGGTGAAGAAGAACTTGGTGAGGCCCTCGGGCAGCACCTCGAGGAGCAGGCGGCTGAGCTCGACGCGTGTGTCAGTCGCGTAAGACGGCATGATGTAGGCCAGCTTCTTTGCCTGGTCGGCGATGGCCTGAATCACTGCTGCGTTCTTGTGGCCGAGGTTCGAGCACATGAGCTGTGCGGAGAAATCGAGATAGCGCTTACCGTTGGCGTCAGTGAAGTAGCAGCCTTCGGCGTCGACGATGTGCATGGGGTTCCAGGACTTCTGGTAGCGCCAGGTGCCGTAGTTCAGCTTCTTGGTCCACTCGACCACTTCCTGCGTGGTCATGGTTGCGGGGGGTGTGAGAACTGTGTCGCTCATGGTGTCCGCCTCGATGAAATAAATGTACCGCATTGCGCCTGATAAGCTGACGGACATATCGATTGAGAGAAGGGCGGGACGATGGGATTGACGAGCGCTGTGTTGAGAGACCGCAGTGGCAGGGCATTGGCCCTGGGCGTAATGGCTTTTGCAGGCATAACGGCCATGGCGCAGACGAAAGCGGCTCCTGACCTGGGGCCGAATGTGCTGGTCTTCAATCCGTCGATGTCCTCAGCGGCGATGCAGGCTCAGATTGACAAGGTCTACGCGCAGCAGCAGCATAGCGAGTTCGGGACCGGGCGCTATGCGCTGATGTTTGTGCCTGGCAATTACAAGGTGGATGTGCCGATCGGTTTCTATACCGAAGTGCGGGGACTGGGAGCTACGCCGGATGGGGTCCACATTACGGGCAATGTTCATGCCGATGCGAGCGAGCCAAACAACAATGCGACGACGACGTTCTGGCGCAGCGTAGAGAATTTTTCGGTGACGCCTGCGGGCGGGGATAAGAGCGGCACGATGCAGTGGGCGGTGTCGCAAGCTGCGCCGTTCCGGCGGATGCATATCCTTGGCGATATCGTGCTGCACCAGCACGGCGGCTGGGCGAGCGGCGGATGGATGGCGGACTCGCTCATCGACGGGAATGTGGGCGCGGGGCCACAGCAGCAATGGATCTCACGCAACAGCGAGTGGGGCAGCTGGACGGGCGCGAACTGGAACATGGTGTTTCTGGGTGTGCCGCATCCTCCGGCGGGTGAATGGCCGGAGCCGCCGTACACGAAGATTGCCGCGACGCCTGTGGTGCGGGAGAAGCCTCATCTGGAAGTGGATGCGGCGGGGAGGTGGAGTGTGCGCGTGCCTCCGCTACGCAGAGACAGCGTGGGGATTACGTGGCGCGGGAAGACGCAGGCAGGGTTGCCGATTCCACTGAGCCGGTTCTACATCGCGCAGGCGGGGAAGGATTCTGCGGAGACGATCAATGCTGCGCTGGCCAAAGGCAAGAACCTGCTGCTGACTCCGGGGATTTATGAACTCGACGAGCCGATAAAGGTCGCGCGGCCGAATACGATCGTGCTGGGGCTGGGCTTTGCGACTCTGAAGCCGGTGAAGCGCACGGCCGCAATCACGACCGCAGACGTGGATGGGATCACGATTGCAGGGATACTGTTCGATGCGGGCGAGGCGCGCTCTCCGGTGCTGCTGCAGGTGGGGCCCGGACATGTGGGAACGGGGGGCAGCAAGGCGAGTCCCGCGAGGAACAATTTAAGCCACGCGAGGAACCCGATCGAGGTGCAGGATGTTTTCTTTCGCGAGGGCGGCCCGATGGTGGGACGCGTGGATTCAAACCTGGAGATCAACAGCAACGACACGATCATCGATCACACCTGGATATGGCGCGCAGACCACGGCAGGGGCGTAGGTTGGATCAGCAACCTGAGCGATAACGGACTGGTTGTAAATGGCAACGATGTGACTGCGTATGGACTGTTCGTCGAGCATCACGAACAGTATCAGGTGCTGTGGAATGGCGAGCGCGGGCGGACTTACTTCTACCAATCGGAGATTCCTTACGATCCGCCGCGACAGACGGTGTGGACGAGCGCGCCGGGTGTGAACGGATGGGCTTCGTACAAAGTCGCCGATGGAGTGAAGCATCACGAGGCTTGGGGACTGGGAATCTACAGCGTGTTCCGGCATCCGAATGTGACGCTGACGCGCGCGATCGAGGTACCGAAGACGCCGGACGTGAAGTTTCACCACATGATCACCGTGGCGCTGGATGACAAAGGCGAGATCAGCAACGTGATCAACGACAAGGGCGGCGCGACGAAGATACATCCGCGCGTAACGCCGAAGCTGGCGGAGTATCCGTAGAGCGAATGGGAAACGGCCATAATGGATTGCATACATTTGCGGCGGGGTAAAAGAATGAACCGACGAGAGCTTCTAACCTCCGTGACTGCTTTGGCGGGCGCGGCTCTGACTCTGGACGCGATGGCGCAATCCGGACAGGCGATTACGCACGTGGATACGAAGACGAGCGGCGCCCTGCTGCAGAGCAGCGTGATGAAGCGGGAAAATCTTTCACCCGAAGGCGCGGCGCCGGGCGCGAAGGCTTACGTGCATTTCAACGGACCAACGCAGCAGCTTGCCGCGCTTGCCTCCGGGTTAGTCACTCTAGAGCCGGGATCAGAGCCCCATCCACCGCATCGCCACGTAGAGGAAGAGATCATGATCGTTGGCGAAGGGACGGGCGAGTTCTTCGTCAACGGGATCGCGACTCAGGTGAAGGCAGGCGATATGGTGTTTGCCGAATCCAATGTGCTGCATGGCGTTCGGAACAATGGACAGGCTCCGATGACGTTTTACTTCATCAAGATTATGGGAAAGAACCTCTCCTAACCGTAAAGAGTGCGCACCAGCAGACGCAGCCATCGCTCTATCCGCGCGCGTTTTTTTTGAGAGGCGTAACCCGCGTTCGTTGAAGGCTCGTCCAAGTTTCCGAATGGCCGTTGTTTCATGCAACGCCGGCGGAGACGGGATGCAGCATACCCACGGAATCAAGCTTCAGGAAGAGACAGAAGAAGATCATCACGAGTGGTGTCCGAAGCTCGATCGCCGGGCTGCGATTCGACTCATGAGCATGAGTGCGGTGGCCGCTGCGGCGGGCTGCGGAAGCAGTGGCAAGTCAACGACTGCAACGACTACGACAAGCACGGAAACGACCGCGACTACAACTACTCTCACTGCATCGGAGACATCGGTTGCGGAGAATACCAGCGTGACACTGACTGCTGCTGTATCTCCATCAGCAGCAACAGGCACAGTCACGTTCTACGATGGCACGAGCTCTCTGGGCACCGGCACGTTGAGCTCGGGCGCGACCTCTCTGGCGGCAAGCTTTAGCACTACGGGCACGCATTCGCTCACAGCCACGTATGGAGGATCGACTGACTACGCGGCGAGCACATCTGCAGCGGTAAGCCTGACGGTGACTGCTCCGGTGGCGTGCAGTGAGACGTATGAAGGCGAGGAGGGTCCGTACTTTGTCGACGACAGCGCATCGGGATATCTGCGCAGCACTATTCTTACGAATCTGGATGGCTCTGACGAGCAGACGGGCATACCACTGACGCTGACCATCTACGTATACGACGCGAAGAACGACTGCGCGGCGATGGATGGCGTGCAGGTGGATATCTGGCATTGCAATGCATCGGGAATCTATTCGGCGGAGAGCAGCGAGTCGACGGTTGGGCAGAGCTGGCTGCGCGGATATCAGCTGACAGATTCCACAGGCAAGGTAGAGTTCACGACGATCATTCCGGGGTGGTACACGGGGCGCACGACGCATATCCATCTGCGATTGCGTTCCACGTATGACAGCACGGACGACAGCGGGACGAACACCATGCAGCTGTTCTTCGACCAGACGCTGGTAGACACGATCGACACGACGATTTCACCTTACTCTTCCGAAGGGCAGAATCCTACAACGAATGCGACGGATCGCGTGTATTCGCAGCAGGAGGATGGGACGACATTGATGACGCTGACGGGAAGCACGTCGGCGGGATATGCAGCGTCATTCAATATCTATCTGCCGATCGAGACGGTCTCGAGCTAGGTAATGATTCCTCTCGCGCGCGGCAATGCAGCATAAGATGGACGGGACTGGTGTCACGCGGGGAAAACATGTTCAAGGATGGCAAGGTCTCGTTCAACCGCCGCGAGCTGGGGCGCGGCGCGATGCTGGGCGGAGCATCGATGGTATTTGGCCGCGCAGCTTTCGCCGCACCGGATGCGAGTGCGGCGCATGACTTCTTCGATGCGCGCAAATTCGGAGCTACCGGAGATGGCACGACCAACGACACGGGTGCGCTGCAACGGGCGATGGACGCGGCGGGGAAGACGAGCAGCGCAGTGTTTGTTCCGCCGGGTGTCTACCTGACCGATGAGCTGCACCTGCGTCCGGGAACGGCGCTGGTGGGAATTCCGGCATGGAACTACAGTGGTCCGGGTGGAACGGTGCTGCGCCTGGCGAGTGCCGGCTCGAGTTGTCTGCTGAACATGACGGATGCGAGGGGCTCGTCGGTCGAGGGGCTGGCGCTCGATGGAGGTGGGCAGGGAAAAGGCATTCACGGCATCTTTACGAATCGCACAAAGTATCCGGAGCATGAAGATGGATTTCGCATCGAGGGCTGCCAGGTGGCGCACTTCAGTGGAGACGGCGCGCACCTGGATTGCGTGTGGTGCTTCAGCGTGCGGCATTCGATGCTGGGGCACAATGGCGGCGATGGCCTGAGCCTGCGCGGCTGGGATGGGTTTCTGCTGGACAACTGGTTCTCCGGCAATCACGGTGCGGGGTTTGCGGCGCGTCATGAGAATGCGTCCATCACCTTTACCGCGAATCGTGTGGAGTGGAACCACGAAGAGAATATGCTGATCACAGGCGGCGACGGCTACCAGATTACGGGGAATTTTTTCGATCGCGCGGGGACCTGCGGGATTGCACTGCGCAAAGGTTCACAGCCATGCAGGCAGGTGACCGTCACCGGCAACTTCATCAAGCGCAGCGGCAAATTTGCCGACGCGGATAGCCATGACTCTGCGCAGATTCTGCTCGATGGGTCGGAGGGCGTGACGTTCATTGGCAACAGTCTTCAGTCGGGACGCGATGACGGCAATGCGGGGACTTACAGCCCTACTTATGGCATCGTCTATCAAGGACTGAAGAACTGCGTGCTCTCGAATAACGTGCTGCATGATGGCGCGCTGCGGCAGCTGATGGTTGATCTTGGCGGCAACCAGGACGGGGTTGTGGTGAAGGACAATCCAGGGAGCTTGTTTGCTCACCGAAGTTGATTCCGCATCGTCGAGGGCCATTTCGTTGGCAGCGATCTTTATTCGATTGGGTCAGACATCGGCAGAGATGTGAAGACTGTGATTCTTTCTGTATCCGGTAGCCGCCTCGGCGCCAGCCAGTTCTGCTGCTGCAGGATGCGGGTGCAGGGCCCGAGTGCGCAGATTCTGACTTGCCTTTTCCTGCTCAGCTGGTGCAGCCGATCCAAAACATCGGTGAGGATGGCGCCGGTGAAGGGCGTAAACATGTAGAACACGGTGCCGCGTGAGAGATCCGTCGTGCGGGCGTCTTCCGCGGTGAACCGAACATGGCTCAGGTTAAGACGCCGTGCTGTTTCCTCTGCGCCTGCAGCATAATCCGGCTGCACCTCGACCCCGAATGTGCTGATTCCGGCCAGAATGTTCACCAGCAGAGGAACGTGGCCCAGCCCCGAGCCAAGATCGACGAGAACATCGCGGGTCGAGAATCTGCACACTGAGATCAGGTCGAGGATGTGACGCGCAGGTGTCGGCTGGTAAGCTGTCATCTCTGCAGTCATCTCCGCGGATAAGAGAAAACCGGGATCGCACGGTCCGCGAAACTGAAGGACGCCAGCAACGATCTCGTCGAGCAGATCGAAGGCGAGACCCGGCTGCGGTCCTTCCCTTTCTCCGTCATTGGCCAAGTCTGTGAGCCATTGGCTCAAGGCAGAAGAATTTCCCTGAAAGGCGATTTCAGCGTGGGCGGCTTCATACAGCTCCTGGTTCGCAGCTTCGAGCCGGGACCGGAGCGAGTTGGCCAGCATGAAGAGCTCGCGATCGGACGACGTTTCCGGGCTTCCCCAGTCGGCGTCTCCGATGATGGCGTCGAGTTTGTCGAGGACGTTCAATCGCATGGTCAATTGCCCGGGCTGGAGCAAGTCCTGTGCATCTCCCACGCGATGCAGGAGGCGCCTGAGCTCGAAGAGGCCGTCGGTCTCAATTTCCGGAGCGAGAAAATCAGTAATAGTTGACACGTCAACCAAGGTAAGAGATGCCAGGTTGTCATGTCAACCTGATCGTTGTTAGGCTGAACGGGATGATGGCCGCAAAATCGTTATCTCCGAGCGAACTTCGCATCTGGCACGCCTTCGTTTCCATGGGTGAGGATGTTCTTGAACGGGTGGGACGCGACATCAGCGGGGCGACGGGGCTTTCCGGTCCCGAGTTCGGCGTGCTCTCGCGCCTGGCGGCCTACGGAAAAGGAGAGATGCGCCAGCAGGATCTGGCGACAGTGATGGGGTGGGAAAAGAGCCGGCTGTCTCACCAGCTGAGCCGAATGGAGAAGCGAAAGCTGGTGGAGCGGCGAGCCGGCGATGGCCGGACAACGCTCATTGTCCTGACGAGAGCCGGCCGCAACAAGCTGGCGTCAGCTCTCCCGGTTCGCGCGCAGTCGGTAAGGCGGAACCTGCTCTCCCGGCTTTCCGCGGAGCAGATCGAAGCGATTATTCGCGTGAGCAATCTGCTGAGTGATGAAGAATAGCTGAGCGCGGTGTGAGGGATGGAGAAATACCTCAGGACTCACCCTGCGATATGGGGCAAGAACGATAGCTTCTTCATTCCGCCGGCTGCGAGAATCTCCGATGGCAGTGATGATCGGATCGTAGAGGGATGCCGACACATCAAGACTGGGAGCCGCTATCCGATGCATTCGGGTGCAGCTCTGTGATGACGATGTCAGGCGGCGTTCACTTTGAACCCGGTCGCCGCCTCTACAGCGCGGTGCAGTATGGCCGGATCGGAAATACTCTGGTTATCAAGACGGGGCGTATACGGAGCCTCGAGTATGGCAACCTCATCTTCCGTCAGAGTGATGCCGAGCGCCGCGACCGCATCGTCGATATGCCGGGTTTTGAGCGTCCCCACGATTGGTGCTGCGACGACCGGATTGCGGTGCAGCCACGCCAACGCGACCTGGGCTGGGCTGACGCCCCGCTCCGCTGCGACAGCATTCACTGCTGCGACGATTGTCTGATCGCTTGCAGCTGTGGCCTCGTTTTGTCTGGCACCAGCCGGTTCTTTTTCCGAGCGGACACTGGTTTCACCCCACGGGCGAGCCAGCCTGCCACGGGCAAGCGGGCTATAGACGATCGTCTGCACGCCTGCGTCAGCGCAGAGCGGGAGCATCTCGCGCTCTTCCTCGCGTGCAAGCAGATTGTAGTTGTCCTGCATGGACACGAATCGCGCCCAACCGTTTGATGCCTGCAGATGCAACGCCCTGCTGAACTCCCACGCCTTCATCGAGGACGCACCGAGATAGCGCACCTTCCCCATCTTCACCAGATCGTGAAGCGCCTCCAATGTCTCTTCCCACGGAGTCAGCTGGTCGCGACGATGGATCTGGTAGAGGTCGACATAGTCGGTGCCAAGCCGCCTGAGGCTGCGGTCGATTTCAGCCATGATCGCCTTCCGTGACAGCCCGATCGCATTGGGGCCATGGTGGGTGGCGGCGGCCAGCTTGGTAGCGATGACCACGGTGTCCCGGCTGGTGAACTCCTTCAGGGCTTTGCCGACGATCTCCTCGCTGCCGCCGTTCGAATACATGTTGGCGGTATCGAAGAAGTTGATCCCTGCATCGATCGCGTGACGGATCAGCGACCGGCTCGCTTCCTCGTCCAGCGACCAGGCCGGATGGCCGCGCAAAGGATCACCAAAGCCCATGCAACCGATGCAGACGGGGGAGACGTCAAGACCTGTGCGACCAAGCTTCCTGTATTGCATACATCCTCCGAACCGGGCTATAAAGAGGAGAGCTCTCCGGTTGAGTCTAGAGCGTAGCGGAGAACTCTCCGCTTGGTCAAGTGGGGCTATGGACGACGAGCTTTTGCGGGCAGACGCGCGAGCAAATAGAGATCGCATTCTGGATGTGGCACGCGACGCGCTCGCCCTTGATCCGGCGGCATCCCTCAACTCAATCGCAAAAACCGCAGGGGTTGGAGCGGGCACGCTCTATCGTCACTTTCCGAGCCGCGAATCTTTGGTGCTTGGCGTGTATCGCAAGGAGATCGACACGCTGGTAGCGCTCGCTCCGACGTTGCTTGCCAAGCACCCGCCACTCCATGCTTTTCGCATCTGGTGCGACCGGTTAGCTAAATTCGGGAGGATGAAGTACGGTGTAGCCGACATCGTCCATGCGGCGACATCGAATCAGCACATTCAGGAGACCTACGTCCCTATGCTGGGCGCGGTACGCCAGCTCATCGAAGCTTGCGAAGGTTCGGGAGAGATCCGTCCCGGAGCCAATCCGGAGGATTTTCTCGTGTTTGTGGGACTCTTGTGGCGCATCCCGCCAACCCCGCCGGGCGAAGCGCGCGTCAAGAGACTTCTTGCGCTCGCCTTCCGCGGCCTGGGCGCGAACGATGAGTAACGATAAACCCCGTTTTCGGTAGTAATGTCAGGCCGGTGTGTGGCTGCGCTGCAAAGCTAGAAGAGCAGCTTGAGTCCGAACTGGATCTGTCTTGAGGTTGAGGCGGTTGAGGTGATGACGCCTGCGGTTGGGGATGGCGTTGTGCCTGCGGCGGAGTAGACAACTTCGTTGGGTGTTCCGAAGTTAGTGTGGTTGAGGACGTTGAAGAATTCGGCGCGGAACTGGGCGCGGAGGCCTTCGGTGATCTGCGTGTCTTTGCGCAGTGCGGTGTCGAGATTTGCGAAGCCGGGGCCGACGAGTGAGTTGCGGCTGGCGTTGCCGTAGGTTCCGGCGGCCGGATTGAGGAATGCGGCTGGGTTGAAGTATTGCGTGGGTCCGCCTTCGACGACCTTGCCGCGGAAATCCGGATTGACGGAGGGACGGATGGGGTTGCGGCTGTCGCCGTTGTTGGTGGGGTTGTAGCCAAGCTGCGGCGTGAAGGGGAAGCCATCCTGCAGCGTGGCGATGCCGCTGAGGCTCCAGCCGGCGAAGGCGGTGCGCCGTAGTCCGCTGTCACGGCGGCCGAAGGGGAGATCGTAGGTTCCGTTGATGACGGCGAGGTTGCGGATATCGGTGCTGCCTGGTCCCCAATCGAGCTTGGGCCGCGAGGGGAATTCGACGAAGGCGGGTGCGTTGGCGCCGACGCTGGTGTTCCAGGCGGTGCCGTCATCGAGATTCTTCGACCAGGTGTAGACGCCGCGCAGCTGGAAGCCGTGCTGGAAGCGGTGATTCACGTCGACCTCGAGACCGTTGTAGGAGCTGATGCCTTCGGAGATCCAGGTGGTGGTGTTGGCCAGCTTGGGGTTGGCGTAGGGCGCGCCCTTGGGGTAGTAGACGGTGCCCGCAGGCAGCGTGGACGGGCAGGGCGACGCGGGGCAGATGGTAGGGATGGGCTCGTTGTCGTCCTCGGAAAGCATCTGGTGGTAGCCGTGTGAGCCGACGTAGCCGAGGGTGAGCGAGGTGTTGGGGGCGATCTTCTGCTGCACGCTCAATGACCACGAGAGCACAGTGGGCGTGTAGGCGTCGGGCTGAACGCCGCTCGGCGAGATGAGGCTGCCCGATGGCGGCGCTTCACCGGGAACGATGTCGATGCTGCTCAGCGCGACGTTCTTCAGGGTGTTGGTGGTGTTGTAGGGAGCAACCTGGTCGAGGCGATAGTCGAGGTTGTCGAGCAGCGCGCGATAGACGCCGAAGCCGGCGTGGACGACGGTGTCGCCGTGGCCGGCGGGGTCCCAGGCGATGCCGACGCGCGGCTCAGGCAGAAACTTGGCGCGATTTTTCGAGAGCGCAGAGTGGCCGATCTGCGGGTTGGTCTCAATCACGCCATTCGAGAAGAGATAGTTCGAGGCACGATTCTGCGATTCATTCCAACCGCTAGTGGATTCGAAGCGGAAGCCAGCGCGCAGTTCGAGGTTGGGTTTGAGCTTGATGGTGTCCTGGGCGAAGCCCGCACCTTCGAGCGATCGCCAGCCCAGCTCGGTGGGTGATGGAACGGAGGTGAAGGTGGCAACGGTTCCCTGCAGAAACGTGGTGAGGTTGGTGAATGATGCCTGGCCGTACTGATCCTGCGCGAGGTTGTCGTTCGACTGAATCTGCTGCAGCCATCCCCCGATTTCGAGCTGATGGCGGCCGCGCGTCCAGTAGACGTGATCGTCGTAGGTGAAGAGATTGCGTGCGGTGGAGAGATTGCTGCCGGCATTGGTGCCGGCGCCGGTAATCTGCGATGCTCCGTTGAGCGCGGTGCCTCCGCCGATGACGATGGCGCCGATGGGGCGGCCGGCGATCCAGCCGGGGACATCTACAGGCGTAGTGCCGGTGAAGACGTAAGCCGCGCGCGAGTAGCCGAAGCGGGCGGTGTTGAGCAGGCTGGCGGAGAAGACATGCTGCTCCTGAATGCTGGCCACCTGCTCGCGGAGCGCTTCTACAACGCCGCTGAGCGGATTAGCGGATGGCGTGTTCGCATCGCTGTCATCGATGGTGTAGACGCCGAAGAGCAGGTCTTTGTCTGAGATGTTGTAGTCGGCGCGGGCGGTGCCGAAGTCTTCGCGAATCCTCTGCAACGGGCTGCTGAAGGCCTCACCGATACCGCTGCCGAGGTCCGGACCATTTTGTACCGGCCACAGTGACAGAAGCGCGGCCGAGGCGCTGTTTACGCCGATGTGGGTTTCTGTGCCGCTGGAGTTGGGGATGTAGCCGAGGCGGGCTTCGTTGTCGGGAACCAGAGTGACGTCGCTGAGGTGAAGGTTCTGGCGGAAGCCTTCGTAATTGCCGAAGAGGAATATCTTATTTTTCTTTACCGGGCCGCCGAGGGCTCCGCCGAATTGGTTGCGCTGAAACTCGGGGATGTCCGTCTGGTCGAAATAGTTGCGCGCGTCGAAGGCGCTGTTGCGGAGGAATTCGAAGGCCGATCCGTGAAGAGCATTTGTGCCTGACGCGGTTACAATACTCACCTGTCCGCCGGTGCGCTTGCCGTATTCGGCGCCGTAGGTGTCGGTGACGACGTTAAATTCCCTAACCGCATCGACGCCGAGGAGCTGGCCGCTGGTGCCGCCGGGTGTGACGTTGATCTCCGAGGAGCCGGTGTATTCGATTCCGTTCAGCAAAAAGAGATTGTCCTGGGGGCGATGGCCGGAGACGGCGAACATATTGCCGACGGCGGAGTTCGAGGTGCCGATGCCTCCGGAGCGCTGCGTGGAGTAGTTGACGATGGCCGGATTGAGGGTCATGAGCTCGTCATAGCTGCGTCCGTTCAGAGGCAGCTCCTTCACCTGGCGCTCATCGACGAGGCCGGAGGTCTGCTGCGTGGAGAGCTCGACGGTGGCGGGCGCAGCGGCGACGGTGACTTCCTGCTGGACCTGGCCCACCGCCAAGGAGAGATCGACGTTGGCGCTCTGGCCGACAACCAGGCGCAGGCCGGTCTGAGTCTGGGTGCTGAAGCCGTCATGCGCGGCGCTTACAGAATAAGGGCCGATGGGTACGGAGGGAGCGGCGAAGCGGCCGGTGGCGTCCGTGGTGAGAATGCGGGTGTTGCCGGTTTCGACGTTGCGAATTTCTACCTTCGCGCCGGGAATGGCGGCTCCGCTGGTGTCGTGAACGGTGCCGGCGATGGAGCCGCCGACGATCTGGCTTCGCGCCACACCGCTCATGCCGAGAGTCAACAATGCGAAGCAGGAAAAATTAAGAAGCGAACGAAAAACTGGGTGCATGGCGACCTCCTCAGGAAAGGACAGCAGGAAAAGAGCGGGTATCTATAAACGATGAAGAAAAGAAGGAGCGAACGCGGCAGCTAGCGACAACAGAAGCGGGGCGCGGAGGGCGCGCTGGAATGCCGGGATGTGTCGGGTGAGCTCATAGTGGCGATGAATCTTTTTTGTGAGAAAACCGAACAAAAATAAAAGCCGGGCCTAAAAGGCTCCGGCGGTTGTGCTTCTAACGTTTGGTCAGCTTAGAAGAGATCGATCGCCGGACAGGAGCATGCGCTGCAACAACAGGTACGCGGCATGCGAAAGGCGAGACTCATAGTGACTTCGACTATAAAGAGCGCTTGTTGGCGCGTCAAGCCTGCCTCAAGGGGCTAAAGCCCTCCACTCCTGATCGACTTATGTACTGGCTGAAGTCCGAACCCTTCAAACTTCCTGTATGGGCAAGGGCGTAGCCGGGCACTCGTCAAGCATTGCGGTGGAGGGCTATATTCCCTACTTATGGCCTTTGCACTGGATCGCTTCGATCACCTGGTTCTTACCGTCGCCAACCTCGACGCCACGATCGTTTTCTACACGGAATTTCTGGGTATGGAGGCTATCGATGCAAATGGCCGCAAGTCCCTGGCCTTCGGCGTGCAAAAGATCAACCTGCATCAACGCGGACATGAGTTCAATCCGAAGGCTGCGCATCCCACGCCGGGCTCGGCTGACCTTTGTTTCGTTACGGAGGCTCCTCTCGAGGATGTGATCAGTTACGCGTCGGCGATGCGGGTGCACATTGAGGAGGGTCCGGTGGAACGCGAGGGGGCTTTGGGCAAGATGCGGTCGGTGTATTTTCGCGATCCGGACCGGAATCTGATCGAGATATCTCAGTACGTCTGAGCATCCGTCGAATCAATGAGCCTTTTGCCGCGGGCGCAACATCCGATTGACAAGCGCCCACGAGTGGGCGAAGCTTTAAGCAGATGCAGTTCACCATGTCAGCTCCGTCTTGTTGTCAGCAGCGCGCCTGTTGTTGTGCGTGCCGGCAAGGCTGTGAGCTCTGTATCTGCATGATCCCTTCGTAAAGTAATCTTCACGATCCGGTTCCTGAGCCCACTGCCTATCTCAAGGCATGTGGGTTTTTTCTTTTACCCCAAAAACATACGCCGACGGAAACACACGGCGGGAAATCACGCAAATGTCATCCACAGCTTTTGCCGACGCAATCGAAACGCAGCCACCGCCGCTCAGCCATCTTCAGCTGCTGGAGGCGGAGAGCATCCAGATATTTCGCGAAGTTGCGTCGGAGTTCGAGAAACCGGTGATGCTGTATTCGATCGGCAAGGACTCGTCGGTGATGCTGCGGCTGGCGCAGAAGGCGTTTTATCCGGGGCCGATTCCCTTTCCTCTGCTGCATGTGGACACGGGATACAAGTTCCGCGAGATGCTTGAGTTTCGCGACCGGTATACGCGCGAGCTGGGGCTGGAGCTGCTGGTGTGGCGCAATGAGGCGGCGCTGGCGGATGGTGCTAATCCGGTAGCGCTGGGAACGCAGCGCTGCTGCGGTTTGCTGAAGACGACGGCGCTGCTGGATGGGCTGCGCTATTACGGATTCGATGCGGCGTTCGGCGGCGCACGGCGTGACGAGGAGAAGTCGAGGGCGAAGGAGCGCATTTTTTCGTTCCGCGACAAGGCCGGACAGTGGGACCCGAAGGCGCAGCGGCCGGAGTTATGGAACCTGTACAACTCGCGCATTCAACGATCGCAAAGCGGACCGGGCGAGAGCATCCGCGTGTTTCCGCTGTCGAACTGGACGGAGCTGGACATCTGGCACTACATCCATCTCGAGAAGATTCCGATTGTGCCGCTGTACTTCGCGAAAGAGCGGCGCATGCTGGTGCGCGGCGAGAGCCTGATTCCGGTGGAGCAGCCGTTTGTGAAAGGGCTGCCAGGCGAGGAGCAGATGGTGAAGTGCCGGCTACGCTCGCTAGGCTGCAGCCCGTGCACGGGCGCTATTCGCTCGGATGCGGACACACTGCCGAAGATTATTGCTGAGCTGGTTTCGTTCCGCTCGTCGGAGCGCGCGAACAGGATTATTGACCACGATCAGGACGGGTCGATGGAGATCAAGAAGCGCGAGGGATACTTCTGATGAGCTCAGCGATTGTGGACGTAGAGAGCGGAGACGTAAGCGCTGAATTCTCGATCGAGGAGTTCCTTGCCGTCGAGCAGGCGAAAGACCTGCTGCGCTTTACGACGGCGGGCAGCGTGGACGACGGTAAGTCGACGCTGATCGGGCGGCTGCTCTACGACTCGAAGAATGTGTATGAGGATCATGTGCGTGCGGTCACGCGCACGCAGGGAACGGCCGCAGCGGCGATCGATTTTGCGCAGCTCACGGATGGGCTGCGGGCGGAGCGCGAACAGGGCATCACGATCGATGTTGCGTACCGCTATTTTTCGACGGCGCGGCGGAAGTTCATCATCGCGGACACGCCCGGGCACGAGCAGTACACGCGCAACATGGCGACCGGAGCGTCGACGGCCGATCTCGCGATCATTCTGGTCGATGCGCGCAAGGGGATTCTGAACCAGTCGCGGCGCCATGCGTATATTGCGGCGCTGCTGGGGATTCCGCGGGTGATTGCGGCGATCAACAAAATGGACCTTGTCGAATATTCAGAGAGCGTGTTTGCGCAGTTGAGCAGCGACTTTGCGCATCTGGCCGAGCGCGTGGGGCTGAAGAGCTTCGAGGCGATTCCGATCAGCGCGCTGAATGGCGACAATGTGGTGCATGCGAGCGAGAACATGCCGTGGTATGAAGGGGCGACGCTGCTGGAGTATCTCGAATCGGTTCCGGTGGCGCGCGGGAATGCAGCAAGTGCGTTCCGGCTGCCGGTGCAGCGCGTGATTCGCCCCGACCAGAACTTTCGCGGATTCGCAGGACAGATTGCGGCGGGCACGGTGCGGCGTGGTGACCGCGTTGTCGCGCTGCCTTCGGGGCATACGAGCCGCATTGCGAGCATTGTGACGTTCGATGGGGAGCTGGAGTCGGCGTCGGCTCCGCAGTCGATCACGATCACGCTGGAAGATGAGCGGGATATCAGCCGGGGCGACACGATCGCGGCCATTGATGCGCCGCCGGCTACAGCGAATCACTTTGAGGCCTCGCTGGTGTGGATGCACGCGGATGCGCTGGAGCCGGGGCGACGCTATCTGTTGAAGCACACGACGCAAACGGTGCCGGCGCGAGTGCGGTCGATTCGGCACAAGGTGAACATCGAGACACTCGATCCGCAGGCTGCTGCGACACTGGATCTGAATGCGATTGGCCTGGTGGAGGTGGAGACGGACCGGCCGGTGCTGGCCGATCTCTACAACGAGAGCCGTACGACGGGCAGCTTCATCCTGATCGATCCTGCGAACCATGCGACGGTGGGCGCGGGGATGATCCGGCATATTCTCACCACTACATTTGCAAATGCAGCGCAGCCGCGCATTGTGATTGTGGGTGCACCGGTCATTGCGGAGCTGGAGCAGCGCATTCTCGATCTGGGGCATGCGGTGGTGCGGACACGGGTTCGAGATGCGGCTATCTGGCGCGCGTTGCATGAGGCTGGCGTCACGGTACTCGTCGAGAGTGATGAGCCGGCGGTCAAGATCGCGGATGCAGATTTTGCTTTGCAGGGATTGAGCCAAGGTTCGGTTGGAAGCATTCTGAAAGCCCTGCGCTTCGAAGCCGAAGCGAGCGAGGCGGGAAAGTGAACACGATGGTCTCCACGCTGGACGAGAAGATTGCGGAAGCGTCTGCGCTGATTTACGGGCAGCTGCAGGATCATGCGAGTGATGCCTGCCTGACGAATAGCTTTCAAGCGGAAGACATGGTGCTGCTGCACATGGTTCGGCAATACGCGCCGGAGATTCCGGTGCTGTTTCTCGACACCGGATACCACTTCGCCGCGACCTATGAATATCGCGATCGCATTGCGGAGGAATGGCAGCTGAATCTCAAGAATATTTTGCCGGAGAAAACCGTGGCTGAACAAGAAGCCGAGTTCGGCATCCTGAATCAGACGGCTCCGGACCGCTGCTGCGCGCTGCGCAAGGTAGGTCCGCTGTTTGCATCGCTCGAGCCCTATGGGGTGTGGTTCACGGGACTGCGCCGCCAGCAGGCGAAGACGCGCGCGAATCTGCAGGAGATTGAAACCTTTACGCTGCCGACGGGCAAACAGCTGCTCAAGCTCAGTCCGCTGGCTGACTGGCATACGCGTGACGTCTGGCAGTATGCCGAGCGGCATGAGATTCCACTTTTACCGCTTTACGATCTGGGCTATTCGAGCATAGGATGCGAGCCGTGCACCAGCCTGCCTCTCAGCGCTGACGATCCACGCTCCGGCCGCTGGGGCGGCAACAAGATCGAGTGCGGCATTCACATCCAACCCGCGGCCAGCGGGCAAGCGCAGGGACACTAGGCAGCAAATATGGAACTGGCGCTGGGCTTCATCATCGCGTTCGTGATCGCCATTACCGGAGTTGGCGCGGGCACTATCACTGCGCCGCTGCTGATCCTGGTGCTGCATGTGCCTATTGCCATCAGCGTGGGTACGGCACTCGCTTACTCGACCGCGGTGAAGGCGGTGGTGGTGCCGCTGCAGGTGTGGCGCAAGCAGATTGCCTGGCGTGTGCTGGGCGTGATGCTGCTGGGCGGACTGCCGGGCGTGATCGTGGGCACGCTGCTCTTCAAGCGCTTCGGCGCGTTCAAGGGGCACGCTCTGTTTTTCGGGGCGCTGGGCACGGTGATCGTCTTCTCTTCGGGCTGGCATCTGTTCCGATATTTTCGGCCGCACGCAATCAAGGGGCCGCATCCGGCGCGAATCAAGACTATCGGTGCGTTGATGTTTCCCATCGCTGCGGAGGTGGGATTTTCGTCGTCCGGTGCGGGTGCGCTGGGATCGCTGGCGCTGATGAGCCTGTCACCTTTGAGCGCGGCGCAGGTGGTGGGCACCGATCTGGCCTTCGCCTTTTGCGTGACGCTGATCGGCAGCGGGCTGCACTTCGCGGATGGGAGCATCGACACGGTGCTGCTGGTGAAGCTGGTGATCGGCGGAGTGGTAGGCGCGATGGCGGGGTCGCTGGTGGCTCCGCGTGTGCCGAACCGGCAGCTGCGGCTGGCGCTTTCCGTGGTGCTGCTGGCGCTGGGGCTGCAGTTCTGCTACCAGGCGCTGGTGAAGCAAACTGCTTCGCACAGTGCTCCGGTGCAGGCTGAAAATGTGCAGACGAAGGCGTTGGCGATGGTGAAGCGGTGACGGCGCTGGTCTGGTTTTGCGCAGGGGCTAAAGCCCCGCTTTAATTACGCGGTAATGGCACGGCTGAAGCCATGCCCTGATACGAAACCTCCGAGGGAAGACTTGCTGCTATCCCACATCTCAGAATCGAGATGTGGGGCACCCGGTGTTCCGTTGCGTGGGATTTTTCTCTCCGAGATTCTTCCTCCCCTTCGGTCGTTAGAATGAAGGCTCGCTCTGATTGGCCCTACCAGGTTTGCTAATGCTTGTAGACGACGCCGTTTTTCATCACGAAGGAGACGTGCTGCGTGGCGCTGATGTCTTCTAATGGATTGCCTGGCACGGAGATGATGTCGGCGTAGTAGTTGGGCTTCAGCTCTCCTATCTGACCTTCCCAGCCCAGTAGCTTGGCTCCGTTGATGAGATCGGACTTCAGGACTTCGGCGGCACTCATCCCATACCGATTCATGAGGACGAGCTCGCGGGCCTGGGTGCCGTGCGGGAATGGTCCTACGTCGGAGCCGGCGGCGAAGGAGATGCCTGCGGCGATCTGCTTTTTGAATTCGGCGGCGTGGTAGTCGAGGAAGCCGCGCTCGCGTTTCCCCGCCGCGGGAGACGCGGCGTGATCGGCGAAGTATTCGAAGATGGTGAAGGTAGGAACGGCGGGAATGTTTTTCTCGCGCATGATGCGCATGGTCTCGGGGCTTAGCTGCAGTGCATGGTCGATAGACGAGACACCGGCCTGCGCCGCGTAGAGCGTGCCGGGCTCGCCGGTGGCGTGGACGGCTACTTTTCTGCCGACGCGCGCGGCTTCGTCGACTCCTGTCTTAAGTTCAGCCGCGGTGTATTGATAGGGCGTGGAGAAGATGCCGTCGTGCAGCGAATCGGGACCGGTCTCGTACATCTTTACGAAATCCGATCCCTCCTTGAATTGCTCGCGGATGACAGAGACGATCTCGGCAGGCGAATTGGCGTAGTCGGCATTCGAGAGCACGTGCTGCGCGGGGTTGAAGTGGTTGGCGTCTTCGTGGCCGCCGAGGATGTCGACGGCATTGCCGCTGATGCGCAGTCGCGGTCCGGGGATGAGTCCCTGGTTGATGGCATTGCGCACGGCAGTGTCGGCTGAGCCTGCGCCTTCGGTTCCCATATCGCGCTCGGCAGTGAAGCCGGCCATCAGATCGTCCTTCGCGGCCAGCGTGGCCAGGATGGTGCGTTGGGGCACGGACTCTTCGACGGTCTGCAGGTCTTCGGCGCCGGGATGCAGGAAGAGATGCACGTGCGCGTCGATGAGGCCGGGCATGAGCGTGGTGTCGCCGAGATCGATGACCTGCGCGCCCGCAGGGTGATCCACGGAAGTTCCCGCGGCAACGATGCGCTCGCCTTCGACCAGCACCTCGCCCGGCGAGACGATGCGTCCTCCGGCGACATCGAGCAGACGCGCGGCGTGGAGCACGATAGGAGGGGTGGGCGCCTGCTGCGCGGCAGCAGAAATTACCAGCACAGGTTGCAGAAGTGCGGCGGCGATGCTCGATGCGAGTCTCATGCGTCTCCCAGTGATCTTAGAACGTCACGCCTTTACAGACCATCCTGTGATTTAAGGATTACATCGAAGAGAATCAGAACTTACCTCATGCATCTATTGCACTCGCCTATTTTCTGGACTTGGTTTCTTTCACTGGCCAGCATTCTGCTCATGCTGGTCCGGCCCTGGCGCATTCCAGAGGTGGTATGGATTTGCGGCGGTGCGATTGTGCTGGTGGTTGCGGGGCTGATGCCGGCTCGCAGTGCGGTGAGCGCCATCGGCAAAGGGACGGATGTGTATCTGTTCCTGACGGGCATGATGCTGCTGGCCGAGCTGGCGCGGCATGAGGGGGTTTTCGACTGGATCGCGGACGTTGCGGTGCGGCGTTCGAAGAGCTCGGCATCGCGGCTGTTTATCCTTATTTACCTCACCGGAGTTGTGGTTACGGCGCTGCTTTCAAACGATGCCACGGCGGTGGTTCTCACGCCTGCGGTGCTGGCGGCAGTACGCCGTGCCGAAGTTGATGCGAAGCCGTATCTGCTGGCCTGCGCGATGATTGCCAATGCGGCGAGCTTTGTTCTGCCTATCTCGAATCCTGCGAACCTGGTGGTGTATGGACAGCACATTCCGGCGCTGGGGCCGTGGCTGAAGCTGTTTCTGCTGCCTTCAGTGGTTTCTATCGTGGTGACTTACCTGTGCCTGCGCGTGCTTTCACGCAAAACGCTTGGTGGCGAGATTCATCGGCCATCGGACAAGGTTGCATTGCGCGCTGAGGGCCGGATGGCACTCGCTGGGCTGGTACTGGCTTCGGTAGTGTTGCTCGGGGCCTCAGCATTTGGCCTGGATCTTGGAGCGCCGACGTGCATTGCGGCTGCCGTTGCGCTGGTGATGGTGGGCTTCAAGGACAAGGGCATCTACTCGTGCGCGCTCAAAGAGATTTCGTGGAGCGTGCTGCCGCTGGTGGCGGGGCTTTTCATCCTGGTGGAGGCGCTGGATCAGGCGGGGATGATGCAGCTGGCGCGACACGGCCTTGAAATGCTGCTCGGATTTCCCCGCGTGGCTGGAGCTTTGGGGGCGTCGTTCGGCGTAGCTGTTCTTTCCAACCTGATGAACAATCTGCCGGTGGGGCTGATGAGCGGCGCCGCGCTGGCGCAGATGCCGGCGGCGCGGCCGCTCTCCCACGCCATTTTGATCGGAGTCGACCTGGGGCCGAATCTTTCGGTGACGGGATCGCTGGCGACTATTTTGTGGCTGATTGCATTGCGGCGCGACAAGGTACAGATTACTGCGGGCGAGTTCTTCAGAGCCGGCCTGGTTGCGATGCCGCCGGCTCTGGCGCTGAGTGTTCTGCTGCAGCTCGCTCTGCGATAGATCCGGCACATCTGCACAAATCTACCTGCGAAAAACCTAGCCGCACAAACTTCAGCGCAGGAAGCCATTTTGAGGCTTATCCGTTCCGCTTCAGACTGTTTGGAAATCGCTGGTGACGCCCTGGGGTGCGGCGTCACCCTTTACATCACGAGGGCGACGCGCTCCAGCTCCTGCTGCATGCAAGCGTAGGAGCAGCCGGCGTGTTCGAGGCGCAGCACCACATCGCGCGCCTGTTCGGTTCCGATGCCGTAGCCTCTGCCGGTTAAAAATGCGGAGAGAACCTGAGCGCCGAGAAACGAGTCGAGACCAGTTTCCATCAACTCGTTCCGCAAATTCGTTAATTCCGTGAGCCCAAACTTCTCAACCCTTGTGCCGTCCATCGGTTGTCTCCTTGCTGAACCTGGGCCCACTATCTATACGTACTAATTAGACACAGGTTGCGCGAACAGGTTGCTTCAATCGGTTGCTTGCCTTGACACGAATACGCGAAAATCGCGCTTGCGGTTTCGTCTCAGGAAAATTTCTTATCGGCCTGCAAACAGAATCGAGATGGTTTGTGTGCCGATAAACTCAAAAAGTGATGTCACCAATGGAATCCAATCCACATCCCGGCTCATCCGGACCGAGTTTTCGATTGATGCTCACCCTGCTGATCCTGGCGATTGTTGTGGCGGCACTGATCGCCTACAGGATGATCTATCCGTTCTTTCACCATCATCTGCATTGAGCGGTTGCCATCAGGCGGTGGGAAGCGTAGCACGCGCCTCAAGCAGGACGGGGATGCCGTCTTCGATGGGATAGCGGCGTGCGCAGCTGGTGCAGGCGATGCTGGCTGCTGTGGTCGAGTCGTCGAGTGAGAGGCGTCCGTGACAGGCAGGGCATACAATCAGCTCCATCATTTCGCGAATCCGTTGCGGCGCCTGCATGCATTCAGTGTAGCGAAAGAAAGAGGAGAATCACGATGCTGCGCGCGGGCCTGACGGGTGGACTGGGAAGCGGAAAGACTACGGTTGCCGATATTTTCCGTTCGCTGGGCGCACAGGTGCTGGAAGCGGATGCGGTGGGCCGAACGCTGATGGAGCCGGGCCATCCTGTTTTTGATGCGATCGTGAAGACGTTCGGCGCGGAAGTATTGAAAGAGGACGGCTCACTGAACCGCCGGCGTCTGGCGGAGAATGCTTTCGGCCAGAACCGCATCGCGGAGCTGAACCACATTGTTCATCCGCCGGTGATCGCGGCGCAGCAGAGATGGATGGAGCATCTCTTCGAGCAGGATCCTTCGGCGGTGGCGATTGTCGAGTCGGCGCTGATCTTCGAGGCCGATCAGCAGGGCACGGTTCCGGGGTGGCGGCAGCGCTTCGATCGCATCATCCTGGTGACGGCTCCGGTGGAGGTGCGGATTGCGCGCTATGTGGCGCGGATGCGGCAGCAGCCGGATGCGCCGTCCACTGCGGAGCTGGAAGCCGATGCGCGGGCGCGTCTGGCGGCGCAGCTGCCGGACAGCGAGAAGATTCCGCTGGCCGATGACGTGATCTGGAATGATGGAACGACCGAGGCTACGCGGCGCCAGGCGGAGCGCGTGTACGCGGAACTTGCGGCGGCGGCCCGGGTCTGAAGCTGCAGTTAGCTGAGAAGCGGTTCGCAAAAAAAACCCGGCTAGCTAAGATCCGGCTAGCGGAAGACCAGCCAGCCCGGTATCGCTAGAATTGTAGATAACGCTCGCACGCGTGCGGACGGAGAGCTTGTGCAGGTAGACCTCATGACATTTCGCAGGATCGTTATCATTCTCTTCATCGTCGGCGGATTCTGGTATCTGACGACGCGGAACAACCGGCCGATTATCATTAGCACCCCAAGCGGTCCGCTGAGCGTGGTCGAGCGCACGCTGAAGAGCGAGTCGAGCGGCTCAGCGCTCACGCTTACCGAAGCCCACGCTGCACCGGAGTACGACTCCGAGGAGATGAACAATATCTCGGTATACAAGAAGGCGCTGCCTTCAGTGGTCAACATCACGTCGACCACGCAGGCGATGAATTTTTTCTTCCAGGTGGTGCCGCAGCAGGGGCAGGGATCGGGATTCATCCTCGATAAGCAAGGGCACATCCTGACGAATTTCCACGTGGTAGCGAGTTCATATCCCGGGCAAGCTGCGCAGCAGATCGAAGTGACGACTTCGGACAAGCACCGGTTCAAGGCGAGGGTGATCGGGAGCGATCCGACGCACGATCTGGCGTTGCTGCAGATCGACGCGCAGAACCTGGCTCCAGCGGTGCTGGCCGATTCGCGGGACCTGATCGTGGGACAGAAGGTGTATGCCATCGGCAACCCATTTGGGCTTACGGGAACGATGACTACCGGCATCATCAGCGCGATCCGTTCGATCCACAGCCCGCAAGGTGCTCCGATCGAGAATGCGATCCAGACAGACGCGGCAATCAATCCGGGCAACTCGGGTGGTCCGCTGCTGAATTCGCGCGGTGAGGTGATCGGGATCAACTCGCTGATCGCGACGAACCCGAATGAAAATGTAGAGCAGAGCGCGGGCATCGGCTTTGCGATTCCGATCGATACGGCGAAGGCGGTGCTGGGGGATTTCCAGAAGTATGGCCGCGTGCGGCGTCCGTCGCTGGGCATTGTTTCGCTGCCGATCGGGCCTGACCTTGCCGAGCAGATGGGCCTGGCCGCGGAGTATGGCGTGCTGGTGCAGCGCACGGTTCCGGACGGCGCTGCGGAGCGCGCGGGGCTGAGGGGTGGCAACCAGACAGCGTACCTTGGACAGCTGCAGATTTATATCGGCGGCGACCTGATCGTGAATATCGACGGCCAGGATGTGACGAATACGCAGGATATCTCCGATGTGATGAACAAGCATCAGGTGGGAGATACGGTAACGGTAACCTTCTATCGCGGACGGAAAAAGATGACGACGCAGGTGACGCTGGGCGAGGCGCATGAGCGAGCAGCATAGGACTGGCCGTCCAGGCGATCGCGCTTCGCGCCAAACCCCACCTCTTAGGAACGAAATCTGGGGCAGCCGCTAAAGGCCGGTTTGCTAAAAAGCGGGTCGCTAAGTTCCGGTCGGCTGAAAGCGGATCGCTAAGATCCTAGTAGCTTAAAAACAAATTGAGCTGGAGATGCATAAGCTTTGCATCTCCAGCTCTTTGCTTTTCCGGCTTAGTGCGTGACTACGCTTAGCGTGACGCTGGATGGATACTCGTCGGAGTGGTGCACTTCGTTGTGTGCGATCACTCCTTTGCTCTCGTCGTAGTTGTTGCCGCCGGTGTTGAGGTTGCGGTCGAAGCGGGGGAAGTCGCTGCTGCTGACTTCAATGCGCAGGCTATCTCCGGGTGCGAAGTAGTTGCTGGTCTGGATGGGCGCGAGGGTAACCTTATACACCTTGCCCTTCTCCATCCACACGGGCGGCTTGTCGTATCCCTCGCGGTAACGGGCACGCTGAATGGTGTCGTCGAGGTTGTAGGCGGTGCCATCGGGCAGCACGTCGATCACCTTTACGGTGAAGTCGGTGTCTTTGGCGTCGCTCGAGACGTAGAGCGTCACGTCGATGGGGCCGCTTACTTCCATGCCGTCCTTGAATGGCTCGGTGGTGTAGACGAGGATGTCGTTGCGGGCCTCGTTGCTGCGCTGGTCGAGCGCACCGGCTTTGTATGACGCGCCCATGCAACAGAAGCCTCCGCCGTGCGTGGGGACGGGATTCATGGGGTCGTAGACGAATTTGTCGGGTGAATCCTTCTCGGGTTTCGCATTGGTCAGCGCTCCATCGCCGTAGAGGGTGTTGGCGCTGCCTTTGCTCGAAAAATAATAGGTGACGGGCTTGGCTTCCTTCGGGGGCCAGGTGTCAGAGCTTTGCCACTTGTTGAGGCCCATGGTGTAGTAGCGGACCTTCGGCGTCTTTTCGAGGATGCCGTTCTGCTCGCCTTTGAGGAAGTAATCGAACCAGCCGTAGGTGAGCGCGTCGTAGTCGAGGCGCGCATCGCCGAGGTCGCGTTCGCCGACGATGGTGTGCTCGCTGGCGGGCTTGTAGCCGCAATGAAGAGTGGGCGCGATGACGGCGTACTGTTCGTTGGCGATCTCAGGTCTGGCGGTTTTGCGCACGTAGTTGTAGGCGGCGAGGTTGGGTCCGGTGCTGACGTCGTACCAGGTCATCATCCACAGGCCGGGCACGTTGATGGGCATGCTGTCATTCCAGAGGCCGCCTTTGTACCAGGCGGGATCGTTGGGCGTGCGGGCAATCATGTTGCCGCCGGTGGGGCCTTTGGTTTTGCTGGCGTAAATGCCGGGACCTGCGCCGATGGCGGCGAGGATGTCATTTTCAGGAAGATGCCAGAGGGCCTTGCCCCAGTCGACGGGCGCGGGATGGGGATCGAGGTCGGTGGACTTCGCTGCCTGTATGAGTTCAGCCTGAGTCGCGTCGGGCGGGAACATGGGGCGCGGGTCGTTCTGGAAGCCGTAATCGTAGAGCCAGGTGCCGAAGAGCATCTGCACGGCTCCGCCGCGGTACCAGTTGCCCTGCTCATAATAAGGAGCGACGCGGCCCACGCCGGCGCCGAAGCTCTCGGGGATGAATGCAGCGAGGGCCTTGTTGCCGCGCGCGGCGACGGCGAGCTGCCATTCGGCGGTGGAGGAGCAGCCGATGAGGCCGACCTTATCGGATGACCACGACTGAGCGCCGATCCAGTCGAGCGCGTCGTCAGAGTCGGTGAGCGGCGCGCCGAGGATCTCGTAGTCGCCTTCGGAGAAATAGCGTCCACGCTCGTTCATCTCGACGTAGGCGTAGCCGTGCTTCACGGCGGCGAACTCGGCGGACATGTCGCGCGGCGCGCCGAGAGCCACGTCCCAGTAATTGAAGTTGTAGGGAGTACGGGAAAAGATGATGGGGTATTTCTTCGACTCGTCCTTGGGGCGATAGATGTCGGCCTGCATGCGCTTGCCGTCGCGCATGGGCACCATGACCTTGCGGTCGATGATGGCGATGGATTCGAGCTCTGTCTCCATGGCCTCGCGGCGGGCGACGAGCGCGGGGTCGGGCGTGCGCGACTGGGCGTGCGCGGTGGAGGCGAGGCAAAACAAGAGGCAGGCGGCGAGGGTGCGGGCGAGAGTGTTGTTCATGGATGGCTTTCGGATCGTTCTTACGGTATCAGAGCGGCGAGGTTGGAGATTCACCGCTAAGACGCTAAGAGCGCGAAGGATGTCCTCCCGCGCGCGGTGGGGGTACGTTCTGGCGTGTCGAGATGGTACCCGGGGTTGCTTTGGAAGCTTTCAGATCAGCTCTGCGTATGCGATGAGGCGCCGATGAACTCTTCGGACGATAAGACCGAACTGCGGGTGGGAAAGAAGCGCTGGATGAGGCAATTGTGGAGTTCGGAGTCGAGATCGGCGCAGCAGTCGCCGATGACGGCGAGGCGGTAATCGGCGTCAGAGGCTTCGAGGAGCGTGGAGAGGACGACTCCGCTGGTGGAAATGCCGTAGAGGATCAAGGTATCGATCTCATTGGCGCGAAGGATCATTGAGAGATCGGTTCCGGCGAAGGCGCTGATGCGGTGCTTGGTGATCACGACTTCATTGAGCTGCGGGGCGATGGCGGCGGGGATAGCTCCGTGCGGTTCGCGGAAGAGCTGCTGATGCTGCTCCGAGGCTTTGACGGCGGCGAAGAGCGTATTGCGGGTGCTGACTTCGGGGAGTCCGGGACGAAAGCCTACCTGGACGTGGATGACAGTGATGCCGGCCGCGCGCGCATGCTGGAGAACCTTTGCGACGCGAAGCAGAAAGGCATCCTTGCCTTCGCGGGTGTAGATAGAAACGATGCCGGCCTGGCAATCCATGCTCAAGACGGCGGTGCGGGCGGGATCGAACTTGAACGCGTCGGCCATGCGGGATTCCCTCGGGTGGCCAATTGTAGCGAGCGGGGATTCCGGGGTTCAATCTTTCGTTTTCATGACCGTCTGCTTATATCGATGTTTATCCGAGCGTTTTTGAGATTTATGCGTCTCTGCTTCCAGATATCGAGGGGATGCTTATGCGAAGGGCTGGTATCGGATCAGACCTGCAGTCTCCGGTCGCGGGTTTTGGCTGCATCCTTTTGCTTTGCGCAGCAGCCTGCGAAGTACGGGCGTTCGCTCAGGACTCAGATGCTGCTGCGAGTAAGCACTCTCCGGCCGTGGTTACAGGGCAATCCTTTTCGGCGTCCAAATTCACCCGCGAAGTGCATGTCCAAAGGGATGGCACGGTTGTTGTCGTCAAAGAAAAAGGTCACGCGCTGTTAGCCCGCGACGCAGATGGCCGTGTGTTTATGGCGGGAGCGCGTGATGCTGATGAAAATTGTGACCTGCCTAATCTTGGAAAGTTGCCGGTATGCGAGGTGTGGACCCCGTTCATCTTCGATCCCGCCGCCGGTGTCATGTGGCATTGGTCGGAGGGCGAAATCGGGGGTAAGGCGGACTACATTGAGATCGACCTACGAAGCGATCAGATCACGGAGGCCGAGCGACTTACATCTGTGCTTCCGAGCCAGCCGGGCAGCATCTACGAAGGCGTCTCGGAACCAGGCATCCGTGTCCAAGATCTGGGCGAGCGCGACATAGAAGGCGTTCGCGCAAGGGGAGTCAGGTCCACGACGGTGCATAACCCTGAAACGGGAGGTCCGAAGAAGACAATTCGCGAAGTCTGGATTTCGGAGGAAATGCATCTGGTGGTTAAGGTCATAGACGGTGATCCTGAAGGTGACGAAGTTA
>CAVUWQ010000023.1:0-170428 GCA_963745105.1 uncultured Acidobacteriaceae bacterium
TTTTGACGAAACCATTTGATGACGAAGCACTGTTCGGAGCTATCCGTCATGCCATTGAGCCAGTCGAAATGCTCTTCGCCGTGAGTGAATAGAGCGCTCAAGGACTGCTACGCAGTACTAACGCCTCGCGAGCGGGAAGTCCTGGCATTGGTTGTGTCGGGGCTATCGAACAAGGAGGTCGGCAGCAAGTTAGGCATCAGTGAGATCACGGTGAAGGCACATCGGGGCAGAGTGATGCAGAAAATGCAGGCCGACTCTCTTCCAACTTGTGAAAATCGCAGTCCGACTCCGGATCGCCCCCTCACCCAGAGCGTGATGCCCGCTTCAGGCCGACGTGATCCATTGTTTCTCCTAGTTCAGCGAACCTCGTTATGCAGTTTCCACGACGACGCCGCCGGTCCGCCATTGTCAGTTTCGCGCGAAACTGAACAGAACTTCAACAAGGCCCACTTGATGGAAACAAATGCCGCGAAGCTAAGAACATCATTGATCATTGAATGGCACCGTAAACGATAGCTTCGGCAGACCTAACGCAGATATGCAGAGGCGCTGTCCGTCCTTGCAAGAGAAGCGAACGGGAGACTAGTTTTATCGGTGTCCGCCGGTGTCCTGACGATTGCTAACTGCACAGGGTGCAGGCAGTGGGGGCAGCTACGCTCCGCGCGTGAAAGTTCCGCATCGTGGAGGCAGTGGTAGAACGTTCTCAGGCATTCTGGGCAGGCGATGGCCATGACGGAGAAGTCGTCTGCGCCAATCGGCGAAGCGGGCACCCAGATTGGCGCAGCGGCACGCGCGGAATATCGCGTTGCATCATCCTTGATCGCGCACAGCATCTCGAAGAGCTCGGCAACACTGCATTCACCCTTTGGGTAAAACGCATCGGCCGGAACCCCCTGGGGCACGATCGCTCCGGTATACGCCCCGCTCATGGCGATCACGGCAATCCTCGGGAATCGCCGGCGTACGACGGATAGAAGCTCAAATCCAGACATGCGCGGCATGTTCAGATCCGAAATGAGAATATCGGGGATCCGGTCCCGTATCATTGCCAACGCAACGAACCCATCTGGCGCCGTTCGAACCGAATAGCCGGATTCCCTAAAGATTTCCGCGAGTACGCTCACGAGCAAGGCATTATCATCCGCCACTAATACATCGTCCATTTCATTAATCACTGTCCCCTCCTATGCTGTTGAATTTGTATTGTTGGATCGCGCCACGCACTCAATCCTGAGAGCTCATAAACTGCTGCACCAGGGCCGCAATTTCGTCCGCCTTGGTATCTAGCGCAAAATGCCCCGCTTCGAGCACATGGATCTTGGCGGCCGGCACATCTTTCCGGTAGCGCTCAGGCTCGCCAAGATCAAATGAGAGATCGTGCTTCCCCCATAAGACTAAGAGCTTCGGCTGCGTCTTCTGCATCCAAACCTGCCACCTCGGATAGGCCTCGACATTTGTCCGGTAGTCATAGAAAAGATCGCTCTGAATCTGAGCCTGCACTGGGGCACTCAAGAACGCATACTCGTCAGTCCAAAGATCAGGGTCGTAGAGCTCAATGTTGGGGTCGTCGCCAATGTGGCGAGTCTTTGTGGTTGGCAGCGATAACAGGTTTGTACGCAACGCCTCTTCATTCGCAGGCCGATTCGCCCAAAATGCCCGCCGCATAGCCCAGTTCGATCCCAGACCTTCGTTGTGCGCGACGGCATCCTGGACGATCAGAGCCTGCACTCTTTCGGGGTGGGTGAGTGCCATACGAAATCCAACCGGTCCACCATAGTCCTGCATATATAGCGTGTAGTGGGACAGATCCAGTGCCTGCGTGAAGTCAGTCATCACCGAAGCAATATGATCGAACGTGTAGTCGAATTGTTTCGGATCAGGCCACGCGCTGTGTCCAAAGCCTGGATAGTCCGGCGCCACCAGGTGGTAGTTATCTGCGAGCCGCGTTAGTAAAGGCTGGAACATTCGCGACGACGACGGAAGCCCGTGTAGCAAAAGGATGGTCGGCGCAGTTTTAGGCCCGGCTTCCCTGTAAAAAATGGATAGCCCGTCGACCTTGACCGTGCGGTAGTTAACCGGGTATGTCATTGAATCTTCCTTTCGTTGTGCCTGCAGCGTGAAGTTCAGCATCAACGCGATGGAGACTATCAAACATCGTGACCACCTGGAACATCTCAAGAGATACATCCCTCACCTCCGGCGAAATAGCTTGCGTACTAAAGCAGATCCTCGCTTCATATAAGTTCCGCAGTTTTCACCTCGAAGATGATTTCGAGCTCGACGGGCACTCCGAGCGGGAGGCTGGCAACTCCGAGCACTGTCCTGACCGACGCCCTCTCAATCCCAAAGACGTCGCGGAAAAGGTCTGATGCGCCGTCTGCCACACGAGGCTGATCGAAGAAATCTCCGTCGGTCGCAAGGAATACTCCGAGCCGCACGACTCGCGTGATCCGATCGAGCGAGCCCAAATACTCTTGCGCAACAGCTAGCGCACCTAGCGCAGCCGTATAAACAGCGTCGCGTCCCGACTCTGCGTCGAGTTCCTTTCCCAGCCGACCAACATACTTTGCTTTATGTTCGACCACCGGGAGCATCCCGCTCAGGAACAAAAGGTTGCCGGTTTGTAACGCCTCCACGTAAGTGCCCAACGGCGTGGGTGCGGTTGGTAAGTGAATTCCCAAATCCAGCAACCGCTGTTGAGCGCTTCTCTGCTGCAGCCCTGAGTGCCCTACCACCGGCCCGCGTGCGCACCACCGTCCACGTGCAGCACCTCCCCTGTAATATGACGGGCCTCGGTAAGATATAGGACGGCCTCCGCGATATCTGCGGAATCGGAAACGATGCCCATTGGTGAAAGCGTCTTCATGAAGTCCTTCGGCGTTTTCGCATGAAGAGGCGTATCGACGACACCAGGCGCAACTGCGTTGAAACGAATGTTTTCCTTAGCGTACTCGCTCGCCAGGCTGCGCGTAACCGCTTCGAGGCCGCCCTTCGTAATCATCGGGATCGACGCTGTAAGTCCGGCGATCGGATTCTCGACCAGCGACGTCGTGATGGTCGTGACACTGCCTCCGGTGCCTTGTGCCAAGATCTGCTTCACCGCGAGTTGGGTGATGAAGATGAACCCCTCCAGGTTCGTGGAGACGAAGCTCTGAAATTCTTCAGCGGTGTACTCCGTGAACGGCTTTACCGAGAAGATGCCTGCGTTATTGACCACATGATCAATCGAGCCAAACTTGGCTAAAGCAGTCTTCGTGACTTTCTCCGCGGTCGCCTCCTTGCCAATGTCTCCATCCACAAGCGCGAGGTTTGATGATGGCACTAACTGCGCCTTGGTCACGTTACGCGAAGTTGCGACAACTTGATAATCGTGGTCCAGGAACGCTTGCACGATCGCTGCACCAATTCCTTGTGAGGCGCCTGTAACAATTACGGTCTCTTTGTTTGCCATTGTCGTTCTCCTTCTGATGCGCGCTCCATGGGACCTTGCGGCATGAAGCGATGACACCAGAATCTTGGTCGACCAACAATTGGACGAAGGTATTGAACAATACCTTCGTATCCATCAGAGGAGTGATCAGATCGGAAGATGAACGTCATCACGGAGTTTGCGTAGACGTGCTCGCCACACCTTTAGCTGAAAGCATCTGTGCGGAGCACGCGCCCAGCATCGCAAGGATTGCTGAAATCCAGAGGACCTCATGAAATCCAACGACGAATGCCCCCTCGATGGCAAGTCTCAATTCAGGATCTTCAATCTCGGCGCCGGCGAGTTTCGGCCTCTCTCGAACGAGGGCATCATGGTTTGACGAAGACAGAACTATTTGTCGGATGGCTCCGTCCAGGGATCGATTGAACCCGGCTGTGAGAACTAATCCAAATACAGCAACCGTAAGGAGTGCGGCTATTCGCGAGACGGCATTGTTCACTCCCGAAGCAATACCCGCCTCCGCAGCCGGGAGAGATTGCATCACCGCCGTGGTCAATGGCGCGACAGTAACCGCTAAACCTACCCCCAACGTCAATACTCCAGGAAACACGCTGGTCCAATACGGTGCAGAAAGCCCACACCGGAGCATCAGCAGAAATCCCGCAGCCGCGATGAGCGGTCCCAACGTCAGGGGCAATCTGGCACCAAATCTCGCAATCAACCCGCCAGACCAACGGGAGAATAAAGAGATCAACAAAATCAGAGGAAGCAAGGACGCGCCGGCCTGGGTAGCCGAATAGTGCTGGACCTGGATCAGCTCGAGAGGTAAAAAGTACAGGACTCCTCCCAAGGCGCCATAAAGCATGAGGGTGAGCAAATTAGTTCCCGTGAAGTCTCTCGACCGAAATAACATCGGCGAGATCATCGGTGAGGCTGAACGGAACTCAACAGACACAAATGCAGCAATCAACGCGACGCCGAGTAGTCCGCACCAGCGAGCTGCGGTTCGGTCGGCGGACGCCTGGATAAGAGAGAACGTGACCGCTCCCAATCCCGAAGTCACGAGAATGGCACCGGGCCAATCGATTTTTCTATTTGATTGCTCGTCTCGGCTCTCACGAATGTGAGATTCCGCCAACCACACGACAGCGACCGCCACCGGGACATTGATGAAGAAGACCCAGCGCCACGAAGCATGCTGCACTAGCCAGCCTCCGAAGACTGGACCGACAGCAGCCGTGATCGCGGTAAAACCAGACCAGGTTCCGATCGCTGCACCGCTTTCACTCGCCGGGAACGAGGCACTGATGATGGCTAGGCTGCCTGGAACCATGAAGGCAGCTCCGACTCCCTGAACAGCGCGAGCGGCAATCAGCAAACCAATCGTAGGGGCGAAACCACAGCAGATCGATCCAGCTGAGAAGACGAGCACGCCGAACACAAAACACCTTCGTCGACCATAGAGGTCCCCGGCGGAGCCTCCCAGAAGCAGCAGTGCAGCCAGAAAGAGCGCATATGACTCGACGACCCATTGCAATGAATTCGCCGTTGCATGCAGATTCGCCTGAAAGGCCGGAAGGGCAACATTCACAACAGTCCCATCGATAAAAGCCATGCTTGAGGCCAGTATCGTTGCCGCAAGCACCCAGCGGCCGTTTGTCTTCGCGGAACTCGGTGGAGACGAAGTCAACTTCTGTCCTCAGACACTCCCGGAAGCGTGCGGATCGGTGCCGCCTTCGTTCTTGCTCCCGTAAGTTATTGCGTCTTCATTATGACAAGCCGCGAACTGATATCGAACCAAGCCCAAAGCTAGCACGTTGTACCTCCGCCGGGCGCTATGGCTCCGACAGAGCGCGGTGAACGAAGCTAATTGAAATCGCTCCTTCACCAACAGCGGAAGCCACTCGCTTCATGCTTCCCGCGCGCACATCTCCCACCGCGAATACGCCAGGGAGGCTGCTCTCAAACGACTGGGGTGCGCGCTTTAATGGCCACGCAGGACTCATCTCGCCTGAGAGCGAAAGCGGTAAATCCCGCCCCGTGAGAATGAACCCATTCTTATCTAGCGCCACCCGGCCGCGAAGCCATTCGGTATTGGGCGACGCGCCTGTCATGATAAAAATATGGCGCATTGGCAGCCATGAACTCTGGTTTGTCTTTTTGTTTAACCAAGAAACCTTTTCAAGAGAACCGTCGCCACATAGCCCCGTAAGCTCTGTCTCACAGAGCAATTCAATACCAGAATTCCCTTCTATCCGCTGAATGAGATAGCGCGACATGGATTGCGATAAGTCTTTTGATCGCACGAGCATATACACTTTCCGCGCCGATTGCGAAAGGAACACCGCAGCCTGTCCTGCGGAGTTGCCTCCTCCAACCACCACGACGTCTTCGTCGAGGCACAGCTGCGCCTCGATGGTCGTCGCCCCGTAATGGACGCCGCGTCCCTCGAAGTGCTCCAGTCGATACAGATTCGGCTTCTTGTAGCAGGCTCCCGTTGCGATCACAATCGTTCTGGCGAACAGCGCGCTTCCATCCTCCATCACAAGCTCGTATGGACGCCGGTCACACTTCAATTCAACGATGGAACGGGCAACAGCCATCTTCGCTCCAAATTTTTGCGCCTGGGTTATGGCCCTGGAGGCGAGTTCCTGGCCCGAGATTCCTGTGGGAAATCCCAGATAATTTTCGATTCTCGAACTTGAACCCGCCTGTCCACCGGGGGCGTGATTTTCGATAAGCAAAAGGTCCACACCTTCCGATGCCGCATATACAGCGGCAGCCAGGCCCGCAGGCCCCGCACCGACAATAATCAAGTCGCGAAGCAAGCCGCGATCCACGTCGTCGTTCAGTCCGAGGCACTCTGCGAGTTCAAGTGTCGAGGGATTTCGAAGGACGGCCTTATTGTTGCAAATGACAATCGGGATTTCTTCGACAGTGATTGAAAGGCGATCGAGCATTCGCTGTGAGGCAACGTCTGTGTCCAGGTCGACATAGGTATAGGGATGACCATTGCGGCCAAGGAATTCTCTCAAACGCATCGTGTTCACAGAATGACGCGATCCGATAACGATGACGTTGCCGAGCTGTTGTGCAATCAGATTAAGTCTGCGGAGTATGAAAGCACGGAGCATTATCTCGCCAAGCTCGGCGTCCCTGGCTACCAGCCAGCGGACATCCTCATGAGAAATTTCCAGTACCTCTCCCGGTCGAGTAACGCGACCGAGCGCGACACACCGTTGGCCCCCTATCATTCCGGCTTCCCCGGTGAACATCCTCGGTTGCAAGGTTCCAATAGGCTTCTCAGTCTCTCCATCCGGCTGCACAACTTCCATGCAGGCCGACAGCAAAAGGAAAACAGGCACCGCCACATCTCCAGGCCGATACAAAACTTCTCCTGCCTCGACGCTCCTTTGCCGAGCAAAAACCCGCACGCGGGCAATTTGTGGCCCGGTCAAGAGGGGATACATTTCTGTGGCAGGATTGAGTACGGTTAAGGCCGGCGTCGATAACATGTTGAGATTCCTCATCAGGTTGCGCCCTGAGCTTGTTTGCCAACGACCTAAACGCTACTCATGAGGCAGTCAGCCCTCGCAAGTTTCGCCCATAATTACTGATTACTGGGCGGATCGCTCTTGCCTGACGACGCGATTTGACCCAGGTAGTACCCGAGCCGATTCTCGACGTCCCCGGGCCTTTGGAAGCCGCGTGCCGTCAGCGTCTTAATCCCGCCCTGCGCCGCCGGTCTGCCCAGCGACTCGATGCATGCATCCCACCCGGCACCGAGTTCCACGTCCGGAGGCAGGCTAGTATTTACGAGACGTTTGGTATTCGCAATCGCCCATTTGTCGAATCGGGAGATCCGGCTCGCGAGCGCATCTACAAATGCATCGAGATCGGCGTCGAGTAAAGCGCGATTGATGTAGCCATAGGCTTCAGCTTGATCAGCGCTTAAGTCTTCCGAACACAACAGGACTTCGAGAGCGCGGTTTCGACCAATCAGCCTCGGCAGCCTGGCCATGGGGCCACCGCCGGCAACCATCCCCACACCAACCTCCCATTGCGAAATGATTGTCTTTTCGATACTGGCGAAACTCATGTCGCATGCGAGCGTAATCTCGCTTCCGTTTCCAGTTGCGCGACCTCGGATAAGGGCAATGGAGACGACCGGGGTCCGTGTCAAGCGCACTAGGAAGTCTGGCCACGCAGCCAAGCCTGTGGTGCCGGCAGGCATTGAAGTCAACTCTTCAAGCTTCGCCTCGAAATCGGAGTGATTCAGAAAGTAGCCCTCCACCGCACTCTCGAACACCACCACCTTGAGTCCTTCATCTGCTTCGATGGCCGCGATGAGCTCCTGAAACTCCCGAACCATCTCCGGTCCCATCACGTTGATCGGCGGGTTCGCGATGGTGACGCGCCAGTAGGCGGTAGATCGTCGGGTGATGCGGATCTGCGCAATTTCTGCGGCGGCGCTAGAAGTTGTCATCGTAAGCTCCTCTTCCAGTGAGATAGGCCGGTGAAAGGCAAAATCTATTCCGCGTCTCACGGGAGCGCGACGCGGACAGAAATATCGGAAGCCGGTAGCCACTTACCCCTTGGTGAACTCCACGTCCAGGGCAATGGTGACTTCGTCGCCCAACACCGCGCCGCCGGCCTCCAGCAGAGTGTCCCAAAGAAGTCCGAAATCCTTCCGATTGATCTTGGCGGCGCAGGAAAGTCCCAGCCGCGAATTGCCCCACGGGTCGATGATTGGTTTGCTGACATCCTCAACGGTCAAGGTGATGGATTTCGTAACGCCGCGAATTGTCAGATCTCCGGCGACCGCGTAGTCGTTGCCGCCCAGGGACCGGATGTTTTTAGACTTGAACGTCATCACGGGGAACCTCTCAACGTCGAGAAAGTCTGCGGCTTTCAGATGAACATCGCGATCATCGTTTCCTGTTCTCAAGGTCGCGACCGGGATTGAGGCCTCGATAGTGGAACGGGTGTAATTTTCGCCATCTAGCTCAAGCACGCCGGATACCCCTGAGAACTCCCCCTTCACGTAGGAAATCATCATGTGTCTTACCTTGAACTCGGCTGACGAGTGAGCGGCATCGATCTTCCAAGTGGTCTTAGCGATAGTTGCGGGCATAAATCAGTCTCCATTGCAGCGACAGCGGGTACGGTGAACGCGTTCGTACAGAAGCGAGCTCACGGTCTGCGGTTTAGTAGGTCTAATCAGGCTGGCTCTTTAATCCCGCCAACATTTGCTTGTCGACGTGCATCGACTCTTCAAGTGCCTCCCTTTCGCTGCGATATTTCAATTCCGCTGGAAACGCACCAAACCCCTGAGGAGGGATGTTTTCGAGTAGCTCCGCCTCCTTGCGTCCGATCTCGTCATACTTCTGCTGGTCCAGTGCGACTTGCGTCTCCAGTCGGTTTATTTCGGCAGAATCTTTCATCTGTCCTTCCTCCTTCTCACCGTGGTCTGGGAGCAACTACCGACCGAGTCTGCTTATACTTGGAGCAACCAACGCCACTCGCTGGACATGAGGTTTCTCTCTAAACCCAAGGGGGCGACCATTGAATAATTGCAACTGCGAATGGACTACTCGTTTTACCGACTCCACGGCAAACGGAAGAATCTTGTAAGGGACCACTTGATAGATATCCTGGGCAAGACCTTCTTCCAGGCCGCGTCTCCATGCCACTCGAAGTTCCGTGTTGATGTGGACGATGTTGATGCCTGCCGTGATGGCATTTTGCAGATCTGCATCGTCGGTTCCTGATCCGCCATGAAGAGTGAGCGGGATTCCAACCGCACTCTTGATTCGGGCAATCAATCGAACGTCAAGATGCTTCTTCGTAGTACCCCACACCATGCTCTTTACTAATCCATGTCGATTGCCCACGGCGGGCGCCAGTATGTCAACACCCGTAGCAGTGACGTACCGCTTCGCCTCCTCCGGCGTGGTGAGGGGGCTCGGTTCAGAGGCGCCTTCCTCGTGTATCTCAGAACCGGTTCCGATCTCGCCGATCTCACCCTCAACAAGCAGGCTAGGATTGATCGACTTAAGCATATCGATTGCCTGCCGCGTCTCGGAAATATTCTGTTCGAGAGGTAGCGCCGAACGATCGAAGGTGATGGCATCAAAACCATATTTAGCCGCCTCAATGGCACTTTCCAGCGAGTGTGTATGGTCCGCATTCAGAAAGATCGGAAAGTCAAATTCTTCGCGCAAGCTATGGACCAGCGCGGAGATTTGTCGAGTACCAATAAACTGTCGTTCTCCCTCCGACACACCCACCATCACCGGCACCTGCAGCTCCAGTGCGGACGAGACGACAGCCTTCAACAAAACGAGATCGGAGACGTTGAAGTGCCCGATCGCTACCCCGCTCACCTGCGACTGTTCTAACAGTTTTGCTAAGGAGTGCATCCTTCATTCCTCCCTGGCGATACTCTGCCGGGCATAGCAGGGGTGGCAATATCCCTGCGCGCTTCTTGAAGAATCACACCAGAAGGATGAGTCGAAATCTATTGAACTTTGGTATTGATACACACCTATGTATCGGTCGACACCATCGTCCAATGGATTCGACTCTGTACCCGTGGCTTAATCAAGTTGGCTTTCAAGATTGGCTTTGCTCAGGGATGGAGTCAGATTATGAAAATTGCATCGGGACCACGACATCCGTTTCACGTTTACGCGATGTCCTCCGAGGAAGACTATTTCTACAGGCGCCCGAACTCGGTGTTACTGGGATTTCTCGGTGCCGTCGCCATCGTGCTGCTGTTCGTGATGTGCGCTTTTTGGATTGGCTACAGAATTTGGTAGCGAAATCACGGCGTCCGTAGCCGATCCCGTCCTGAAGTGGGAGAATGAGCTCAGATCAGGGAGCACAGTTCCCTTCCATCGGTAGGAAGTTATTTTTCATGGACATTAAGGTCTAAGCTATGAAGAACGGAAGCCCCTATCCAATCGGCGCAAGTATCACGGATGCGGGGGTGAACTTCAGCGTGTTCTCCTACCATGCGACGAGCGTGGAGTTGCTCCTCTTTGATGCGGACGATGCAATCCAGCCAAGCTGCATCATTGCCCTCCCACCCGGGACGAACCGAACGTCGCATTACTGGCATGTGCACTTAGCAGGAATCAGGCCGGGCCAGTTGTATGGCTACAGGATGAGCGGGCCCTACGCTCCCGAATTAGGTCATCGTTTCGATCCTGAGAAGATATTGCTAGATCCATATGCACGGGCGATCTCCACAAAGAACTATGAGCGCAATGCTGCCGCGCGATCCGGAACCAATATAGGAGTCGCCGCGAAAAGCGTCGTCGCAGATCTCAGCGTCTACGACTGGGAGGATGATCGCCCCCTCGATCATCCGTTTTCGAGTACTGTGCTGTATGAAATGCACGTCGGCGGATTTACTCGAAACACAAACTCCAATGTCACCGAAGAAAAGCGAGGCACCTATGCCGGCCTGGTGGAGAAAATTCCATACCTGAAAGACCTGGGTGTCACTGCAGTTGAGTTGATGCCCGTCTTCCAATTCGATACTCAGGACGCGCCCAAGGGTTTGGAGAACTACTGGGGATACAGTCCCATGTCGTTCTTTGCGCCCCACGCCGGTTACTGTTCGCGAAGTGACCCGTTGGGCTGCCTCGACGAGTTTCGCGACATGGTGAAGGCTCTCCACAAGGCCGACATCGAGGTAATTCTCGATGTCGTGTACAACCACACCGCTGAAGGTGGCGCGGATGGGCCTACATACTCTTTTAAAGGATTGGATAATCGGTTTTACTACCTCTTATCGGACGATCTCTCGCAATATGCGGACTACACCGGTACGGGCAACACGCTCAACACCAACTTTTCGGTTGTCCGCCGGATGATCGGCGACAGTCTCCGCTACTGGGTTTCCGAGATGCATGTCGACGGCTTTCGCTTCGATCTTGCCGCCGTCCTCACTCGGGATCAACACGGCAGGCCGGCCGACGACGCTCCCATCCTCTGGGAGATTGATACCGAACCTGTGCTTGCCGGCAGGAAGCTGATTGCCGAGGCTTGGGATCCGGGCGGACTCTACCTGGTGGGATCTTTCGCCGGAGACCGTTGGAAGGAGTGGAATGGACGTTTCCGTGATGATGTGCGACGCTTTCTCAAGTCGGACAGAAATATTGTGCTGAATCTGAGGCAAAGGCTCCTTGGAAGTCCAGATATTTATACGAAAAATTACCAATCGCCAGAACAGAGCATCAATTTTGTGACCTGCCACGACGGTTTCACACTCAATGATCTGTTCTCGTTCAACGAAAAACACAACGAAGCGAACGGGGAGAATAACCGCGATGGAGCTTCCGAGAACTATTCGTGGAACTGCGGCGTAGAAGGCCCCACCGAGGATCCGCAAGTTGAACGGCTCCGCGCACGACAGATCCGCAACGCCGTAACGCTGAACTTACTCTCGGTCGGAACCCCGATGCTGATGATGGGTGACGAAGTGAGGCGGACCCAGCTTGGCAACAATAATGCGTATTGCCAGAATAATGAACTGAGTTGGTTCGACTGGAGCCTGTGCCAGACGCACGCCGACCTTCACAGGTTTGTCAAACTGCTAATCCAATTGCGTCCGGGTTTGTCGTAAATCGAAACGGAAATTTTCTGTCACTCGCCGACTTCGTCGAGCGGGCAAAAATCCAATGGGACGGCGTGCACGTGTCTGCTCCCGATCTTTCGGTTGACTCCCACAGCATCGCAACGACCGCCTATCTCGAGAACGGCGGTGGATTTCACTTGATGATCAACGCCTATTGGGAACCTCTATCCTTCGCTCTGCCAAAAGTCGCCGACGACTGTGGACCATGGCGTCGGCTCATCGACACGTTTCAGGACGCGCCAATGGACTTTCAAGAGCAAGGGGTCGAAACGACGGATCAATCCGCATATATCGTTCAGCCTCGGTCGATCGCCTTGTTGACGACCGGCCGATGTTAAGTTGAGAGCTCGCTTCGGAACGCCGGCCTACATCCCTCTTAGCGCCCCTGATGGGCCGCTAACAAATGGGCTGCCTGTCTCGAAGAAACGCAGCCGCCGGTCCACCTCACGCGAAATCCCTATACGCGCAGACCTGCCAACAGCAGCAGCCTCTCGAACTGCCGTCCCAAGCCAAAGCGGACCATCGGCACACAGATCAATACCGTCCAGGCGCCGATCAATTTCCAGTGCCGCCGCGAGACGCCCCGGACCCCTCGCCAAATCGGTAATCCTGCTGGTCTGGCGGAGGCGTTCCATTATGTCAATTCCATCAAGGGGCTCAATGGCGCGTAACAAGACTCCCGCTCCAACCCCAGGTTCCTCGGCCGTCACGTTCAGCATGTACGACGTCCCATAGATGAAGTAGACATAAGCGAAACCCCTCTCCAGGAACAGCGATTTCGTTCTAGCGGTCTGCCCCCGGTACGCATGTCCACTCGCATCGCCCGGCGGGTAAGCCTCCGTCTCAACGATACGACCACTCAATCTGCTGCGCCCAATCCTGCGAACAATTGTCTTCCCAACTAGATACCTGGCGAGCTCAGCCGTATCCGTTGGCAAGCTGTCACGAGAGAGTCGCAGCACGTCCTGAGCGAGATGAGAAGTCTTCGGCAACAAATTTCTCCGACCCAGGCTGCCAGCCGCGCCCACTACAGAACCCCTGAAGCCCCGTGACTTGGCCGCTTATGCAGTGTAGGCGAGATCTAACGTTTCTGGTAAGGGTGGAAGATGTAGTCCTTCGACTTCACAGCCGTGTGACAAGCATTTCCACAGTCTGAAAGGCTTGTAGGATCTGGCGCGAACTTGTCCGACGCAGGATCATAGTTGAAAACCGCATAGCCCCATCCACCGGTTTTTGGAAACCTCTTGCTGTCCTTTTCCATGACAAAGACCTGCTTGAACACATCGGGTACTTCCACAACGAAGGGCGCCTCCGTGCTCTTCTTGTGTGTCCATTGCAGCTTCACAATCATTGAACCATCAGGGAAAGTTTGACCACCCGCGGGGACGCCCGCTTTGTAAGCCGCAATCATCTTGGGGTTGGCGACGATCACTTTGAGGATCTCGTCGGTACGTGCGGACGAGACGTCAGCCCAATCTTCGTATCCCCGAAAATCAGAGAACGCGATCCCACTGGGCGATTTCAACTGGTACTTGTCCTGCGCACAAACGGCTGTCGTGACAAGAAGTGCCAGAACTGCCACGGTCGTCCCAGCCGGTGCGAAGCGCGCAATCCGATTCAGGAATTCACGCGCGCTTGTCTCCTGGTCTCGTCGCGCCGTCGATTTCATCACAAGCTTCCACATATTGTTTCCTCCCTCAAAAAACGTCTTCTCAACCCAATCAACACGCATCTCCGATAACTTCGATTAGGCCAGACGCAGGGAGAATGAACAATTGGACGAAGGTATCGACGATACTTTCGTCCAATATGCGGAACAGCGTTATCGGTTGAACAATTCCTCGGCATTTAGCTGCGATAGAAATTACTTGTCTCTGGCATGACAGGGCTCTGGCCGATACGAAAGTATGGCAAACACCTTCGTCCAATTGCGCCATCGATTTCGTTCTGGCTGAATAGTGTGGAGGAATCCATGAAAACAAAGACCACACTCATGCTCTTCATTGCTGCCTCGGCGCTAGCGGCTGCGATCGCCGCGGTGGGCATTTACGCGGCACGCAAACCGCAAGCCAACTCCGGAGTAGACCGCCTCTATGTGATCGACTGCGGCGATGGGAGCGGTAACGACGAATCACGTTGGACACCAGGAGCGAACGTCGGAATTGCCGTCGGATTTCCCGGGCACTGCTACCTTATCCACCACACCCGAGGCTGGTTCCTTTGGGACACGGGTGTTGATGACGCTGTAGCAAAACTGCCCAATCATGAACTCGTGCTACACGAATGGGGTCCTGGCACAGGCCCGATCTGGCGCAAGCCAATAACGCTGGCAGCCCAGCTCGAAGAGATCCATGTAAAGCCCTCGGATATCAAGCTGATGGCAGTGTCCCACAGCCATCCGGACCACGCCGGAAACATCGAACTGTTTCCCAACACGTTAATGCTTGTGCAACGGGTCGAATACGAATGGGCTGGGAGCCGGCAGGATACCGTCGGCTTTAACAAGAACCATCCCGTAAAGCTCGTCGATGGTGACTACGATATCTTTGGCGACGGAAGCCTCGTATTGCTTTCAACACCTGGACATACGCCAGGCCATCAATCTTTACTCGTTCGGCTGCCTAAAACCGGGCCGGTGGTTCTCAGCGGAGATGCTGCGCATTTCCAAACGAGCTTCGACCATCGCTACGTTCCGTCCAACAATTGGAACAAGCAGGCGTCACTTCATTCCATGGATAAGATCGCGGCAATCCTTGCCAAAGAACATGCGCAGTTATGGATTAACCACGACCAGGCCCAAAGCGATGCGCAGAAGAGGCTACCTGCATTTTACGAATGATCGCATCTGGCTACTTGTTGGACAGCACGGATCGGCGCACATCCCTCCGCACGAATCCAGCCTCGATATGGCGGTCCGAACCGGAATCTAGTGCAGCAGCGATTCCCAGTTCGCGGGGACCTTTCCCGCCGGCCCCGGAGTGGGCTGACTTTGCGGATGTGCGTTCGGTGGAAGCAACTTCACTCCGTTGATCATCGTCTCGCTCCTATAGTCGAAGAACCAATCCTCGCCGGGCTCAAAGCTGGCTATGATCGGATGCCCGGTCGCGCTCGCATGCTTCGACGCATGCTGGCTCGGGGAGCTGTCGCAGCATCCGATATGTCCGCATTCGGCGCATCGGCGGAGATGAAACCACCACCCCTTGGGCGATGCTAAGCACTCCACACACCCGTTGCCACTGGGCTTCGACGTTAGATTCACGCCAAGGTCCTCTCTCTTCATTTCAACCTCTCCCTACACATGCCATGTCTTACAGGAGGTCAAACCACCAGCAATATTTTCCCGGTTGCGCCCTTTTCCGCGGCAGCCTGAGCCTCCGCGGCCTGTCTGAGTGGCAGTTCCTCGCTGATCGGAATCACCAGCTTGCCATCTCGCACCGCTTCGGCCATGAACTCGAGAGTCTTTCTGTCAAATTTAGAAAAGACGAATACGACCTTTACAGCTGGGTATGCCGCGGCGTTCTGCGGAGCCCCGATAACCGAAGCGAACACTCCTCCGGGACGGATCTTGGCAATCAGCTCTTCGGCTGTGCCTCGTCCAACCGTATCCGCGACCGCATCGAGCGGTGGAAGGTCCGCAATAGCGGCGGCGTCGTCGGTGGCAATTATTTGATCCGCACCTACAGTCTTCGCCTCATTCATCTGCTTCTTCAAAACAGCGGCGATCACAGTAGCTCCGCGGTTCTTCGCAGTAAATACCGCCGAGCGCCCAACATTTCCTGCAGCACCTAAAACCAGGACCGTTTGGCCCGGTTGGATATCGGTAGCCGAGAGCAGCTGGTTGCCGGTAGTCGTCACCAGCGGCAACGCTGCCGCTTGGATCAAATCGAGCCCTTCCGGCACCTTCGCTAAAACTGCGCCGCTAATCACACAAAGCTCAGCGTAGGTGTTGTCTGCCATGGCGAACACTCGGTCACCAACAGCAAAGCCTTCCGCCCCTCGTCCAAGGCCAACCACCGTCCCCGCCAAATCGACCCCGATAAGACCCGGGAACTGGATCGGGTAAAAGTCTTTCGTCAGCCCGGCACGTCGCTTGTAATCGATCGGATTGACACTAGCGGCAGCGACGCGCACCAGCACTTCTCCCTCGCCGGCTACCGGATCTGGGTAATCCTCGTACTTCAGTACTTCTGGGCCGCCATATTGATGGACAACAATTGCTTTCATCCTTCACCTCCACTCCCTACCGTCAGTCGGTCGGGCAGCAATGCAACTGCAATAGAATTGCCAATCTCCTTTGCTGCATGGACCAAAATCGCGATCCAGCCCAGGCCTAGGTTTCTTTGGCTTTCTGCGCAAGCTCTCGAAATTCCCTGGCTTGTTTGTGGCTTGCCTTCACCTGCAGTTGTGCGAGCTGCCGCGATTTCTCCGTCAGTAGAAACGGAACCAGTGCTTCAAGTTCAATTGCCGCTTCTTGCGCGTGACCAGCCTCTTTGATCAACAAGTGGTCAAGCTTCCGGATCGCCTCATTGTGGTCCACGCTTTCCTCCATCCATCCTTATAATCGACGCTTTATAGTCAGAATTGGCCGAGTACCGCAATTACACTCCAACGTGATCCAGCGATTCAATTGGACGATGGTATAGGCAACACCTTCGTATGCTCCTCGGGAGAGACTGAGCACGGCGACGAGCCCGTTGCCATTAATACTTTGGTGGTGAACGATACGTTCGTCTAATAGATTCGAGATCCCGGCTCAGGCCTAATCAAGGTGCCACTGTTGATAGCAAACGCAGCATGACCAGCCAAAGCTCCGGAGACCTCACAATGTTCCCGCAACTCGCCAGCTTCACCGACCTCAACCTGCTCCTGCTTCGCCTTATGGTGGGCCTTATATTCATCGCTAGCGGCTACAACCATCTGAAGGATCCAGCGGCGCGCTCCAAGAGCATCGGGATGTCAAAAGGCTTCACTATTTTTCTCGGAATCGCCGAGGTCGCTGGTGCCTTGGGAGTAGCCTTTGGTGTGCTCACGCAACTCGCGGCATTCGGGTTGATCGCCCTGATGCTTGGGGCGATAAGTAAGAAGATCTTCTCTTGGCACACAGGATTTTGGGGAGAGAATACCTACGGATGGCACTATGACCTGATGATCATCCTGATGAATTTGCTGATCGCCTCGACAGACGGTGGACACTGTGTGCTGATCAAGTAAGGAACGCTGACACGTCGAACTCAGCGGCTTGGGACCGGCAGCTTCCAGATATCTTCACAATATTGCCGAATCGTGCGATCCGAAGAGAATTTGCCCGACCGTGCCGCATTCAATAACGACATTGTGCCCCACCGTCCAGTGTCGACATAGGCCTTGCCGGCCTCCCGCTGCGCCGCGGCGTAGGCATCGAAGTCAGCCAGGACACAGTACCGGTCGTAATTCATTAGGTCGTTCACCAGCGGCGCAAACAAATCCCGATCACCATTCGAAAATCTGCCATCCCGCAGGTCGTCCAGTACCTCCCGTAATAGCGGACTCTTCTCGTAGTAGCTGCGTGGCCTATAGCCCGCCAGCTGCAGGTCGCTGATCTCCGGCGCGGTCAACCCAAACAGGAAAAAGTTCTCTTCACCAGCCTCCGTTCTAATTTCGATGTTTGCGCCATCTAGAGTGCCAATGGCAACCGCCCCATTCATCATGAACTTCATGCATCCGGTCCCACTTGCCTCGAAGCCCGCCGTGGAAATCTGCTCAGATAGATCGGCGGCGGGATAGATCCGCTGCCCCAGCGAAACCGAGTAATTCGGAACGAAGATGACCTTTAGCAAATCCTTTACCTGGGGATCGTTGTTGACGAGTTCGCCCACCGTGCAGATCAGTTTGATAATGAGCTTTGCCATCGTATAACTGGGAGCCGCCTTGCCTCCGAAGAGGAACGTACGTGGCGTCAAGTCCTTGACCATGCCGGTCCTAATTTGGCAATACAGCGATAGAATGTGCAGAGCGTTCAAATGCTGGCGCTTATATTCATGTATCCGTTTCACCTGCACATCAAACATCGATGTCGGGTCCACATCAATGGACATCGTTTCCTTAATGTACGCGGCTAGCCTGCCCTTTGATGCCTCTTGCGTCTTCCGCCAGCGATCGAGAAAGCCTTTGTCAGTAGCGAAGGGCTCAAGCGCCTTCAGGCCGTACAAATCTTTATGCCAGCTGATTCCGATCGTTTCGTCGATCAAGCCCGTGAGTTCAGGATTGGACAGCATTAACCAGCGTCGGGGTGTCACGCCGTTTGTTTTGTTGCTGAAACGCTCCGGGAAGGCCTCGTAATAGTCGTGCAGAGTCGTCTTCTCCAGCAGTTCTGTATGGAGTTCGGCCACCCCATTGACAGCCTTGCTCCCCACCACCGCCAAGTGCGCCATCTGCACGCTGCGCACGCCGTCTTCTCCAATAATGCTCATACGTCGCATCCGTGCGTCATCATTGGGAAAACGAAATCGCATGTCATCCAGAAACCTGCGATTAATTTCATACACAATCTCCAGATGCCGCGGTAGCAGACTCCCAAATAACTCCAACGACCACCGCTCCAATGCCTCAGGAAGAAGCGTGTGATTGGTGTAGCCAAACGTGGACTGCGTCACCCTCCATGCATCCTCCCAGCCCATCTCGTGTTCATCCATCAGCAGGCGCATCAATTCCGGGATGCCGATCGACGGGTGCGTGTCGTTCAACTGTACCGTCCACTTCTTATCGAACTCTGCTAGCGGCTTTCCGAAAGCCAGGTGCAGCTGCACCATGTCTTGCAAGCTGCAAGATGTGAAGAAATACTGTTGTTGCAACCTCAGGCGTTTGCCCTCTTCCTTCTCGTCTGGTGGATACAGAACCTTGCTGATCGTCTCGGACTCCATCTTGGCGCGCACGGCGCCAGCATAGTCACCGCTGTTGAATACGGTCAGATCGAAGGAATCGACAGCTTCGGACTTCCACAATCTCAGGCGGTTAACCGTACGCGTTTTATAACCCGGTATCGGGGTATCGAATGGAATTCCCTTCACCTTGTAGGCCGGCACCCATCTGCGACGAATTGCGCGCTTGCCGTCGGTATACGTCTCGGTGTGTCCGGAAAAACCTACTTCGTAGGAATTGGACGCGGCGATCTCCCACGGATTGCCAAATTGCAGCCATTTGTCAGATTTTTCTACCTGCCAGCCATCTACGATCTCCTGCCGGAAGATGCCAAACTCGTAACGCAGGCCGTAGCCGATCACCGGTACATCCAGCGTGGATAGCGAATCGAGAAAGCAAGCGGCAAGCCGACCCAGGCCGCCATTCCCGAGGCCGGGCTCAGGCTCCTCGTTCGCGATGATGTCGAGGTCGAGTCCCAGGCTTTTAAGCCCCTGATCAGCTGGTTGTGTTAGATCGAGATTCAACAAGTCGTTCTGGAGATGGGGTCCAAGAAGGTACTCGGCGCTCAGGTACCCAAGAACGCGAACATCTGCCTGTCTATAAGTCTTGATTGTTTCAAGCCATTGATCCATCAAGCGATCACGAACGGTGACCGCCGCCGCATGATATTTATCGATCAGGTTGGACAGCTCTAATGGCCTGCCCACGCTATGGATCATATGATTGCGGAACGAAACGGCAATCTCCGCGGCGGTTGTACCAGTGCGAGCTTCGCGGCCGGCCGCATCCTTCTTTTGCTGCTCGCTGTCCGCGACCGCTGAAGGCTGCAATTTCTTCCTCGGCATGTGTTCCCTCCAACGCAAGCAATATCGTCCGCGTCCACCCACCCTATGGGATGCGCCGAAGCCGTTTCGGATGGTGGGTTCCGCAGAAACTCACAGAGATCCTATCGCCTAGATCAATGGCCTCCGACTGGCCCGGAAAGTCTCGTCTTTTTCATAAAGAACAGCGTCACCCCACTGGCTAGCAAGACACAACCAAGTATCAGAAAACAGTCACTATAAGCGAGGAGAAATGCCTGACGCTGGACGGCATTGCCCGCCGCCCGGATCGCGCGCATGTTGGCCGAATACGGATCGCTGCCCTGAGACGTGAAATAATTTGCCGACTGCTGCAAGCGTTCCCGCAAAGCGTCCGAGTAAATGGTCACCGATTCTCCGATGCGTTCCGAATGGAACCTCTCTCGTACCGAAAGTAACGTTGATAGGCCGGCTATCCCGATGGATCCGCCTATATTGCGCATCATGTTAAATAGCGACGATGCTGCACCACTTTCACGTCCTTCAGCCATGCCGGCAGTCGTGATAGCGGAAAGAGGAGTCATGATGAGAGGCTGACCGACCGCACGGACGATCAGCGGAATATAGAACTGCGGTCCCGCAAAATTCGAATCGAGATGAATATCAAAAAACGAGCTGCCACCGAAAAGAAGAATGCCAAACCCAATAATGACTCGCGCATCCACCACTTTCATCAGCTTCGGGATAAACGGGATGACAACGAGTTGCGGAAGCCCCATAAAGATGATGACCTCTCCGATTTGGGTCGCATCGTAGCCATGAACCTGCCCCAGATACAAGGGCAAAATAAACACGGTGCCATAGAGCCCCATGCCAAGGGCTAAATTGACGATGCTGCCAAGCCCGAAGTTTCTGCGCGCAAACAGGCGTAGGTCGACCAGTGGCTCCCTTTCACGCAGCTCAATCAGGATGAAGGCGGGAATAAAGACTGCGGCCGTCCATGCCAGTTTTACAATTCCGGGATCGCCAAACCAGTCTTTGCGATTTCCATCCTCAAGCACAATCTCGAAAGCGGCGAGGCCGATCGCCATTGTAAGGATTCCCCACCAATCACCTCGTTTCAGCAAGTCAAGGTGCATGGGCTGCATATCCATGGTGAACCACACCGCAGCAATCAGCAGCGCTCCGGGAACGACGTTGATGTAAAAAATGTATGGCCATCCGTAATTGTCAGTTAGCCATCCGCCAAGAAGCGGTCCCAGCGCCGGCGCAAAGGTGGCGGTAATGGTGAACATGGCCATGCCAATGGCTCTCTTTGACGGCGGCAGATAAGTGAGGATCACGTCGAAGGAAAGGGGAATCAGTACGCCGCCGGTGAAACCCTGCAGAACACGAAAAAGGATCATCAGACTCAAAGAATGGGTTTGACCGCAACAGACAGAGAAGACGATAAATAAAATCGAGTTCACCAGAAGATATCTCTTGAGAGAGAAAGCAGCTGAGAGCCACGAGGTCAGAGAGATCACAACGATCTCCGCCACCAGATATGCCGTTGGCACCCATGAAATCTCATCAGAGCTGGCTGAAAGCGTTCCCGCTATGTCGCGAAGGGAGGAGTTGGTGACAATAATGTCTAGCACTGCCATAAAGCAGCCAAGAAGCACCCCTGCAACGCATATCCACGTCTTCAACGACACATGATCGCTAGCTTCGTGTTTTTTCGCATCCATCGCCGGACTTATCGAAGTGCTTGCCATCGAAGGTCGCCCCTATCGCGTCGCTACCGTAACAACCGCCGACATGCCCGGCGAAAGAAGATTCTCATAGCCACGCACACTGTCCCGATCGAGTACGATCTTGACGGGAATACGCTGCACGATTTTGGTGAAGTTGCCGGTCGCATTGTCCGGGGGCAGTAGGGCGAATTCATTACCAGAACCAGGAGCGAGACTGTCCACCTGCCCATAAAACTTGTGTTTCGGAAAGGTGTCGATTTCAACTTCGACACGCTGCCCAATGCGCATCTTCTCTAGCTGTGTCTCCTTGAAGTTAGCGACCACCCATGGCTGGTCTTCTACAATCGCCATCAACGGCTGCCCCACTTGTACGCGCTGCCCAGCTTCCACCGACTTTCTGCCGATACGTCCGTTTACAGGCGCCTTGATCACCGTGTAAGAGAGCTGCAGCTTCGCGTCCTCTAAAGCCGCAGCCGCCTGCGCGACCGCTGCCCGCGCCGTCGCAAACTGGCCCTCACGAACCCGGGTCTCGAGCAAAGTTGCCTGCGCTGACTGCAATCCTCCTTCCGAATTCGTCAGCTGAGCCTCGGTGCGAACGACGCCCTGCTGCGCTGCGACAACCTGTGCCTCTGCTTGTCGCACCTGCTCCTCGGCTGCGGCCTGTGCGGCTACTGCCACCTGGTAACTCGCCTGTTGGTGGTCGAGTGCCTGTTTCGAGACCTGCTCCCTCGAATATAGATCCCGATACCGATGCAGATCTGCGTCCTCGCGCTGCAGGGTCGCCGTCGCCTCCTGCAACTGGGCGTTGGCACGCGGAACGCCTGCCTCCGCAGCGGTAGCAGCGGCTTTCGCGGCTCGAATCGATGCCTCCGCTTCCCCAATGGATCCATGCGCCTCTGTAGTTTGCGCAATGGCCGACTGCGAAGTCGCTCGGATTGCGGCCTCGGCGGTGTCAGCATGACGCGCCGCCTCGTCGAGCGCGGCCTGCGCTTGGTCCAGTCTCACCCTGTAGTCGTTCGGATCAAGAACAACGAGGGTCTGCCCTTCGCTTACGTTTTGGTTATCGTCAATCAGCACCTGCTGAACGGTGTCGGTGATGCGGGCACTGATTGGGTGCAGATGACCTTCCAAATAAGCATCGTCCGTCGTCTCATGATGCGTAGACCAGACCATGTATCTGACGGCGAAGAACAGGAGCACGAGCGCAGCGGCGATACCTCCGACGATGAGCCACCTCTTTCTCTTCTCAGCTATCCCAGTTGCCTTTGGAGGCTCAGGCGCGCTCGCTGCATCCAGGACGTGTGGTTGTTCTAGCACTACTTCACTCATGGCCTTGTCCTCTCACGGATAGTTTTACGGATGGCTATAGATCTGTTCCACACTGCCAATTGCGTAAGCGAGCTGCGCGCGTGCGATGTTGTAGCGGAACAGTGCTCCAATCTCTGCGTCGTTTGCGCGAGCAAGCGAGTCCTGCGCTGTCGTGACTTCGATGTTGTCGGTTACGCCCGACGCGAAACGCCCTTGCGAGAGTGAGATCTCTTCGTTGGCTAGCTCCACTTCCTCATGGCTAAGCTGCACTTGATGCAAGGCAGCATCTAGTTCGACTTGTCCATCGCGTACTTGCTCGGTTACCACATTCCGTTCTTGCTCGAGCTCTTTCTGCGCGCGCTGTTCGACTAATGCCGTGCTCTCACGTTCTGCTCTTAAGCGTCCCCCAGTAAAGAGAGGAACAGTCATGCTGGCTTGGTAAAGATATCCAGGAGTGGTCGTATTGAACGTCTCACCCTGCTCGTTCCAGAATCCATTGAACTCAAACTTTGGCACGGACCGTGCAATAGCGCCCTGATGCGTAAGTTGAGCCGCCTTCATAGTCTCTGCAAAAGACCGCAGTTCCGGGCGCTGTGCGAAGGCCGTGGCCAACGGGTCGGCAAGATCGAGTGACGCAGGCCGAGAGAAGTTCCGTGCGTCTGCGAATTCCATCTGCTGGACGTCGGGAACGTTAAGAATTCGCTTTAGTGCATAGACGGTGGTATCTGCACTGCGCTGCGCGTCGATCAACTGCTGCTCCTCCTCTCTAAGCCTCACCTGTGCACGCGATACATCGATCTTGCTTGCTACACCGTCCATCAAAAGGTCATCCGCCTGACGAGCCAATCGAGTCGCCAATCCAACCCGAGATTCGGCCGCAGTGATGGTGGCAAGCGCGCGAAGATGTGCCAAATATTCGCTAACAGTCAGCAGCACAGTTTCTTCACGAACCGTCTCCTCATCTGCACGACTCGCCAGCACGCGATGCCCGCTCGCCTGGAATTCGCGGATCAGCGTCAGATCGAAAATCGGAGCCGAGAATGTTGGGCCAACATAGACGGCCTGATACGGCCCGATAGTATGAGGAACAGTGGGAATCGGAATCTGGATCCCGAGCAGGGCTCTCAGGTTGTGGCGATTGATGCCGTCTTGCGCCTCGAAGCTAGCTTGCGGTAGGAGTGCCGAGCGCGCGATCAACCGCTCCTGCTGCTTGCTCGCGGTTTCAAGATTGGCAATTTGGATGTCGAGATTCTGCTTCAAGGCCAGCTGAACAGCCTCGGTGAGTGTGAGCTTTCGGCTTTCCGCAATCGCAGCATACGACGTTGCAGCGTCGGCCTGCGATCGGACCGATTGTTCATTTTGCCCCCTCATTTTTTGGACCTGCCCTCCGAAGATCACAAGAATGAATGCGACAAAGAGGCATCCGACGAGTCGTGTCTGCGCCGCCTTATTGTTAGCTTTCGGATTCATATCCGATCGACCTCCCGAGGGTACTGTAAAGGCAATACATCACCTTCCGCAGGCTTCTCGAGGATCACACCAGAACAGCACCGGCAAAGCTATTGACCTTTGGTATTGACAGAGACCTTGGTGTCGGTCAACACCATCGTCCAATGGATACAAGTCCGCGCTAGTGGCCTAATCAGATTCTGGTTCCCCGAGGTGACCCGGTCGGCATTATCGGATCCAGATTCAATACTGCTGTTGAACGCCATCCAGCAATAGGAGTTACTATGCCAAATAACGACGCAGCCCTCGTTTCGCGCACGTGTCCAGTGATCGGCGCTGCGACTTGGCGGACGTCACCAAACCTTGACTACCGTGCCGACCTCGAAGTCGATACGCGAATCGCAACGGACGCACTTCTCACCTATGCTGCGAAATCGGGAGATAGCGCTGCCTTTGCTGAGTTGAGCCGGCGTCACTCCAAAAGAATCAAACGCCACATCTATCGAATCGTTCGAAATTGGGAAGACACCGAAGACGTGTTGCAAGACTCGCTTCTCAAAGCTTTCATGAACATACGAGAGTTTCGGAACGATTGCGCTTTCTCGACTTGGCTGACACGAATTGCAATCAATTCGGCGCTGATGGTTCTTCGAAAGAGACGCAGGCACACACACATCCTCGAAGGCAAACCCACCGGTTCAACCGAGAGCCTCGTCTTGCAGGAGCTGCCTGATCTTTCCCCGACTCCTGAGTTTCTGTACGCCGAGCACCAGGCGCAAGAATCACTGCGGGGTGCGATATTGCATTTGCCATGGTCCTTCCGGTCTGTGACTGAGCTTTACCTTGCCAAGGATTGCTCAACACGTGAGGTAGCAGAAACCCTCGGTATCTCGGTCGGAGCGGTGAAATCGCGTTTGATGCGCGCGAAGAAGGCGCTGCGCGCATCAGTGCCGGAACTCCAAAGCCGGATGGGCGCCGGGTGACTTCGACACGGTACTTTATCCCGGCGACCGCGGGCCTATATGGTATCTGGCGGAGGGCAAAGGCTCAATCACTCGGCTAGCCGTCAAAAAAGCAGCCCGATTGCGTGACGAACATCTCGATTGATACGGCGAGATTCGCAGCCTGGCGGAACTTCTATGCTCGCTCCTCGCGAATTATTTCGCTTCCCCAATACCAAAGCACAATGGCGCGGGGCGTTGAACACAGTTTATGGTCGGGTAGGATGCCAACAACAGCTCATCGGATCTCGTTTGCTCGTCGGCGACTTGCAAGTTTGCTAGGAAACTAAAAGCGAGCATGCAGTTAGGTGACCACTGTTTCTCGGCCCTATTAAGATCAAAATGAGATTATCCCCGGCGGAGGGAAAGTGGTAGTGCGATGGAATCTGGCCATCACCCGTAAGAAAACATTCGGGCTCGCACGTGCGCTTTTCTTACTTACGGCCATCCTTCCATCCGTCGGCCGGATGGCTGCGCTCGATCCATCCCACCGAATCTCCCAGTACGGGCATACCGCCTGGAGAGTCCAGGACGGGTACTTCGCTGGTAACTCATGGCAGATTGCTCAGACCACCGACGGGTACATCTGGGTGGGAACCTCAGCAGGCCTTTTCAGATTCGATGGTGTCCAGTTCGTACCGTGGGCTTCGATGGAAGGAGCGCAGACGTCCTCCAACGATGTCCACGGCCTGCTTGGCGCCAGGGATGGAAGCCTGTGGATCGGAACGGCGTCCGGTTTGATCCACTGGGCCAGCGGGAACTCCATCAAATATCTGGATGGAGAAGTCATAAATGGAATAAGGCAGGATGAGAAGGGACGAATCTGGGTGGTGGGTGCCCGGCCCGGTGGTAACTCGCAGCCACTTTGCCGAATCTTCGCTATGGATGTCCATTGCTACGGTAAGGATCAAGGCGTGCCCCTCTCCAGCGGCGACTCCCTCGCGGAAGACACGGAAGGGAATCTTTGGATAGGAGGAGACACTGCATTCCTGCGATGGAGGCCGGGCTCATCCGCGATCTATCGACCCGCGGCGTTGCAATCCAATCGAGGAATCGACGGCGTGGAGGCCCTGGCTGCCGCAGGCGATGGCTCAGTCTGGGTTGGAATGGATGTTCCGGGCCATCAAGGAGGACTCCAACACATGATAAATGGTGCCTTGAAGCCGTTTCTCTCTCCAAACTTTAGCAGCGAAACCCTAACGGTCAATACACTTTTGATTGATCACCAGGGCAATCTCTGGGTCGGAACAGATAATCAGGGCATTTATAGGATGCACGGTGCCGAAGTCGACCATTTCTCCAGTGCGGATGGCTTGTCCAGCGACGATGTGAGCCACATATTCGAGGATCGAGAAGGTAACCTTTGGATCGCTACATCGAAGGGCATCGACATGTTTCGTGATCTTCGGGTAATCAGTATCTCTAAGCGCGAAGGACTAAGTGCCGGCGGAGTCGAATCGGTTCTTAGCGCTCGGGATGGCACCGTGTGGGTAGGATCGGATCATTTGCAGGCGCTGGGCCGCGACGGCATATCTTCCGAGGTTGGGAAGGGTCTGCCGGGGCATCAAATTACGTCGCTCCTCGAAGATCACGCCGGCCGTTTGTGGGTGGGAGTAGACAATTCGCTGTGGGTCTATGAGCGTGGAAAGTTCACTCCCATCAAGAGAAAGGCCGGCGGCGGATTCGGAATGGTCATGGGACTCACGGAAGACTCTGATCATAATGTCTGGATCGTCTCCCGGGGGCCCCCCACAACGCTGGTTCGCATTCAAAATATGAAAGTTCAGGAAGAGTTTCCGTCGCCACCGATGCCGATAGGTCGCAAATTGGTGCTCGATCTCCAGCGCGGGATCTGGTTGGGTCTGGTAAATGGTAATCTGGCGCGCTTTCGATCGGGTAATACGCAAATTTTCAGTTTTGCGAACCATCCGAATGTACGAGTGAAAGCCCTCTTTGCAGCGCCGGACGGGTCGATATTAGGTGGAACCGAATTCGGAGTCGTGGGATGGAAAAATGGCAAACAGCAGATTCTTACTGTTCGCAACGGCTTACCTTGCAATGACATCAACGGCGTCATCTCCGATGATCAGGACAATCTTTGGCTTTACGCGGGTTGTGGCCTGATCCAACTTCCAAAGAATGAGGTGCAGCGGTGGTGGGACAAGCCTAATGCGAAGCTGAAGTTGAAACTCTTCGATGCGTTGGACGGAACCCAATCAGGAATGGCTCACTTCAACACCAGTGCAAAGACTCCGGACGGACGACTGTGGTTTGCCAATGGCAGCGTATTGCAAACGATCGACCCGGCACACATGACCGGCAACACAGTGCCACCGCCAGTGCACATCACTGGGATTGTTGCGGATCGAAAGAGCTACCCGCCGCAGGAAGCACTTAAGTTGCCTGCGCTGACCCGCGACCTTCAAATTGACTACACGGCACTCAGCTTCACTGCGCCGAAAAAGGTGCTGTTCCGCTACATGCTTGAGGGCCGCGACACAAGCTGGCAGGAATCCGGAACTCGACGTCAGGCGTTCTATAATAACTTGCAGCCTCGTCATTACCGCTTCCGCGTGGTTGCGTGCAATAACGACGGCGTGTGGAACGACACCGGCGCGGCGCTCGATTTCTCGATCGCCCCCGCTTACTACCAGACGTCCTGGTTCCGTGCAGCGTGTGTGCTTGTCTTTCTGACACTCCTGTGGGGTTTCTACCAACTCCGCCTCCGGGAAGTCCAACGGCAGTTCAGCATTGCGCTGGACGCCCGGGTGAATGAACGGATCCGAATTGCACGGGACTTGCATGACACGCTGCTGCAAAGTTTCAACGGACTTCTGCTTCGGTTTCAGACCGTATCGAACCTGCTTCCCGCCCGGCCGGAAGAGGCTAAGGCTCGGATCGAGGACGTTGTTGAGGAAGGATCCAACGCGATTACCGAGGGCAGGGATGCCGTACACCAACTACGTTCCATGGGATTGATGACGATCGATCTTGCCCAGTCAATCCGCAATTTCGCCAAAGAGTTGCTGGGCAATCTCTCAAGCGAGAATCTACCGGAGTTTCGCGTTCAGGTGGAGGGGACCCCGAAAGACTTGAACCCCGTGGTCCGGGACGAAGTCTACCGGATTACAGCCGAGGCGTTGCGAAATGCAGGCCACCATTCGGAAGCTCACCAGATCGACGTGGAGATTCGCTACGACAGGGATCAATTAGTTTTGCTGGTCCGCGACGATGGCCGAGGTATTGACGTGACGGTTCTCGACAAAGAGCACGCCCCCGGGCACTGGGGCTTGCGCGGCATGCGCGAACGAGCCAAACTAATCGGAGCTGGTTTTGAAATATGGAGCAAGCGCGGCGCCGGTACCGAGATCGAATTGAACGTACCCGCCGCCAGCGCGTACGCGAAACCAGCCCGTTCCCGCTGGCCTTTTTCTTCGAGGGCCTCTTCGACCTAAACAATGAATAACTCTCCCAATCGAATTCGAATCCTCGCGGTTGATGACCATCCTATTTTTCGCGGTGGAATTACTGGCCTCCTTGCCGACCAGCCGGACATGATGCTCGTTGCCGAGGGCTCGAATGGCCTCGACGCCATTCACCAATACCGCACGCATCGTCCCGACATTACCCTGATTGATCTCCAGATGCCTGAGATGAGCGGCCTCGACGCCATCATCGCGATTCGTGGAGAGTTTCCCGATGCGAAGATAATCGTATTGACAACTTACGCGGGCGATGCCCAGGTCTTGCGCGCATTGAAAGCAGGAGCCCAAGCGTACCTGCTCAAGAATCTACTTCACAAGGATCTTCTGGATACGATTCGCGCCGTGCACGCTGGGAGAAAAGCTCTCTCGCCCGAAGCATCGTTCGAAATCGCTCAACATGCCACGGATGACTTGCTGTCCAAGGGCGAAGTGGAGGTGCTGCGCCTGATCGCTGCCGGCAACGCGAATAAGCAGATCGCCGATCGACTCTCCATTACCGAGGAGACCGTCAAAGGCCGCGTCAAGAACATCCTGTCAAAGTTGAATGCCAATGATCGGACCCACGCCGCAACCATCGGATTGAAACGCGGCATCATCGATCTCTAGCGACTCAAAAGAGTCTTGATCGGACTCGTCTGGGGGTATCGGGAGTTTGCGTCGGCGGCCTAACCTCGGACAGAGGTTCACTTGCGGAGATTATCTTCTACGTTCGCCCACGGTTGGCCAGGAGCCGGGCTTCTGCTCATGAGATTGGTATTGGGCACCTCTCTCCTTGCCAATGGAATCGAAAGATTGCAAGCAGGTCAGTCGGCTGAATTCATGATTCTCAACCTATTGACGGCCACAGCTGGGATGCTCTTGATCGCAGGACTGTGGACGCCGGTTGCAGGCTCCTTGGTAGTATTAGTCGCCATTTGGAACTTCTTCTCTCCAGAGGCAAGCCCTTGTTCCACCGTGCTTTCGGGCGCAATTGGCGCGGGCCTGGCGCTTGTCGGGCCGGGGATGTGGTCCTTGGATGCCCGGCTATTCGGGTGGAAGAGAATCGATCTCGAAGACTGAGCTATTCTGTCGACCCAAAAGAGGCCTCCCAGCAGACCCGATCTAGTTGCCCCCCGACTCGATCTGGGGTTTCACAAACTCACCGCATTCGTTCAGAATCGACCCATCCATGAAAGAGATCTGCTTCTTTTATGGATGATCCGTAACGAAATCGGGAGTGAGATATGAGTCCACTTGAAAGTTCGTTGCCCCAAACCTGCATAGCCGGCGAAGTTGCCATCTCGTTCAACATCGCGGAACTCGGGTTACTCGCCGCATCCATCGCACACGAGGTCAATCAGCCGCTATCCGGAATCATCACGAACGCCAGCACCTGTTTGCGGATGTTGGCAGCGGATCCCCCCAATATTGATGGCGCTCAGGAAACGGCGCGTCGTACGATTCGGGACGGCAACCGCGCCGCAGAGGTCGTTACACAGCTGCGCGCGCTCTTTACCAATAAGGATGTCGAAACCGAGCCAGTGGACTTGAATGACTTAGCTCAAAATGTAATCGCGCTTGCGGGGGATGAGTTGCAGAGACATAACGTAACTCTCGACGTGCAGCTCGCGGACGATCTGCCGCCTGTCGCGGGTCTACGCGTGCAACTCCAACAGGTTCTTCTCAACCTGCTTCGGAACGGATCGGACGCGATGAACGATGTCGAAGACCGCCCGAGGCTATTGCGCATCAGAACCGAATTAGGCGAACGCAATGATGTTCGCTTGATCGTTACGGATTCTGGGATCGGCTTCGACGTTCAAGATTCCGAATTGCTGTTCGAGCCGTTCTTTTCCACGAAAAGTAACGGTATGGGTATCGGCCTTTACGTTTGCAGATCGATCATAGAGCGCTTTCGTGGACGTTTAAGCGCAACGCGCAACGAGGGTCCAGGAGTCTCCTTTGAGTTTTCGATTCCCTGCTTCTCGTGCGAAGTCGCCGAGGCGTAGAAGTACGGCGCGATGCAGGCATCAGGGGAATTAGGCGACATCTGCCACTGCGTTGTCCGCACTTCAAGCCGACTTGGCGCGTGGAATGAAGCCTGGCGTGCCCGTATTCACCACGTCATTCAGTCTTTGCCTAGTCTGAATGTGATTGATCTCGTCAAATGCGTCCTCTGGAAGAGCGGAGATGTCAAAGTTTTCCCTCGCGCGCTCGGCACTCTTGGGGGTAGTAAGCAATGCTGTCCCCCGCTGGACCGCCCAGGCCAACAAGACCTGTGCGGAGGTTTTCCCAACCCGCGCAGCGATTGCCCTAACCGTTGGGTCTTCGATCGGTCCCGGCCGTACTCCATGACCCAACGGAGCGAAAGCTAGGAATACTATTCCTTTCTCCTTGCAAAATTCCAGAAGCTCAGTCTCAGGAAGATAGGGATGCGACTCAACTTGCACCACGGCCGGTTTTATTCGCGCCGACTGGTAGATTGGCAATAATTTCTCCAGGGTAATGTCAGACAGCCCGATGGCTCTGCACTTTCCGCCGTCGACAAGCCCCTCCATCGCTCTCCATGTGTCGATCAACGTAACGCTTCGGTCGTAGAGAACATCTCCGTTCTGATCCCGCGGGTCCTGGTTATCGCCCGGTTGAAAAGCAAAGGGCGTGTGAATGAGATAGAGATCCAGATAGGTAAGTCCAAGTCGCACCAGGCTCGCTTCAAACGCTGGCAGAACACGCTCGGGTCGGTGGTTCGTATTCCACAGCTTTGTAGTGATGAATAGCCCCTCGCGGTCTACCTCTCGAGCGTCCAGCCCCGCTTCCAGTGCTTTGCCGACCTCACGCTCGTTACCATAACGTTCCGCACAATCGAAGTGTCGGAATCCAGCCTCAAGCGCATCCTTGGAAGCACGAATCGTCTCGACCGCATCAGGGATCAACGTTCCAAATCCCAGCACAGGGATTTGGCCGGCTCCATGGCTAAGCGGCAATCTCGCATTCCGAAAATCAGAAGATGTAATCATCAAATCCCTCCGCAGGATCTCGCCCGCGATTCAAGGGTGCGGGCATCAACACCAGTCTAGTCATTAGGCCAGAAGCGTTCGCTCACATCTATTGGACGAAGGTATCGACCACTACCTTGTATGCAGTTCAACCACCAAGCCAGGAAGTGTTGATACCAAAGTATCGTGCATACCATCGTCCAATTGTTTTCTCTTTCCTCTCCCGGCTTACTAAAAAAGCACGGGAGGAATTGATGAATAGCACCCAAGCTGAAACAACGACACCTTCGGCCAGGCGCTTCGCCGTCGACGGTCATCGCGCGCGGCTCACTCTTGCCGGGAACGACAGTTCAATAATCCCCGATCACGCCATCGCTGATCTCAGATCAAACTATAGTGCGGTAAGATCCATGACGGATTCTCTAGTGGCAGCCTTATCCGCCGAGGACCAGATGGTCCAGTCATGCGTTGATGCCAGCCCGGTCAAGTGGCACCAGGCCCACACGACCTGGTCCTTCGAAACATTTGTGCTGCGCCCCTTCTTGCCCAACTACAAACCGTTTCGAGAAGAGTTTCAGCGTCTTTTTAATAGCTACTACGTTACGCTGGGTGAAGAAATCCCTGAGAAGAGACTTCGGTCCTCCTTCTCTCGTCCTTCACTTGCAGAGATCGAGGCCTTCCGCGTGCACGTGGATCGGGGGATAGAACAACTGCTCCTAAATTCAGTCGAGGCAGAAGTGATCAGGCGCATTGTCCTGGGCCTGAGCCACGAACAGCAACACCAGGAACTGGCGCTCACCGACATCAAACATGGGTTTTTCACGAATCCACTCCGCCCGATATACCAGCCCGGCTTGTTGCCGAAAGATCTCGTCGATCACGCGCAGGAGCTTCGCTGGTTCGACTTCGAAGGTGGACTCACGAAAATTGGACGGTCGCTCAAAAGAGACCAGCCTCTGGAATTTTGCTTCGACAATGAAACTCCGTGCCACTGGGTCTACTTGCAGCCCTTTCAGATGGCCAACCGTAGCGCCACCTGCCGCGAGTATCTCGAGTTCATGATCGACGGAGGGTATACGCGGTCCGACCTTTGGCTATCCGACGGATGGGAGACGGTGCGACATTCCGGCTGGCAGGCACCGCTCTATTGGGATCGCCACCCCAGTGATCCTACCGGCTGGAGAGTCTTCACTCTCAGAGGATGGCATGGCCTGTCCGACTTGCTCGACACCGCCGTTTGCCACGTCAGCTTTTTCGAGGCGGATGCTTTTGCGAAGTGGCGCTCTTGCCGCCTCCCAACCGAAGCTGAGTGGGAGTCCGTTGCCGGCCACTTGCCCGTAGAAGGAACCTTCCTCGAAGCGGAGCGGCTCCATCCAGGCACAGCGAACGGCACAGGTGATATCGAACAGTTGTTTGGCGATACCTGGGAATGGACAGCGAGCGCTTACGCCGGCTACCCAGGCTACAAACCGCCGGTGGGCGCCCTGGGCGAATACAACGCCAAATTCATGTCGTCTCAGATGATCTTGAGAGGTGGCTCCTGCGTTACACCCGCAGACCATATACGCGCCACTTATCGCAACTTCTTCCCCCCCGCCACACGATGGCAATTTAGCGGTATCCGTTTGGCAAAGTGAGGGCCACCGCATGACGACTCTCTCTCCACTATTCGACCTCGGCAGCCAACCTCTCATCGACGTACGTACCGAGTTGATCCGCGAGGTGCTGGACGGCCTCCGCTCTCGGCCGCGCAAGCTCAAACCCTGGATGCTCTATGACGACTTGGGCTCCCGTCTCTTCGAGCAGATTACGGACCTCCCGGAGTACTATCCCACTCGTACCGAACGCTCGCTGCTGAGCCGGCATGCCGATGCCATCGTGGCGTCCGTAACGGACGGTTCCCAGCCCTTAAGAGTCGTCGAGCTAGGCGCAGGCTCCGCTTCAAAGACTTGCCTGTTGTTGGCCGCTGCAACACGCCTGCACCTCGACGTCGTTTACATGCCCCTGGACGTGTCGGCGGATGCTCTGAACTTGGCCTGCACGAACATTCAGAATTCCTTTCCCGAAGTGCGCCTCGAGCCAATGGTCGTAAATTACGTCGACTTTCCCCCGCAGCTTGAAGAATTCGACGGCTCTACCCTGGCACTTTATCTTGGTACCAGCATCGGGAACTTCACTCCGACGGATTCGCGAACAATTCTCCGCAATCTGGGCTCTCAACTAGGCAGACAAGACACACTTCTTCTTGGAACGGATCTCGTAAAGGAAGAGTCGTCCTTGATCGCGGCTTACCAGGATAGCCAGGGTGTAACGGCGGCGTTCAACTTGAATATCCTGAATCGCCTTAACAGGGAGCTCGATGCCGACTTCGATCTTTCTGGCTTTCGCCATTGCGCGCGCTGGAATTCATTGGAGTCCCGCATCGAAATGCATCTCGAAAGCACCTGCAGTCAAGCGATTCAGATTCCGGCCGCCGGGCTCGAACTCGACTTTCGACCTGGAGAGACCATTCATACCGAGAACAGCTATAAATTTTCGGACGAAATGCTCAGCGCACTTCTGTTTGACTCGGGCTTCATCCCTCAAATGACCTGGAAAGACGCGCGCCAGTGGTACGCCTTAACGCTGAGCCGCACCTGCGAATGATCAGAAGCGCATCGGCCAGTAGCGCCTCGACTCTTATTGCCCCAGTCGAGCATCAAACGAGAGCACCCATCTCAGTGCTGGAGCCTTTGCGAATGCCGATGGACCTCGCCTCCCCCGATGTATTGTCTCGCGCACGTAAGATCAAGCTGTTCCTGATGGATGTCGACGGAACACTCACCGACGGTGGGATCTGCCTGATCTCGTCAACGGCAGCGGACGGCCCTAACCCCATCGTCAGCGAGATGAAGGTCTTTGACGCGCATGACGGTCAGGGACTCTCCCTGGCCCATACGATGGGAATCAAAACCGGCTTCATCACTGGCCGTTCCTCACCAGCCGTATCCAAACGGGCTGCCGAGCTGAAGGTTGAGTTTGTCTATCTGGGGCAAGCAAGAAAAGTTTCAGCATTTGAGGATTGCTTGCAGCGGGCGAGAGTTCTCCCCGAGGAAGTCGCCTATTTGGGAGACGATCTTCCCGATGTTCCAATCGCCCTCCGCGTAGGACTGGCAGTTTGCGTCGCCAACGGCGCGACGGAGCTGAAGGACGTCTGCCACTTGACGACAAAGCGTCAGGGTGGAAGGGGAGCTGCCCGCGAAGTGGTAGAGCTGATCCTGAAAGCGCAAGGTCGTTGGGAGGAAGCTATCCCTCAAGCCCTGGCCTAGACGGACACTTTTCCGAGTCGCCCAGCTTTACAGTCGACGATGGGGCAACATCCCTCACCAAAGAAGAACCCGAGAAAGCCAGTGACTAGAAGTTGAAAAACTCCTCACGCAGCGCATCTTCGTAGGCCTTCTTGGCGGCCTTTGCCTTGTCGCCGGCGTTTGCCTCCGCGAAATGAGCGGCCTCCCAGGTGTCAATCTCCGCCTCGGAATGGTTCACCGAAGCCAGCATTTCTTCCTTTCGTATGGCATCGATCCACTCCTCGACTGCCGCCTGATAGCTGCGTTGCATTTTGTCCAATTCTGCAACTTCGATTTTCATTGTTCTAACCCTCTATTTCGCTTTTGCCGCTGCTTGCTCATTCATCTCCGCCACTTCACGCGGATGAGACATCATGGCCAGATGATTAGACTGCACGGTGATTGAAGTTGCCCTTATCGTCGCCGCTTCGTCTTTCTCGAGTTGCGGCGGAATTGCCCGGTCGTTACCGGCAATCACAGCCCACGAAGGCTTACTCTTCCACGCCGGTGTCGTCACCACGGCTCCGAAAACAGCCGCCGCGGTTTGACCCTGTGTCGATACAAGGATCTGTTGCTCCTTTTCCGGGAGATCCTGTGCCATGTCTTCGGCAATCCCTTTTCGACTAGCCGTCAGAAAACCTTGAGCGTCGAGCCGAAGCTCGCTGCCCAGCGGAGCAGGCGGGTAAGGCTTGCTGACGGAATTGATGGATTCGCCTTCCCCAGGCGCGAACGCCGCTACGTAAACCAGCCCGGCAACCTTCGGGTCATTCCTCGCTTCGGTAATCACCACGCCGGCGTAAGAATGCCCGACTAAGATCACGGGGCCGTCCTGCAGGGCGATGATGCGCTTCGTCGCCGCCACGTCATCCGCCAGCGAGGTCAGAGGATTCTGCACGGCCACCACATGAAACCCCTTCGCTTGGAGCAGCGCAATCACTCGACTCCAGCACGATCCATCTGCCCACGCGCCGTGAACCAAAACGATATTTCTAATCCCTCGCGGAGAATTAGCCTGGGCAAAACCTCTACTGCTGAGTCCAGGCACAATCATCGCGATGGCCACAAATAAAACCGCGCGGCACCTTTGCGTAAACTTCATCATTACCTCCTCGTCGTCATACGTGCCGCGACTGCGCTGCCACAACCTCGGCCGCGCGGCACTCCGATGTCTCGGCTAAACGCCGAAGCACAGACTCACTACCTCGGCCCTACCCGTACGTCTGATCCGTGCTCTGTCCGACCTCGATGATGTACCCGTCAGGGTCGCGAATGTAGCAACGAATCTCGCCGTACTTGGGGATGGGCTCCGTGATGAACTCGGCCCCTCGGCTCTTCCACAACTCGTAGCATGCTTGAATATCTGCAACCCGGAAATTCATAAAACTGCTGAGATGATCCGGATCAGGCACGCTAAGCGATACCGTCGGCTTGTCCGGCGTAGGACCGCCGCCTACGTTCAAAATCATCCAGATATTCGCGAGTTGAAGATATCCTGGCGCGTTACCATCGCCCAGACTCAAAATGCGAGCTCCGAAAACCTCTTCGTAGTAGCGAGCCGAATGCTCGATGTCTTTCACGGTGAGAAAATGCGCGATACTGATCCAGTCCCGCGGGGGCATCTCATAACTCTTCTGTGCGACTTCTACGCTGTCCATTGACGTCTCCAACTCCGATAAACCCTTACTCTCAGGTTCATGCAGATTTACTCGTATCGATAATCCAGCCAAAGTTAGGGCGAACAACGGACGGCAAAACCATCAACCCAGCTACCGGGCCGCAATCTCGTATCGTTTGCGATCGCCGTCCGCAACATCGCCGTTTCCGGGTGGCTCCGATTCTCAAGCCGCGGATGCAATCTTCTTCCTCTCATTGAGCACCGATAGCAGAACCCTTAGAACCGCTTCATCCGAAAACGGATTCTGACCAGAGATCAACTCGCGATCCTGAAGGACATAGCTCTTCCATGGAGCGAGCACACTCACGTCGCCGCCGGCCGTGCTCAAGGCGAAGTCCGGGTAGAAAAGAACCTTTCCCCCAATCTCAAGCGGCTCCCGCTGCTGCTCTTCCGCCGTCGAGAAGATAGTCATCTTGTATCCTGCATAGATCCAGCCTTTAGCCTTGGCGCGCGCTCCAGCGACATCACCTGCCGCCAGCGCCGCGACGAACTCCCACGAATTCGGAAGAGCCGACAGCAGTGAAATTGGGCCATGGCAGAGCACAGCCGTAGGCTTGGAAGTTTCGTGAAAGTGCCTCAGCACGATGCCGGCATTTGGGTCATCCAGAAGATCAATCATCGGGCCATGACCGCCTGGGACGAATACAGCGTCGTACTGATCCAATCCCGAGGCGATCGCATCCGCGATGCGAACAGGATCTCTCAGCCCCAGCAGGCCGTCTCGAAATAGCAGATAGTCCTGGAGTTTCGCCGCGTCCCCTCCAAAAAAATCGGCGGTTTCCGAATTCACATCTGGTTGGGGCGTGTTGCCTCTGGGGCTGGCGAAGGTGATTTCGTAGCCCTCCTTCATCAGGGCGCGAGTTGGAACCGTTAGTTCATTGAGGTAGTAGCCCGCTCCCTTGTAAATCTTGCCATCCTTCAAGGGAAAGCCGCGACCGCTGGACACTAACGCTAAGATTTTTCCTTTCGATGCCATGGTTGTTCTCCTTTTTGAATCGTATTCTGTTATCAAAAACCTGAGTTCACTCTTCTTCCGCGGACTAACCAAACTGCAATGACCCGCTACCGTGCTTGATGTGAGTCATGCACCTGGAAATCCAAACATCAGCCACGACTGCTTGGCGACCCAACCCGGGTAGAGCGTCGTCATCTGATCGAAGAGTTCTTGTTCGGATGCCGCAGTCTTCTTCAGTCGATCGAAGTCCTCCAGGTAGCGCTTTGTCTCCTGGATCGCCAGCACAGAGTCTGGAGCGCCCGGCTTCTTATGGCCGGCGACTACCATCGACGGGTTCAGCGCTGCCATCCGATCAAGGTCCGCGATCCAATTCTGTCGGCCCTCGGGGGTGGTGTCGCCGACGTACATGTGGCATTGGTTATAGACAACATCGCCGGCGACGATCAGGCCGATCGACGGAACATAGAGAGAGGTCGAATCGGGACTATCGGTGCTGCCCTGTTGCAGAATCTGCAATTCGTAGCCTTCAAGAGTGAAGGTGTCGTCCTCATAAGCCTCAGGCGCAATTAGTTTGGTCGGTATCTGCCCAGGAAACATCTGGCGCGCCAACCGTTCCACTGCGGGAGTGAACGACATTTGCATAGCCTTCAGCGCACCGGGCGTCGCGATCGCTCGAGCCCCCGGAAAACGATCGAGCAGGATGCCAAGACCGTAGAAGTGATCGAAGTGGGCGTGCGTGATGTAGATCGTTTCAAGGTTGCGGTTGTGCAGGGCCACCCAATCGGCGAGAGCCTCGGCCTCAGCCACCGTCATCATGGCGTCTACCAGCACCGCATCATGTTCACCGAAGATGAGCGTCGACGTGATCGGGTCAAATCCGAGGGCCTCGCCGAAGGGCTTCGGCCGCTCGCCTACCATGGCTTTGCCTGGGGCAGTAAACACATTGACACTGAGGGTGTTGTCCGCGACACCCTCAGTCGCGCTCGGGATTTGCTGCAATCCACTTGTCCCGTCCATCGGTTACTCCCTTCGACGCCAGACCGGACGACGATCCAAGGCAAGGTTCACAGAAGCGCGACAACAAATCCATTGGACGAACGTATCGATCCACACCAAAGTATCGGTAGGAGATAGCGTTCACGGGCAGCAGTCGTCCTATCGCGCAACCGCCTCTGACCCTACTACTGCACCCAACGGTCGACATGCTTCAACTGCCAAAAACAAAGTGTCGTTCGATACCTTCGTCCTATTGATTCCTCTCTTAGCGTCTGGCCTAATCAGAGCAACTCGAGAGTGCCGTCGAGAAGATCGTTTTTGTGGGTTGAGCTCATTTCGAGGCGTCCCGCGTCGAAGGGAGAGCAAATGGCGGTCACCACGGAAATCGCGCCGAATATCTACCGCATCTCTGTTTTTTCTCAACGGAGCAATTTGCAATTCAACCATTTTCTGGTGAAAGACGATGAACCGCTACTGTTCCACACCGGGTTGCGCGGAATGCATGCGGAAATCCGGGAGGCCGTCTCAGAACTCATCAGTCTCTCCGAGTTACGTCACATCAGCTTCAGCCATTTTGAGTCGGACGAATGTGGGTCGCTCAACGAGTGGCTGGCTGCGGCTCCTAACGCCGATATAATCTGCAGCGAGGTTGGCGCACTCGTATGCGTGAACGATTTCACTGGCCGCGAAGCACGCGGGCTCGCTGACGGCGGGACGTTTGCCACGGGAAATTACACCTTTCGCTACTGCCGGACTCCCCATCTGCCCCACGGCTGGGACGCCGGCGTCCTTTTCGAGGAAACGCAGAGGACGCTCTTCTGTTCGGACCTGTTTCACCAGATCGGCAACGTTGAACCGTTCACCTCTGCCGATGTTGTGGGCCCCTCCTCGCAGTCGCTGAAACAATATCAGGCGGGTGTTCTTGCGGAGTATGTGCCCTACACTGCCATCACCGCGCAGAATCTGAAAAAGCTTGCCGACTTGAACCCTAAAACTCTCGCCATCATGCACGGCTCCAGCTTTACGGGTGACTGCGTTCAAGCACTCGATGACTTCGACGGAGTGTTACGCGAGATATTTGGCCCCCGGACATAGAACCCAGATTACTCGATCGCCCTCGATCATCTTCAAGCAAAGGAGGAATGAGCCATGAAGGCGGCACGAATCCATACATTCGGGACGCCGGACGTCGTCGCGGTCGAGGATGTGCCCATCCCGTCTCCGGGCCCGGGCGAAATCCTTGTGCGCGTCATGGCCGCAGGTGTCGCTCCGTGGGACGCTCTCATCCGCGAAGGCAAGAGTAAGGTTAGTCCACAACCCCCGCTCACCCTGGGTTCGGATCTCTCCGGCGTCGTCGAGCAGGTCGGCCCTGATCTTTCGGACTTCGCGCCGGGCGACGAAGTCTATGGTGTCACCAACCCGCAGTTCTGTGGCGCTCAGGCCGAGTTCGCTGTGGCTTCGGCCGCGATGGTTGCGCGAAAACCGCAATCGCTGAACTTTGTCGAAGCTGCATCGGCTCCCGTAGTTGCGGTCACCGCTTGGCAAATGTTATTTCAGTACGCACAAGCGATACGCGGACAATCCATCATGATCGTCGGAGCCGCCGGAAACGTCGGAGCCTACGCCGTACAAATGGCCGTAGACTCCGGCGTCCAAGTCATTGCCGCCGCCCGCCTCGAAGACCAGGCCCTGCTCCACTCCATAGGTGTGGTTTCCATCATCGACTCTGGCATGCCCGCATTCGAGCACAACCTGCCGCAAGTGGATGCCATCGTCGACACCGTAGGAGGTAGTACGTTGCAGAGCTTGCTCACTGCCCTGAAACCCGGAGGCAAACTCGTCACTTCGGTTTCAACACCACCCCCTCCCACAGGCGCTATCTTCTTCTATGCCGAAGTAACCACCGCGCGCCTACAGACGCTCACGAAATTGTTTGACACCGGCAGAATTACCCCACGCGTCGGCTCCATCCTGCCCCTCTCGGAGGCAAGGCAGGCGCAAAACATGCTTGCGGGCGCACCCCACAGGCCCGGCAAGATCGTCCTCGAGATCGGCCACCCGCAGCGGTAACGATCTTCCCCAAAGCTTGCAGTTCCCACATCACGTTTTCGGTAAATTGGTCAGAGCAGCAGTTGGATCGGCCTCAGATGGTGCGAGATCGTCATTTAAGCAGTCTGCTGTCGATCACGCCTGATACGACAGGTTTATTGGTTGTCCTTGACGTGTCGGGAATGGTTTGGGAGGGAGGAATCGATGTCACAGGTATGGATGATTACGGGAAGTTCCCGAGGACTTGGCCGAGCATTTACAGAGGCGGTTCTTGAAGCGGGCCATCGCGTAGCCGCTACGGCTCGCAATGTGAATGCTCTTGAGGACCTGCGTCAGAAGTACGGGAGTCAGGTGTTGCCGCTTGCCTTAGACGTGACGAATGAGGCCCAGGCTCAGGATGCAGTGGAGGCCGCGATCCGGACCTTCGGCAAGTTGGACGTATTGGTCAATAACGCAGGATACGGTAATGTGGCCCCCATTGAGGACACAAGTATCGAAGAGTTCCGGGCCCAGATAGAGACCAATCTTTTCGGGGTGATCATTCTAACGAAGGCAGTCCTGCCCCACTTCCGCGAGCAGCGTTCTGGACACTTCGTCCAGGTGACGTCGATTGCTGGTCGCATCGGCCCGATTGGTCGCGCTCCATATGCTGCAGCCAAGTGGGCCGTAGAGGGCTTCTCTGAAACTCTGGCGAAGGAGGTTGCGCCATTCGGCGTAAAGGTGACCATCATTGAGCCTGGAGGCTTTCGCACAGATTTCGCGGGATCGTCAACGACACTGCGGGAAGGTCGACCCGAGTACGATGCGACCGTGGGGAACACGGTGCGCTTTCAGCGGGAGTTTGACGGGAAGCAGCCCGGAGACCCAGCAAGAGCCGCTAATGCCCTGCTGACTCTCGTATCCGCGGAGAACCCACCTCTGCGCATCCTTCTCGGCAGTGATGCCTTTAGCTCCGCCGAGAAAAATGACCTCGCGAAGATTGACTTGGCGCGGGAGTGGAAAGATCTCAGCATCTCGACCGACTTTCCAAAAGAGACTCTGTACAAGAGGCAATAGTCCGCGCACAGCAATTGAGCCTCGCACCTCCGGATGATTTGCAAAAGTCACAGAGCCAACGGTGGCTACCGCGTAAAAACGGAACGGACCAAGCTGCCTTCAGCAACCGGCTAGATGCAAACAATCCGGTGCTGGATTACGCTGTACCGAGCGGCTCGAATGTTTGCTTTCCGCGGCGGCGGAATTGTATGCCAGCATCGGAAACGATCGACTTCGTCAGTTTCCTGGAGAGTAGCAAGGCTCATTTGCAAGAGATTTGCAAGAACGTTTGGGCATTCTGGTCCTTTTCGTTCTTTGAGTCCCTCTTAGAATGTGCAACTTGCTAATTCCATTAGCAGTTCGGCGGTTCGATCCCACCGCGCCCACCTTGGATCACCGAACAGATCACCTTGCTCTTGGCAGCGATCGCAGGTCGCGATTCGTCAATCACAAATCGGCCGGCCGAAGATCGCATTGAACGGATTGTTTGACATATCCGCCTGCAGGATCGGCTGCACAGTCGTGGAGAGGATATTGAACCTCAACGCTTGGTGTAGAGGTTAGCGTGAAGTCTTTTCGTGATTTGATAGCAGTCGCAGGCCAGATCCTCGAGTTTCACAGCGTCTACGATCTTGACTCGTCCACGCGAATACTCGATAAGCCCAAGGCGTTGGAGCGACGCCGCAACGAGACTGACCGTTGTCCTTCGAGCCCCGAGCATCATCCCGATGAATTCCTGGGTGAAGTTGAGCGTCTCCCATCCAGTGCGGTCTCGGGCCATCAACAACCACCGGGCTAGCCTAGCTTCCGCTTCATGTAGGCGATTGCAAGCCGCGATATGGCTGACGGTAAGGGTTTGTTCTTGCACGAATTCGAGGACATGGCGACGAACCTCATGAGAAGAGTCGAAGAGCCTTTGAAGGTCCCCGAACGGAATCCTCATGGCAGAACCTTCTAATTGGATGAACGCACTTGTTGAGACGATCGACGGACCGAGAAGGTGGAGACTGCCAACAAGGCCTTCGGTCCCAATGATACCAACCTCGGCGGTGTCGCCATCTTCAGTGGTCGCTACGATCGACGCCATGCCTTCCGTCATGAAGTACGCGTAATTAGGCTTCACTTCGGACTCGTAGAGCGACAGTCGGAGTGGAGCTGGCTCTCGCGTAGCTGTGGCAAGGATTGAATTCCTTGCCTCTTCGGATAACGTAGCCAAGAAGCGATTCGCCTCGACGGGGACCATGAGTACCTATGCTTGTTTCCGCAAAGTAGGTCTTTGCTTCAGTCGCAAGGTCGCTGTTAGGGCAGCAATTCACGTCCCCTGATGGGAAGCTGGAGTTTCCAGATGCTTGAAGCTTACGCGGATTCGACGTTTACGTATGTTCAGAATCCGACATATAACAGTTTTATATGCACGTGTGTTAGATATAGCGGAGCTAACTCGGTGACGATTTGGACGTTCCTGTGTTTGATGGGAGTTGTTCATGCACCCCATCGTGTTGGTGTTTGGTCGTGGCTAACCTGATCATCTGGGTGATCACTGTCTGATCAATATGGATCATTGGGCTGAGGGCATGCCTCGAAACGCGTCGGCAGCTTATGCTGGAACCTGATACTCCCACAAATGTATGGTCCGCCGCGCGACTGCAAGGGAAAAGCGAAGGGCGAAGGACAGGTCTGCGCAAATGTATTCGGCCTGTAAGTGGAGAACGAGTCTTTGGCCATGATGAGATGCGCTGCGTGCTCTTCCTGATAAACGGCACGGTCATGAAAGACCATTTGCGGGAGCAAGTTGGGAGCACGCGGTTGGGAACTGTTCGTTCGTCTAAGCTATCCGGAGCAGACCTTGGTGGGAACTCTAAATCGTCGTCGCGGTGGTGCGGTAAAGTGGGAGCGCGATGTTGCGCTTCCAAGCCGAAGGCGTCTTTTCCGCGCCTGCTCAGGCTGGTAATGCGCTAACTGCGGGCGGTAATCGTTGCCGCTCGATAGAACAGCCCGGGCGATGCGAGCCAGCTTGTTGGGAGCCGCAGCGATCACTATGCCGACGGGCGCTCGTTTCCCAGGCCGTCGAGCCATGGTCCGAATGGAGAGCGCTCTCGCTTGACGATGAGGACGGCGGATCGCGCACCACGCACAAGCAGATTCCTCAGATAGGTGTTGCCGCGCTTGCTGATGCCGAAAAGTCCCGCCTTGCCACCGGTCGAGTGTTGCCTGGGCACGAGTCCGAGCCACGCTGAGAACTCACGTCCCTTATGAAAGGCCGCACCGTTGCCGATCGCAGCGACGATGGCGGTTGCGACCAACGGCTCAATGCCCGGTAATCCCCTTTCTCGGGCACAGGTCCATGCACGGCACGTTGATCACGCGGAGAATTTGTGCCGTATGCGACTTGTATGTCGTTCAAAAGTCTTCTTCAGTTTGGCCAGCGCGCGCAGATCGTCATCGCCTTTGAGCTTTTTCTGGCATGCTCTGCAGGCGAGAATGAGCCGGCCCTCCCACGGCGCCGGATAGGTTTTGAGGGGCTTTGGCATCCAAACAAATTAGATGCGGTTTCGCAGTCAGAGCGATTGCGACACCGGGCCAGTCGCAAAATTGCTAGGGACTGCAACCGGGGCGCAAACAGCGGCGTCACACTTCCTTTGGAAGGGTGGGACTTTGCCGGATTTCTTGAAGTCAGCTTTCTCTGGACCGAGGGGTATGCTGCTGCATTCCTTCTTCAGGATAGGCTCGCTGCCAATCACCCCCCTCTTCCTTTTGAAAGCTGGGGTGTTCCTGTTTCTCCTTACCTCACTCTCAAAACTTCTGCAAAAAGTCTTGCTCGGGCGTTTATTTCGCAGATTGGGCATTTCTGAGGCACAGAAGTTTGCCTTGGAAAGGTTCGCGACCTACCTTGTTTTCTTTGGCGGGTTGTTTATCGGGCTGCAATCATTGGGCGTGAATTTGAGTTCCGTTTTGGTGTTTGGCGGAGCGGTAGGCGTAGGCGTCGGATTAGGCTTGCAAAATGTAGTGTCGAACTTTGTAGCCGGTTTGATTTTGCTGATTGAACAACCAATTCGGATCGGGGACAGGATCGAAACGGGGCACACGCTCGGCGACGTGCTCAAGATCGCAGCCCGTTCAACCTGGGTGCGTACCAATGACAACGCAGTGATCATCGTCCCCAATAATGACTTCATCAACAACTCGGTTACGAACTGGACGGCAAATGATCCAAATGTAAGAATTTCCGTCCCGGTTGGTGTGGGCTACAGCTCCAATCCGGAGCAAGTGCGCGTACTCCTCTTAAAGGCGGCGATGGAGCATACGGCAGTCCTTAAAGAGCCACCCCCGGACGTGATCTTAACCGATTACGGGGATAACTCGATCAACTTGTCTCTGCGTGTTTGGACCGCTATGCAAGCTCATACTCCCCTATTGCTTAAGTCAGAACTGTACTTCACGCTATTCAAACTCTTCCGGGAGAACGGGATCGAGTTGCCGTTCCCTCAACGCGACTTGCATCTTCGCTCATCTGACATCCCGATTTCGTCTCCTCATTTGGACATTGCACCGCATGCTGCGGATCCGAAGAAGTGAATGCCGTGACAGTCTTCTGGCAGCGAACTTGTATCCATCCCGACGCAAGGAGAGGACCTTGGTTAGGTTTGGCGTGGCCTCTCAAATGATGCGTCGATGCCCGACAATACGCTAACAAATTGGCTCAGAAAATCATTCAGAAGCCGCCCCTGCACTTGCATCTCATGCATCTGCACATCTAGACAGAATTGAGCGGCAAGGAATAACACGATGACCATGTCCACTATTGGCGATTGGCTATTATCAGATATTCGCCTTCCCAAAGGCATTCACAGCCGGCCTGACGCAGAACATACATGGTGGCGCGTTATGTGCCTGACCGGCGTCGATTATTTTTCGACCCTTGGATATCAGCCCGGCATTGCTTTTCTGGCAGCGGGCTTTCTGTCTCCGCTAGCGACCGTCGTTCTGGTGGTTGTCACGCTTTTCGCCGCGCTACCGCTCTACAGCCGGGTCGCCGGCGTTAGCCCTAATGGTCAGGGCTCCATCGCGATGCTGGAAAAGCTGTTCCCCAAGTGGGGTGGCAAAGCCTTCGTTCTGGTACTTCTAGGATTCGCCTCTACAGACTTCATCATTACCATGACCCTTTCAGCCGCAGATGCGGCCGCCCATTTCATTCATAACCCGTTCGCGCCACACTGGCTTTCTAGCCAGATGCTTGTCACCCTCCTGCTCCTCAGCGCGCTCAGTGCCATCTTCCTTAAGGGTTTCAAGGAGGCCATCGGCATTGCGGTTGTCTTGGTCGGCGTCTATCTCTTACTCAATGCGGTTGTAACCGTAGTCGCGTTCAAGGCACTCTTCCATCATCCTGAAGCGTTCCCTGCCTGGAAGCACGCCTTGTTTGAAAGACATCCCAGCGTTTTCGGAATGATCGGAGTTTCCCTTCTGCTTTTTCCTAAGCTGGCCCTCGGACTCTCGGGTTTTGAAACGGGCGTAGCTGTCATGCCGCTCATCGCCGGCCGAGACCTAGAAGACCGCATTCGCAATACACGCAAGCTACTCGCCGCCGCCGCGATTGTTATGAGTGTCTTTCTGATTGCGACCAGCATCGTAACGACCCTTTTGATTCCACGCACCGCCTTTGCAGAAGGAGGTGGCGCCAATGGCCGCGCCATGGCCTATCTCGCTCACCAGTACCTCGGCAACGGCTTCGGCACCGTCTACGACGTATCCACGATTCTTATACTCGCCTTTGCAGGCGCATCTGCGATGGCTGGTCTGCTGAATCTCATCCCTCGCTATCTTCCAAGATTTGGCATGGCTCCGGAGTGGGCTCGTGCCTCTCGTCCCCTCGTGCTTGTCTTCATGGGCATTGCTTTCCTCGTCACCATCCTTTTCAGGGCGAACGTCGATGCACAGGGCGGAGCCTATGCTACCGGTGTCCTTGTTCTCATCACCTCGGCTGCCTTCGCCGTCACTATTCATGTTTGGCGAAAGCCTCTCATGCGCTGCGCCTTCATCGTCACAACCGGCATCTTCGTTTACACAACCGCTTTGAATATCTATGAGCGTCCAGAGGGCCTAAAGATTTCCTCCATCTTTATTCTCGCGATTATCGTCACATCAGTAGTCTCTCGTGCCATGCGCTCAACTGAACTCCGCATAACGCAAGTCGATCTCCTTCCAGAGACGCTCGTCATGATCGGCGAAGATGAAGATCAGGTTATTCGTCTTATTGCCCGGAGTCCGCGCGAGGAAGCAGAGGCTGACTGCATCCAAGAGTTGGATGTGCTTGAAGCGTTCGTTCGCAACCGCTATGGAATGGGGTCGAACGAATGTCTTTACTTCCTGGAGATCGACCGAACGGATGCCTCTGAGTTTGAACTCTGCCTGTGCGTTCAGGCAAGACGCGTTGGTCATCACAGGATTTTGTTCGCGAACAGCCCCGTCGTTGCGAACTCCATCGCGGCATTGCTGATCAAGCTGGAAAAGACCACTGGCAAGCTTCCTCACGCCTATTTCAAGTGGCAGGAGGGAAACCCTGTGACGAACATCGTTCGCTTCATTTTCCTCGGTGAAGGCGATACTGCTCCACTTGCCCACGAAGTTCTACGCCGAGCCGTCCCCAATCCTGAGCGCCGCCCTATTATCCACGTGAGCTGACTTGCAAAGGCGGCGCATCGAAGTCATTTATGAAATCAAGATTCGCTCGATGGAAAGTGGGCCAGCATTTAGGACAGCATATCTTTTCGTATGAATGCGGAACGCTCTCAAACTAGGAAGGCTTCTTCGCTGATTATTTGCTCAGTTTCCTTTCTGGGAACTAGGTGGGTTGGAGTTAGCATTTCCCGGTTCGGTCTGAGTTCGATTAACTCTTCGACCACATATCCAGCGATCGTGCCATCCGAGTATGCAACGATGATGCCATCATCGCCGTCTTTAGCCACGGTTAGAATGGTGATAGGTTCTCCCATACCGGCAACCTAACCATTTCGGTGAGTCGTTGTCTGTTCAATATGGATCATAGCGCTGGGGGCATGCCTTGGAACCCGTCAGCACCTTCTGTTGTAGCCTGCGTACTCCTCCAAAACGGTGTTTCCGAAATACGGCGAAGTCGCCGAAAACCCGACATTGCGAGAGGTTGCGGCACTGTGGGTATTCTCAAACTTGAGACAGATTGCGCGAATCGGGCTGAATCCCGAATTTCGGCTCCATAATATCCAGGCTTATCCTCTGGTTCGTAGCCATACCCATAGCGCCTGTTAATACTCGTAATGCCCTTGCTGTGCGGCCCTGTTTACCGATGATTTTTCCGAGGTCTGTTGGCGCTACTTCTATGCGTATCGAGCCTCCTCGTTCAGTAGGAAAGCAATCGACGATGACGTCTTGTGGACTGTCTACCATCAGTTGCACATTGGTTCTGATCGTATCTGTGATGTCCTTTAGCTTATCCATGTTCGGAGTCTATTCCTTGTTGCTTTCCCGTGGCGTGACTACAGTCACGCCGTTGCGACGAACAGGCGGATGTTGAAACGTCCCTATGAGCCTATGCTTGAGCCGAACATCAGATTTGAAAGTGACCCAAATGAGGCCATCATTGTCATCTCCCACACAGATTCCCAAAGTCGGAATCCCTAAAGATCGGTATCCCGTGTCACCATCTGCCTCCGGTCTAGAGCTCATTTTTTCGTTCAAGAGCTCTTTGATCCGTCATCGGGGGGCGGCACTGCTGGATTCGAGGGAGCGTTTCCTTGGCCACCTGCAGGCTCAAGGGACCAGCGTTAGGCGATTGAGGTCTATCGGGACGATGCTGCTTCACATTATCCGGCTTATGGGGTTGAAGGAACACCGATCCGTAGAGTTGGCTGAAGTGGAAGCGGCAGCAGTCAAATGGGCTCTTGATGTTGAATTCCGAACGAAGAATGGTCACGCAAAAACCGCAAAGCATTTCACCTACGTGGCAATCAAGTGGCTGCGATTTAGTGAGATGTTAGTGAAACCGATTACCCGCGTTGAACCGGAGGACACGTACATTGAGCAATTCGTGCATTTTATTGCAAGCGTGCGAGGCATGGGTGTTCTGACGGTGCGGGCCCATAGACTTCGCGTTCGGTCATTTCTCAAGTGGAACGCCGAGTGCGAACGCTCTATCGCAGAACTAACGTTGGGGGACGTTGACGGCTACATCTTGTCCAAACTGGAGAGCGGGCACAAACCAACTTATGTGAGGTCCATCTGTCATTCCCTTGTACTTTTTTTCCAATTTGGGGAGCTACGGAAATGGACGCAGCCAAGGATTTCGGCAGGAATTCGGCGCCCGCGTATCCCACGAGTTGACTCGGTCCCCAAGGGTCCGGAGTGGGCGGACGTTCGCCGGTTATTAGATCATGATTTTGGATCTAATCCTGCAGCGCTTAGAGCTGCCGCGATTACTTCACTGGGAGCTATTTACGGCTTGCGAAGCAGCGAGGTAGTGAATCTGCGACTCAGCGACTTCGATTGGCACAACGAAATCATCACGATTCGTCGGTCAAAAAATGATCGAGTCCAGCAATTTCCAATCCAGCTCGAAGTCGGAAACAAGGTCATCCGTTATCTCAAAGACGCTCGGCCACAATGTAAACACAGAAATCTATTTGTCTCGTTAAAACCTCCCTATCGACCCGTGGATTCAACGACACTGTGGGTGATCGTTGCTAACAGGTTGAAGAGCCTTGGAATTTCTTCTAGGAATTTCGGAGTCCACTCCCTTCGCCACGCGTGTGCCACGCACCTGCTGCACGAAGGAACATCTCTCAAGGACATTGCCGACTTTTTGGGCCACAGTAATCTCAGGTCCGTCAGTGTCTACGCCAAGCACGACATTGAAGCTCTGAGGAGAATCTCTGCAATCGATCTATCGGAGATTTTATGAATCTGTCCTTAGCCATCGATCAGTACCTAATTTGGAAACGTGCGGACGGGTATAAGTGCTGGAAAGTGGAAGGTGTTTTGCGTCAGATGGTTAGACACGTTGGAGACATCCAGATCGCCGAAATGACGGGCGAGCAGATGCTTGGATGTCTCAACCGAATTCCAATCGCCAATTCAACTTGGCACGGCAAATATTGGATGATGCGTCGATTTTTTGAGCATTGGCTTGTGCGGGATGTGATTTCCACATTTGAAATGCCGGTGGCCCGAGTTAGCTCGCGCAGAACTTTTGTACCTCATATCTTCACAATTGCGGAACTTCGCGCGCTATTGAGAGCTACTAAACGAAACGGGAGAACCGGATATGCATTCGATCCGCAAACACTTCGCACCATAGTAGTACTTCTGTATGCGACAGGACTGCCTGCTGGAGAAGTACCGTCGATTTTGGATTCGGACCTAGACTTGGACAATGGCTTCATTCGCATTCGCAGCGGCGAGCCTCATCGAAACCGTCGAATTCCCATTGGAACGGACCTATGCAAGGTGCTTCAAGAATATAGAGCCAATAGGCTCCAACCGCCTGGGGAAAGCCCCTACCTGTTTCTCACGAGGAAGGGTAAACAACCAACCAGCGCACGCATCACCAAATCCTTCACAGGGCTTCGCCATGCATCCGGCGTTCATCGCAGGGTTGGTAGTCGCCTGCAACCATGTCTTTCGGACCTACGCTTCACCTTCGCAGTGCACAGAATTTCGGCCGGAATCGAGAATGGTGACGACCTAAATCGACTGCTTCCAGCCCTAGCCGCCTATATGGGACAAGTGGGACTAGGGTCAACGTCTCGGTATCTTGCCTTGACCCCAGAGCGGTTCAGGAAGGATCTGGATAAGCTCAGCCCCCGGCTAGAATCGGGGCACTGGAAGGACGATCAACGACGCGCATGAACATATTGGGGGCGCGGCCTTTGAAGTTGAGTTGCATTTTCCGCCCGGGCATTCGCGATTTGGGCCGGGGCCAGAGCCTTCCATTGCGGAACTAGGGGACGCGGTGAAAGCCGTTGCGGCAACAGCGCCGCCGGGCGCGTGGATCGAGGGCTCGGTCGGGGAAAATGTCATCCGGCATCCGAAAGAAGCGCGCTCGGCGCTGGATGAAGCGGGCGGCGATCACCCGGTGGCGGTGTCCGCTTGGTGGGGGCACGGGTTGATCTTAAATACGCGGGCGATGGCGAAGGTTGGGCTCACGGATGCGGTGAAAGATCCGGAGGGCGGACATTTTGATCGTGATGCGACGGGGCATCTGACGGGTCTCTGCGGAGAGGAAGCGGGCAACGAACTCAAGCGGGCGCTTGCCGATGAAGCGGGGATCGAGCCCGCGGTGGAGAACTTCAGGAGGTATGCCGAAGGCAGGTTGCATGAGGGCGTGACGTCGGTGCAGGTGATGGCGACGAACCAGCGGCTGAGTTATTTGGAGAAGACGTTTGTGCAGGCCGACGAGCCGCTGCGGGTTCGGATCATGCGCTTCCCCATGGGGCGGGAAGATCTGCGGGTTGGCGAGACTCTGGGGAGGGGGGAGGAGGTGCTGTCGCCGAAGGTCCGGGTGGCAGGGGTGAAGTTTGTGCTGGAGTACGCCGATTGAGGAGCTTGCGTACCAGACGAAAGACTTTCCGGACCGACCCGGGTGGCGCGGGCGTTCGGATTATTCGGCCGCGTTCATCGATAAGCAATTGGGAATTGCGCTCACAGGCAAGGACCAGCTCATTATGCACATTGTGGGTGATGCGATGACCGATCAGGTGATGGATCAGATGGAAAACCTGGCGCCTGCCGAGAAGTGGCGACCGCTGCGGGTGCGTTTCGAACATGGAGACGGGTTCGACACGCCGGAGCGGATGGAGCGCGCGGAGAAGCTGGGCATCGTCATTGCGCAGCCACGACCGGGGAGACCGTGGAGGGCGCTGGAGGCTGCGGGGATTCGGTTGGCGTACGGATCGGATAACGGAATGGCGCCGTGGTTCATGTTCAGCGTCATGACGGATGCGAAGAATCCGCAGGCGATTTCTAAGGAGGATGGGCTGCGGGTGCTGACAAGTGGACCGGCGTTTGCGGAATTCCAGGAGACGAAGAAGGGCACGCTCGCGCCTGGTATGTTGGCGGCCGTCGCGGTGCTGTCGCAGGATGTTGTCGGCGCGGCTGCTGCGCCGTTATCGGCGACGCAAAGCGTGTTGACGATTGTCGGCGGAAGCGTGGTCTACCGTTCTCCGGAACTTACATCGAAGGAATAAGCTCCAGAACTTGAAAACCGCCTCAATGAAACACGAGACGTTGATGAACGCAAATAGTTAGTACTGGGAAGCCAGGGTATTTGGCCCGTCGCCATCAATCGTCGCTGGGGCGAATAACAACATGGGCCTTTAACCCGATTGGGGAGACCCATAGGTCGAAGTTGCCGATAACCGACTTTGGCGGAATTATGCAATAGTCGAGCCCTGTTGGTACCGGTGACATCGCTTAGCCGACGGCGAGGGTGAGAACTGTGATGTCGTCTTCCTGGCCAAATCGCACCGCGGTATCGGCGATTTCCTGGGCTCGCAAGACCGTGAGGCCGGGCAAGCGTTCGAAGCCGTAGAGTTCCCCCTCCTTGTTGCGAGCTTCGGGCACGCCGTCGGACATAAGGACCATGGCTTCATTGGCAGCGAGCTGTCCGACGACCAGGTCATACACCTGATCGGGCGCAAGGCCGAGGGGAAGAGCAGGCGGGGTCTCGACCTCGGCGCCGCCGATGTAGGGAGAAATGTGGCCAGCGTTTGCAGCGACGAAGCGCCCATCGGGAGCAAGGTGGACGCAGCACGCGGTAGTGAAACCCATCTCGGATTGGGTCAGCAGCGCGTCGTTTAGATTCGCTAGCACCTCCGCCGGGTCACGCGAAGTTTCCCGACGTAATACACCTAAGATCATGGCGACACGCATCGCGGCGGTCAGCCCTTTGCCGGATACATCGCCCACGATTACGAACAGCGAGCTATCTTCCAGTGTTGAAAACAGAAAGAAATCACCGCCTACCTGATTCGCCGGATGGAAGGCGGTTTCTACGCGAAATCCAGGTGTTGGGCTCGAGGAACCGGACAGCAGTAATTGCTGAACATGCTGAGCCGCAGCCAGTTCCGCCGCCAACTCAGCCCGAGCCCGAGCCAGACGTATCGTGCGCAGCATCAGGAACCCGAGCAGCGCAAGCAGGAACAAGAAGTGAGCTAGCTCGTCCCAGCGGAAATACAGGATGTCGCTGGAGGCAGGAGGGATAAACGCGTGCTTGCTCAAGTGCGCAAAATAGAGGACGGCAAGTGCGATCTGAAGATACAGGAACATGCCCTGGATCAGGAGGGGGATGGAAAGCAGCAAAGCGTCGACGTTGCGCTGGCGACGCCATATCCATAACGCGAAAATCGGAAGCCCTAGATACAGTGGTGCGATCACGGTTCCTGTCAGCGCAACCAGAGTGAACAGCACCGCCCTTGGAGGAATTTGTGCGGTGTAGGTCACCGCGTTGAATACCATACCGGCGACCATGCAGAATCCGATTAGCCATTCGTAAGCAACGATCCAACGTGAGCGTGGGAGCCTCAGAATCATGCGGGCAAACTCGATGCCTGCGATGATGCCGATAAGAGAAAGAACCTGCACAGGGAGCAGTGACCAGCGGTTGTAGGAGAGTAGATGAGAATCTTGCCAGATCCCAATGGCATCGGTAAGAAATAGGGTTGCTAAGAAAAGGCAAAGGGCGAGATATTCCCGCTCGTCGCGCAACGTCAAAGCCAGGGCGATCGCGATAAACAGAATCAAACCCGTGAGAGCCGTATTGACGGCGTTAGACGTGAAGGCGCGAAAGTTGAAGAGCGCGGTTTGGTCGGAGAGTACCGAGGCGTCCCCAAGTGCAAAGGTCGTATAGGGGCCGAAGCCAGGTGCGCTATTAAGGGACGCTGCTGCCGCCTGAATTTGAGCGCGCACCGCGATGGTGAGTTTCCCGCTGGCAACCAGATCGTCGGGGAGCGTGGCGCGCTGGTCAGCATTGCGCCCTACCCTACCACCGCCCGATGGAAAGTCCGTCACTGGGCCGGTGAGGACACCATTGACGAAGACCTGTTCCGAACCAGTGAATTGGCGGAAGAGGATTGCCAAGCTGTGCTGACCCGGTGCGATCTGGACGTGGGTGCGGTACCAAACGAAGTTGGGATGGACGATGCCGTAGCTCGCGAGCGGCATGGTAACGTCAATGACGATCCATTGCGAGTCGTCTAATGTAGGGGAGGCATAGGCAGGATCATCGCCCTGACGGACAAGCCAGCTGGCGGTGAGATCAAGCGGGTGGTTGAGCGTGGGTGCGCTGACGTTGTGTGGGTCAACTGGAGGATGATAGGTCGGCCCCTGGCTTTCCGCAGGTGAGACAAAGGCGATCCCCGCTGCAAAGCAGGCAACACCTGTAAGCAGCCGGACCATTTGGCGTAAAGTCATGCGGATCTCGATTTGGACTGGTTGATTGAGGTGTCCAGCATACAGAGTTAAGTCACGATATGACAGCGCATTGCGCCGACGAACCCAACCAGAAACCCACGACCGCCGTTTTTCGCCATCATTTCGGTGGCGACATCCGAGTTCGGAATCGACTTCTTCCGCTCCTTCGAAAGGCGTTTTACGAAACTTCGGCTTTCCGGTGTGACGAAGTTGCCAAAAATCCGCCTTTCGGAGAACTTCGTTGAAGAACTGAAGATCAGCCAAAAGCAAGTCTCGCCTTGACAATCCAGGAAGGTTTAGCTGATCCGCTTCACCGTCGAGAATAGAACGTTCAGCCCCTCGGCCATCGTCGGATGGGCAATTACAGCATCCCGCAGAACGGTGTAGATCGCTTTTGCCTGCATCGCCATCTGCACCACCGTCATCACCTCGCCTGCCTCTGCACCGATCATTATGAAGCCTAATATGCGCCCATCTGTCCAGAGTGTGATGCATTGCTCCTTCGCTCGGAGAGGCACACACGAAGGAAATGTTGTTGAGATGATAGCCGTTATTGTGGAGATCGTCGCGCTTACACCGACCCACAAACAGCAGCGTGCCTGGAGTTTGCACGCCGAGACAAGAACTTGAGCGTACCGTAGGTTGACCTGACCATCGGTGTTCAGGTCGCGGCGTATCAAGGTTTCCAGTATCCCCGGCCCCCCAGTGCGAGAGACAGAGGGTCACCCGGCAATGCTTGGTTTAAGTTCACTGCCTGCTAAAAACGGCGCCGTGCGGGATGGCCGGGCCTTTCCAGCCGTCCGGCCAATCGCGTTCCATGTTGAATCCCGGCTCTTCCTTGCCGGGCTCGCGGAATCGATCATCCAAGGTAAGCTTGCCGTTCTTCGGGTCCATGTTTGCAAGCAGCAAACGATAGTAGAGGCTTCCATATCCGCTAATCACAATGCGATCGGCACCGGGCTCCGCCGACACCCAATGGGGAAGGGCCCGCGGACCGAGGTTGATCCTACCCACTTCCACCGGATGAGAGGGATCGGATATGTCGAGGCTGACCACGCTGTGGGAACTTTGCAGGGCCTCGATCCAGTAGTGACCGCTAACGGCGGGAACAGCACACCAGCGACCGCCGAAATCGTAGACGGGCACTGCGGACGGATCGGTTCCTTCAAGCCCATCGATGCGGAACAGGCCACAGTTGAAGGTGGCCACAAGCACCGTGTGCCCGTCCTGGAGTAGGCGGGGCTCTGACGAGTTCTCTCCAATCATCGGACTGTACTCGCCGTGCGGCAAAATAATCGTCTTGAGAAGCTTCAGGTTCGAAAGACTCCACACCTGGATCACGTGGCTGTTACCGTGAAGATACATATCGGTGCTGGTGGAGACGACGCGGTCGAGCGTGGGAATCACCTGCAAGCTATAGGGCCGGATGAAAGTCTCGGCTGGGTCGGAGGCATCCGCGGCGCGAACCAATTCGCCTTTCGCATTCAGTTCGACCAGCGCTCCGGGGCTCGTGTCGTCTAGCCCTTTCTGCTGAAAGGTTGCGAGTGTGTTGCCGCTGGGCAGAGATGCAAAGCTGTGGGGATGACTGTACTGGCCAGCCTCGGTAAATGTGCTTGTTAGTCGGGGACGCGTAGGATTATGAAGATCGAAGATGAAACTCTTGTGCAGATCATAGTCATTCGCGAACAGGAGCCCGGTCTCAGGCATCTCGTAGTTGGTGTGATGCGGCATCCGGGAACCAATTCCAACCGGAAGCATGGTCACGAGTTGGCCATACTGAGGCTTCGTCGGGTCAACGTCAAACACTGCCAGGAAATCTTTCCCGCTGATTGCTCCTGCCAATCCCTTGTATGCTGCGACGTTCAGCTCACCCGCCCAAACGAACAGATATTGGCTGCCTTTTAGATGTTGTGATGACTCGGGATGGGTCTTACCATCCGAGCGGGAAAAAATGAACAGCACAGCCAATGGGAGTACCACAACGAGATGCCTGGTGAATCGCAAGTCTGGAAGGATCATCGCTCAACTCCTACCGGAAGTATTTGCCGGGATTGCCCCCAAGTTTGACCGCCAGCGGTTCTGGAGTCAAGATTCTTGGAATACCGCTAAGGTTGGTCCGAGACTTTGGATTTCTGTCTAGGCCGGACGATATCCGGCGATACACTCGCTTAGGACGACCTCTACGCCGCGACGCGGGGTTTGTGAATCTCCGCGACTGTATTTGTGTGGCGAATGAGTCCAAGCACCTCTTCTTTACTGTTTGGAGATTTAACAGTGGCGCGATACTGGATATCCTTTGCCGCGGCTCCCTCCTCAGGGTCCGATTAGTTTGGGCGAGAGACAAGTCTGCGGCAATGTATTCGGCCTCTGATGGGGCCGCGCGCTCCTGGCCAGGATGAGTTCCGCCGCGTGTCTGTCCTTACAAGTCGGTCGGTTGTTGAAAGACCATAGCGGAATCCGGCTTGGCCGGCCTCTGCGCGAACACCATGCCTCGCTCCAATAAGAACGCTCGTATCTGGTTGATGACTGCCGTGCGCCGCGATACAAGCCGATCACGAATCCGGTGCTTGCAGACCCGCCGTTTCGACTGTTCTTTCGTCATTACTGTTCCTGTGCAGACCTCGGTGGGAAAATTAAATTCGTCGTCGCCTGGTCTCGCTAGTGTCGCGGGAAAGGTGCTTGTACAGCTTGCATTGATCTGGCACGGAACTCATCGTTCCCCAATCGTCCCCTGCTTCTAGAACGCACTGCTTGGCGCTTTGTTTACAACCTGCCCTTGTCTTTGATAATACTTGTGGGCGGTATGGTACTAAAGAGTACCGTTTGCGGAGGCGGCACGTAACCGCTCCTAGCTTTGAGGATGAAGGACAGAATCAGAGGGAACCGATGGCCATGACTCGTCGCGAATTTGGAAAGACTGCACTTATCTCGGCTGCTCTCAGTGCGGTTCCGGCCTCTGCCCAGCGCACGCAGCGCAGTTCATTCCCACGAGGATTTCTTTGGGGCGCTGCGACCGCGGGGCATCAGATCGAGGGCAACGACGTCAACAGTGATTTCTGGCTGCTTGAGAACACTAAACCCACCCTGTTTGCAGAGCCCGTTCTGGACGCATGCAACAGCTTTAGCCTGTGGCCCACGGATCTTGACCTTGTACGCGACATTGGGTTGAATACTTACCGTTTCAGCCTTGAGTGGTCACGCATCGAGCCTGAACCGGGCCTCTTTTCCGTTGCCATGCTGGACCACTACAAAGCGATCGTGGACGGTTGCCGTGAGCGAGGCCTAAAGCCCATTGTGACGTTCAGCCACTGGACGGTGCCTCTCTGGTTTGCTGCGCAAGGTGGCTGGACCAACCCCGACTCGCCCGCTCTCTTCGCGCGCTACTGCGATCGAGCGGCACGGCATCTTGCCGATGGCATCGAATACGTCGTCACCTTGAATGAGCCCGATGGACTCCTTATTGCCTACCGCATGGTACCCGATGGGGCCAAGCAATTACAGTCAGCTATGCTTGCAGAAGCGAGCCGGCGAACCGGCGTGAAGCGTTTTGTCGGAGGGCCAGCCTTCGTAGAGGCGAAGGAGATGCAGCCCAATCTGCTCAAGGGCCATCGTGCCGGGTTTGCGGCGATCAAGGCCGTGCGAAGCAGCCTCCTCATCGGCTTTTCCCTGGCGATCGTGGATGAGCAGTCGGCAGGTGCCGACAACAGCATGCGCGACGCGATGCGAGATGAGTTCTATGGACACTGGCTTGAAACTGCGAGACAGGATGACTTCATCGGAATACAGAACTACACGCGCCGCCTTTGGGAAGCAAAAGGAATCGTGCAGCCACCTGCGGCTGCACAACGCGATCAGATCGGTGACGAATTTTACCCGGCCTCACTTGCCAACTGCGCTCGCTACGTCCACGAGGTTACGAGAAAGCCGATCGTTGTCACGGAGCACGGCATCGCCACGGAAGATGACACACAGCGCGCTGCCCTTATCCCAGCGGCGTTGCGTGAACTCGCCAAGGCTATGGATGATGGAGTGCCAGTGCTGGGTTACGTGCATTGGTCCTTGATGGATAACTTCGAATGGGCTTCGGGCTACCGTCCAAAGTACGGACTTGCGTCCGTTCACCGCAAGACATTCCGTCGCACACTCAAGCCCAGCGCAGCTGTTCTGGGCGTCATTGCACGCCGAAACGGGCTTTAGCTATGCCAATTATCTTTCGTGAGTAAGTTGCTGTGAGGTCTTGGGTTATGCTGATTCGGAATCTGGTGGGGTCTCGATAAGGCTGGGGTGGAGGGCAGGACGCCAAGGGAAGGCGCGAAGAGCGCACGGAATGTGTCATCTAATTTTGAGCACCGAACGGGATTCGAAGCCCTCAAGTGTTTGATCGATGGCAAGCCACGGTCTTACACGCTGTTTTCAATCGCTTCAAACGATGAAAGAGCTAGCGGCACGCGGGGTTTGCGGCGCCTTTCAGGTGAGGAAGGTGATGCTGGTGGATGGCAGGTCGACCGAGCCGGATGGGGTCGGTACGCCTGCTGAAGGGGGCATGTCGTCGGTTGCGGTCAGGGCGAGGGTGGTGCCGTTCAGCTGAACGGAGTTGCCGGTCAGGTCCGTAGCCGTGAGGGTGAATCTGCTGGAGGGCTGGGGCATTGGAACGGATCGGTTCAAGGTGCCAAAATTCAGTGCCAGGAGCGTTACGCCGCCGGGCTGATCCCGCATGCAGTGAGCGTACAGGTGGACGGAGTCCGATGGGGACTTGCCTGGATCGAGCACGGTCGTCCCATGGTCTTGTGCCAAAGCAGGGCGGTCCAGTAGTCCGGCCGCGGCATGAGTGTTACGTCGTCGATCAGGCCGTAGTCGCTGGCGGCGAGGGTATTGTGCATGACGACCTGGACGTGTTGCCGTGCTAGGCGGCTAAGCTCGTCGGCATAGTGGAAGCTGTCGAGGAAGGTGGCGGCCCAGCGGTCTCCACCGCATGCGGCCTGGCCGGACTCCGTGCGCCACATGGGCTTACCTGGCGCGTGGCGGTCGCGCAGACCGGCGTAAAAGGCCTCGACGATGGACGTTCTTGCGAGCCAGTTCGTCGGCGAGCGCGGCTTGTGCAGTGGTGAGCGCGCTCTCCCCGAGAGACTCGCAGCGCTGCGAGGCGGCTCCGTAAAAGTGGTACGAGAAGGCGTCCAACGGATCCTTCTGGGTTGCGACGAGCAGGTCGGCGGAGGGGAGGCGCTTCATCGGCGAAGCGTCTAACCCTTCTCCGACCGCGCTTGGTCCCAGCAGGAGAGCGCCGGGCGCCTCTTTGCGGAGGAAGTCGTGGAAGACGGCGAAGTCCTTCCCGTAGGCTGTGGCGTCGTAGCCTTTGGGCAGGCCGCTTACGGCGATGAAGGTGGGTTCGTTAACAAACTCCGCAGCGGCGATGCTGCTGCCGTTCGAGGTGGTGAAGCGCAGCAGCGCACGGCTTCTTCAGGCTGCCAGATTCCGGATGCGTTGCGGGTTCCTTCGCTCACCGCAAAGGAGGTGACGATTTCTGCATCTGCGGCCTTCGCGAAAAGTATGAGCCCCTTCCATTGCGTACGAGTCAACACTCCTGAGAAGCCGGGTGGCGGTGTGGCCGGCCGCGGCGCGTCCGAGTCTTGGAAGTGCACCGTATTGGCCCAGGAACCCGAGACGCGCTCGTAGGCCGGACCCAGGGCGGCGGCCAGCTTTCGCAGGCGCGAACCGCCGAGGTCAATGGGGTTGCGTTGCTCGAAGGGCGAGCCGGGCGAGGGAGCGAAGTTGAGAGGCGGATAGGGCTTCCAGAATTTGCCGCCGATGATCTTGGCCATCTCGACGTTGTAGGACTGGAAGCGTGTGTCGACGGTGCCGACCTTTTCCATCGACTTTGGATTGTGCTGCGCCGGCAGGGATACGGACAGACAGCCGAGCGTCAGGAGAGTAAGCAGCTTCATCGGGTAACATTTTCGAGCGAGGAGAGGAACTTGCCGTCCTTGAGCCAAGCAAAGAACTCCTGGAACCAGAGGTCGCTGGTGGTGCCGAGAGTGCGCATGCCGAACCCGTGATCGCCGTCGTGGTAGAAGTGCAGCTCGACGGCGCCACCGGCCGCCTGCCACGATTGGACGAGGCCGAATCCCTGTCTGCCGGCGAGGGGGTCATTTGAGGCGAGCGCGACGAAGAGCGCGGCTGGGTTGGGCGGCACCCTCACCGCGGCCATGGGTCCGTAAAGGATGGCTACGAAGTCTGGCCGGGCGCCGGGCCGGTTTTGCAGCGTCAGGGCAAGGGCCGTTTGTGCGCCTGCGGAGAAGCCGATCATGCCGGTGCGTGCGGGGTCGATCTTCCACTCGGCGGCCCGCGAACGGATCAGTCGCAGGGCGGTGGCGGCGTCGTCGACGGCGAGGGGCGAGTCAACCACGAAGCCTTTGCTGCCGGCCTGGAGGGCGGGACCCATGCGCTCACCTATGGCTTTGTCAAAGCCGGGGATGTCGCGCGGGGTGGGGTCCAGGCGGTACTTGAGGACGAACGCGGCGACGCCGCGGTCGGCCAGGGCGTGCGCGACCAGGAGACCTTCGTTGTCCATGGCGAGGGCCATGTAGGCTCCGCCGGGTGCGATGAGGACGGCGGCACCGGTGGCCTTGGCGGGGTCGGGAAGGACCGGAATGAGGGTGGGCACGGTGACGTTGCGGGCCATGTGGAAGCCGCCCATGGTGTTCCATTGCTCTGGTAGAGCGTTGGTCGCGGATCCCGGGGCGGTGCCCGGATAGAGCCGGACCTCGCCCTTCAGGTCCGGTCGTGTGGACTCAAGCATGGGCGGCATCTGCGGCATTTGTGCGCACGCCGGGCCTACGGCAAAGCTGAACAGCGCGGAGCAAACGAACCGATTGCGAACGAAGTTGCGGAAGTTCATGAGGGCTCCCTGGTGCGGCACGAAATTGCATTGCGGATCGCTGACCTGGACTCGATTGATATGCCTGGGTGTGAGGACCAGCGGTTTGGTCAGCCTTTTGGGGAGGTGAAGGCATCTTTCAAAGCAGCGTTCCACGCAGCTGCGAAAGCTTTGCTGAGAGGGGCGTCGGCCGCAATCTGGTCGAAGCCATGAAATCCGCCGGGTACCAACTGCAACTCGACCGGCACCCCGGCGACAATCAGGCGGGAGGCGTATGCGATGTCTTCCGGGGCGAACAGGTCGATGGAGCCTACGCCGATAAAGGCAGGCGGCAGCCCGGCGAGCGTGGCGGTACGAGCAGGTACTGAATTCAGCGGAACCTTGGCTGACCCAGCGGGCACACCGAGCAGGGACGACCATCCGAAGCGGTTGCTGGCAGAATTCCAGACATAGTGGCCGAACTGCGCCGGCAGCTGCTGGGTCGAGCCGGTCCGGTCATCGAGCATGGGATAGATGAGGACCTGGAAGCAGATGGGTACTTCTCCGCGGTCGCGAGCTGCGATAGCGAGTGCGGCGGCGTGTCCTCCGCCGGCGCTTTCACCCTTTACGGCGATACGTTTCGGGTCCACGCCCAGGCTTGCGGCGTTCTGATAAAGCCATTTGAGCGCGGCGTAATTGTCGTTGAGCGAGCCCGGGAAGGCCGTCTCCGGGGCGAGCCGGTACTCGACCGAGACGACGACACAGTCCTGGCCGAGGGCAAGTTGCTGAATGTCTCGTTTACTGGCAGCGGCGGACCCGGCGACGTAGCCCCCACCGTGGATGTGAAGAACTGCAGGCTTGTGCGTCCCGGGCGTTGCGCCGACGATGTAGATGCGTACGTCGGGTGCTCCCGCGGTGCCGGGGATCATCCTGGCCACTACCTCAGGCGAGGCAAGCGGCTGGCCTCCGAAACTGTTGTTCATCTCCCGCATCTGGGGCAGGCTGGCTGTGCTCATGGTCGGCATAGGACCCACGTCGTGCTCGATCCGCTGCAATTGAGTGCGGAACTGCGGGTTCACCTGGCTGATGGGATCGGATGCTGCCTGAGGGGCTGCTACGGACATTTGCGCCATGAATTTGGTGGGTAAGATGGCGCCGGCACCGAGGGTACCACCGAGGGCGAGCAAATCTCTGCGAGTGAGGGGCATCGGGTCTCCAGGCTGAGGAAGGGTTGGGTGAGAAAGACGATGAACCGCGACAGGAGGCTCATCGTCTTTTCCTTATAGCGGGTTTCCTAGAAGCTGAGCTTCAAAGCGAACTGTAGCTGACGCGGATCGCGTGCTTCCTGATAGGTGTCAAAGTTCGTTGGATTGGCCGTATTCCATGCGTTAAGGGGAGCGTAATAGTTGGGATGGTTGATGACATTGAATGCCTCGGCACGGAATAACAGATGGAAGCGCTGCGTGAGGGCGAAGGTCTTTTGCAGCGCAGTATCGACCTCAATGTTTGCGGCCGAGCTGTAGCCATTGCGCGGTGTGTCACCCAGCGTTCCGGGAGCGTTCAACGTGAAGGCGTAGTAGTTCAATTTTCCGTTCGCATGCAAAGGCTGACCGGGGACACTATCGGCACGGTCAAGCCCAATGCCTGTGAACGAGTTGTCAGCGCCGCTGGTGGTGATGCTGTACGGCTGTCCAGAGTCAAAGATAAAGTTACCGCTGAACACCCAGCCGCCGAAAGCGATGCGTGTCACAGGGCCACTGGATTTGAACGACGGAGCATTCCACACGACAGTGTTGCGGAAATTGTAGGGTTGGTTGAAATCGCACGGCCCACGACTGAATCCTGGATTAGAGGGATCAATATCAATAGCTCCTGCGATGCCCGCGCCGGTGCTGCCTGGATTGGAACCATTGTCGATGCACTTCTGCCAGGTGAAATTTGAGTTCACATCGAAGCCGCCCGCGATGCGATGGTGGTAGGCAATTTGGAGGCCCGAATAATTGGCGTAGCCGATGGGGGCTTCGGTGCTGAGGACGGCGATCCCTGCGTAAGGACGCCGCGCTGCCTCGTTGCCGGTCGAAGCATCTTCCGCGGGGAGCGGTTGATTCTGATCGTAGTTCTGCGCCATGTGGGTGCTCTTCGTCCCGACATAGGCCAGCTCTATACTGTCGTTCGATGTGAAGCTCCACTGGTACGACACAGAGTACTGTTGCACGTATCCGGGCCGGAAATTGGAGGCAAAGTTTGCTACGTTCGGTGCAGGATTGGTGGGGAAGGCGATATTTGACGGTGGCTGATAGCCGAAGCCTATAAATCCATTACTGAAAGGATTGGTTGCGCCGTTGGAAGCATAGATATTCGAGATGCTCTGAAATGGGTTCGCAAAGATCAACTGACGGGTGAACGGAAATGCCTGAAAGCCGCCGAGTGCCGAAAGTGGGACCTGAATGTTATAGATACCGTAGCCAGCGCGGATTGCCTGCGTACCTTTTTGATTTATCTGGTAAGCGACACCGACGCGGGGCTGAACGAAGTTGTATTTCCCGTTCGCGCCACCTGACGGGCAGTTAGGGTCGCCGGGGTAGATGAGGCCAAGAGGCGCGCCAGTGTAAACCGAAGACTGCTCTCCCGGACGGAAGCAACTGATGTGGTTGAATTCAACCTTGTATGGAATCCAGGGATCCCAGCGAAGTCCATAGGTTGCGGTGAGACGGCTGGTAACTCGGTATTTGTCTTGGGCGTAAAGCCCGGGAAGCCAGCCATGCTCGGAAGAGAAGAAGCCGTCGCCCTGGATGAACTCGATCGGGTGACCGAGGAAAAAGTCTGCATACGGAGCGTCTTGAACCTGCAGGCCAAGGATGCCGGTGAGGATATTGGTATAGACGCCTGCATAAATGATGACGCCGGTCTGACCCGCTACGTTGGCCTCTCCGTTGTAGATGCGCTGCAGATTCCCGCCGAAAGTCAACTCGTGGTTACCAATCGAATGAACGACGTCTTCCGAGACGGTGAAATTGGCTCTGGGATTTTTGTCAGTGCCGTAAACCGCCGGTGGAATTAGGCTGCCGATTACGGTGATACCAGGACCTGGGGGGTTCGGATTGCTGTAGTCCTGGGCGCCAAGAGCCGGGTAATTGACCAAGCTCGAGGAACTTGGTGAGCCCTGAACATAATCAATGTTGAGATAGGAGACGCGGGTTTCGAGTACTGTATTGCTCGTCGGAGTCCATGTATCACCTACAGCAGCGTTTTCGAACTGCTGAATTTGCGAAGAAGCAAGATGAAAGATGTTGTACGGGGCCGTCGTGGGTTGCTGTACCGCCGGGGTGTTGGTGTTGTCGCTGTAGTAGCGCGCGAAGAGCAGGTGGTGGGGAGTCAATTGATAGTCCAGTTTGCCAACCCATTGCTGCTCATTCGAATGATTCGGCACTCCAAGGACGTATTCATTGTTGGGTGCATTCGCAAGCGGGATGAGTGAGTTTCCCGAGCCATTGAAGTTGAAAAAGTTCGCGTTGACCGAGTTCTGCGTATTGGGTCCGAAGATTGGAGGAAGCTCCGTGACGTTGAGTGGAAAGGAGTTGGCCGAAGTACAAGGGGATCCTACAGCGCAAGCCTGGAAGATTCCGTTGCGCTCTGCTGCGGTGGGAACGGGATATTCCATGGCTGTCTGAGAAGCGATGAGCGTTCCTTCGTAGGAGGCGAAGAAAAACAGCTTGTTCTTGATAATGGGCCCGCCAATGGTTCCACCAAACTGATTTCTCTTGAGGTTATCGGGCTGAGCCAAGATGGCATTCTCAGCATTGAAGTAGCCATTACGGATGAACTCAAATACGTTTCCATGGAATTTGTTGGTTCCGGAGCGAGAGACGATATTGACGGCACCACCGGGCGCTGAGACGTAGCGAGCTCCGTAGGTGCCGGTGACCACCTGGAATTCCTGGGTGGCATCCGGGTCGGGGAATGGGCCGCCGATGACAGAAAGCGGATCCACATTCGCCGCGCCGTCCAGCGAGAAGAAGGTTCCACCCGCGCGGACGCCATTGATGGCCGGAGCGATTGAGCCAGGAATCGTAACACCTGGAGGAGTGATCTGGTTCGTGGAAGAAAGCTGTCCAGACCCAGTATTTTCTCCCGTGTTTGCGACGCCTCCCGCGTTGAAGACAAGATCTGCTGGATTGCGGCCATTGAGCGGAAGGCTCACAACGGTCTGTTGGTCCACGGTATCCGAGATGGTTGGCTCAGTAGGATTGATCAGCGGCGCGCCTGTTGAAACCGTGATCGTTTGAGTAGTCGCTCCCACAGTGAGTTGAATGTCGAAGTTGGCAACCTGGCCGACCGTGAGAACGATGTTGGTTCGGCTGTAATTCGAGAAGCCGGTCGCCTGAACGCTCATGGTGTAGGGACCCACTGCAAGCGCCGGGAGCGAGAAATTTCCGCGATCATTGCTGACCGTTTGTGCCTGAGCGTTTGTCTGGGTCTGTGTGAGAACGACCTTGGCGCCTGGGACCAGTGCACCGGCACTGTCGCGCACTACGCCGGTGACGGTTGCGGTGGATATTTGGGCAAGAGCAGTGGCGGTTATCAAGCTCATGAATACGGTTAGGGTGACGGCGAAGAGCTTCTTGAACATCCTTTGTCCCTCTCCTCAACCTGAACTTACCGAGGAGAGGCGGGAGGAGAAAAATGTTCCGCACTCACGGGTACTCGGCAGTACCTGATCGAAGTGGAACACTTGTACCACGCCGAATTAACGTCTGTAAAGAATTAGTTTCCAGATAATGACGCTTGATGGTGGGGGAACAGCCACGGCAACCGACGGGCAGATTTACTGTGCTTTACATCGTTAAAGTCAATCTGCTATCAATTATGTGCCGGTTTGGTACCTTTCCGTACCATATTTCCCTTGCTATCAACGCGCACCTCTCCTGCCTTACTCAAGATCGGTTATTCCATCCCGTTGGAGGCCTCACATGCACCTTTCTAAGTTGACCCGCCGAAGTGCATTAGGACTCATGTGCGCTGGGACAATTTCGGCTGTTGGACGTATGCCTGGGGTCTCTGCGAGTGCGTTGGCCGCGACATCTGCGCTGCCGCAGGGGAAGTTTCTGTGGGGAGCGGCGACGGCCGGGCACCAAGTGGAAGGCAACCTGGTGAACGACGATTGTTGGAAGCTTGAAAACCTCCCTCACTCGATGTTCAAAGAGCCATCCGGGGACGCTTGCGATCATTACCACCTGTTCGAAAGCGATCTTGCCATGCTCGCATCCTTTGGATTGAATGCTTATCGATTCTCGGTGGAGTGGTCGCGCATCGAGCCGGTGGAAGGTGCATATTCCCGGGCGGAACTTGGCCACTACCGGCGCGTGCTTGAGGCTTGCCACCAACACGGCGTGACGCCGGTTGTTACGTACAACCATGATGCCGTGCCCGCATGGTTTGCAGCGGACGGCGGTTGGGAGAATCAGAGATGCGCTGCTCGCTTCGCTCGATATTGCGCCGAGGTCACGCGGTCGCTGGGTGACCTGATTGGCTATGCGTTGACGATCAACGAGCCGAACCTGCCAATGCTTTTCCGCTGGATGGAAATCCCACATGTGGGGAGCCTGAGCGATCATCTTCGCAGCCTGCTTCCCAACATCCGCGTGCAGACCCAACAGCCGGATCTGAGCACGTACTTCACGGGGAACCCGGATGTGATGCTCGAAAGCATGTTGAAGGCGCATGCGGAGGCGCGTAAGGCGATCAAAGCGGAACGCTCTTCGCTGCCCGTTGGGTTCTGCCTGGCGATCGAAGATGACCAGGCTCCGCTGCCCTCCATGGGCCAGGAAAGCCATGTCGAGGAGAAGCGGAAGCAGGTATATCAACCGTGGTTCGATATCGCGAGATCGGACGACTTCATCGGCGTTCAGAATTATTCGCGCGCCTTTGTTGGACGGTATAACTTGCCGCCGCCGGCCGGTGCGGAGGTTACGCAAAATGGATGGGAGTTTTATCCCGAAGGTCTTGAACATACGATTCGTCTGACTGCGAAGGAAACGGGGGTGCCGATTCTTGTCACGGAGAACGGCGTGGGAACCGATGACGATAGCCGTCGCGTGGAGTTCATTCGTCGGGCGGTTGCTGGCGTTGAACGTTGCCGGAAAGACGGGATTGATGTGCGCTCTTATATTCATTGGACACTCATCGATAACTTCGAGTGGGTGTCGGGCTACGGTACGCACATGGGACTTGTAGCTGTCGACCTAATTACGCAAAAGCGAACTCCTAAACCGAGCGCGTTGTTCTTAGGCAGCCTGGCGCGGGAATCGAAGACCTAGGGTGGAGAATTCATGAGGCCAACGTTGAAGCTCCTTGGATTATTGCTTTGCTCGATTGGTGTGAGCGTCCCTCTGCTTGCGCAGACGTCGATGGAGCAAAATTTTGCTCATCCTCCGGACAGCGCGAAGCCGCGCGTGTGGTGGCATTGGCTCAGTGGAAACGTCACCGAAGAAGGCATCACTGCTGACCTGGAGTGGATGCATCGTGTGAACATAGGCGGATTTCAGATGTTCGATGGCGATCTTTCCGCGCCGCGTTTCGTGGACCAGCCGCTGGTCTGGATGACACCGGAGTGGAAACACGCCTGGCACCATGCGGCCGCGGAGGCCGGTCGACTCGATCTCGAGATGGGGATGGCGGCTTCGGGTGGGTGGAGCGAGACAGCTGGGCCGTGGGTTGAGCCCCGGCAGGGAATGAAGAAATTTGTGTGGAGCGAGACGATCGTCCACGGCCCAGCACTCGTGCACACACAGCTCGCCGAGCCGCCCGCAACCGTGGGAAAGTTCCAGACGATGCTCACCGCGCCCGACATGGCATTCCCTACGCCGACGGATCTGCCAGGGACACTGCCTCCAATCCCGTCCCATCGCCTGCCCCCGACGGCTCCGTTCTATCGGGACGTTCAGGTCATCGCCTACAAACGACCAGTGACGAGAGATGAACCTTCCGCAACGATCACGACCAGCTCTTCCACACCACTGGATACGACGTTGCTGGATGGCCACGACCTTGGAAAGACGACGCTCTTAAGGATCCCGAGCTCAACGCGGGAGGGATGGATCGAGTTTCAATTTCCGCATCCCGTGACCACGTATGCCATGACGATCGGTGTTGGCGTTGCAGGAGGCTTCCTCGCACCGCAACTGCCGACGGGAGTGTTTGAGTCAAGCGACGATGGAAAGATCTGGAAGCCTCTCGCGGAACTCCCTGGCTCTCCGCAATCACCTTCCGGCGCGATTACGCTGCGCACCTACGCCTATTCGCCAGTCACCGCGGCATATTATCGCTTGCGCGTCTCGGCGCCCGTAATAGGAGGGGCAGCGCTAGCACTCGGAGCTCCCACGCCGCCAGGTGTTACGCTCTCCGAGTTGGTGGTGCACACTTCGCCTCGCGTAAATCATTGGGAAGATAAAGCTGCCTTCGGAATTTTTATTGCGGACAACAGCTCTCCCACCCCGCAGGCGGCTCCGAACGAATCGATTGCTCCTCAAGAGGTCATCGATCTCACCAGCAGGATGCAGCCAGACGGCACGCTGGACTGGCAGGCACCGGCTGGCGAGTGGGTTGTGGTGCGGTTCGGCTACGGGCTTACCGGCGAGCGGAACCATCCGGCGACTCCCGCGGCAACCGGCCTTGAGGTCGATAAGCTAAGCAAGGAAGATGTCGCGTCGTACACGAAGACCTACACCGGAATGATCTCCGGCATGGCAGGCGATCTATACGGCAAGAGCTTTCGTAACTTCGTGTTGGATAGCTGGGAGGCCGGCAACGAGAACTGGACTGAACGCATGGCACAGGAGTTCCAGGCAAGGCGAGGCTACTCACTGACGCCGTATCTGCCCGTGCTGACCGGTCGCGTGGTCGGCAGCGCGGCGGAGAGCGATGCGTTCCTCTGGGACTTCCGAAAGACTCTCGCTGAAATGCTCGCCGAGAATCACTACGGCACGTTCAGAGCCGCCATTCAGCCGTCGGGGATTTCCTTGTATTCAGAAGCCATGGGGACTGATCTGCCCACGAACGGCGACGGCTTGATGAACAAGGGTAACGTCGATGTGCCGATGGGCGAGTTCTGGACGCCGGCGCCTGGCGAGCGTGATCTGCCAACCCACATAGCGGACACGCGGGAGACGGCGTCGGCGGCCCACATCTACGGGAAACCGATTGCCGCAGCAGAATCCTTCACCACGACCATCGGCATGCCAGGGTGGGCGCAGGCGCCGTTTTACCTCAAGCCGCTAGCGGATGAGAACTTTGCGCGTGGGATTGACCGCATCGTCATTCATACGTCGGATCAGCAGCCATTTACCGATGACGCGCACAAGCCCGGTTTAACGCTCGGGCCGTTCGGACAGAACTACACGCGGAACATCACCTGGGCGGAACAGGCTGTTGCCTGGAACACGTATCTTGCGCGCGTGTCCTATCTTTTGCAGCAGGGTTCCTACGTTGCGGATGTAGCGTATTTTCTTGGCGAAGGGTCACCGCTGGTCGTGCCGTACTGGAAGCCTGTCGTTCCAGCTCCCCCAACTCACTATGGATTCGACTATTTGAATTCCGATGTCTTGCTGCACCATACGAGCGTGCGCGGCGGACGAATTTACCTGGATAGCGGGATGAGCTATCGGCTGCTGGTCTTGCCTGCTGACAACGGGATGATGACCGTGCAGACATTGAGGAAGCTGAAGGAGCTGGTTTCGGAGGGCGCGATCCTGCTCGCTCCTAAACCCCAGGCTTCGCCGAGTCTTGGTGATCTGTCAGCTTCGTCTGCGTTCGGCGAACTTACAGAATCGTTGTGGGGTGACGCGCCGATTGGTGCCGATGGACGCGCAGTCGGAAAGGGCCGTGTCTTCGATCACGGCGATATCGAACCGTTACTGGCGCAGCTGTCCATCGCTCCAGATTTGACGTGGACCAAGCCCACTGCCCTGGGCGCGAAGCTGGCGCGGCCAATGCCCATCGGGGACTCCGAAGACGATCTCGTCTACCTTCATCGCCACACAGCTCAGGATGAGATTTATTTTGTGGCGACGCAGAAGCTGCAATCCTTCGATACGACCGTAACGTTCCGTGTAAGTGGAAAACGGCCGAGTGCGTGGAACCCGATGACAGGCGAGCGTTCGGCAGTGAGCTACAGCATGCACGATGGCCTTACAAGCGTTCCGCTTCACTTTGAGGCTGACGGCTCCACATTCATCGTGTTTGACGACGTCGATTCCGTGCCATCCAGAACCGTGGCTCCGCGCACCCTGACGACGCTGCAAGACCTCACTGGCGAATGGACGCTGACATTCCCGAAGGCCGGACCGCGAGCTACTGGCGGTTCACTGCAGTCGTGGACGGAGTCGTCCGATCCGGCGGTGAAGTACTTCTCTGGAACCGCTACCTACACCAGGACGTTTACGTTGCCGAAGTCGAGCGCGACCAACGGACTGATTCTTGATCTCGGCGATGTGCGTGAGATCGCGGAGGTCAGCATCAATGGAACAAAGCTCAACACGATCTTGTGGACCGCTCCTTACCGCATCGAAACCGGGCGACTGCTGCACGCGGGTGAGAACACGATCAAGGTGGAGGTTACGAATTTCTGGCCCAACCGCCTGATTGGCGATGAGCAGCCGGGCGTCACCGCCCGGCAAACCTTCACCGGAATCCACGCATACTCCGCCAACTCACCCTTGTTCCCTGCGGGCATGCTGGGACCGGTAACACTGCTTGAATCCAGATAGTCGCTTGAGGTCCCATGTCTTTGCGCACACGGTACATCGCAACCGAAACGCTGATCAGCGTCGCCATCAATGTTGCGCTGAGTATTGGTTTTGTGTTCATGGTGTTCCACGGGGTACGAACAGTTGGGGTGGGCGGCCGCCATGGAATGATCATCGATATGGCGCCCCAAACCTTCATGGTGACGCTAATGTCCTGCCTGGTTCCTGGACTGCTGACCCGCCACCGGCATGCATCGGGAAAGTTGGCCTGGCACGAAGGCCGGGCGAGGATCTTGATGTCGAAGATCGTTCTTCGGGCGCTGGTCGTTGCGATCTTCGGGACGTGCGTGGTTCTTGCTCTCAGCGCGTTGACCTTTCCGCATCTGTTTGCCGGGGGCCTGAGGTTTGGGACGTTCCTGATCGGCAAAGCGATCTTCGGAGGAATTCTTGCGGCGATCGTGACACCCTGGGCGATCGCCAGGGTGTTACGCCAAAAGACTTTTCAAGCAGGATGATCGGCATTAGCATTGAGCAACACTAGAACACACAGGATCCACCAACCAAAGCAGTAGGGAGAAGTCAAAATTGCGCAGCCGGACTGAGTTACCCGAAAAATCTGCCTTACAGAAGGAGCGGATTCTCAACGCGGCTTCCGATGTATTCCTGGCGACCGGCTTCGAGAAGACCAGCACGGCAGAGATTGCGCGATTAGCCAAAGTATCCAAGCGCGAACTTTATCTTCACTTCTCTGATAAGCGATCTCTCCTGGCTGCGGTGGTCAAGGATCTGCAAAGCGACATTGGAGGGCGCATGGACAGCCTGTGGGCGTCCACGCAGCCGATGGAAGATGTTTTGCTAAACTCCGCAAAGATTATCCAGGGCTTCATCTTGTCGGAACGGTTCGGGAAGCTGATACGCATCGTTGCTGCAGAGGCTTATCACAGCCCGAAGATTGCCGCCCAGTTTTTCGAAATGGGTCCAAGCGCCGGACGGGGAGCGACGGCTCGCTACCTGAAACAGCAGATGAAGCAAGGCAATCTGCGCAAGGCGGATCCGATGAAGGCCGCGGACGACTTCCTCGATTTGGTGGTGGGTGCGCAACTGCTGACGGCCGTCATTCTCGGGCAGATCGATCCCACCACACCCAGACCTTCTGACATCCGACATGCCGTCGAAGTCTTCCTGATGATTTACAACCCGGACGCGCCACCGCGAACGGTAAAGCCGCGCTTGCGGTCGACCAGGTAGAACCGGAAGAACTCCTCGCATAGGCCGAAGACGCTGGAGTTGCTGATCGCGACCTCCCCGAGGGGATCTCCCGCTGACACAGCCGTCGCGGGCCCGGGACCTTCGTCGTCAAGGTTCGAGTTGTTGAAGAATCCGTGGCCCAGCCATTCATACTTAACCAGCGTGACCTCGTTTCCTGCACCCGCTAATGCGTCGTACAGCAGCTGACCTTGCGTCCACGGAATCAGCGCGTCCGATTCACCGTGCAGGATCAGAAAGGGTGGCGCGTCGGAGTGGGCATACGTGGCTGGATTAGCGTGTTCAACCTCCGCTGAGCCCGCTGCAACCGGAACTCCGAGATGACGTGATTCAAACGAATCAGGATCGGAGGCCGGGAGCACATTGCGAACCAGCACGGTCTCCGCATCCGGAATCTTTGGCGGAACGGCGATCCGGTCTTGGTCGATGCGTGAGAAGTCCGTTGGACCGTAGCCGTCCACCACGGCGTGAACCTCGCTGCTGAACTCGAGGTGCTCGTCTCCGGTGAATTGACCGTCGGCGAGGGAAGCGCAGGCGGAGAGATGACCTCCTGCCGACGAACCCCAGAGGCCGATAGCTTCCGAATCCAGCGCATACTCTTCAGCAATCGAGCGGACCCAGCGGACGGCTGTGTTTACGTCCACCACGGGTTCTGGAAATTTCACCTCGTCGCTCAAGCGATAGTCGAAGCTGACCATGGCGAAACCACGCTCCGCGAACCATCGGGAGAGATCGGGCGAGAGCTTACGGTCGCCGAAACGCCAGCCACCGCCATGCACCCACAGGATGACGGGGGTTCGACCCTTCATCCCCTGTGGCAGAAAAATGTCGGCCAGGCGAGGCACACCGCCCGCGTGGCTGTACACCAGGTCGTGGATCACTTTGACGCTGTACTTCGCGGGAGTCATGGAAATCCTATGCGCTGGGTGGCGCGCCCGGTGACGGGCCGCCTGGGCGTTCCAGAATCTTGAGGTCGAGTTCGCCGAGGTGCTGGATGACGCGGTCGAAGCGGAACGGCGGGGGCAGCAGCGGCGAGACGTACCCGTCGAACGGTTCGCAGAGGTAGCGGAAGAAGTGCTCGAAGGATCCTGGCGTGAGGAAACCGATGAAGCGTGTCCCATTTTTCGCGAGGCGATAGGCATGAGGCGTGCGAGGAGGGATGAAAACGAAGTCACCAGGATCGAGCGTGATCAACTGATCTCCGGCAAACATCTCCATGCTGCCATTCAGGCAAAAGAATGTCTCGGCGACCGTTTCGTGCAGATGCTTTGGGATCATCGGCCCGGTGGGTCCCTCCGTCATGAGCGAGTGGAATACGCCACTGCTGCTGTCCTCCGTCCCCTTGAACGTAAAGAGCTGTTCGGCCGCCAACATTCGCTCTCCCTCTCCGCTTTCGAGGACAAATGGGACCGAACCGCCGGGTGCCTTCTTCGCCTTCTCTGTTGAGGGCGCGGCTTGATGGGATGGAGCGTTTACAAAGGCTACGTCGACGCCGTCAAGCGGCTGACTCCAATCAACTGGCGGCAGGAGTTCGGAGTACACCGTGCCGGGGTACGCTTCGCCGATAGCCGAATAGATGGTCGCCGCATTGCCACCGAAGCTCCACGACAGCATCTTCGCGCGATGGTCCAGGTAGGAGAAGCCGTGCACCGTGCCCGCCGGAATGTTGACGTAATCGCCGGGCAGAAGCACAAAGATCTTGTCCGCAAGGGTCAGCGAGATATTGCCCTCGATTACATAAAGGGCCTCGTGCGTTGCTGCGTGCCGATGTAAGGGAAAGCTTTCCCCCTTGGCACCGGTGAGCAGGGTGCCGGCCATGGCGGCGCCAATATCTTCACTGCGAGCAATGACGGTGGCTAATTGCCGTCCAAACGCATAGCGCTGGCCCTGGCCGGCATCAATTTTGTATGGGACTGGTTTACCGGGAAGTTCGTTATGCATCATAAGTTGACCCTTGTTCGACTCTGACGGTGGAAGACCTCGTGAAGGTTTGGGCCGGCGTGAGGTTCGGCCTTCGATCGATGGTACTGCAAGGTACCAACAGGATGTTACTTTCTAACAAAGCTTGAAGGCAGTTGTAAAGGGGAAGTTTCGGAGGTCTGGTTTCGTGCCCTTCCTGGTCCTGCGGAGAAACGCGGAGCGGAAAGTGAATTTGACAAACATGCGGTACTGTTAGGTACCATCGCTTTCGACTCCACGATGAGTCCTCTATCCATGTTGTTCCCAGAGGAGATATATGAAGTTTGCCAGCTATAGACTCGAGGGTGAGCCTACGTGGGGCGTCATCGAGGGTGACGTTGCGATCCATGTGGGTCAGGCGCTGAAAGAGGTTTATCCCGACCTGAAATCTGTCCTTGCTGCCGGAGCTCTCCGAGGCCTTGAAGCTGCCATCGCCTCGTCTCAACGCAACCCAGTTGCAGACCTGGCGTGGCTTCCTGTAGTCCCCAACCCTGACAAGATCTTCTGCGTTGGACTGAATTACGAGACGCACCGCAAGGAGACTGGGCGTGTCGAAGTGAAGCACCCCACCATCTTCGCGCGCTTCGCCAATACCCAGGTCGGCCATTTAGCGTCGATCATTCGTCCGCGCGTCTCCACGGATCTCGACTTCGAAGGCGAACTTGCCATCGTGATTGGCAAGGCGGGACGTTACATCGACCGCAACAACGCTTTCGATCACATCGCGGGCTATACCTGCTACAACGATGCCAGCGTGCGCGACTGGCAGCATCACACGCACCAGTTCACGCCGGGCAAGAACTTTCCTGCCACTGGAGCTTTCGGGCCGTGGATGGTCACTCCTGACGAACTGGGCGAACTAGCAGAGCTGCGCATCTCGACACGCCTGAACGGCGAGGTAGTTCAGGACGCCCGTCTTGGACAAATGATCTTCGATATTCCGACAGTCATCGAGTACTGTTCTGCGTTCAACCCGCTCGAGCCCGGCGACGTGATTCTGACAGGTACGCCCGGCGGCGTAGGGATCAAGCGCACACCGCCCCTGTGGATGAAACCGGGCGACGTGGTTGAAGTTGAGATCGAGCGGCTCGGCACCTTGCGCAACCCTATTGCTGACGAAGCCTGAGGGACCGGACCGATGGAAAACGCGGCTCTGAGCGCTGTCGACATCCACACACACGTGGTTCCCGCTACGTTTCCGCGTTCGCTGCGTGGTGTGGCGGGCTGGCCTTCGATGGAGCCAGCTGATGGCTGCCATCGCAACATCATGATCGATGGCAAGGTCTATCGAACTCTCTCCGACAAGTGCTGGGATGTTCCCAAGCGACTCGCGGATATGGACGCGATGGGAGTTCGCCTCCAGGTGATCTCGCCCATGCCCGAACTGTTCTCCTACTGGCTACCCGTCGGCGCCGCGAACGACCTGCTGCGCTACATCAACGACCAGACCGCGGAAGCTGTTGCCGCGTCGAACGGCCGCATGGTTGGGTTGGGAGCTATTCCGTTGCAGGACATCGACGTCGCGATCAAGGAACTCGTCCGCAGCTGCAAGGAACTGGGCTTTGCCGGCGTGGAAGTCGGCAGCAATGTGAACGGCGTCCCTATTGGCGCCCCACAGTTTGACCCATTCTTCGCTGCGGCCGAAGACCTCGGAGCTGCGATCTTCGTGCACGCGGTGAGGCCTACCGGCATGGATAGGCTGGTCGGGCCGGGCACGTTACAACAAGTGCTTGCCTATCCAACCGACGTGGGTCTTGCTGCCGCCTCAGTCATCACGTCGAACACGATCACGCGATTTCCCCAGCTGCGCATCGCCTTCAGCCATGGAGGCGGCACGCTGGCTTCCCTGCTGCCGCGCCTTGCGGAAGGTGTGCGCGTGTTCCCTGCCCTCCGAGAGAGCCTGGCCCAGGACGTTTATGCGCAGGCACGACGATTCTTCTACGACACGTTGGTCTATGACGAACATACGCTTCGTCACTTGCTTGCGATGTTCGGTGACACGCAACTGCTCGTCGGCACCGACTATCCCTTCAACTTTCACGAGCGCCGGCCGCTGCAGCGGATCGACGACGCTGTGGCCGATGAGGGCGTGCGTTTCAAGCTGCGAGTTTCCAACGCATGCAGGTTCCTGAACATGGAGGCTAGTCGATGAGTCATTATCCTGTCGCAGAGATTCGCAGTGTTCATCTGGGCACGCCCGACTTGGCAACGTCTGAGGCTTTCTACACGAACGTGTGGGGGCTGAAGGTGCAGGATCGCTCCAATGGCATCGTGTTTCTGCGGGCCAGCGGACGCGACCATCACGTGTTGGCGCTCAGCGCTCATCCTGCGTCGGAGGTCTTGTCCGTTACGTTCCGCGTTGCGTCGCTCGATGATTTGGAGCGTTTGTCGAAGTCCGCAGAGGAAGCCGGCGCCACGTTGCTGCGACCAGTTGGGCCGAACGCCGCTCCCGATGGAGGTACGGTGTTGAAGTTGCGTACACCCGAGGGCTACATCCTGCGGTTGATCCACGGTGACACGCTGCACAATGACGGCGAAGTTCGCGCGAATATTCCGCTGCGTCTCTCGCACGTCAACCTCAACTGTGCCGATATCGAAGCGACCAGCACGTTCTTTCAACGCGGCCTCGGCTTCTGTCTCAGCGACCGTTCCAAGATGATGTCCTTCCTTCGCTGCAACTCTGATCACCATGCTGTTGTGCTAGCCGACAGCGGCGTGAATGGCATGAACCACGTCGCCTTCATGATGCCGGATATCGAGTCTGTGATGCGAGGCTCAGGACGCATGATCGACCACGGGTATCCAATTGGCTGGGGAGTTGGACGGCACGGTCCGGGAGACAACGTGTTCGCATATTTCGTCGATCCTACTGGCTTCGTCATCGAGTACACAGCGGAGGTATTGCAGGTGGACGAGAGCTACAAGGTGGGTGGGCCGTCCGATTGGATCTGGCCGCCGGGACGTAGCGATCACTGGGGCATCGCGCCTCCCAAGCCGGACTCCGTCAGACACGCGCAACTGGCAATACGTTTTGCCACTGCAACCTAAAGACGCTCGCAGGAATGTGATCTATGCCCCCTATTTCGGAAGCACCGACCAACCCTTCCCACGCTGACTATGACGTCGTTGTGGTTGGGTTTGGACCATCCGGAGCCGTTGCTGCCCTTTGGCTCGGTCAGGCCGGCATTCGCACCCTGGTCGTGGAGAAGAGCGAGACTATCTGGGAGATTCCACGCGCAATTGCGATTGACCACGAGATCCTGCGGGTCTTTCAAAACCTCGGGATCGCCGACGAGGTGCTGCCTTACACTGCGCCGTTCACTGCATCCGAACATTTTGGTGTCGATGGCCAATTGATTCGACGCATTCATGTTGTCGATCCACCGTTTCCGCTGGGCTACACACCGACCATGGTGTTCACGCAGCCGCCAGTCGAGGCCATCTTGCGCAGACACGTTGCGGCGCTGCCGAGCGTCACTGTCGTGCTCGGAGCAGAGGCGACGAGTGTTTTCCAGGATGAAGAGCTCGCCACCGTCGAGCTAAAAGCAAGCGGGACGATGCGAAAGGTGACAGCTAGATACGTGATCGGCTGTGATGGAGCGTCGAGCAGCGTACGAAAGATGCTGGGCATCAAGTTCACGGACCTCGGCTTCGATGAACCGTGGCTTGTCGTCGATGTAATGGTGTCCGATTCGGCGCTCGGCAAACTGCCGCAAACTTCCGCGCAATATTGCAATCCTGAGCGGCCAACCACTTTCATCGTGGGCCCAGGGAACCATCGCCGGTGGGAGATCATGCTTTCGCCCGGAGAAGATCCGCGTGAGATGGAGAGCCCGGAGAACGTGTGGAGACTCCTTGCGCCGTGGCTGGAGCCAGCGGACGGCACCCTATGGCGCGCGAGCAGCTATCGCTTCCATGCGCTGGTTGCGGCAGAGTGGCGCAAGGGCCGCTTCTTTCTCGCGGGCGATGCAGCACACCAGCAGCCCCCATTTATTGGCCAGGGGATGTGCCAGGGGATCCGCGATGTGACCAACCTATGTTGGAAGCTGGCGGAGGTTCTGCACGGTACCGCGGGCGATGCCCTGCTTGACACCTACGAGCAGGAGCGCAGCCGGCACGTGCATACCCTGACCTCACGGATCAAAAGCATTGGCCACCATATTTGCGAGCGGGATCCGGCAGCAGCACGTGAGCGGGATGCTGCGCTGTTGCGGCAAGGAGGCGGTCGTCCTCCCAACGTAACCAGGCAGGAGATCGTGCCGCCATTGGAATGCGGTCTCATCGCGGACGGCGGACACGCTGCCAATGGATCTTTATTTCCGCAGCCGTGGATCGCAACGGACGGTGGAACCGTTCACATGGACACCTTGTCAGGCCACGGCTGGCGGCTCATCCTGGATGGACGCCATTACGACGGAGAGCCGTCTGCTGTCGCCGAGCATTTGCCGCTGAAGGTAGTCCAGGTAGGAGGGCGGGGCTTTCAGGAACAGGACGGCGTGGTGGCCCGGTGGTTCGACCGGAATGCCTGCGTCGCGGCGGTCGTGCGGCCCGATCATTACGTGTATGCTGTAGCGTCAAGCATGGACGAGGTGGACCCGATCCTGAAGAATCTATCGGTTGCGCTAAGGCCCAACGCACAGCACTCGCTCCTCGGCCAAACGTCACCGGATGCTCGTCCATCAGGGGGTTGACAACTGTTTGGTACTTTGAAGTACCATTAGCTGCGCTGACTACTCATCAGCAAGGCCATCTCCTGTACCGCGCTCTCCCACGCTCTCATGGCTCAGATCCTTACCTTGCAGCAGGCAATTCGTGACCACGTCCCCGACGGGAGCCTTCTCGCGATGGAGGGTTTCACCCATCTGATTCCGTTTGCGGCCGGGCATGAGATCATTCGCCAGGGGCGACGCGATCTTTCACTCGTGCGCATGACGCCGGACTTGATTTATGACCAGTTGATCGGAGCCGGGTGCGCCCGCAAGCTCACCTTCTCGTGGGGCGGCAACCCCGGCGTGGGATCGCTGCATCGTTTTCGCGACGCGGTGGAAAACGGCTGGCCGCGACCGCTCGAACTGGCAGAGCGCAGCCACAGCGATTTGGCCAACGCTTTCACTGCGGGCGCTGCCGGATTACCGTTTGCCGTGCTGCGCGGCTATGCCGGAACCGACCTTGCTACTGTCAGTGCAGACATTAAGACGATCCAATGCCCCTTCACTGGAGAGTCGTTGGCAGCCACTCCTTCCATCAGGCCGGACATCACGATCATCCACGCGCAGAAGGCCGATCGCACGGGCAACGTGCTGCTTTGGGGCATTCTGGGCGTGCAAAAGGAAGCTGCACTTGCTGCAAAAAAATGCATTGTCACGGTCGAAGAGGTTGTCGATAATCTGGACGCGTGGCCTAACGCCTGCATACTTCCTTCCTGGGTTCTGACGGCGGTGTGCTGCGTACCGCGCGGCGCCGCACCTTCGTACGCACAGGGCTACTACGATCGCGATAATGTTTTCTATCGCGAATGGGACAAGATTGCGCGTAGCCGCGATGGCTTCAACAGCTGGATCGAGCGGCATATTCTCGGCACTGCGGACTATGCAGAGTATGAAGCCTCGCTGCGAGGGCAGGAAGCGGGCCGTCCATGACAGAACGCAACTACACGACCAACGAGATCATGACCGTAGCCGCGGCCCGCATGTTGCGTGATGGCGCCGTCTGCTTCGTGGGCATCGGCCTTCCGTCCAAGGCGGCCAACCTCGCGCGACTTACTCACGCGCCGCATGCTGTCCTCATCTATGAATCAGGCCCGATCGGATCGAAGCCCACCGTGTTACCACTTTCGATTGGGGACGGGGAGCTCGCGGAAACAGCAGACACTGTCGTTTCCACGCCGGAGATCTTTCGCTATTGGCTTCAGGGTGGCCGCATCGATGTGGGCTTTCTCGGGGCCGCGCAACTTGACCGTTACGCCAACCTCAACACCACGGTCATCGGGCCGTACGACTCACCGAAAGTTCGGCTTCCGGGCGCGGGCGGCGCACCGGAAATCAGCGCATCGGCTCATGAGGTGTTGATCATCCTCAAGCAGTCGGCTCGCACCTTCGTCGAAAAGCTGGACTTCGTCACTTCGGTGGGTCATTACAAGGGCGGAGACTCGCGACAGAAGCTGGGCATGCCGGGCAAGGGCCCAGTCGCCGTGATTACCGATCTATGCATCATGCGGCCGGATCCGGTCACTCGCGAACTGACGGTCACCCATCTGCATCCCGGTGTGACCACGGACGACGTTCGCCAAAACACCGGCTGGAAAATACAATTTGTGGATTCGCCTGGCCAGACGACTGCGCCTTCGCAGGTCGAACTGGAAACTCTTCGGTCCCTCGAAGAACGAACCGCCCTCGCGCACGGCGTTCCGGGAGCGGAAGCATGAAGCCTGTCTATCTGTGCGACGGCATTCGGACGCCAATTGGCCGCTACGGTGGCGCGCTTTCCACCGTGCGTACCGACGACCTTGCGGCGTTGCCTATCAGGGAACTTATCAAGCGAAACGTCGGTGTGGACTGGACTCGTCTTGACGACGTGTACCTCGGCTGTGCCAACCAGGCGGGCGAGGATAATCGCAATGTCGCGCGAATGTCTGTATTACTGGCCGGCCTGCCAGACATCGTTCCGGGCGTAACCCTCAATCGTCTGTGCGGCTCGGGGCTCGACGCCGTCGGTTCCGCAGCGCGTGCCATTGCCTCCGGCGAACTGGAGTTTGTAATCGCCGGCGGCGTAGAGTCGATGTCTCGCGCGCCGTTCGTTGTGAGCAAAGCGCAGACAGCATTCGATCGGTCCGCAACCATGGCGGACACCACCTTGGGCTGGCGATTCGTCAATCCCACAATGCAGCGGACGTACGGCACCGATTCGATGGCGGAGACGGGCGAGAACGTCGCGGCAGAGTGGCATATCTCTCGTGCAGATCAGGATGCGTTCGCTTTCCGCAGCCAACAACGCGCAGCCGCCGCCAGGGCCGCCGGCTTCTTCGCGGAAGAAATCTTGCCGGTCATCCTCCCCGGTCGAAAAGGTAACACCACCGTTAGCGATGACGAACACCCGCGAGCCGACACCAGTCTGGAGGCTCTTGCGGGCCTCAAGCCCATCGTGCGTAGCGATGGAACCATCACGGCCGGCAACGCTTCCGGCATCAACGACGGCGCGGCTGCACTCATCCTGGCCTCTGAAGCTGCGGTGAAGGAGTTCAGTCTGATGCCGCGGGCACGTTTTCTCGGCATGGCAACCGCCGGTGTAGCTCCTCGCGTGATGGGTGTTGGGCCGATCGGAGCTGTGCGCAAACTGCTCGCAAAGTTGGGGCTGACGATCGAAGACTTTGGCGTGATCGAGCTCAACGAAGCCTTTGCGAGCCAGGCCCTGGCTGTGATGCGTGAACTTGGCCTCGCAGATGACGCGCCCCATGTGAATACAAACGGCGGCGCCATTGCGCTCGGTCATCCACTCGGCATGAGCGGCGCGAGGCTTGTGCTCACTTCTGTTCGCCAAATGCAGCGCTGCGGCGCTCAGCGAGCCCTCGCTACCATGTGCATCGGCGTGGGCCAGGGCATCGCCGCGGCCTTCGAACGGGTTTGAGTCAGGCAAAGGAGAATGTCTTGGAAATCAAAGCGAGTGATCGAGAATTGAGGCGATCGTACCGGCCGTATGGGTCCGGCACTCAGCCCGAGTATCTTTCGCCTGGGTATCGATCCTCCGTACAGCGCGCTCCTTCGCAACCGCTCATCGTGCTTCCGCATACGTTGTCGGAATTGAGCGGACCTGTCTTTGGACACAACAGCGTCCGAGCCAGCGACAGCGACCTTACGGCACAGTATGAAGGTGCTCCCATTGGCGAGCGGATTATCGTTCATGGCCGTGTGCTGGATGACGCAGGACGTCCCATTCCCAACGCTCTCATCGAGATTTGGCAGGCAAACGCGGCTGGCCGCTACCTGCATAAAGTCGATCAACACGATGCGCCCCTCGACCCAAATTTCAGCGGAGCAGGCCGGCTCGTGACGAGTAGTGACGGCACGTTTGAGTTCAAAACAATCAAGCCTGGCTGTTACCCGTGGGGCAATCACTACAACGCATGGCGGCCAGCGCACATTCACTTTTCGCTCTTCGGCGCTGGCCTGCTCTCCCGCCTTGTGACGCAGATGTATTTTCCTGGCGACCCGCTGCTGAAGCTTGACCCGATCTACAACAGCATCGACAACGTCGCGGCGCGCGAGCGGCTTATCTCCAGCTTCGACATTGAGCGCACCGAGCCCAATTACGCGCTGGCCTTCCAGTTCGACATCGTGCTGCGCGGAACGCACGATACAATTTTCGAGACGAGGTGAGGTTGTGAATCTAGAAGAACCCGTCACGCCCGAGTGTATCGGATCGCAGACCGTTGGCCCCTACTACGGCATCGGGCTTGACTACCTCGTCAATGAAAACCTGGCACCCCCCGAAGTCGCTGGCCGCCACATCACAATCTCGGGAACGATCTTCGACGCCGACGGAAAGCCAGTTCCCGATGCTATGGTGGAGCTCTGGCAGGCCTCGGCCGATGGCGTCTATAGCGATGCTGGTCCATCCGCAGGCTTCTTCGGATTCACACGCCTCAGCACGCAGGACGGCGGTCGCTTCAGGGTCCATACCATCGAGCCCGGTTCCGTACCGTACGTCGATGGACGCGCACAGGCGCCGCACATCGTCGTTCTCCTGTTTATGCGCGGCCTCATGCGTCACCTCGTCACGCGCATCTATCTGCCAGACCATCCAGTGAACGATTCTGATCCGATCCTGCAGCTCATTCCTGCCTCTCGTCGCTCTACACTCATTGCGCATACTGCCGCTGCAGATACACGCGAGCTGCGCTGGGATATTCATCTTCAGGGAGACAAAGAAACGGTGTTCTTCCAATGCTGAAGTCTACAAATGCCAAGCGACATTCCTGCCAGAGGCGGCCCTCATGAGTGTGGATATGCATCTACTCGGGCCATTGTTTTATGGCGCTGACGCGACGCGAGTGTTTTCCGCTGAGAGCCAACTCGTTGAGATGGTGCACGTTGAAGTGGCGCTCTCGCATGCGCTGGAATCAGCTGGCGTCGCTCCCGCGGGAACGGGCGATGCGTGCGAACGGGGAGCAGAAGGCTTTGTCACAACAGAAAGAGCCCGGGCCATTGCAGAAGGCGCTGTTCCTAGCGGCAACCTGGCGATTCCCTTCGAGAAGCTCCTGACGGACCACGTGAGAGGCAGCGCAAATGATGCTGCCGACTTCATTCATTTCGGAGCCACAAGCCAGGACCTCCTCGACACCGCACTGGTACTTCGGCTTCGCGAGTTCCTTGATCTCACCGGCTCGCAGATCCAACGCGCCTGCGACCTTCTGGTGCATACGACCGAACAGCACCGCACAACGATCCTTCCGGGCCGTACCTGGATGCAACAGGGCCCACCCGTAACCTTCGGACTCAAGGCAGCTCAGTGGCTCTCGGCAATGCTGCGTCACCAAGAGCGCCTGATCGCCGTGCGTGACCGCGTTTGCGTGCTCCAGTTCGGTGGAGCTGTCGGGACCCTGGCTTCTCTTGGCGAGCATGGACCAGCGGTCACAAGAGAGTTGGCGCAACGCCTTTCGCTCCGCGTGCCCGACACTCCGTGGCATAGTCAGCGTGATTCTCTCGCCGAGTTGGCCGCCGTGCTTGCTCTCATCGATGGGACGCTCGGAAAGATTGCGCGCGACCTCAGCCTGATGCTGCAGAACGAAGTCGGTGAGATACAGATCGCGGCAGCCGAAGGTGTAGGTGGATCTTCCACCATGCCCCACAAGCGCAATCCTGTTTCGCTCGCTGTGATCTTAGCCGCCGCCGTCCGCGCTCCTGCGCTGGCTTCAACGATGCTCTCTGCCATGATGCAGGAGCACGAACGAGGTCTCGGCGGATGGCACGCCGAGTGGGACACACTACCTGAGCTGTGTTGCCTGACCGGCGGTGCGATCACCAACTTTCTCTTCGTGATCGAACATCTTCAGATCGATGCCGAGGCCATGCGGCGCAATGTCGACCGGTTACACGGCGTTACGTTGGCTGAGGCGGTCAGCATGCGGCTGAGCAAGGCGATCGGACGACCTTCGGCACACCAGATCCTCGAAGCTGCGTCAGCCCAGGCGCTGCAACGCGGCATCGACCTTCTCGCCGTGTTGCGCGATCAACCCCGTGTCACCCAACACCTTTCGTTAGCCGACTTGGAAGATGCCCTCGATCCGGTTTCTTACCTCGGTTCAACAAACCTCTTCATCGATCGGGTTCTCGCCCAGGCAGTTCGTACCCAACCCGCAGAGGACATCCATGACCTTCGCTGACGTGGCAGAATTCAAGCTGCACTACTCACTGGAGGGAGACTCGTCGCGTCCCGTCGTTGTGCTTTCGAACTCGCTGGGTGCTGATATCTCGATGTGGGATGCACAGGTTGAAGCGCTGTTGCCGACTTTTCGCGTCCTTCGATACGACACGCGAGGACACGGCAAAAGTGAGGTACCGGCCGGGCCGTGCACCCTCTCAGATCTGGGTGGAGACCTTGTGGGTCTGCTCGATGTACTCCATATCGATAGGGCGCAAGTTTGCGGTGTTTCTCTCGGCGGAATGACGGCCATGTGGGTTGGCGTGCATGCCCCCCACCGCGTGGCAGGTTTGGTGCTCAGCAATACAGCCGCAAAAATAGGAACACAAGATTCCTGGAACGAGCGCATCGCGAAGGTTGAATCGGAGGGGTTGACTTCGATCGCGGACGCAGTCATGTCGCGCTGGTTCACTCCGGGATTTCCGGAACGCAACCTTACAGTGCAGCAAGGCAAGTTTCTTGGATGCTCCGTTGCAGGCTACGTCGCTGCAAGCGGCGCCATACGGGACGCAGATCTTCGAGGCGAGATCCGCTCGATCTCAGCTCCGACACTCGTTCTCTCCGGCGAAAACGATGTCGTCACGCCGCCGAACGACGGGCGCGCCCTTCAGGCCGCGATCCCCGGATCCATCTTCCGCGAGGTACCGGGAGCTCACCTATCGAACATCGAGGAAGCGGCGGCCTACAATCAGGCGTTGCTCCCGTTCCTGCAGCAGCAAGAAACCAGCGAGGCGATCCGATGACCGATAAAGAACGCAGCGAAGAAGGTATGAAGGTGAGACGTGCTGTGCTCGGCGATGCGCATGTTGACCGCGCTGCAGTGAACGCGGCCGATCCCCTGCAGGCAGAGTTCCAGGACTTGATTACCCGCTACGCCTGGGGCGAGATCTGGACGCGCCCCGGTCTTCCGCGACGCACTCGCAGCCTCCTCACCATCGCCATGATGGTCGCACTCAACCGCACCGATGAGTTGCGCCTTCACCTCCGTGCTGCTGCCGATAACGGTGTCTCTCGCGACGAGATCAAAGAGGTCCTGCTGCAGTGCGCGATCTATTGCGGCGTGCCTGCCGCCAACTCAGCCTTCCACCACGCGTCTGAGGTATTCGCCGCGATGGACTCAGCCTCTGCATCGGAGCAGCCCCTGAGCAATGATCAAAGGAATGCGAACCGATGACCCGCATTCGAACGCAGGTTGGCATCCTCGGCGCCGGCCCCGCCGGGCTTGTCCTCGCCCAACTGCTTCATCTTGCCGGCATCGATTCTGTAGTCATCGAGGTCCGCTCGCGTAAGTACGTCGAGGAACGGATTCGTGCGGGCGTTCTTGAGCAAACCACTGTCGATCTCTTTCGCCAGATCGGCATGGCGGACCGACTGGACCGCGAAGGTCTACTGCACCACGGCATCCATCTCGGCTTTCGCGGCAAGCGCCATCGCATCGATTTAACGGAGCTAACTAACGGAAAGAGCGTCACAGTCTACGCTCAACATGAGGTCGTCAAAGATTTCATCGCACGCCGCGTGGCGGACGGTCTCCCGCCCTTTTTTGAGGCGGCCAATGCGAGCGTTCACGGTCTTACTACCGACACTCCGTCGATACGATTCCTTCATGAAGACGAAACGTTTGAACTCTCGTGCGACTACATTGCCGGGTGTGACGGCTTTCACGGTATCTCTCGGCCGTCCATCCCGTCGTCGGCCCTCACACTCTACGACCGCGAGTATCCCTTTGCGTGGCTTGGCATCCTTGCAGAGGCACCGCCGTCTCTGAACGAACTTGTCTATCAACACAGCCCTCGAGGCTTCGCCCTGTATAGCATGCGGTCCCCCACCATCACGCGGCTGTACTTGCAATGTAAGCCCGATGAACAGCTGGATGCGTGGAGCGACGATCGTATCTGGGGGGAGTTGTCGCTCCGACTCCAAGGGGAAGATGGATGGCTGCCCCGTTCAGGCCACATCGTCCAAAAAGGCATTACGGGGATGCGAAGCTTCGTTACAGATCCCATGCAATACGGCCGCCTCTTTCTACTCGGGGACGCTGCGCACATCGTTCCGCCCACGGGTGCGAAGGGGATGAACCTCGCGATCTCCGATGCAGTGTTTCTCTCTCGTGCGCTTGAATCTTTCTATACGTCTAACCGAGCGGATAAGCTGCGAGACTACAGTGCGACCTGTCTGCGGCGCGTCTGGAAGGTTCAGCGGTTTTCCTGGTGGATGACTTCGATGCTGCATTCATCACCGGACAGCAATCCGTTCGACCAGCAACGGCAATTAGCTGAACTGGACTATGTCGTCACTTCCCGTGCCGCCGCAACGACTCTGGCCGAGAATTACGTCGGCTTGGCGATGGAATGATTACCCAAAGCTCATGAGCACTCTGCCGAATGCCTGGTGCTCCCGAAATCAGCGACGCCCATGGAGGCTAGAGCCGAAGTTGTCGGTTATGAGCGGAGGTCTGCACAAGCGCAGACGAGTCCACGGCGGACGTTTTCTGCCCGATGGGGTGGCAAGCGCGGAAGATTGGGGATCCCCTTGTCGCCGCGCGGGGGCAGAGCCCACTGAGCGTACTTAGCACTTGCGTTACGAAATAGACCGGAGACATGGTTTACAGCGAAGCGCGACGCTAACGGACACGGGTCGTGTGGGTGACACACGACGATGGTGTATGCCCTGGAAAGAGAGTTGTATCTTGGATCAACGTTTGCAGTTTTTAGCGAGTTATCAGAAGAACGAGATGTCAGTAGCGGACCTGTGTCGCGCGTATGGAATCTCACGTCCAACGGCCTATCGCTGGATCAACCGTTACAACGAGACGGGACCAGAAGGACTCGTAGATCGCAGTCGCCGGCCGCATACCTGTTCGCATGCAACCCTTGAGCCGATGGAGAACGCTATTCTCGTTCTTCGTGCCAAGCATCCGTCTTGGGGCGCACGCAAACTCAAGGCAAGGCTGGAAATGTTACAGCCAGAACTGATATGGCCTGCAGCTAGCACGTTCGGAAACATACTGAGCCGCGCGGGCTTGACGAGTCCACAGGAGAAAAGAAAACGCATCACGCCTTGCTCAGAGCCGTTCTCAATGGTCACGGGACCCAATCAGCTGTGGTGTATGGATTTCAAAGGCTACTTCGTGACGGGCGACGGCAAGCGATGCGATCCGTTTACGATCACCGATGCGTACAGCCGTTATTTGATTCGTTGCCAGATCGTCTCGCGCATAGACCTTAGCCAGGTTCGAGCCATCTGTGAAGCAGCTATGCGGGAGTACGGAATGCCAGCTCGAATCAGGACCGACAACGGCGCGCCGTTCGCGGGCACGGGGCTCATGGGACTTTCGAAACTGGCGCTCGGCTGGATGAAGCTTGGGATTGTTCACGAACGTATTCAGGCAGGCCGACCGCAACAGAACGGTCGTCACGAGCGCATGCATCGCACGCTGAAGGAGGACACGACGAAACCGCCTGCGTCATCTCTTCGTGCACAACCGAGCCGCTTCGATAATTTTCGCTACGTCTTCAATAACGAGCGCCCACATGAGGACCTGAAGAACGCAGTTCCGGCCAGTCTCTATCACCCCAGTTCTGTCCGACTGCCACGCAAATTGCCGGAGTTCACGTATCCCAAAGGGCTTCTTCTGAGAAAGGTTAATGACAGTGGCGACATCAGCTGGCACAAGACCAGAATTTTCATCAGCGAAGTATTCCGCTTCGAAGAGCTCGCACTTGAGCTAACCACACCAGGATTCTACAGAGTTTACTTTCGAGACTTGGAGGTCGGAGAGCTAAATGCGGAAGAGTTTCGTTTCAGAGCTGCACGAAGAGTCGCCTGATCCTCGATGAGTGCATCGGCCTGTGATCAACATCTGAGCATCGAACCTTCCAAGCGGGCATCTGGCAAACGATGTAGTATGGCTACGCTCGGGGGCCAAATTTCCCGCCTCTGATCGCAAGACCGTTCCCGGTTTGCGGGCACTGGATGCCTATCCGAATTGCGGAGTTAAAGTAAGGGGCCGCCAACTGGCGGCCCTACTGCAATGCGAGGTTCTCGAACTACTGCTGCGGTGTGCTAACTGTCTTGCTACCACTGCCGATATTTCCGTTCGGACCAGTTCCGGACCCAGAAACCGTCGTGGTTCCATTGTCATTATTTATTGCCGACGCCGTGCCACTCGCAGTCTTACCGCGTGCTCCGGTGGCAGATCCCGAAGCTGTTGTTGTGCTGCCTGTGTTTGTGACCGTCCCGTTCGCAGAGGTCGTTCCACCCTTCGGACCAGTCACCGTCGCGGCGCCTGCGGTCCCGCTCAAGGTCTTCTTGACCGTCGCGGTTCCGCTGGCGGTGTTGCCGTTAGCAGAGGTTGCGGTTCCGGTAGCCGTCACCGTGTTGCCCTTGCGTGTTGCCGAGCTGCTGGCCGTTCCTCCCCGCGGGCCCGTCGCCGAGTGCTGAGCAAAACCAACCGAAGCGCCAAACGTGAGTGCAAGAATCAAAGCGGCGGTGCGTGCGTTCTTCATGGCGAATCTCCTTGCGCCAGGTCTACTGGCGCTTCCATCGCTGCTGTCTGCAGGGTGGGTGCTTCTGATCGATGAAACCCCACGTCACGCTGCCGGTTGCCGCCGCGGACACTTCCAGACAAGGGCTGAGCGTACGCGAGGATCAGTCTCAATCAACTTGCCCCTGATGCAGCTTTGTCTGCCACGATCCTCTATCCCCATCGGCTTAGTCGCAATATATGCCGACAGTTCATGACACTCTGCGACTCAATACAGTTGATAACGGAAAAGTAACGGTCACACGCAGCCCATGCGGTTTCCGATTCTCCGCCGTCACGGTGCCACCGCACCGGGCCGCGGCTCGCGCCGCAATCGACAACCCAAGGCCGCTGCCGCTGGGATGCTGCGCGGCACTGCCCGGGACACGATAAAACGGTGCAAACAAGCGTGTCAACGCTTCTTCCGGAACCCCGGGGCCATTGTCTTCCACCCGCACGGTCGCGAACCCTGCCTTATCTTTGGCCACGACCACGTCGATCTGCCCTCCCGCGGGGCTGTACTGCAACGCATTGCGCACGACGTTTTCAACGCAGCTTCGCAACACCCCTTCCTCCCCCGTCACCGAATAAGCGCCTTCCAACACCAACATTACAGTCTTACCCGGAGCCCGCCCCTCATAATTCGCACTCTCCACAATCTGTTCCACGAGCGCCGACACATTCACCTCGTGCTGCGCCGACGCTACCTGAGACTCCATCAACTCCAGTCGCGTCAGTTCCAGCACTTGACCAATCATCGCGTTCAGCCGATCCAGGTCTTCCTGCATCGGTTCCAGAACGTCGACCTCGCCGCGCCGCAGGAGCTCCAGCGAAACACTGATTCGCGTCAGCGGCGATCGCAGTTCGTGCGAAATATCCGCCAGCATCTCTCTCTGCGTGCGCAGCAACGTCTCAATCCGCTCTGCCATGCTGTCGAACGCTGCACCCACGGCGGCAAGCTCGTCCGTCCGCCCCTGCATCGCCGGTAGCGTCCGCACGCTGAGATCTCCCGCGGCCATCGTTGTTGCAGCACTCTCCAACACTCGGATCGGCAGTGTAATGTGCCGGGCCAGCAACAGGCAAAAGAGCGCAACTAACAGCGTCCCACCCACCAGCCGAGGCAGCATCGAGTTGAGAAACGTTCCATCAATAAAGCCATGCAGCGGGTGCGCTTCCATTACGAAGACGTAGTTGGTTCCGGAAGCCGAGATCGGACTAGCCGCCGTCCAGTAGCGACCCAGGTGTGCGGCGGAGTGTCGTGCCCGCTGTGCTTCCCGATAGACACCCAGAGTGTGCGGAGGCACGCCTCCACCTAAGACGTCCGTGCCCTGTGCATCGATCAAGTGACCTTCAATGCCCGAGTTAGTCTGTATCGTTGCAAGATAACGCGACAAGGGCGGCCCACCACCGGTCGTGTAGAAGTCAATCGCCGAGCCCGCGTATAGATCCTGCGACATCGCCATCCAACGCTTTCCAAACGGGCGTGAGCCGGTAAGCGATGCAGTGAGCAACACTAGAAACGTAGACACCAGGATTGTCAAGCAAAACCACAAAAAGATCGTCACGTACAGCGAACGCGAGCGCAGCCTCATGCAGGATCCTCCGCATCGGCAAGCGGGCCAACCCCGAGTTCCCCCAAATAGCTGTACCCAGATCCACGGACGTTGCGAATTCGCTCTTCTCCACTTGCCGATAAGCCAAGCTTTTTGCGCAGGTTGCTCATATGGTTGTCGACGCTTCGATCGAACATCCCCAGCGGGCGGCCCAGGGCCGTCTCCGCGAGCGTGTCTCGCGATACAACCGTACCCGCCAGCCGCACCAGGCACAGCAGCAAATCAAACTCAGCCCCGGTGAGCGCAACGGCCTGTCCGGCAATGGTTACGCCCCGGGTGCTTGGCCGCAGCGTGAGATCCCCTGCCTGGAGAATGCCGCCAGGAGCCGCCACGGCTGTCTGTCGCTTCAACACGGCACGCATCCGGGCCGTTAGTTCTCGCGGGTTAAACGGCTTGGGCAGGAAGTCATCTGCACCCCCTTCGAGACCCTCGATACGGTCCGCATCGTCTCCCCGGGCAGTCAACATAATCACCGGCACGTCGGACGTCGCGCGGATGGAGCGAAGCAGCTTGCGGCCGTCGGCATCCGGCAACGTGACGTCGAGCAGCACCAGCGCATATCGGCCGCTCATCGCAGACTTTAGTCCGGACGCACCCGTATGGACGGCCTCCAAGAGGAAGCCGTCCATGAGTAAGAGGCGAGCAAGACTCTCTGCGAGCGGCACGTCATCGTCGATGAGCAACACCGCAGGCACACCGTTCGACATAGAATCTCCGTTTCGCCAAGCCTACAGGTTGTCGCCGAGAGTGAGAAGCTGGTCATCCACAGCTGCCCCGAAACGTGCGCGGAATTGACTCACCTTCTTCTGCTGGGCCGGTGTCAGAATCGCGAGCAACTCGATGCGAAGCTTCTCGCGTTCTACCACTGCACTTGTATTCGCGTCAGCGTACTTGGCCGCAATCGAACGAGCCTGACTCTCGTTGTAGGAGGTCATCTGCGCCATCTCGGCGCGCTCGGCCACAAGCTGGGTGTGAAGCTGCTGCAAGACGGGCTGCTCTTGCTGAAGAATCGCTTTCGCTTGCACGCGCTGGTCCCACGTGAAGTCAAATCGCGACTCCAGACGATGAATCACCTTGCTGCCATCGGGGTTGGAAGAGATCGCCTGTGCCGACGCTGCAGCCGACATCGTTGCAGCAAGTAGAAGAGAGAGACCAAGGATTGTGCATTTCATGATGAGCTCCTGTTGGTACGAATGTCCGGACATTTTCTGCCTGGCACTATCTCTAACACCAGTTTGAAGCGAGTTCTGTTTGGAAGTGTAAGGTCGGTGAAGAGTTGCTCTTGGGCTTTCGAGGATCACGGACGTCGCAAGCGTTTTACCTCGGCGCATCGCGCATGGACCGCCAGGTTCAAGCGGCTTGCGACCAGTTCTCCGTGGCGGGCTTAGTTGCCCGCAGCGCGCGCACGCATTACTACGGAGGCGACTACGTTTCCTCCGGCCGTAGAAAACAACGGTCCCTTTGCTGCCAGGAAATCGCCTGCCGCAATCGCTCCAAGATCCGCAGCCGAGAAACCGTTGTAGGTTGTACTCGATCCTGTCTGCACGCCGACTGTCTGGACGACCGGCCGCGCGCCCGTAAACAAGCCCGACAGCCCGTTGACCGTCACCAGTCCCGTCGCGTCGTTTACAGCCGCAACCTCTCCGACCACTTGCGAAGATTCCAGCAGAAGGCCACTCGCACCAAACGCGGTTGCTGAGCCAGAAGCGACGCCAGCGAATAGCTCCTGACCCGGCACCACATCGCTCGCATTCGCAAAGTTGCCGCCGGCAACTGCTGGGTAGGTCACCGTTCCGACGCCATAGGTCGTCGCAGGAGCGAGCGTTACCTCGGCGATTTGCCCAGGCGTCAGCCCTGTCGTGCCGATTTCTCGTTGCACTAGCATCCTGGCCACGGGCTCCGGACCCGAGTCGTCTATACCCAGCACCAGCCCTTTCACTACAGTCGACCCGCTCGCCCCGACATAACTCAAAGAGTTCACGGCCACGCCACCGTCGCCGGGCAGGCTCAAATCTGCCGAGATGATTTGGCCCGTGGCAACGCAAGCGGCATTGGCGCTCGCACACGTTGCAGACGGATAGCTGTACGCTGTTACTGACCCAGTCGTCAGCACCAACGAATCCCCAAAGGCTGTTGTAATATTTACCGTTCCGGAGCCGACCGCGGTTACCGTGCCCAGCACATCCCCAAGCTCAACCTTTGTATTGCCCGGCAGCAGCGAAACATTCGCCGAGGCTCCGCTGGCCGTCGACACCGAAAAGTCACTCTGCAAAAGATCCGGGATGCTCAAATCCATCGCCAGCCCGGTGGTCGAGTTCGCCGTCACGGTCAGCGGAAATACGCCACTTGAGATCGTGAGAGTCGCCTGGTTGAGTGCGGGCACGTAGGTGCACACCGCTCCGGCAGAGCAGCTCTGTCCATTCAAGCTCAATGTGCCAGCCGTGGTATTCATCAGTGTGACCTGCGGATTTGCCAGAGCCACCGTCATGCTGGTGTAGGTCGCCGATCCGATCACCTGTGACGCAAGGAAGCCGGTGTCGGTCGCCAGCTGAGCGAGGTCCACGGTCACTGGCCTTGGCAAGATTGAGACGTTTCCCGGCTGCAGCAACGCGCTCGCAATCTGCACCTGAAACGACAGCACAGTCACTCCTGACGGAGGGGTGTCTGTGACCACGAAGTTGACCGTGGAGCTTCCCGCGGTTGTCGTTCCTGTCACGGTCGAGTTCCCCGACCCACACCCTCCCAGCAGCACCACACCGAAGAACAAACCAGTACTAACAAAAACTCGTAGACCGTTCATCGCCAACCTCCAGGCAGCCGATCTCTCGGCCACACTCAAGGTTCTACTAGCAATTCGTCCACTCGAATGTAAGGAAGTGCCAGCATCCTTGTAAGTGACTGTCCGCAGCTCGCGATGAAATACGTATGTTTCAACTTGCACCACGAATTCGACTAATCTCGCTGTGAGCATACCAATGCGAGATTGGACCGCAAGGCATTCGTAACGAGAGAATTTTGGATGAGTACGGCTTCGTGGCGACTTTAGTCTATTTCGACGAATGCTAAATGGCCGAGTCACTCATCGACAAATCAGACCCTTCATGTGCGGAGCTCCCGAAAAGTCGGGCGGTCTCAACGGGTCAACGCAACACTATCTGATTTGGAGGTGGTGTTGATGAGACAAGGGAGACGGAGTTGCCGAAAGCGCCGTTTTCGACAAGAAGGCGATTGCCCCGACGATCTGGGGAGGGCGTTGCGGGAGGACGTCCCGTTCAGGTCGGCGTGGAAGACGCGCGAGCGGCCGCAACCAGATGAGGAGCGGTCCTCCCCTGCTCAAGGGTTTGGTTTGCCCTATTGTCCGGCTTTTTCGGTCGACCTACCGGTCACAGACGGAAGATGAGGACTTCCCTCTGCCCGTTGGCGGCTGAGCTCCATGCTCGGACCAACTTCTTGAATATTTCACCAGACACTTGCATTTTGGTACTGGGAGTAAAGCGAATAAAGCTGGAGTTCCGAAGATTGCTTTGTAGGGAAATACTTCGTGACTTACCGCGTTTCCAAGTGGTAGGTTTGACGGGCAAGGCGATGCTGTCGGCCACCGTTGCGAAGGATGTGGGATCGCGCGCGAAGACATATTGAGGTTGGCTTTCGCGGAAGCTCCAAGTGTAGAAATTCTGATCCGCAAAGGAGAACTACCATGAGCGCAGCACAACCTCTTGATATGGATAAACTGAACGCCTTTGTTGGGCAGTTTGTAATGGATCTCGGCGCCGCCGTTCATACGGGCATGGTCGTGATCGGAGAGAAGCTTGGACTGTACAAGGCTCTTGCTGAAGGGCCGATGGATTCGGCGGAGCTCGCGGTAAAGACGAAGACGGATGAACGGTATGTGCGTGAGTGGCTGTCATCGCAGGCGGCTGGCGGCTATGTCACTTACGACGAAAAGACGCATAGGTTCAGTTTGAGTCCGGAGCAGGCGTTCACCTTGGCCAATGAGGACAGCCCTGCGTATCTGCCGGGCGCATTTGAGCTGGCATTGGGTTCGCTGGCGGCAGTTCCACGGATCGCCGATTCCTTCCGAACCGGCGCTGGCATGGGCTGGGGTGAGCACGTGGAAGGCGTCTTTCATGGATGCGAGAAGTTCTTTCGTCCCGGCTATGCTGCAAACCTCGTGAGCAGTTGGATTCCCGCGTTGGACGATGTCCAGGCGAAGCTGGAGGAGGGAGCGAAAGTGGCCGATGTTGGCTGCGGCAAGGGAGCTTCGACGCTGTTGATGGCGAAGGCGTTTCCAAACTCTCGCTTCTTCGGATTCGACTATCACGACCAATCGATCGAAGCCGCGCGCGAGTCCGCGGAACGTGCCGGACTGTCTGACCGCGTGACGTTCGAGGTCGCCAAAGCGAAGGAGTTTCCCGGCAAAGACTATGACTTCGTTGCTGTGTTCGATTGCCTGCATGACATGGGAGATCCGGTTGGCGCGGCTGCGCATGTGCGGCAAGCGTTGGCGAAGGATGGGACGTGGATGATTGTCGAGCCGTTTGCGCATGATGAGTTGAAGGACAACCTGAATCCAGTGGGGCGGGTGTATTACTCGTTTTCTACGCTGCTGTGTACGCCCTGCTCGCGGTCGCAGGAGGTCGCGTTATGCCTGGGCGCGCAGGCAGGCGAGGGACGGATCAAGGACGTCGTGGATAAGGCTGGGTTCAATCGATTTCGCCGGGCCACTGAGACGCCGTTCAACATTGTGTATGAGGTAAGACCCTAGCGGTCCCCGCGGCAGCTTGCATCATGCCCCCTTCGCGACTACTGCATCGAGCATCTCCGCCTATGCTGCGGTGGTCGGCTGTAAGGCGGCGAGGATCACTCCAGAGGTCTGTTGGATGACTTCCAAGCTCTCGATCAAGAGTGAGGCGTTGCCTTGATACAAGCTGATGTAATCGGCACTCGCTGATCCGGTGGTCGTCGTCCGGCGCTCTGCCTTACGCAACATCTCGTGCGCGAGTTCATGGACAAGGGTGGAAAACTCCTCGGCCTCCGACTGTCCGGGAAGAATGGCGATCTTGCCGCCGTAGCTCATGCCCAGCGCGGGGCGATCTTGTCGGTAAAGGAAAGCTCAATTCCCTGCCCTCCGATAAAGGAAATCAACCGTTTGCGGTTCTCGCCTACCGTTCCGGCCATCTCGCGCAACGCGGAAAGTTCTGGGCCTTCGGTCTGTTCCGCGTCGAAAAAGTACGCATTGCGAAATCCGACGAGAACACGAATGTTCTGCTTGGTAATGTCCTTTTCGGCTTCCTCGTCCTTCTTGCGCTTGATGCCCACAATGGGCGCAAGAATCCGAATTCCCTTCTCGCCTTTCTTCACCTTCCGACCTAACTGGTTCCATGCGTACAGGCCAGCAACGCGGGTCGCGGTGGGGCACTGCCGCGCAATCTCCAGAATGTTCCCGAAGCTGTAGTTGTGGAATCGGCTCATGGCCTCGAGGTAGGCGGTCAGCGCATCGGAGTGTCCGGCCTCCAGCTGTTCGATGAGGCCCTTGACGTCGGCCGCGATGATGTCTTTGGCGGTCTGCCGTTGCTGAGCGCCAAATCACCTAGGAGCGGCCGAGCTTGACGGCTCGGCGGCTTTCTGCAGAATCATAAATCGCTTCCATGATGTGATGGTCCCTCAGCCCCTCTTCACCCGCAGTACGCGGCGTCTTGTTCTCAAGGATGCATTCGCAGAAGTGATCCATCTCGAGGGCGAACTGGTCTTTTTCCTCGATCTGCGGCGTCACCTGAACTTCACCGCCATCCTCAAGATGCGACCACGTCAACTTGTTGCCGTGGTAGCCGAATGCTGGTGAAAGTTCCGCCCAGGCCTTCGTCCCCTCGAGGCGCAAAAACGCGCTCTTGTGAACGTCGTAGCTGGTAGTGCAGGTCGCCATATATCCATTCGGAAATTTGAGCGAGAAGCTGCATGAGGCTTCGACCTCCTGGAACCGCGGATCATCTTTCGGCCGGGAGATGGTTGCAAATACCTCGACTGGCTCCTGGCCAGAGAGAAATCGAGAAGCGTTGAGGCAATACAGCCCAACATCCGGAAGGCATCCGCCGCCCGCTAAACTCTTTTTTAACCGCCACTGCAGAGGGTCGCCCTGCTGTTGAGAGTTCGAAGCCACGAACCCGCGGAGTTGCCCGAGCTTACCCTGTTCCACCAAGTTTCGGAGTGCTTCATTATGTGGCTCGTACTGCTGCCGGTAGGCGATCATAAGTTTCACGTTTGCCTTCTCGCACGCAGCAATCATCTCCTCCGCCTCATGACTGTTCATCGCCATGGGCTTTTCGCAAAGTACGTGCTTCCCAATCTTCGCGCCGCGAATCACGTACTCGGCATGCAACGCATTGGGTAAGACAATATAGACGACCTTCACATCAGGGTTGTCCTTAAGATTCTCAAAGGTCGCGTAATCGTAGATGCTGCTGGACTTTATCCCATACTGGGCAGCAATCTTCATGGCCTTCGCTCGGTCACCACTCACTAGTGCCGCTATCTTCGCGTACCTGGATCGCCCAAACGCCGGCAGGATCTGGTCGATCGATAATCTACCAAGCCCAACGATGGCGTACCCTACCCGCTCATCATCGGCGAGGAACGGACCCGGGGCATTTTCATCTTGCTCAGAGGGTCCGTGGATCTGCGAGAGCTGAACTTTGTCTTGCGCATTCAGCAGAGAAGCATTGGATTGAGCGAGGCTCGTTGTGGCGAGTGTGGTGGCAGCGGCGGCGGAACGGAGAAAAAGACGACGGGAGATGGAGGCTTCGAACATAACTCTTCAGATGCAACCTCACGCGTATTGGTATCCATGGCATCCAACGACTCCCGCGACGGGTTCTCGTTGAGTCATTCCCTCTTGGAAGCGCGGCTCAGATTTCCCAATGCTTCGAGATCCCGTTCACCATGAGACTGCCGAACGTACAGGTCGACCTCCTGATACCGCCTGCCGATCTCTTCGTCCATCGCAAGCGGATGCGGTCCGTATGCCCTCGCCAGTCTTCGCAGGCTATCCGTGCAACCCTGCTCGACGACGTGTCGCAGACTGAGCGCCCGCATCTGCGCGGCCTCGACATCGTTCCAAGCGGCGTCAATCTCATGCCCCGCCGTTCGCAGCGCGGCTTGCATCGACCACACCGCGGCCTGCATTGCGCCAAGATGTGCCATCGTATGCGGATCACGACGCTTCTGGTTTAACGCCCAGCGCAACAATCCAGCAGCGCCTCCTGCCCAGCAAGCTGCCGGCCCACACGCTCCGTGCCAGAATCCTGGCCGCTGGAGATAATATCCTGTCTCACCGATGATCTCGGCCTGTTTCACAATGACCGACTCAAAACTCGCCGACGAAGTTTTTGTCTCTGCGAACGCGGTCGTCTTCCACGCGCTGTCATCGAAGGTCACTCGGCCGTGGCGAAGATCGACATCGACGAGTAGCGGCTCAGGCTCTTTCACCGTTATAAGCGCTCGATCGACGATCCCCGACCCGCTGCAAAACGGTTTCCGTCCTGTGAGGGTCAGGCCATCCATCCGTAGAATCTTATCCGACGCCTCAGCGGCCCAAACACCATACAGTGCACCACGCTCCGCTTCGCGTCCAGCTTCGGCTAGGATTGCGACAGCATCCCAATGCGCCTCAACCAAGCGTGCGACCGAGAGATCTTCACAACCTACCTCGAAGAGTCGCCGGTGGCGTGCCGCTGTCTCCCCGCCTCCCGGCAACGATATAGGCTCGGCGATCACCTCCCGCACACGGGCGATCAGGGCTTCACGCGTCAAGCGTCACCTCGTTGTGCGCGGCCAACGCGCCGGCAAAGCCCATCGGCGCCCTACCCACACGTCTGCCGCTCGTAACGACCCGTATGTAGGACGGCGACGCCCTCCGAGCGCCACACGCCCCTAATCGAGACCAGAGATCGTGATCCTCGGCGGTACGGAGATCGGCCCATCCACCAGCGCGCAGATACGTGTCGGCTCGAACACCGAGGTTCGCCCCGTGTACATGCGGATGTGTCCCATCGGGATGGAGAAGGTAGGTGGACCGAAAACGCTGCGGCACGAACTCATCGTGCTCCTCAAACGAATCCACGTCAATGATGCCGGCGACCGCTTCCGCACCGGATTCTGCGAGTTCCAGTTGATCCGCGAGCCACTGCGGCGGTACGCAACAATCTGCATCCGTATTTGCGAGCCAGGTTCTCGACGTCCTATATGCCCGTTGCCGCAATGCCGTTCGAGCGGCCTTGGCACGTGCGAAGCCAACGACTCCAGCCTCACTGCGGATCACCGTGCCGACGCCGCGCAACATTTTCTGTGCAATCGCAAAGGTGGCATCCATTGACCGGTCCACCGCTACGATCACGTTACACGTGGCTCGGCCGCCGAGCGACGTACGTGCCTCCAAAACCGACTCAATACACCGCGGTAACAGGTCCTCTTCATCCCGCGCAGGGATCAATACGTTCACGTGCCAAGGGTCTTTGGTCATATGCGCTCCCACCGTTCCAGCAGAAATCCCTCGTGGCGCTCGATATGATCAAGCCTTAGCCCGATCAGACTCCCGAGGATAGCGTGCACATGATCGCCACTGAGCACATGATCCTTCGATGTGCCCAGCCAGTGCGCCGCCAGGAGCGTTCCGGATACTCGAAGTCGATCAAGGAGCATAGTGCCTAGTTCTTGCAAGGAAGCCTCATCGAAGTAATATCCAATCTCAGAGAAAACGATGAGGTCGAAATCACACTCGGGCATTCGATGCGGGAGAGAACCGACGTGCAAGGTCACGTTTGAGAGATCCCGGCAGTTAGCTTTAGCACGATCGATGGCAGTCGCTGATATGTCCATAGCATCAACTTGCCCGCAAAGTGTCGCAAGCCGCTTTGTCAATTCGCCAACGGAGCATCCGGGTTCGAACGCCCGCTCATAGTGTCGACCAGCCAATGCATTGATGATTGAGTCATACCGTGAGCGCTCATACTCGCTCTTCGCAAAATCCCAAGGGTCTGCATCGTCGCGATACTTCTGTTCGAAGAACTCGGCGCTTGTCGTTGAATGGTTCACAGCGCGAAAACCTCGAACGGCATCCGCGCCGGCCACAGCAGATTCTCCGGGAGAATTTCAGGTTCTGGCGCATGGATCAGCTGCGAAAGGTGGCATTTCAGCGCTTCGCTCTTTACGGTCAGTGTCTCTTCACTCAACTCGAACTTACGCATCTCTAGGCCAGCCACCGTCGCGAGAGTTCCTCGGTGCCAAGTCCAGAAGAAGTACGAGATGAGTCTGGCGCTGACATCGCTCGCAGCTGCAGCCGCCGCCCTCGCGCAAGCCTCATGGTCGGGATGGAAGTCCCCAACCCACGGTGCGAAAACCTGTGTATTGGCTGAAATTAGAGGACGCAGGCGGGCGACCAACTCATCCTCCTGGTCTGCCACGCTGCTATCTACCATCCTTAGCCGGACGATTTTTTGCGCGGGGACACCAAGCCGCGCCAACGCGGATGTCTGTTCCTGAGACCTTCGCGTGGCCAACCCTTCATTGTCGGAATAGGCATGCTCGCCATCCGTAACGGCGACGATTGTGACATCTACCCCGCTGGCAGATAATCTGGCGATGAGACCACCGACGCCAAGCGTCTCATCGTCCGGATGCGGCGTCACGACGACCGTCGGCGAAAAGCTCGGAAGCCATGAAGGTAGGGCGTCAAGCCGGTGCGCCCACTTTGTTTGCGCTGTAATTGGAATGACCATGGCGGGATTTGAGATGCAAAAATTCAGCGGAGCGGCTAGCCCTTGCTCCGGCGTGGAACGGCCGCCCACTTCAATTGCCTATTCGAAGCCGCCAGACACCCTAAATTTCGTTTTTGCATCTCACGATGTGACTGACTTGTGCCTCGCGCCGACTCGCTCGCGCTGAAGGCATTCGGTCGCGAGGATCGCCATGAAGAAGACACCATCCGCAAAGTCACCCGCCACCAAAAAGGCCAGCGAAGGCAATGGTAACGGCGGGGAATTCCATCAGTTCAGCGGTGGGACGCACCCCCAGCTCACGACCCAACACGGACAACCGATCTCAGACGACGAGAACTCTCTGAATATATCGACCTCCGCTCGTCCAGGCCCGGTTCTCCTTGAAGACTTTGTTCTGCGCGAAAAGATCAACCACTTCGATCACGAAAGAATTCCCGAGCGCATAGTGCACGCGAGAGGTGCCGCGGCCCACGGATATTTCGAATTATCGAATTCCTTACAGAAGTTTTCAAAAGCTCGGGTACTCACCAACGTTGGTGAAAAAGTTCCCGTGTTTGTCCGCTTTTCTACCGTTGCAGGAAATGCCGGGTCTCCCGATCTTGCCCGCGACGTTCGTGGATTTGCGGTAAAGCTTTATACCCAGGAAGGAAACTGGGACTTAGTTGGGAATAACATCCCCGTATTCTTTATCCAAGACGCCATCAAGTTCCCTGACCTCATTCATGCCGCCAAACAGGAGCCCGATCGGGGATTTCCGCAGGCTCAAACCGCACACGACACCTTCTGGGACTTCGTCTCCCTCACCCCAGAGAGCACGCACATGCTGATGTGGATTATGTCGGACAGAGCCATTCCGCGTTCGTTCAAGAATATGGAAGGATTCGGTGTTCATACGTTTCGGCTCGTCAATGCGGCGGGCAAAACAACCTTCGTGAAGTTTCACTGGCGTCCCAAGTATGGCCTCCAATCGGTCATTTGGGATGAGGCGCTCAAGATCAATGGTGGCGACCCTGATTATCACCGTCGCGATCTCTGGAATTCGATCAATGAGGGCAACTTCCCCGAGTGGGAGCTTGCGGTTCAGTTGTTTGATGAAGACTTCGTCAACAGGTTTGAGTTCGATGTACTTGACGCGACCAAGCTCATCCCTGAGGAGCAGATTCCGCTTCGCGTTATTGGTCGAATGGTCCTTGACCGTAATCCTACCAACTACTTTTCTGAGACAGAACAAGTCGCATTCATGACTCAGAATGTTGTGCCTGGCATAGATTTCTCTAACGATCCTCTGCTTCAGGGACGCAACTTTTCCTACTTGGACACGCAGCTTTCCCGCCTTGGGAGCCCCAATTTCGCGCAACTTCTAATCAACGCTCCAAAATGTCCAATGATGAACTTCCAGCGCGACGGTCATATGCAGTTCCAGACACCGCCGGGGCGCGTATCGTACTCGCCCAGTTCCCTGGACCCCAACACTGCAAGAGAAGACCCAAGCGGTGGATTTGTTTCCGCCAAGGAGCATGTCGAAGGCGACAAGCTGAGAGTTCGCCCTGAGCTGTTCGCGGATCACTTTAGCCAAGCGCGCCAATTCTTCTTCTCACAAACTGAAACAGAGCAGAACCATATCGTGTCGGCATTCATTTTCGAGCTAAGCAAAGTTGAGACGAGAGCTATTCGACTGAGGATGCTTGGCCAACTCACAAACGTCGATAGCGGGATCGCGAAGCGAGTGGCCGACGGCCTCGGGATCAAAGAGAAGATCGTAAAGGTCGCCACGAACGTTCCAGCCCGGACAGATCTTCCTGAATCTGCTGCTCTCAGTATTCTCAAAAAGGCGAAGAACTCATTGCAAGGAAAGCTAATCGGTTGCTTGGTTGCCGACGGCACCGACGGAGCCACGGTTCTCAATCTTGCCAAGGCTGCGAAAAAAGGAGGAGCGGATTTTAAGATCATTGCGCCGAAGATAGGAGGAGTGGTCGCCAAAGATGGTTCCGTAATTGAAGCTGACTTCCAGCTTGCTGGCGGCCCATCGGTTCTCTTCGATTGCGTGTTTGTTGCTCTGTCGGCGGAGGGCGCTTCAACTCTGTCCACCGAAGCTGCGGCCGTAGCTTTTGTACACGACGCGTTCTCTCATCTGAAAGTGATCGGCGCCACTCCGGATGGTCAGCCTCTCCTTGATAAAGCCGGTGTCGTGGTCGACAAAGGCGTGATTTTCACAAGTAAAAAGGGTGCCACGACAGATGAGTTTTTGACTCAGGCGGCTATGGGGCGCGTATGGGAGCGGGAGCCTTCCGTACGGACCATTTACTAGGGCGGCGATTGTGGAGGGAAGGTTCCGCTTGCACACGATACCCGAGGGCCAGACGTTCAAGGTCGTAGTTCCGCTCGCAGAGTCTTAATCACCCTGGCAAGCATCCGATCGCGCGCAATTTGCCTCGAGTTGACGCGGTCAAAACATTTCAGCTCAATGCAGTACTACATTTAGTTTTTACTTGGAAACGGTCTGTTTCTGATGGCGATAACTCGATATGATCGCCTGAATGAACGATTGCGATAGCTAAAACTAAAGGAGCGTCCAATGTCAGTAATGGGTTTGTCGGAACTCGCTGAGAAGATGAAGAAGATGGATTTCGCAATGCTCTCCACGCTCACGGATTGCGGTGCCGTTGCCAGTCGGCCTATGAGCAATAACGGCGAAGTGGAGTACACCGGCACGTCCTTCTTTTTCAGCTTTGACAACACTCGTGCGGTTGCGGATATCCAGCGGGAGCCACAGGTCGGCCTGTCGTTCGCTGGTTCAAAAGGCTTGCTTGGGAGGCCGCCCCTATTTGTCGCTGTGGAGGGGAAGGCCGAGTTGATAAAAGATAAGGCCGCTTTTGCGGAGCACTGGACAAAGGACCTGGATTATTGGTTCAAGGAAGGTATCGAAACGCCCGGCGTCGTGCTGATCAAGGTCACAGCTGAGCGGGTGCATTACTGGGACGGCGAAGATCAAGGCGAACTTGAACTCTGAACTGAACCCAGGGACGGAGACTTTGGCCTAACTGCTCCGCCTCCGCTGATCAACGTATGGTCGGTCTATTGCTCTGTTGCGGGAAACGACTTCATTGATTTCGCTATTCGCCTTGATCAATGCTTCGCGAAGCAAGTAGGAGTCGCGGTATAGTGGTTTCCCGCATGATGTGCTCGATGGTACTACCGAGTGCGAGGCCCCCATCTGAAGTTCGCCCTATCGCACCCATAACGATCATGCCGTAGGGCCGGCGCTTCAATTCCTCCAGTATGGCGACTGCGGGGTCCTGCCCTAATTGAACTCGAGTGCTGACCCAGGCCCCAAGTCGAGCCACTCTAAATTCGGCCTCCCGAACGACGATGTAGCCTCGCTGCAGTACATCTCTTTGGCCTCCGCTTTTCCAGAACATCGCTTCTTCACGAGTATGTGCGACATTGAAGAGGACGAGCTCCGCATTGTTTGCGGTGGCGATGTACGCTGCTACATCTGCGGCCGCGAGCGAGTGCTCCAGCCCATTGACAGGCACCAGGATTCGTTTCGGGACAGGAAGCACCGTCCCGCTGTGCACCGTTATCAGCACGTCACACGCCGCGTCTCGCACTAATGCATCGTGCATTGGACCAAAGCTAAGCGTCGAGGTATCGCTCGCAACGGCGCTGCTGCCGATGAAGACGACCTGTTGGTTTTTCGCCGCCTCGAAGACGGCTTCTAGAGGGTCCTTTGCGATCAGCTGTTGCTCTAATCCGACGTGTTCATGTTTCACAGCGCGAATGAGCCATTTCGAAACTTGTTGCGACTCTCTGCTCTGAGCTGCCTCGTCCCCATCGCTAAGGTGGGTTGATAATTCCGTAATATCGAAGATTTCACGCTGCTGGCTCTTTGCTTTGGCAATCTGTCCGATTAGGCTGACGATTAGTTCCGGCCTGAGTTCCGGTACGCGTGGGACAAGAATTCTCTCCATATCTGCAAAGTAAGCCCGCCTGCGCGCCTCTTCATGGTTGAGGCGTTCGATCTCGAGTGGATCAGGAATAGCTTTCGCCGATAGTCTGGCGAGTATGGGCGGCGTAATCAGCACAGTTAGAATGGCGACTACCGCGTACATCGTATATAGGTCGGGCGATAACAACCCTAGCTCGGTCCCGACGATCGCGACAACTACATCGGACCCTCCTTTCAAATTCAGGCCAACACCGATGGAGGCCGATTCCCAGACAGTCATGTGGCCAACTTTCGCACCCAAAAAGCCAAAGAGAATCTTGAGCAGCCCAACCGCGAAAAGCAACAAGACGATGCCTTTGATCGACTGAACCCCGTGAAGGTCAAAGAGATTCACACGCATACCAGCGAGCCCAAAAAAGATCGGTGCAAAGAAGGAAACGGTCAATGCCTGGATTCGTTCTTTGAGAGCCACGGTCGCTCTAGGAGCCCGGCTTAGTAGAACGCCGAACAGGAAAGCTCCGAGAAGGGGATGCAGACCGGCCGATGCAGTCGCGATGGCCGAAAGACTGACCAAGAGTAGGATTAGCGAAAGCTCGCCATTGACGATTCCGGTGACATCCGTGACACGCCGCATTGCCCAAAACGTAAACTTGCGCCCGAGGGTAAGCATGAATGCAAAGAAGGCGACGGCCAAAGCAGCTGATCTCAAACCAGCAATCCAGGCGTTCCCGCCACTGTGAAGGGATGACACCACTGAGATCAAGGGCCAAACGAGTACTTCGCTTGCGATGCCAGCCGCGAGCATGACTTGTGCGTAGCCTCTTCGTAGCGTTCCGCGTTCGATCAGCAGCTTCGCGACGACGCTGACGGCAGTAACGGAGTACACCAGGCCTAAGAAAAAGCCACTTTGAGGCGTTCGGTGCATCAGCTTTACCGCAACGAAGGTCGTGACCAGCAGCGAAGAACCGATCGCGCCAGCGGCTGCCAGGAATCCCGGAACCGCCTTTTCGCGAAGAATAACTAGATCAGCCTCAATTCCAGCGATTAGGAGTAATAAGATCGCTCCAATCCAGGAGAGAAGAGACATTCCTTGAGATACGACGACTTGACCAAAGATTCTCATGGAAGAAGGACGGGAAGATGGCGCCCAGAGCGGATGGTCCGATGAGGAACCCGCCTAACAGTTCGCCTAGGACTTCAGGCTGGTTAAAACGGCGAGCAAGCTCCGCCATAGCGCGTGTTGCGAGCAGGAGAATTGCAAACGCGAGGAGCGAGAGAAGTACGTCGTTTTCGGTCAATCCATGCAACGTGTGTACGTCCTTGAAGTTCAAGTCCGGGAATGCGATCCTCTACGGTGCAAATCGCCACGCGTACGCGAAGCGCGTACACGCCCTGATGGCAGTGCGCCCATCGAGCGGTCCGCAAGGAGCGGATTGCTAAGCAGACTTTCGGCGCGATGTTGATTTTGAGGCAGGCTTTACCAAGCCAATTCCCTGCCGCCCGATCTCCTTGGCGGTGACCCGTGCCACTGGCTTTTTCGGCGACTTAGGGGAAGGAGCTTCCTTTGCACCAATGCTCTTTCGCAGCGCGTCCATCAACCCAATTACTTTTCCGTTAGACCTAGGCGCTTCGTCTTTGGGAACGGGCAGATGGTTTATCTTTGCCGTCACGAGCTCCTTCAGCGCTAACTCGTAGCCATCCTCGAACTTGCCGAGGTCAAATTTGACTGACTTTCGTTTGATCAGAGATTCGGCTAACTCAAGCATTTCTTCGTTTATTTCCACTGACTTAATGTCGCGAAAGAAGTCTTCCTGATTCTTCAACTCGCTTCTGTAGCGCAGTGTGTAGGCCATCATGCCGCGAGCGTCCGATCCTGCCGGCAATATGGCCACAATGTTCTCGCGGCCGGAAAAAGAGACCTTGCCGATCGCTGCCTTGCCTGCGTTCAGGAGAGCACGCCTGACGACGGCGAACGCTTCTGCCTGAGCATCGTTCTCCGGCGTCACAAAGTAGGGCTTTTCGATGTATTCGGGGTTGAGTTCTCCGAGTTCAACGAATTGTGTGACTTCGATAATTCGCTTCGAGGGAACACGCAGGTTTTCCAACTCGCTTGGTTCCACGATGACATACTGGCCCCGGCTATATTCGTAGCCTTTGACAATCTCGTCTGTCCGAACGACAGTGCCAGGCTCATTGTCTCCGCGTTCGACCGAGCTGTTCAGGACTTTCTGATGGCGCACCCGTTCGCCGGTAGTTCGGCTGATCTGGTGGAAAGCAATCTTTTCCTTGGTTTCAGTTGCAGTGTAAAGACTCACGCCAAAGGAAACCAAAGATATCTGTAGTTGACCTGACCAATACGGACGCGCCACGATGCACCTCTGTTTACTCCTTTGATTCCAACACGAAGGTGCGAGATGCTCGCCCAAAGACACACCAATGCGCCTGGCCGATAGTACCAACTTTTCAAGCTCCTTCGACACCACAGCACGTTTAGCCTGAGCTATTCCGTACCGTGCGGCAGCCTCCGTAAACAGTAACAATCTATGGCAAGCTCAGACAAGGCGCGCAGCTACCGTCGTTTAGAGTTAACGAGGAGAAAACTTAGAGTTATGCAGATCGCAAGCTGGAACGTTAATTCGAATTAAGACACGCCTGGATCAAGTCAAGGACTGGCTTGAGGAGCATGCGCCGGACGTGTTGCTTCTGCAAGAACTGAAGGGTCTCGAATTCCCTTCCGAGACATTTCGGGGGCTGGGATTCGAAAGCGTCGCAGTCACCCAAAAGGCATACAACGGCGTTGCGATTCTATCGCGATCGCCAATCAAGGTCGTCAGCAAGACTTTGGCCGGCGTTGCGGTGGACACCCATGCACGCTTCCTTGAGGTCATCATCAAGGATGTGCGCATCGTAAACATCTATCTGCCCAATGGCAATCCGATCGGCACGGAAAAGTTTGAGTACAAGCTGGACTGGATGGATCGGCTTCGAGGGCAAATGAGGCGCTGGCTGGCAAGCGATATCCCCACCATCGTAGGCGGCGACTTTTAACGTGATTCCCGAAGACATCGATTGTCACAAACCGGCTTCATGGATTAAGGATGCACTCTTTCAGCCGGAACCACGCGAACGGTATCGAGGCTTTCTCGATATGGGATACGTCGATGCATTTCGCTCGTTGCACCCCGATGAAAAAGGACAGTTCACGTTTTGGGACTACTTCCGCCAGGCGTTTGAACATAATCGAGGCATCCGTATCGATCATTTTCTTTTGTCGCCTAAACTGGTTGGCCGATTGAAATCGTGCGAGATCGATAAGCGACCGCGATCTCTGCCGAAGTCATCCGATCACACCCCGATCGTTCTGACACTGGACTGAGGCCTGACAGATCTACTTGGGCGCATCCTCGTCGTGAATCCCATCGAAGACGGGCTCTCTTTTCCCCGGGAAGAGGCCCTCGTGCTTCTTCATCAGCTCATGCATGACGCGGATGGTGATGCTCGCAGCATAACTGACCTCGCGATCGAGATCACCATCGACGCTCGAACACAGCGGATCCCCTGACGCCTTGGCGGCCCATTTCGCAGTGCGGATTGCGACGATCAGGGCAGTGGCAATGAGAATAGACGGTCCCATCTTTGGCCAATCGATTTTCCACTGTGTCCCAATCTGCTTCATCGCAAAAGTATAGGCGAAGAATAGGCGAATATGTCAGAATAGAATATCTGCTGGAGCGCGGCTCCGCCGGAGGGACCGATGGCGCACAAAGCGATCTCGCGCGAAGACCCAATGGTGCGGGTCTCCTTTTGTGAAGCCGGAAGCCGGCTGCTTGAGCAGTTCGCGGAAGCTCGGCCTCGAGACAATACGTTCCTCGAGCCGAAGGATTTCAGCGATCTGCGCAATTCTGCGTTCGTGGGCATTCCCGAATGGGACGCGTTCGCGGACCATGTGCAGACATGCGAGCTTTGTGGTGAGGTGTAGCCATGTGCGGACGATACGTGCGGCGAAGTGACAAGCAGAAGATTGCCGAGCACTTCCACGCAAGCCCATCCCCGCAAGATCTACCAATGCCGGCGGCGGACTATAACGTCGCGCCTACTACGCATCAGCCCATCATCCGTCAAAGCCGGGAGACCGGCGAACGGGAGTTGATTCTCGGTCGGTGGGGGCTTGTCCCGTTCTTCACAAAAGATCTGAAAGAGATCAAGGGACTTTCCACCATCAACGCCCGTGCGGAAACCATCGCTACGTCGCGCACGTGGCGCGAACCGATGAGGAAGCGGCGCTGTCTCATTCCGGTGAACGCATTCTATGAGTGGCCGAAGGAGGGTAAACCTCCCAAGCAGCCCTACGCGTTCGAGCTGACGACCGGTAGCTTGTTTGCGTTCGCCGGCATTTGGGACGCCTGGAAGGACGGAGAGGGCCATTGGCTGCAGTCGTACGCCATCGTGACTACTGAGGCAAATGAGTTAATGTCACAGATTCATCCGCGCATGCCCGTCATCCTGCACCCGCGGGATTATGACCGATGGCTGGACCGAGAGGAAACGGAACAGTTGCCACTTGATCTATTGCGGCCGTTTGAATCAGAAGCAATGGAGATGCGTGAGGCGAACCCAAAAGTGAACAATGTTCGAAACAACGGACCCGAACTGTTGGAACAGGCCGAGCGAGCCGCCGAATCTGGACAGTTGCCTTTGTAGGAAGGCCGTTCGCTGCCAGTGAGGGGAGGAGACGCAGGAAGGGGGAAAGCCTTGCTGCAGCGCAGCCGGCGAGCGGGGGTGTCGACAGCAGAGCGGGAAGAGAGTTGGGTGCGACTTGAAGCTCGTTTGAATGATTGTTCAACACGAAAGGATGTGAGCTGAACCTGCGGTTCCGTCCGCAGTAGCCTATCGACATCGGCGTAGCTGGTAACGGCTGGGTCGAAAGCTGTCGAGACAACGGGCCTCTGTCGATTAGACAGAGGAGAATCCCGTGAGGGGCTCCCTGACACTGCCAGCGTCAAGGCGGTGGGAGGGCCAGGCTGAGTGATATGTCCAACATAAGTGAACCGCCATAGGCACCGTCAACATCCGAAGAGCCAAAGACGCTGACAGGCTCTAGCCAAAAGGCACGCAGCCGGATGCTCCAACCCGACGTATGGAGCACACGGACACAAAGGCTGCCGGTGTAGAGGCGGGGACTACGTCATTCGTGTCATTCAAACGGAACAAGGTAAGCCCGATGTCTCGCCCTCTTCGGGGGCAGGCGTTGCCGCAAGGCGCGCTGTCGGGGCAGCGGGTAAAGGATGCTGGAGAAAGCGAATGCCGCTCTGTAATGGGGCGGATAGGAGTTGCGACATCACTCCGCTGTGAAAGCAGGCAGACTTCCAGTTGGTCGTGGTTGACGAAAGAACTTACAGAATCTTCGCAGGAGGAAATCGCAAATGAACGTGGAGCAATCTATGTGTGCAGCCTCCGGCCCAGCATCGCAATGGGAACAGATCGACTGGTCTCAATGTGAGCGGAAGGTCAGGAGACTGCAAGCGCGTATCGTCAAGGCAACACAGGAAGGCCGTCACGGCAAGGTGAAAGCCTTGCAATGGCTGCTGACCCACTCGTTCTACGGTCGAGCGTTGGCTGTAAAGCGAGTGACGCACAATCAGGGCAAGAACACGCCGGGAGTGGACGGAGCAATCTGGCGCACTCCGGCGTCCAGATACAAGGCCATCGACACACTGCGACGGCGCGGGTACCAACCGCAACCGCTGCGGCGTGTCTATATCCCGAAGACCAATGGAAAGCTGAGACCGCTGGGAATCCCCACGATGAAGGATCGTGCAATGCAGGCTCTCTACCTGCTGGCGCTGCTCCCCGTCGCGGAAACGACCGCCGATCTCAACTCCTATGGTTTTCGACCGAAACGCTCAACCGCTGATGCCATCGAGCAGTGCTTCAATGCTGTGGGCATGAGGGCCAGCGCCCGATGGGTGCTGGAAGGCGACATCCGTGGCTGCTTCGATAACATCAGTCACGAATGGATGCTCGACCACATCCTTACGGATAAAGAGGTTCTGCGAAAATGGTTGAAGGCGGGCTTCATGGAAAATCGAATGCTCTTCCCCACGGAGGCAGGAACACCGCAGGGCGGGATCATCTCGCCCACGCTGGCGAACCTGACACTAGATGGGCTGGAGCGGCTTCTCAAGCAGACCTTCCGGCTGCGGAAGATCGATGGGAAGATGCACAACCCAAAGGTGAACTTCGTGCGTTATGCCGATGACTTCATCATCACTGGAAGCTCAAAAGAGCTACTGGAGAATGAAGTCAAGCCACTCGTCGAGCGGTTTATGCTCGAACGAGGCTTGCAGCTCTCACCCGAGAAAACCTGCATCACGCATATCGAACATGGCTTCGACTTCCTGGGGCAGAACCTGCGAAGACATGGCGGCAAAGCTCCTCACGACACCTTCGAAGAAGAATCTACATGCGTTCTTCGAGAAGGTGCGCGGCGTTATTCGCAAGAATGACTCCGCGAAACAGGTGAACTTGATAGGTAGACTCAACCCGGTCATCCGGGGATGGGCGTACTATCACCGTCACATCGTTGCTAGTCCGGCGTTCGGAAAAGCGGAGATGGTGATCTGGCAGTCGCTCTGGCGATGGGCGAAGCGTCGGCACCCGAAGAAGTCCGCTGCCTGGATCGTAAATCGATACTGGCATCGGCTTGGAACGAGACGATACTTCGCTGTCATGGCCGGTTCGAAAGCGCGGCAAGGTCGCGCCATGGTGTCTTATCTGATAGACCCAAGAAAGATACCCATCGAACGGCACATCAAGGTGAAGTCGAACGCTAATCCGTTCGATCCACACTGGCGCGGCTACTTCGAGTCTCGCAAGAAACTCAATAAAGCCCATGACGATCGCTAATCAATGAGCGTTGTGTCCGGCCCTGCTCACGTGGGGCTTACGCATGGCTTGAGCCGGATGATGGGAAACCATCAAGTCCGGTTCTTAGGGGAGGGGGTGGCAGTGATGCCGCCTCCTTACCCGACGAGAAACCGAAGGGGTGTCTGCCGGCGCCGTTTTTTACAACGTGTCCAGAGACAAAGCGGCCCCGGACGAATCCGGGGCCAGAGTGGAAGGGTCTAGGGAGCTTCTCGATCTTGAGCTACCGGCCGTGGGGCCAGCCTCCGGCGTATTCGAGGATGCGAAGGATGGTCTGCATTAGGCCACCTTCGCCAGTTCTGCATCCGGCATCTCTGCCTGTTGTGCGCTGGGTGACTTCAAGGCGGCAAGGATGATTCCGGAGGTCTGTTGGATGACCTCCAAACTCTCAGCCAAGAGAGAAGCATCGCCCTTATAAAGCTGGATATAATCGGCGCTCGCCGAACCCGTCTGCAGACCTACGGCCTTGCCAATCACAAAGGCGATGGCCTCGGCCTCGGTTTCGCGGACTACCTGGGTGGTGGCCGTCCTGCGCTCCGCCTTGTGCAACGTCTCGTGCGCGAGTTCATGGACAAGGGTTGAAAATTCCTCAGCCTCGGACTGTCCGGGAAGAATCACTATCTTGCCGCCATAGCTCATGCCCAGCGCGGGGGCAATCTTCTCGCTAAAGGAAAGCTCAATCCCCTGCCCTTCGATCATGGAGATCAGCCGGTCGCGATTCTTGCCCACGGTTCCTGTGATCTGCCGTAAGGCGGGAAGCTCAGCACCTTCGGTCTGCTCCACGTCGAAGACATAGGCGTTGCGGAACCCCACCAAGACGCGGGTGTTTTGCCGGTTGATGTCCTTCGCGTCTTCCTCGTCCGTCTTGCGCTTGGTGCCGACGATGGGTGCAAGAATTCGAATGCCCTTCTCGCCTTTCTTCACCTTCCGGCCTAGCTGGGTCCATGCGTAAAAGCCAGCAACGCGGGTAGCGGTGGGGCGCTGCCGCGCAATCTCCAGAATGTTTCCAAAGCTGTAGCTATGAAAACGACTCATGGCGTCGATGTAGGCGGTGAGCGCCTCGGAGTGTCCGGCCTCCAGCTGCTCGATGAGGCTATGGATGTTGGCGGCGATGATGTCCTTGGCGGTCTGCCGTTGCTGCGGCTGTTTAGGGTTTTCGGTAATGGGGGCGAGGGTGGGGTTCTTCATGGGTGCTTCCTCCTTGGGTTTGGCTGCTGCACGTCCGCGTTGAAACGCGGCATGTACATGCCGAACGCCACCTGGCGAAGGCGGGGGTAGCAAGGCGCAATGGGGAGGGGTCTCCCCACCCTTGCAGAAGAGCCGAAGGCGAAGCGGAAAGGGCGAAGCGCAGTGGAGGTCTGCACAAGCGCAGACGGGTCCCCGGCGGGCGTACTTTGCCCGCTGGGGCGGCAAGCGCGGAAGATTGGGGATCCCCTTGTCGCCGCGCGGGGGGCAGAGCCCACTAGCAAAGGTCTGTTCACGTTCTCTAGCGTGCAGCGCCGGTCGGTCCGGGGAGGGCGTTGCGGGAAGGAACGTCCCGCGGAGGTGGGGCGTGGAAGACGCGCCAGCGGCTGCAACGAGGGGAGGAAACATCTTCCCTGTGCAGAGTGTCTGCAGGAACACTCCGGTACTATCGTCATTTAGAGGCTATTTATGCACGACGGTGTTGACTGGAAAGCCGCTCCGAAAACCGCTCAATGGTGGGCCGCGGACGCTAACGGGAAAGCTCATTGGTTCAAGTCACCCAACGTCGCCGCGTTCACCGATTTCTGGTTTACGGAGAGCGAGCAAGCGCCCCTGTTCGGCTATTCGGGCGACTGGCGCGAGAGCCTTACCAAGAGGCCGTGACCAGCCGTTACAACGCTTCATGAGGCCCGAAATATCGTTTCCAGTCATCGGTAGCAAGGATCTCTACGGCGCTTCGCCTTACTTCAAGGCGAGAGGGTGTTCCGATTCGACTCCACTGAATGTGCTTACCGGGAATCGGCAGCCAGTGTGTCGTTGAAGATGTTCGATATGGGCTCGGGCTCCGAGGCTCGATTCCTTGAGCGCTTGCACTGGGCCGTGGCAATATTTGCAGCGCATGATCTCATTGCGTTCTGTAAGCGCTTCGTAGAGGGTGCATGGGAGCCAACGTCCACGCACCTTAACCTCGCACTCCGTCATCACCGGCGGTCTATTCTTCGTAGGCACTGACCTGTTTAGATGTCTCCCAACGAGTTGTCGGCATCCTCTTTCCCCGCCGCTGATGGCAGAACTCAAAGTGAGCGCGCATTAGAGCGGGCCGGGGATACCCTAGGTAAGGTACGAACAAGTCGGCCAGTGTCCCGGGACCTCATCGACGAGGGATGGATAAGCGGACACTGCGGCGTTTATCGTTACCTATCTTCTCGATGCTTGCTCTGACCATCACCGTGACAGTTCGGTTGTTGATCGCAAGTTTGCAGACAGTGCTTTGCGCGTTCAAATTAATCGAAGACTCTTCGCAGCGCCCTTGTAGAATCATTGCGTTATGGCAAAGCGCAAGAGGACAGTTGGTTCAGTCGCAACAGAGCTGGTGCGCAAATCACGCGAAGCCATGCTGTCGGCAGTGTCGATCTATAACAACCCGCAGATAGATTTCAAATCTGAGCTGTTTATCGTCACAGCAGTCATCTCGTGGACATACCTTCTGCATGCTTACTATCGAAAGGCGAAGATTGACTATCGCCAAATCGACCGTAAGCACATCGGAAAGCATAAACGCGTCCTCAAGACTCAGTACGGCGCTGTCCGCCACTGGAGCTTAGAGGAATGCTTGGATTGCCCTCAGTCGCCGGTGGACGCGGTGACGACTATGAACCTCAAGTTCCTCATCGGCATTCGCCATGAGATTGAGCACCAGATGACGACCAGGATTGATGACCAGTTGAGCGCCAAGTTCATGGCTTGCGCATTGAACTTCAATGCCGCCATCAAGAAGCTCTTCGGTCCTAAGTACAGCCTGGAATCTGAGCAGGCTTTCAGCATCCAGTTCTGCGCTATCGACGACAACACCATTCGCACGATGTTAGTTGAGTCCGACTTGCCGCAACACATCAAGTCGTTTGTTGTTCAATTTGAGAACAGCATCAGTCAAGCAGACTACGATGACCCGCGCTTCTCGTACCGCGTTGCCCTGATTCCCAGGGTTGGGAACAACAGGAACACCGCAGACAAGGTGGTCCAGATGGTTGCTCCAGGCAGCGAAACTGCGAATGCAATCAACCAGATTATTCTGAAGGAAACAGAGAAGAAGAAGTACAAACCGGGGACCATCGTGAAGCAGATGAAAGCGGAAGGCTACACGAAGTTCGCAATGACTTCGCACACAGAGCTGTGGCAAGCAAAAGATGGGAAGAACCCAAAGCATCAGTACGGCGCAACGGTCGAGGGAATCTGGTTCTGGTATGAGGGCTGGATAACCGTGGTTCGCAAGCACTGCGAGGAGAACGAAGCACTGTACAAACCACCAACATCTGTACCAATCGCTGCGGTCGCTGAAGCACCACGCACGGCATAGAAGAGAAGATGACTGACCCAGCTAACTCTCTGCAATCATTCCAAGAAGAATTACTGCTGGGGACTGTACGTCCGACACCCACCCGGCTTGACCCGGACCTGTTTCTCTACCGTGACAGTCCGTTGGGCGAAGGATCACGTATGACATACGTGAGACTCGAAGGGAGCACCGTCACCGCCCTCGTGGTGTTCGTTCCCGAGGAGTACATCGACGGGGTTCCGTGTGCGGGCATAGGTTATGCGGTGCCGCAAGGCTATCGTGGACAGGGCCGCGCCAAGGAGATAATCAGAGCAGGCATTGCAGACATGCAGTACGGGCTTGGCTTGCAGGGCATACCTGCTTTCTACGTGGAAGCAATCGTCGGAGCAGACAACTCTGCATCGCGCAGAGTGGCTGAACAGCTCATCTCTACAACTCCTGAAGCCATGACCGACGGCCTATCAGGACTGCCAGCCTTCCGATACATTCGGTGATCGAGAAGGCGGGCAGCGGGTAAGCGAAGGCCGGATTAGTTCAAGTCGGCATGTCGGAAGTGATTCATTCCAAGAATCGGAAGATGGGTTACCGCCTTATACGGGACCCCTTGAACCGCAACTAATTGAAATTACAGAGCATGGTTGGCCTAAAAAGGAACTCAAAGAGCAATCAGAAACAATTATCGAACCCTTATCGAACCCACGTTTGATGTGATGGCGAACGCATCTGGGTGCATCAACTTCGATTCTGAATTCCTCAATTCAGTATTGGAGGTCGATTTCTTGGTTGACTGGGATGGTTGGAAACGTGCATTGGCCTGTTCGCGTAAACCGAGGATCATACGTAGGCAGATCTACGGGCCAGTTGCACGCTTGTTGGTACTAACCAGCGATAGCCACACTTGTAAGGAGTGACGGCTATGAAGACGCGTTGATGCCTTAGCTTGAAACTCCGTCAGGTCTGCAGTGAGAGCCTCATACGTAGCTTTGGTGAGCGCCCCGGCAACTAGTTCTCCATTTGTTCCGGCATCCACAGCGTCAAGGGTGTCGTTCACCACTTCTGCGGGAGTAAGATGTGGTTCCAGAAGGGGGAAGCTCATAGCCGTGTCCATCTGTACCACAAGCACGCCGAAGACGGTGCTTCCGTCGCCTGCAGGTTCGGCCCTTAGGCTTCTTGTGAGCGAAAGGCCAAGCGAGTCTAACTTACGCTAGACGGCAAGGCACCCAACTCACCAAGATCTCTCGGCGATGAGCCACGAGTTTGCAGGGCGAAATACAACATGATGACCGTCACCTTTTCGCAGTAGTCGCAGCCTGCCTAGTTCAATGAAGAAACGAACTCCACGTCCAGAGTGATTGTCACTTCATCACCGACCAGGATGCCACCGCTCTCCAGCGCAGCGTTCCACACTAATCCAAAGTCTTTTCGACTAATTTTGGCGGTCGCCGACACCGCCACACGGAGGTTGCCCCATGGATCCTTCGTGGGCGGAGTTGGTCCCTCAACGTCGAAGAGAACATTCCGCGTTACGCCGCGAATTGTCAGATCACCCGCGACAGCGAGTTCGCCAGCGCGAATAAGTCTGATATTCGTGGACTTGAACGTCAGTGAAGGAAATGTCTCGACATCAAAGAAATCTGCGCTCTTCAAATGGGTATCGCGCCCGGAATCACGTGTTTCGATCGAGTTTGCATCTATCGTTGCCTCTATGTGCGCTTTGGTGAGATCGCTCTCGTCCAAGGTCAGGGAGCCGGATACCTTAGCAAACTGTCCTTTCACATTCGAGATCGCCATATGCCTAACTTTGAACTCAGCAACCGTATGTGCGGGGTCGATGTTCCAAATCGAGGTACCATTTTGGTCGATTGTTTGTGCGCTCATGATGTCTCCTCTTCAATGGTGTATTTCTTGATATTTTTAGGATCTTTGCTTAGTGCCCACTCTTCATCTGAACCGAAGGGACAGTGAACTTGACTGTCTCACTCGTAATTACCTTGTGGGTCGGATCCGCGAGTTCGACCAACACCTTATGGGGACCGGGGGGGAGCCCGACGAGAATGATCGTTTCCCCACTAGCATCGACGAAGTGCCACGGCGCATCGTCAACGGTAATGTGAACGTGTCCAATGCGTGGTGACACCGTTAATGCACCTTGGCCGAAGACTGGAACGACTCGCAGATTCTCGGTCCTGTATTGGATGAAGACGCGGCCTGCGGCCAAAGGACCAGCTAGCGGGGGGTCCACGACCAGTCTTGGCGGGGGTTCATTTTCGATGGCAACTAGCGGCGATGCGCCGATAATATCCTTAGCAGTTTGAGCGGAAATCCTGGGGACGACGACCGCGCAGAATGCCACACTGGCGAAGATTGCGATTGAAGCGTGAGCACACATAATCTTGCCTCTCTTAAAGAACTTCTTCGTAGATAAACTAGACTCCGCGGTAAACCAGCCATGTAAATAGATCGGGTGAGACGAACCCATTACCCCACACTTGGTCACAGGGGGCCGTAGGCTTTTGGTCAATAACCTCCTTAGCGGAGGCTCCCGAATGCTTCAGGCCAGCAATTTTGCTTCGCGACTCAACGAGCATCTGCAGAAACGACACCAGATCGCTGTATGTGCCGACACGCCCATGGCCGCCTACCACGATCGTGGAAGGATTGATAAGACCCAGGGATTCGCGACAAGCAGCAATCATGCCGTCGATACTTCCGCCGCTGTTGTAGTCGATGAAGGGATAGAACTGACCGAAAAAACTGTCACCCGCATGCAACACATTTGCATCTGCGAAGAAGACTGATATGTCCGTCTCCGTGTGTGCCGGCGTGTACCTGGTGAGAACTATTTCATGACCGTTGAACTTCAAAGTCTTGGTTTGCTCGAAGGTGACTGTTGGCAACGCACCGAGCGGGCTTGGAGGATAGATACCCTCGAACTCAGGAATGACCTGCTGATTCTGCATCCTGTGAAGTGTCTTCTCGTGCGCAACTATGGTCGCGCCTTCTTCGTGCATCCACTCGTTCCCGCCCGTATGGTCGAAGTGCCAATGGGTGTTGATTAGAAATCTCAGTGGATCGGCAGAGATGGAGCCGAATATCTCTGACATCTGGATACTTGAAGTTGCAAGACCGGCATCGACGACAAGCTTCCCCTGATTGCCTCTCAACACAAGAACGTTACCGCCCGAGCCCGAGACGAGATAGAGATCGGACCGCAATACCTCGGCCGCCAATCTTGCTACCCTGCCACCTGCAAGCATCTGGGCTGTCGTCAGGTTTGCTTTCAGAGTGATACCTTCTCTGGCTGCTGTCTGCGACTTGGATGTCGAGGAGCAGTGTTGGGTCTGCGTAGAATTGCTATTCATCAGGTGCTCGCCTTTCCCACACTTCCACTGCGGTCGTGACAGCCACACTAGACAGTTACCGTGGGGCATACAATCACGTATTTACACGAGGAAAATCGCACCACTAGAGCTCCGCCAACGCGCGATGAACAAGACTGACTGCGATGGCGCCCTCGCCGACTGCTGAAGCGACACGCTTTACACTCCCAGCACGTACGTCGCCCACGGCGAAGACGCCAGGAAGGCTGCTTTCAAATAACTGAGGCGCTCTCTTGAGCGGCCATGGAGGAGTGACCTCGCGCGGTGCAAAGAGAGGCAGGTCACGTCCAGTGAGAATGAAGCCCTTATCGTCAAGTGCTACACAGCCCCGGAGCCATTCCGTGTTCGGCGATGCACCAGTCATGACAAAGACATGAGGCGCCCGGACCCTAAAGATCTTGCGTGCCTCTTTATTCTCCCAAGCCACTTCCGCTAGAGAATCTTCGCCGAAAAGTCCGGTAAGTTCCGTATCGCAAAGCAGTTCTATCGACGGATTGCCGTTTATCCGTTGGATGAGATAACGCGACATCGTCTGGGATAAATCCGCAGAACGTACGAGCATGTAGACTCTGCGCGCAGTCTGGGAGAGGAAGACAGCCGCCTGTCCAGCCGAGTTACCACCTCCCACGACTACAACATCCTCGTCCACACAAAACTGGGCCTCGATGTAAGTGGCTCCATAGTGAACTCCTCTTCCTTCAAAACGCTGGAGACCTGGGACGGCGGGCTTTTTATAACAGGCTCCTGTCGCGATCACGACCGTTCTCGCGAAAAGTTGGCTCCCGTCGTCCATCACGAGTTCGTAGGGTCGGCGATTGCAATTGAGCCTAACGATGGCTTGCGCGACAGCGACCTTAGCGCCGAACTTCTGAGCCTGGGTAGCCGCGTTCGAAGCGAGTTCCTGTCCGGAAATGCCTGTTGGAAAGCCGAGATAGTTTTCGATTCTTGAACTTGCTCCGGCCTGCCCGCCGGGTGCGTGGCTTTCAACGAGAAGGGGGGCGAGCCCCTCGGATGCGGCATAGACTGCAGTCGCGAGACCAGCAGGACCTCCTCCCACAATGATCAGATCGCGAAGGAGACTGCGGTCCACATTGTCGTTCAGTCCTAGACTGTCCGCAAGCTCACGAGAGGAAGGATTGCGCAGAACTGCCTTACCGTTGCAGATGACAATTGGAATTTCGTCGACGCTGACATTGAATCGATCCAGCAATGCCTGGGAACCGCCATCCGTATCTAAATCCACATAGGTGTATGGATGACCGTTGCGTCCTAGAAACTCCCGAAGGCGAACCGTGTTCGCGGAATGACGCGACCCGACGATGAGAGCGTTGCCTAGCTGTCTGGTAATCAACATGAGCCTGCGGAGCATAAACGCGCGGAGCAATATCTCGCTGAGTTGCGCATCCCGAGCTACAAGAGAGCGCAGGTCGTCGGGACGCACCTCCAGTACTTCGCCGGGTTGGGTCACGCGAGCCAACACCACAGCACGCTGACCCCCGATCATCCCGGCTTCGCCGGTAAACATCCCGGGGCGCAACACCGTAACCGCCCTCTCCCCTTGAGCATCGGGCTGAACGATCTCTACTGTTGCTGATAGAAGAACGAAGAGTGGTACGGCAAGATCTCCTGGCTGATATAAGACATCTCCGCCCTTTAATCTCCTCAGCTTGGCGTACGGTCGCACTCGCGCGATCTGTGCAGAGGCCAGAATTGGATAGGTCTCGGTATCGGCGTTGAGCGCACTCAGGGCGGGCGTCGAAGACATCTCACCACTCCGCTCGCGATTGGCGATGCACTGCTGTCTTGGCTGCGTCGGCCATTGTGACCACGGCTGCGGCCAACATGATGACGTCCTTGACGATCAACCTCCCGCCTCCTGAGAGGTAAGGAAATCCATGATTGGCGTCACCGAGCGCTGGCACCCAGGCTTCCGGTGTAGTGAAGAGAAACGACAGCGTCGTACAGGCCATCACTATGAGGAGCGCGCTGCCGAATGCGGAGAGTTCAGGCCGGACGGGATAGAGAGCGATTAGCAGTCCGATGCCAATGATCACTACTCCCAGACCATGAGAAAACGTATACGTGCCGTTCTGCTCGTGCCACTCTCGGTGTTGAAGGTTTAGCTCGCCTTCTTTGTTCATGTGGGTCCGATATTCGGAAGGCTGGTGATAGAGGAAGCGCATGATAGGACTATTCGCGACGAGTGGAACGATACTGTCAGCCTCGTAGTCCACAAACTTCAATCCGCCAATCCAGACGAGCACGATCACCAGCGCAACTCGCAACATTCCCATCCCCACGCGATCAAGCCTTGAAACCCGCAACAAAACTTCATATAGCAACTTGCGAAGCCTCGATCCATCGTATGCGTGCAGAGCTTCACTCATAAGAAGCACTCCTTAGGGTTCCTAGCTGCTTTAGGCGACAGCACGCCGCCGACTTCGGACAATGTGCTGATCGGATGAGGAGTTCGTGTTAGGACTTCAGAAATGCCAGCAGGTCTGCATTGACCTCGTCGGCATGAGTAACGCTCATCCCGTGCGGTGCGCCGGGGTAGACCTTCAGGGTGGCATTCTTGACAATCTTCGAACTCAATAGCGCCGAGTCCCCGATCGGGACGATCTGGTCCTGATCTCCGTGGAGGATAAGGGTCGGAACTTCGATCTTCTTCAGATCTTCGGTCAAGTCTGTCTCGGAAAAGGCCTTTATGCAGTCGTAGGTGCCGATGACCGAGGCCTGCATCGACTGCAGCCAGAAGAAATCCCGAACGCCTTGCGAGATTTTTGCGCCTGGCTTGTTGTAACCATAGAAGGGCATGCTCAGATCCTTCATCATCTGTGACCGATCGGCGACAACGCCGGCACGGAGCCCGTCGAAGACAGATATGGGAAGACCTGCGGGATTATTGGCGGATTTCAACATGACGGGCGGTATGGCGCCCATCAGCACGAGCTTTGAAAGCCGCTCATTGCCATGCCGACCTACATAGCGCGTCACTTCTCCACCACCGGTCGAATGCCCGACCAGAGTGATGTTCTTGAGGTTGAGCGCTTCGATCAACTCTGCGAGGTCATCGGCGTAGGTGTCCAGGTTATTACCGCCCCAGGACTGGCCGGAACGTCCGTGGCCACGACGATCGTGAGCAATGACTCGATACCCGTGTTGCCCGAGAAAGAGCATCTGTGCATCCCAAGCATCGGCACTGAGTGGCCAGCCGTGCGAGAAGACAACAGGCTCGCCAGTGCCCCAGTCCTTGAAGTAAATCCGGGTGCCGTCTTTCGTCGTGATCGTATCCATCGTCGTTCCTCCTTGTTTGTGTGCGGACCCTCACGTTCGCAGGTTATGGTCAAGAGCTAGAGTCAACATTCAAAGCCGCAAGAGTGCTCCCGCGACAAAAGGCTTTTCCGCTCCTCAATGGGGGATTATCGTTGGCGGTTGACGCAATCTAAGATTTGCGGAAAGCTAGCAGGTCCTGATTGACTTGGTTGGCAAAGGTTACTGTCATGCCATGCGGCGCTCCCGGATAGATCTTTAGGGTTGCAGTCTTGATGATTTTCGCTGTCAGCATCGCAGTGTCTGCGACTGGGACAAGCTGATCCTGTTCGCCGTGCAAGATTAGGGTCGGCACGTCAATCTTTTTCAAGTCCTCGGTCATGTCCGTTTCGGATTGCGCCTTGATGCAGTCATAGGTGCCCACAATCGACGCCTGCATCCCCTGTCGCCAAAACTCATCCCTCACGCCTTCGGACACTTTCGCACCGGGTTTGTTGTATCCGAAGAAAGGCAGGCTAAGATCCTTGAGGAACTGTGAACGATCCGCGGCAACGGCAGTACGTACATCATTGAAGGCGGAGAGCGGAATGCCGTTGGGGTTCTTCTCCGACTTGAGCAACGTCGGAGTGATGGAGCCAATCAGTACGAGCTTCGACAAACGCCGATTGCCGCGCCTCCCAACGTACCGCACGACTTCCCCTCCCCCCGTCGAATGGCCTACCAGCATCACATCTTCAAGCTCCAGCATGTCCAGCAGTTGAGCAAGGTCGTCGGCATAGGTGTCCAGGTCGTTGCCTCCACGAGATTGCCCGGAGCGCCCATGTCCGCGACGATCGTGTGCAATCACGCGATAACCGTGCTGGGCAAGGAACAGCATCTGAGCGTCCCAAGCGTCAGCGTTCAATGGCCATCCATGCGAGAAGACAACCGGCAGGCCGCTGCCCCAGTCCTTGAAGTAAATGGGTGTGCCGTCTTTGGCTGTCATCGTGTCAAGCGACCTGCCGCGGGGATTTTGCACATCCAGACTTAAAGATTCGGCAGGCCGACTTCGAGTCGATGTGGGGACGGACGGGAGGCTCATGAGGGCAACAGTGGCTGCGCCACCCACGATCACCATGCGGCGGGAGACCTCCGCCTTGGTCCACGACCGATTGAAGTTAGCGATGGTGTCGCTTTTTGTTACTTCCTTGCTTTGTTCAATCACAGCAGCCTCCATGATCATTGGTCGACTCATCTTCATGCTGTCCGCGAACTACCTCTTCGCATATCGACGTGATACCCGAAATGTTCTTTATGAGGGCCTCCGGGATCTTATGTCTTTTCTGCAAGTGGGTCGGATCGTTGTACGTCAGCCACACGCGCCCTGCGACATCCTCCCAAACCAGCCCTTTGAGCGGCAGGTCAATAGCCACGGTTGGTGAAGCAATCATCAAGGGGGTTCCGGCAATCGGATTGCCGAAAATGAGCAGCTCCGTTGGCGGCATCTTTAGGCCCACTTTGGATGCCTCTCCAGCGTGGTCGATGCGATCCATGATACGAAGACCTCTATCCCGGACGACTCGCTCGAGAAGGCTCATCGTATCGGCGACTGAGCGCGAACTACTCAAGTGCATGAGTCCGTCATCCAGAGGCATCATCTTCGTCCCTCCTTAATTTGCCCTGCTGTGATGAGTGAAAACTAAGTCGCCTACGTCCCCAACGTGCGGGCCACTCAACCCTTGCATTTGTGAGCCTAAACATGAACTGCTACCTCGTCCATCATGGCTTTCTACTAGAAAGAAGCCCGACTCTGACGGGGACACAAAGGTCATTTCCAAGCGATCCCGTTCGCCTTTCTGCACGAACACAAATAGGAATACCCATTTCAGAACAAGAAAGAGAAAGAGAGTTACAAGAATGTTGATCATTGTTGGTGTGTTCTCCCGGATGGAGTGCCGTCGCCCAATGTTGTCCTCGGGGTCGATTGACGCATCCGTCCCGTGACGGTTTCGATCGAAATAGGTGTTCCATCCATCCCCCGTGATTGCCGTACCAAAGCGAGCTCGACCATCGTCATGCAGTGTGGACAGCTCTCCTTCCAGGGCAGGAGTTCAAAACGGTCTGCTCGCTGAGCAAAGGGTCGAAGACATTCAGGGCACGAGACAAGCAGGACCGAAGTACCAGCGTGATCTGCGGCGATTTCGGCGATCCAGATAGGTGTAGTGGAACGGGACGAATGCGCTTCTTCACACCACAATTCGCCGACGATCTCGATCAGTTGGGCAACAGTGCTTGCTCCCTTGGCATAGAAAGCATCCGCAGCAATCCCATAAGGAACGGCCTCTCCTGAAAAAGCGCCACTCATAGCGATCACGCGAATCGTTGGGAACCGGCGACGAACTACAGAGAGAAGCTCATATCCCGACATACCGGGCATGCAGAGATCTGAAAGGAGAACATCAGGCACGTTTTTCCTGATCTCAGCAAGAGCAACGAAACCATTTGAAGCGGCGCGAACATTGTGTCCGCATTCGAGAAAGATCTCGGAGAGCACACTAACCAATACTGGATTGTCATCGACGACGACGATGTCTAGCGGTTGATTCCGCATCATTTTCCCTCATCCTTCGGTCTGTGACCGAAATGATCCATCGCCAAGCGGCTGGAAGCTAGGATTGTGACGTATCTCCAGCTTGGAAAACCCTGTACCGAAGGAGCCTGAATGCTCTGTGCGAGTGCGATCCAATCATCGGCGGCGCGGTCGGCCACGCCATCTCCGTAGAGCGCTTGAACCGCCTTGAGAAATGCGTTTAGTTGTCTTTCGGCAGCGGCGACTTGTCGGTAACACTGTTCGCTTCCAATCGGAATCAAGACGGCATCATCTATCGGAGAATGGGGTTGCAGTACTGGTATTGGAATCACGTCACTCCTCCTCGACCAGTTGATAAGTTCTACTCAGACAAGCCAACGCGGCGAGGCCCAGCTTGTTCTTCCGCAACGGATCGACCAGTAGGTCCACCACAGAGGTGGGTTGTGGTCGCAGATTTGTTCCTTGCATTCATGATTTGATTGGTCCAGGAGTAGCCTGCGGTCATCGCGAGCACGATAAGCGCCCCGGGAATCGCGGAAGGACTGCCAACTGGTACATCGAAATATCGACAGCCGACTCCAACGGCAAAGCTGATGATGAGACCTATCGTGAATTTCATTCGCTACCTCCGAACATAGGACAGACGTTATTCGGGCCCAGAGTGCGTGACTATCATGCATTTGCATGAGAATGATCGACTCTGGTCCTGATACCCCTCCGTCTAATGCAAATACACAATAGGCACCCAGATTCGTCCTAGGTAGCTTGAAGATCCAGGCGCAGTACCTTGCCTGAGATAAGTCGGAAAGGGGAAGTATGACAACGAGCACATTGAGTTCTTCCGAACCATCGCAAACCCACTACAAAACGATTAACATTGGCGACGTCGATATTTTTTACCGCGAAGCAGGAGCGAGAACGTCCCCTGTGCTTCTACTCCTCCATGGATTCCCAACATCATCCAATATGTTCCGAAATGTGATCGGCCGGCTCGCCAAGACATTTCGTGTAATTGCTCCCGACTATCCTGGCTATGGCTTTAGTAGCATGCCGGATCACAAAAGCTTCCCCTACACCTTCGAGAATCTTGCCAGACTCATGGGCGACTTCACGGAGAAGCTGGGTCTCGACAAGTTCATCGTTTACTTGATGGACTACGGCGCCCCAATTGGTCTGCGAATGGCGTTGGATCATCCAGAAAGGATCGCCGGTCTCATCGTTCAGAACGGCAATGCGTACGAGGAGGGGCTGCGCGAGTTCTGGAACCCCATGAAGAAGTATTGGGCAGCTCCCACACCCGAGAACTTCAAGGGTCTATTTCTTTCGGACCCTGGGGCCGCCAAGTGGCAGTATACGAATGGAGTTGCTGATTCAACTCTGCTCGACCCGTCGACGTGGTTGCTGGATCAGGTCGGACTTGATCGTCCTGGCAACGCAGAGATCCAGTTGGACATGCTCTACGACTACCGCACCAATCTCGCTCTCTATCCCGAGTTTCAGGCGTTCTTTCGCAGGTACCAACCGCCGACACTGATCGTCTGGGGGAAGAATGACACCGTATTTCCCACGGAGGGGGCACTGCCCTATAAGCGGGATCTTCCCCAGGCCGAGATTCATCTTCTTGACACCGGGCACTTTGCATTGGAGACTCACGGTTATGAAATTGTGGGTCATATCGTGGAATTCTTCACTCCGCGGGGCTAGCGTCCTGCATTCTGGCCCGTCAGGCGCGATCAGGAAGGGAGGAACGCTTGCATGAGTTTCGGCAAACTGGCATTTACGCCTCTCGTCAAGAAGCTCCAAGAACTGCATGGCAGCCGTATGCAGTATGCGCGCATGGAAAAGTCTGGGGAGTCGCAAGATAGACTCGGTGAATTCGAGAGGGAGTTCTTGGGCGAACGCGACACATTCTACTGGGCGTCAACCAGCTCGACGGGATGGCCTTATGTCCAACACCGCGGAGGTCCCAAGGGATTTCTAAAAGTAATCGACGATCGTACTCTGGCTTTCGCCGACTTCCGCGGAAACAAGCAGTACATTTCGACCGGCAACCTAATGAGTGATGATCGCGTGGCGCTGATTCTAGTCGACTACCCCCATCAAGCTCGGCTAAAGATACTCGGGCATGTCGAAATCTTCGAGGGCGTGAAGGCGGAGAGTTGGCTATCGCGGGCCCGGGTGTTGGACGACAAGGCGGTCATCGAACGAGTCTTCGTCATTCACATTGAAGCTTACGACTGGAATTGTCCACAGCACATCACACCACGCTACACAGTGGACGAAATACGCGATGCAATCCATGCCGTCGAGGGAACTTCGAGTCGTCTAGAGCTTGAGAACATAACCTTGCGAAAGGAACTCGAAGAACTCCGCACTAGCAAACACTCATGCGCCCCACAAACAGAATAGGAGAACCAAAATGGATCCACGACCGCCGTTCCCACCCTTCACACAAGGGACCGCAAAGCAGAAAGTTCGTCTCGCGGAAGATGGCTGGAACACACGAGACCCGGATAGGGTTTCGTTAGCGTACTCAGCGGATTCCCATTGGCGCAATCGCGCTGAGTTTGCCGTTGGTACGGAGCAGATCGTGGCTTTGCTCTCGAGGAAGTGGAAACGGGAGATGGATTATCGCCTCATCAAAGAGCTATGGGCCTTCAGCGGAAATCGCATTGCGGTTAGATTTGCGTACGAGTACCGTGACGATTCCGGGAACTGGTTTCGCGCCTATGGTAATGAGAACTGGGAGTTCGACGACCAGGGTCTTATGTACGCTCGGCATGCGAGTATCAACGAGCTGGCCATCAAAGAAAGCGATCGCAAGTTTCATTGGGCGTTAGGCAGAAGGCCTGACGACCATCCCGGCCTGAGTGATCTAGGGCTGTAATGCCCGTACATACCAACGAACAGCGCTGTTACAGGTCTAACTCGATCTCCGACAATGGTGTCGCACAGCAGATCAAGACGTCGCTCTCTGCTGGTTGGTCCAGTGGCTTCGGCGAATACTTCACACTGCCGCTGATTCGTCCGGTTTGGCATGTGTGACAGACCCCGACCCGACATGACCATCGCACTGGAACATCACAAGCTTCGGCTAATTCCAAGAGACTTCCGAAGCGAGGATTCCAAGGTATGGTGAGACCAGTCCGAGCGAAGGATACCATCGGTCCTGATCCGGGCTCTCCTGTAGGCGGGTGTGAGGAGGGCGCCAAAGCACTGGCGATCCCAGGTGTCAACGACGAACCGGATCCAAAAGTCTCGGAATGGATACTGCTGGCGGGGATATTCCAAGCCTTCAACGCCTTCGAAAGCTCGACAAGGAATGCTGGCGGTCCACAGAGATAGAAGTCAGCCGTCTGGGGTATAGCACGCTCCTCCAAGAAAGCGAGATTCAGATGTCCAACCGCGTCATAGTCCTCGCCCAGCCGGTCCGGATTCTCGGGTCTGCTGTAGACGATCAAAGAGTGTCCGCCTCGAACGCTCCCTAATATGTTCCGCACCTCACCGGCGAAAGGATGTTCTTTGCCCTTGCGAGCACCGTAACACCACCATATTTCCCGCACCGGATTCTCGGCTCGTTCCGCCACCGCATGCAGCATGGATAGGACAGGCGTAGCCCCGATACCAGCGCTCAGGAAGACGACTGGCCGTTCGCTCTCGTTGAGCGTAAAGCTGCCTCGTGGTGCGCTCACCTGCAACAGATCGCCTGGCTGCACCCGATCATGGAAATACTGACTTCCAGGGCCGTCCTCGCGCTTCACGCTGATACGGTAGGTCCCTGCACTGGGGGAGCCGGAAAGTGAGTAGCTTCGCAGCACCGGGGTGGACGAACCATCTACGTCGATCTTGAAAACCAGGAATTGACCGGCAAGCGGCACAGGCAAAAGGCTATGATCAGCTGCGTGCAAGACGAAGGAGAGGACACCATCACACTCACGTTGCACTCCAACAACGCGCAAGGGTCGGAACCCGCTCCATGCTAAAGGCGGCGTTGCGGGTGCAAGTCCAGCATTGCCTCCCTGATCGCCCACAGCTAACAACGCCCTAAGCGAGCCCTTCCAACCTTCGCTCAAGGATGGAACGCGCAAAGCTCGCTCCAGTTGGTCGCGAGGATGCCCTGACAGATAAAGAAGCGCATCCACCTCAGCCACCGTGACGTGTTCCGGGCCATCGGCAACCTTGACGATCTCGTCTCCGGCTCCAATCACTCCTTCCTCGATGACGCGACAGTAGAATCCTGGCCTATGGTGCGACACAAGCAAAGAGGGCATGTCAGGGTTGTTCATTCGGATGCCGACGCGATAGCAGGTCACCCTCGGCTGCGTTACCTCAAAGAGCGCTGTGCCGATGCGATAGCGATCACCAATGCAGACCTCATTATCCGGCAACCCTTCAACCGTCAGGTTCTCTCCGAACTGCCCATACTCTAAGTCATGTCGCTGAAGGTGTTTTTCCCAGTGGCGGTATGACTCGATTTGGTAGACCATCACGGCACGGTGTTCCCCTCCGTGGCCGGCGAGATCCCCCTGTCCGTCTCCGTCAAGATTGAGACGTCTCGCCAAGACCCGCCCTGTGACAGATCGTTTCCAGACTGCGGTTCGCACTATCTTGCCTTGCCACGCAACATCGCGCGGCAGGCCTACGTTGACCGAAATGAGCGAGTTCATGAGCACTCTCCTCTTCGCAAAGATACAGCTGCCTCGCTATTACGAGGAACCATGCATTTCTATGAGAAGTGCCTACCTTGCGTGTTCGCGATTGTTTCGCACTGCTAATGGAAGAGCATGATATCGGACCTGGATGCAGACAGCTAGGATCACTTTGCCAACCCAATTGCCGCGTGGCTAGGGGAGTTGGAAACGCGGAGTGAAATCAAACCAGGAGCGACACGATGACCGACGAAAAGCCAAACACCACCCGCCGGCGATTTCTCACTGTGGCCGGCGCGTCAACCGCCGCCGCCCTCTTCGCCACCCAGAATGCAGTTGCGGGGGAGCTAGAGGTCCGTCCGAACGAAACTTCTGCAGCTGCAGAGACATCACCGCTCGGCCTGCACCATAGTGATACAGCCCTCGTCTTTATCGACCCGCAGAATGACGTTTTGAGTGAGGCCGGACTGGCCTGGGAGGCCGTTCGCGAGAGTCTGAAGGAAAATAACACGATCCAGAATATGGAGCGTCTCTTCAAGGCCGCGAAGGCGCGTGGGTTTCAGGTCTTCATCTCACCTCACTACTTTTTCCCCGAAGACAAGGGGTGGAAATTCAATGGTCCCCTAGAGGAGGACGAGGCCAAGACGGATATGTTTGCTCGCAAAGGGCGGCTGAATCTCGATGGTTTCAAAGGATCTGGCGCAGACTGGTTGGAACGGTTCAAACCTTATATCGAAGATGGTAAGACAGTCGTGGTGTCGCCACATCGCGTGTGGGGTCCGCAGACGAATGACCTCGTGTTGCAACTGCGCAAGCGGAGGATAACCAAGATCATCTTGGGCGGCATGCTGGCGAACATGTGCGTCGAGTCGCATCTGCGCGAGTTCCTAGAACAGGGGTTCGAAGTGGCCGTGGTGAAAGACGCAACGGCAGGTCCGCGGCATCCTCTTTGGGGAAATGGCTATACAGCCGCGATGATCAACTACGCATTCCTTGCCCACGCTGTGCTAACAACCGATGAGACCGTAAAAGCCATGGAGAGGGGGTAGCTCGCTCTATGAAGGTGCTGCGCTACTTAGCAGGGATCTTCATCGACACCTTCGGCATCACGCATCCGTCTCCCACGGCCCGTGACCGAGCAGCACGTTACATCGCCTTCCTTGTGATGATGGTGTTTCTCCTGCTCTGCGGCGTCATCGCATTCGCTGTGCATGCCTTGCGAGTGTAATTAACTGTGCTCCAGATAGATAGAGTTTCATTAGAGGTTTACCAATGAGAATTGCGATTGCCGCCGACCATGCTGGTTTCACTCTAAAGGAGCAGATCCGTCGTTTTGCCGCTCAACTTGGGCACGAGGTACATGATCTTGGGGCCCACGACGAAGAACCGTCAGACTATCCGGATTTTGCGGAACTTGTCGGGGCGCAACTCATGACGGGTGCCGCGGATCGCGGCATCCTCATCTGCGGATCGGGGGTCGGTGTTTGCGTGGCAGTCAACAAGATGCCTGGAATTAGAGCGGCAGTTTGTCACGATACATACTCCGGACATCAGGGCGTTGAGCATGACGATATGAATGTGCTTGTGATGGGATCGCGCATTGTCGGTTCAGCGCTGGCCCAAGAGATCACAAGAGCATACCTTGGAGCCAACTTTGATACCTCCCAGGAGCGCTTCGCCCGACGGCTCAACAAGGTCAAAGCCATCGAGTGTCGCTTCATGCCCTCCGCAACGAAGGGACCGGTGTACCTGGTAACTAACTCCTAGCAATCGAGAAAACCGCGTTTCATAGCGATCGTAACCGCATGAGTCCGATCATTCGCTCCGAGTTTGGAAAGGATGCTCTTCATGTGGCCTTTAACCGTTGCCTCTGAGACATTCAGTTGCGAGGCAATGATTTTATTCGAGTTGCCCGTTGCAACTCTCCGTAAGACATCGACCTCACGATCACTCAACGCATCCTCGGTTACATGGTCGGCTAGTTCAGCCGCTATCTCAGGCGGGATTCGTCGCCGGCCGGCGTGGACGATCCGAATAGTTTCCAGCAACTCCTTGCGCATCATGCTCTTCAAGAGATAGCCAGAGGCCCCCGCCTTCAAAGCACGCAACGCTTGGACATCTCCTTGATAGGTCGTTAGAACAATGAACCTGGCGTTCGCGAACTCGCCTCTGATCGCCAGCATTGCGTCTATGCCATTCATACCCGGCATTTGTAGATCCATCAGTGTTACGTCTGGACGGTGCTTGCGAAAACAATCGATGGCCTCTTGTCCGCTCGTCGCTTCGGCCACCAGCTCAAAATCCTCTTCGCCGTCGAGGACCGCCGCAATTCCTTCACGCAGTAGGGGATGGTCGTCCACCGTAAGGACTCTGATCTTCTTCATCACGCATGACCTCCCCGTTCCACAACGAACGAGCGCTTGATACGCTGCCAGAGTGTCAGCTCCCGTTTGCCCAGATAGGCAATACTGGCTGGAATTATCAATTCAATCTCGGTGCCGGCGCCACGGTGACTCCAGATGTTGATCTGCGCTCCGATCTTTTGTGCGCGTTCACGCATTCCCAACAATCCCCAATGTCCAGCGCGCCCCATGCTCACAATCGCCCTATCGATACCTATCCCATCGTCGCGAACCCTCAGGCTAAGGCTACTGTCATTGTAGGTAATCTCGACCTCGATCTTCGTCGATTGCGAATGCTGGAAGGCATTGATAAGTGCCTCACGCGCGATCTTGTAGGACTCATTAAACACAACCGAGCTTAGTGGTACCGGCTCGCCCATGATGGCGAGACTGAAGATGGACGTATGATCTTGCTGAAGTTCTTCGCCACAGTGTGCGAGAGCTTGCGACAATTCAGTTCCAGCCATCCCTTCTTCGCGGATATCTCTTACACTTTGCCTTCCTTCCAGAAGTACCTCGTCGGCTCGATCCAAGACTTTCGCCATCATCTCGTGGGCCGGGTTATTGGTGGGCAAAGACTTCATGATTGCCTGAAAACGGAGCAGCAAGCCCTGGAAGCCCTGCAGAAGCGTATCGTGAAGCTCGCGTGCGATGCGCTCGCGTTCCTCCATGCGGGCGCCGAGCCGCTCTCGAATCTGCCGCGTCGCTTGGTTCAAACGGAAAAGATAGAAGAGCCACAGGGCCGCCGCAACGCAAATCAACAGTACCGACCTAAACCAGATCGTTTGGTAGAACGCGGGGGCAATAGAAAAATCAAGTACATCGCCCATTTGGTTCCACAGACCGTCATTGTTACAAGCGATAACACGAAATCGATAGTGACCCGGAGGAAGGTCTGTGTAGAAGGCCTGGCGTCTCAATCCGGGCTCCTGCCATTCCGCATCGTATTCTTCCAGCTTGTAGCGAAATAGAACCTTCTTCGGAGCTACAAAGCTAAGTGCGGTGTAATCGATCTCAAGATCGCGCGTCAACGCGGGCAGACGCAGGCCTCTTGACGGCTGGTAGCTCTTTCTGTCAGCGATCACTTCTTCTACGTGAACCGGCGGCGGAATCGGGTTCGGGCTTAAATGAGCTGGGTCTACCATTTGCAGCGAACTCTGATTCGCAAACCAAAGCCTTCCGTCCGGGGAACGGGAGACGGCAGGATGAAATGGTGGATCGCCCATTTGAGCGCCGTCAAGAGTATCGAATAATTTGAGTTTGATGCTAGTGTCAGGTCGATCCCACCACTTGTCCAAGTCCTCCGCCGAAATCCGGATGAGCCCGCACTGAGCACTCACCCATAGAGAATCATTTAGATCTCTTACGAGGTCGTACAGTACGCCACAGGGTAGCCCGTTCCGTTCCGTCAAGGTCTGGGGTTTTCCGTTCCGCCAGCCGACCAGCCCTGCTGCTGTGGTTCCCAAAGGCCAGCCGTGAGAATCTATCAACATACCTGTAAGGATTCTTGAAATTCTCAACAGGTCCCGAAGGGAATGTCTCAATCTTTCCGTTCCGCAATAAACCGAGACTGTCGTTTAGACCAATCCAGACGCCCCCGTGAAGGTCTGGTGTCAAAATATCTATACGACCCGTGACCGCGATCTCCTCGATCACAATTCGGTTCCGAATATGTATGAGCTTCCTGGGCGGACCCACGCTTGTAGCCCAGAGGCTGCCATCCGCGTCGGGGACTATGCTTATCACCGCCCCCGTTGTTCTGCCATCGGCCCTTCTTACCGGAGTGAATGTTCCCGTCTCGTAGATCCAAAGACCGCTATCTACGCCAACCCATAATATGCCGGGGCGCTCCTCATAGAGCGCCGTCACCTGACCTCCCGGAAGACCATCTTTTTCACGGATCGAAGAGACCCTACCCTGCCGAAGAGAATCCAGGCCATGACGGTTCCCGATCCAGATCGTTCCATCGGATGAAGCAAATACCGAATCGACCAAGTCAGCAGTTAGACCCTGCTGAGTAGAAAAACTGGTGACGGATCGATCGCTGAAACAATCGACCCCCTTAGTAGTTGCGACCCACAGGTTCCCTTCGCGGTCTTCATAGGCCACGTTTACAGAATTTCCCGACAGGCCATCCGAAGCCGTGAAGTGGTCTACCTCGCCATCGTGTATGCCGTAAATGCCCTTGTTGTCTGTTCCTACGATCAGTGCTGAACGGGTCGACAGCAGTGCGTTGACCTCGATAGCGCTTCCATCAAAGCCCGCAGTCACGAAAGGTTTCCAGACCCCGTTGTAGAGTCTCTGCAGTCCCAATCCCGGGCCAGAACTTCCCATTCCAACCCAAAGACCTCCGTCGGTTGTCGGCTCTAGAGCTGTTACTCCACTCAAACCCTCAGAATTTAGCCCTGGCGGGATGTAGATGTCAGTCGATCCCGGCTGCCAACGTTGGAGAGTCGAAGCGTTGCCGATCCAAAAGTTCCCTTGGGGATCTCGAGTCAACGTTCCGCCGTAGGGACTCGGAATTCCATCGTCTTTCCCGTAGCATCGCGATTTTATGTCCGTTATCTGACAGAGGGGTCCTGTCTCGTCCTTGGGCCGACTACGAACCATCCAGATACGATTTTCGGGGTCTTCCAGGACGGAGTTGATATAGCCCGCAGCTCCCGGATAATCGGTCAAATCTCCATTCTTCAAGCGAACCAGGCCTCTTTTTGTCCCAATCCATAGACTCCCATCCGACCCTCCCAGCAGAGCGGTGACCTCCAAAGATGGCAAAGACTTGCCGGATGGAGGAGCCCACGGCACGAATCGTACCCCGTCGAATCGCAGCAGCCCGGATCGTGTCCCAATCCAAATATAGCCGTCGACCGTTTGCGCAATCGTGGTCGGCTCGGAAACGAAGAACCCGTCCTGGATTCGCCACGCAGTGTGCGCATACTGAGAGAGTTGCTTGTCGTTGCTGATTGCGTAAGAGGACGGACAGGAGCCCCAGCCTGCAAATGCGCAGGCGAGCAGCCATCTGCAGCAAGCGAGTTTGGACATCTCCACTTTGAGAGCGATATGCATCGTTCTGCCCATTGAGAGAATCTGAAAACTCAAACATATACTGAAGGAATTGTGATGGCAGCTACTAATTGCAGCTACTAAAGGATAACTGTTATACGACCCTTTCGAGATTGCCGGCTCGGGCGACACCCGATAGCCTTCGATTGTGCAAAGACTGTTCTCCATGTTTCCTACGGGGACGGCAGGCGCTGCGCTCCTCGTTTTGCGGGTTTCCGTGGCTGCAGCCCTCGTAGTCAATGGAACCGCACATTGGGACCTGGTGACGCCGTCCTGGATCCTTTTAGAATTTGCCATTTTGGCAATCTTTCTCTGTCTCGGCCTTCTTACTCCCTATTGCTCAGCCGCAGGATGCCTCGTGCAGCTGTACCTGCTCTTCATGGGCGGTGGCAGGGATGAGTTCCAGCTCTTCATTTCGATCCTGGACAGCGGTGTGTTGGCCGTTCTTGGTCCGGGAGCGTACTCTGCTGACGCTCGCATGTTTGGTCGGAGGCTTTTGACTCTCCCCTCACGGAGATAGTCTGAGCCGAAGAAGTGTCCCGACGCGGTTACCGTAGCTTTGAATGGGACATTTGGTAGCGATACGAGACAGCACATTGGGAGTGTTCCCGACCTATCCGAAATGACAGCGCGTATTGGCTCGGATGGGGATTACGCATCGTTCGAACGATCCCGATACTTGCCTCACTAGCAAGTGTCGCTGGTTCCTAAATTCGTTCGAAAGGTGGTTCTCTTCATGCAAGCAGTCGAACGCAAAACAGATTTTCCGGGCACGCCCCGTGTTTACCGTAATCGCCCTCACTCCTTTGCATTCAACTCTCCGCGACCCGAACCGCTCTGCGATGTGGTTTACATCATCGACGAAGACCCCCACATCACAGAAGAGATCGTCGCTTGCCTTTCAATAATAGGCGTCAAGGTCTTTGCTTTTACCTCGGCTGCCGACTACCTCGAATTCAGTAGCAGAGAGACTGCCGCTTGCCTCGTTGTAAATACGCATCTGCCCGATATGAGCGGTTTCGAATTGCTGCTGAACCTAGACGAAAAAGGAAATCCACCCGTTGTCTTTATAAGCGACCAATGCGACGTCGCATTGGCGGTCCGCGCGATGAAGTCAGGTGCAATCGAATTTCTTCCAAAGCCTGTCGACCTGCACGTCCTCGTTGGCAGTGTGCAGGCGGCATTCGCTCACGACCGAAGACTCCGTCGAAAGAGAGCCGAGTTGGCAGAACTGCAACAGCGCTTCTCCCTACTGACACCACGGGAACGTGAAGTCTTGCCGCTCGTGGTTGGAGGGCTTCTGAACAAACAGGCCGCCTCTGTCCTCGGGATTTCAGAAGTAACATTGCAGATACATCGCAGCCAAATAATGCGCAAGACTCGTGCTGAGTCGCTTGCGGAGCTCGTTCGCATGGCTATAAAGCTGCGTATCCCGCACTGGCGGGAAAGGCACTCTGGCAATGATGAGAAGGCGAAATGTGCGCCGTTTGGTTTACAGGGTAGCTTTGGACTCCTAACTCATGGCGCGCTCCGATGAACTTATATTCTCGGATATTTGCGGTTGTCGCCTCTATCCTCCAAAGGCGCTTTTGGCGCGAGACTTTGAAGGAGATCTTCTACCTGGTTGCAAACCCTTCATGTGGCTTTAGTTTCGCTTTGACCGCCGCGATTTTCCGGATAGGGCATCGCATTTTTCGTAATTCTCACGCAACTAGCTTCCGAGCACCTTCGATTACGATTAATCGCCGTAAGCCGTCGAAACGAAACTCCACAGGTAATGCAAACGCATGATAGCCAGCTGACGCTATGTTAGCTAATGTCGATATCGAAACGAGTTTTACCTTCTCGTTCATAAGCTTTCATCAGGAGAGATCTATGTCGACTGCCATCGCTACCTCGGAATCAGTGAAGGTCCACTACAACACCACCCGCATTCAAGGGATCGATGTTTTCTATCGTGAGGCTGGCGCGCGAACGGCTCCGGTCCTGCTGCTACTTCACGGTTTTCCAACTTCCTCAAATATGTTTCGCAACCTGATCCCTCTTCTCACGAAGTCGTTTCGTGTGATCGCCCCTGATTACCCCGGCTACGGCTTCAGCGGAATGCCGGATCGCAAGGACTTTAAGTACACATTTGAAAATCAGACGACGATCGTTGAAGAACTCACGAAGCAGCTCGAGCTCGAGACCTACGCTCTGTACGTCATGGATTATGGGGCTCCCATCGGCTATCGCCTTGCTCTTCGCCACCCAGAGAAGATCACCGGCCTGATTGTGCAGAACGGCAACGCTTACGAAGAAGGTCTGCTCAAGTTCTGGGATCCCATCAAGAAGTACTGGCAAGAGCCGACTCCCCAAAACCGTGCTGCTCTTACATTCATGGTGAGTCTCGACACGACTAAGTGGCAATATCAGAATGGCGTGGGTGATCTCAGTCTGGTTGACCCCACCACCTGGACGCTTGATCAGGTACTGCTCGATCGCCCCGGGAATGGCGAGGTCCAATTGGATATGCTGTTGGACTATGGATCGAACGTTCCGCTTTACCCCGATTTCCAGGCCTTCTTTCGCAAATACCAGCCACCGACGCTGATCGTTTGGGGTAAGAACGACTTCATCTTCCCGTCAGAGGGCGCGGCTCCCTACAAGCGCGATCTTCCGAACGTTGAAACCCATCTGCTTGATACGGGTCACTTCGCTCTCGAGACCCACGGTGAAGAAATTGCCGAACGCATCGAGAAGTTTCTTGCACCTCAAAGATAGTTGCTGCTCGGCGGTTCGGCCGTTAAAGGCTGGGCCGCCGTCAACACGTGGAGGACACATGCCATCGCTCAAGAGGTCAACTCTCGGAATCTATCTCCCGCTTACCTCGCTGACATTAGCCATGCTCATTGGGCCTCTCCCCGCTCAGGAGCACGCAAACCCACAAAGCTTCATGCAATCCCTGGATGTCAGCATGACGCAGATGGATGCTGCAATGAAGGCCGCACCAATGAGTGGTGATGTCGATCACGACTTCGCGTCAATGATGATCCCTCACCATCATGGTGCGATCGAGATGGCCAAAGCCGAACTGCTCTTTGGTAAAGATCCGGTGATGCGGCGACTCGCCCAAGAAATTCTCGTCGATCAACAGTCAGAGATAGATGCCATGAATCTGTGGCTCCGTAAACAGGCTGCAGCGCAGCCGAAGGAAAAGAAGCGATGAAGATGCGTCACTTCACTCTCATACTTTTCCTTGCGTATACCTCGGATCTGTCTGCGCAGCTCGGCGATCGCGTCTACACAGCAGAGCAGAATTCCAACACTGTTTCGGTCATCGACCCCATTACGGATAGGCTGCTCGGGGCCATCCATCTCGGTGACGACGTTCCCCTTGCGCTCAGTCCACTCTACAAAGGTGAGCTCCTAGTCCACGGTCTCGGCTTTTCCCCTGATCACAAGACACTCGACGTTGTGTCGATCGGCTCTAATTCCGTCACACTAATTGACACAGAAACTAACAAAGTTAAGGGTAAGGTGTACGTCGGCCGCTCGCCACATGAGGCATTCTTCCGTCCGGACGGTCGCGAACTATGGGTAACCGTTCGAGGTGAGAACTATGTCAGTGTCATCGACCCAATACGAATCAAAGAAATTAGACGCATAGAGACTGCAAATGGTCCTGGCATGGTTCAGTTTCGTCCGGATGGTCGCTATGCCTTTGTGCCGTCCAGCTTCACACCCGAATGTGATGTCATCGATACCCTCACCTACAAGGTGATTGCACGCATCCCGCAGGTCAGCCCCTTCTCTCCGAATCTCGCGGTCGATCAGGAAGAAGTGTGGTTCACTCTGAAGGACACTGGGCGAACTCAAATAGTGAGCGCGGCCCCGCCCTTTAAGACGATCGCAACGCTCGAGACCGGTCCAATCACAAATCACGTAACTTTCGTCCGCAACGCGAATGGAAGTTTCGCCTATATCACTGTCGGTGGAAGAAACCAGGTGCTTGTCTATCGCCGCCGGCCGGGATCTCTACCCGTGCTTACAGCGACAATTGCGACCGGTGATCTTCCCCACGGGATCTGGGGCTCGGGTCATGGTGGGCGTGTATACGTCGGCCTTGAGAACGGAGATGCAGTACAGGCGATCGATACACTTCGCAATCAAGTCATCGCAACAATACCCGTAGGCCAGCTCCCGCAGGCGTTGGTGTATGTTTCAGGTGCGGCAAGCTCTGACGCTGGGAATGCGAACCTGCGACCCCTGGGGGATGCTTCACACGCCCTCCACTTAGAGCTGATACCACCTGACACCGCTCTATCTCAGGCCCATGCCAGTGTGTCGATCAACTCCTTAGGTCCAATCGACAGCTTGCAAGTCGCTGCAACAGGTTTGGAGCCGGGTAGGGGATACATGCTAGTCCTGCTCGGGGACGGCCCTAAACAGACCCTTCTGCGATTCGATGCGGGGATAGGGGGCGTTGCGATCGCGCAGACTCTAGGGCCACTGAAACGCCTTGACCACAGTACCGTCGATTCTCTGAAACTAACCCTTCAGATAAGGGCGGATTCTCAACCTGAAGGAAACCCGACACTCGTGCAAGTGCCGTAGTACGCATATATGCCGCGGACAGCAGTCAGTACGCGCGGCTAGGATCCATAACCCTAAAGGACAATGTCATGTCAAAGAAGCTTGAAGGAAAGATCGCGCTAATTACAGGCGGGAATGCTGGAATCGGTCTTGCGACCGCTCTCCGGTTTGTAGCCGAAGGTGCGTATGTCTTTATCACAGGCCGTCGCCAGGCAGAGCTCGACGAGGCGATCAGGAAGATCGGAACAAATGCGACAGGCGTCCAGAGCGATGCTGGCAGTCTTTCTGACCTTGATAATCTTTACGATCGTATAAAACGCGAAAAAGGTCGACTCGATATCATCTTCGCAAACGCTGGAGGCGGAAGCTTCGCGCCACTAGGATCCATCACCGAAGAACAGTACATCTCCACATTCGACAGCAACGTGAAGGGCTTAATATTTACCGTGCAGAAGGCTCTGCCTCTATTACCAGATGGAGCTTCCATCATTTTGAATGCGTCCACAACTACAGTAACGGGGACGCCCACCTTTAGCGTTTACTCTGCCAGTAAGGCCGCCGTACGCTCGTTCGCACGCACTTGGACGTCAGACCTCAAAGAACGCAAGATTCGTGTGAACGCAATCAGCCCTGGAGCAACTGAAACCCCCGGTTGGCTCGGATTAGCTAAAGATGAGGATCAGAAGCTAGCTATGTTCGCAGAAGTTGCCGCGACTGTGCCACTTGGCAGAATCGCACAACCGGATGAGATCGCAAAGGCGGTCGTCTTCCTCGCGTCCGACGATGCAAGTTATATCAGTGGATCGGAGTTGTTCGTGGACGGCGGCGCGGTGCAGGTATAAGGGTAAATCCGATGCACGCAGCCGTCATCCAAAATTCGAGCCGAGCCTCGCACTACACAATCGTGGCTGTTAAGTGTTGGGTCAGTAAGGATGCGTAGGCCGATCAATTAAAAGAAGAGGGTCAGGGCACTCGATGAGCGTGAGTCGAACCTTTTCCCTGTTTATTGGGGGATTCTCTCAAATACCTTCTCGGGTGATGCTCGGCTCAGCCAATGCGAAGTGGGCAATTTCGTCCTTGCGCATGAACACCACGCCGGGATGAGACTGGGCATACACAATGAACTCTTCCAGCACGCGCGCCCTCGAAGGCCGGCCCGCGATTCGATCGTGGGCGCTCACGGACATCATGCGGCGACGGTATCCTGCCTCGGCATAAAGCACATCGAACTCCATCCTGAGGTCTTCGGCATACATGCTCGTGCTGAAGTAACGTGTCTCGTAATTAACGATATCGTTCATGTGCAACGTGTACGGCACAACGGCGAATGGCCTCCCCTTCACGTTTACGAGAAAGGGCTCATCCCTACTAACATCGTCAATATGGTAAGTAAAACCCAACGATTGCAGGATCTCGAGTGTGTGCGGCGTACCTCGCAGCCAGAAGGCGTTGAATCCGACCGGACGAGTGCCTGTGGCACGCTGAATGCTCTCAATGCTCTGCTGGTACGACGCTCGCTCTTCCTCGGGGGTCATCGAGTACTGCGCAGTCCAGGTCTGCCCATGGCCCGCTGCTTCGTGGCCGCGCTCGACAATCTCCTTAGCCAGTGACGGATGAAGATCGACAGCTGCGCCAACCATGTGCGATGTTGCCTTCACGTTACGTCTGTCCAGAAGATCCAGCAGGCGAGGTAGCCCTTCCTTGTATCCGTAGTCGTACCACTTGGATGCTGGTAGATCCGGATACTTTGAATCGATTCTGGGCATAGGGCTATCGACCCCGCTTGCCGGCTGCGCACCGCCTTCCATCTGCATGGATAGTGATATGACAAGGCGTGCGCCATTTGGCCAGAACTGGCCTGGCATCGGCGGGTCCCGGGTCGCTGGAATTTGCGAAAGACTGCCTGGTCCGATGCCACTGGAAGCTACGACCATTGCACTTGCTTTGATGATGTTCCGACGACTCATCATAGGCTTCCCCTCCCTTGAAGCGCCGCCAGCCATCCGTCTACGGAGAAAACGTTGTACTCGCGGCTAGCGAGCAAAATCGCATACAGCAGTGCATAGATGAGTTGTAGTCCCGCCGAATCCCAGTCCTGTCGCAGGGCGGCTCCGAATGTCAGGGATGCAATCAGCAAGAGGCCACACACATAGGCGTAGCGGCTCCCGAAACCAAAGAGAACACATAACCCGATAATGGCTTCCACAACTGGCAGTGCGCTTGCATAGGCATATACGGCACCAGGCGGCAAAGGTGTCTTCGCAAAAAGCGGCACCAGGGCCTGAGCAAAGTCCTTGACACCCATGTACAGCCTGACTCACACCGTGAATCAGTGATATTCGTCCCCAAGACCAGGCGCAAGAGTCCATAGGCAAGTTGCCTGTCCATCGTCTGGCTCAGTTCCGATATCTGCATTTTGTCTCCCCTTTCCGGCTAAATCTTCGCCTATTCGCTATGCAGTCGAATTACCGTGGCGATCTGCCGCTATAGTCCGAATATTAGAAGCACGATCTTCGCCTGGCCATCATGTATTTGTATGATGGCTTACATCGCAGTCGGACACTTCAAATCGCTCAGCTAATGCAAACACCTTATTGGCGTTGACGGTCATAGGAAGTAGCGTTGTCGGAAGCCAAGCATAATCGAGTTGGCCATCGCGTATACGCTCGATCTGGCGAACGGCGTGACCGGCGCGTCCTTAGGCAATGAGGAGGATGATTGATGTCCGTCAACAATAGAGTCTTGGTTGCAGGAGCTCAAGGGGTCAGCGGCAGAGCCGCGATGGAACACTGGAGGGCGATACCTGCCACAGAGGTACTTGGTCTTTCCAGGCGGGCGGTTCCCTACGAGGCAGGAGTGGAACACATCTCGGTTGACCTACTCGATGTCGCTGACACCCGGCAAAAGCTTTTTTCGATCAAGGATGTAACCCACATCGTATTCGGCGCCTATGTGGAACGAGCCACACCATCGGAGAAGACCAAAGACAACCTTGGGATCCTTAAGAACCTGCTGGATATTGTCGAGGAGACATCGCCAAGTCTCCGACACTTGACCTTCTATCAGGGAGGCAAGGCCTACGGCGCAGACCTAGGACCATTCAAGACGCCTGCGCGCGAGGATGACCCGCGACTGATGCCTCCGAACTTTTACTACGATCAGGAAGATTTTCTTCGCGATCGTCAGAGAGACAAACAATGGCACTGGACAGCGCTGCGGCCAGAAGCGGTGTGCGGGTTTGCAGTCGGAAATCCGATGAATCTTGCCATGGTTATCGCAATATATGCAACGCTTTCGAGGGAACTTGGTTTGCCTCTCCGCTTTCCGGGCACGGAAAAAGCTTACCGGGCTTTGTACCAATTGACATCTGCCAACATCCTCGCCGAAGCAAGTATCTGGGCAGCCCGCTCAGACGCCGCCCGCAACGAGGTTTTCAACATCACGAATGGAGACTACTTTCGTTGGCAGCATATGTGGCCGCGCATCGCGAAGATGTTCGGCATGGAGACTGCCGACCCGGTTCCGACACCGCTTACAACCTACATGGCGGACAAGGGTTCACTGTGGAATTCCATTTTAGCCAAATACCAACTGCAGCCGATTCCCTACGAGCAGATTGCATCTTGGGCGTTCGGAGACTTTATCTTCAACAGTGAATTCGACAATGTGACAACGACCATCAAGGCGCGCCGTGCCGGATTTCAAGATTGCATCGATACAGAGCAGATGTTCAAGGAATTCTTCGACGAACTGCGCTATCGGCGTGTAATTCCGCCATCAGAGGGCACGACCGAACCATGAAGACACGACCATCTCTGGACGTGGGTCCTTCTGTTGTTTGAGTTGAGAGACTCAGCTCGAGGCGAAAAACGCATCGTGCAGCAATTGGTGGACGACTTCTAACTCATCGCTGCTGATCGTATGCGCCCTATGCTGATAGCGCTTGACCGTCACATCGGCTCCCATCGTCTCGAATATCCGGGCAGACTCCTCCACTCGGCTCCACGGAACGTGCGGGTCTGGATCGCTAGACCCAAAGAATACCGGCGTCCCTTCAAATCTCCTCCGTACACCAATTCTTCGCCCAGCGGCCCAATGAGACCGCCCGTAAGGGCGAATAGCCCCGCGTAGCGCCTTGCGCGAGTCGCCACGAACTCAGTTGCCAAACATGGCCCTGAGAGAATCCCCCAATAGCGACACGATCTGAGGCAATACCAGACCGTTCGAGCATGACCGCTATGGAGTCTATCTTCCCGAGGGCTGAAGAAAGCCAAGGCTGATTCGAGGCGATTGGTGCCAGAAAGGAATTTGGGTACCAACTATTTCCTGAAGCTTGAGGTGCGAGGTACGCCAGCTTGGGCAATTCAATCGGACACGCCAAGGTGAGGATGTCTTCCGCTGAACCACCCCTCCCATGTAGAAGAATGACTGCCCCAACAGCTCCCTCTATTGGCGCCCCAGACATTTGAACCTCGCCGTTAACGTGGTGATCGATGATCATAACGTGCTTCCCTTATCAGAGATGATCTCTATCGGCGGCATGTCCTTGTGGAGGGTAATCGGGACAAGCTGCTTTTCGATCAAGTCTCGCTTCGACTCTAGCCATTGCGGTATGCGCAACGCCTCACCCAGAGAGTCAATTGACTCATCGAGCGAGAAGCCCGGAGGATCGGTCGCGAGTTCAAAAAGCACACCGCCAGGTTCACGGAAGTAGATCGAATGAAAATAGGTCCTATCGAGCACCGGAGTTACTTCCAGATGCTTTGCGATTTCGTTCCGCCACTCTCCTTGTGCGGCATCATCTTTGGCACGAAATGCTATGTGATGAACAGATCCTGCACCGGGGCGGCCATAGCCGGCAGCAGCGTCGATTAGCAAATCTATGTGATTTCCAAGAGCATTTCCTTCCGCCGCAAAGCGCACCCGGCTACCCTCCTGCGCAACGTTGTGGAACCCCATCATGTTGAGAATTCGAGCGGTCTCCAGTTCTTCCTGCTCAAGAAGAGTTACTCCGAAGAAGCCTCGGATGGCACACTCTGGCGGGACTGAGGCAAAGCGCGGAGCATTAGCTTTTCCTGAGTCAACATGTGCGACGATCTCGATTCTCATGCCGTCAGGATCAGCGAACGTTAGAACGTCCTCCTCAAAACGTCTTCCTGAGTGCTCTACCAAGATCTTCTTTTGGCTCAACCGTTGCTCCCAGTATCCGAGCGCGTCAGCCGGAACACTGAATGCTGTTCGGGTAACTTCGCCCAGTCCGGTCGCCCCTCTCATAGCGTGGGGCCACGGAAAGAAAGTTAGGATTGTTCCCGGCGACCCTTCGTCGTCACCGAAGTAAAAGTGATACGTGCCCGGATCGTCAAAGTTAACGGTGCGCTTGACGAATCGAAGGCCGAGTACCTGCGTATAGAAGTCAAGATTTCTTTGAGGATCGGACGCGATTGCTGTCACGTGATGTAAACCAACGATCGGGGACGGCATAAGCTTCCTCTATAGACTTGAACTCAATTGAGACCACAATGGGTGATCATCGTCCGCTGCTCCGTTGGCCCCATTCCGTAGCCCCCCTTCTCCTCGATAATCGTTCGAGCGCCTTCATATTTATCGGGACGAGTCCAATGCCGCTGGAGCTCCAATAGCACCTGCATCCAGATTGTGATCTGGACCTGACCGTCGTCCTCCGAAGTGCCAGATCATGTCCCGCCGGGTTACCAGGATAGAATCCTCGCGTTTTCGTCTTATAGGCACGCAAGCGGTCACGAAACTTTGGGTCTGGTCGATTCAAACAGAAACCACGAGCGCCGCTGTGCCTGATCAATCCAGTTTTCTAACAAGCTTGCAGTCGCAACATCCCCCGCATCCTCGCACATTGCGTGTACCGCACGCATACTCAGGACAAGGGCCATCTCGTTCTCGTGAAGTTCGCTCAGCATGTCGCCTGGAGTCACGTAGTCGGCGTCATTGTCGGCGATACGCTGTAGCCGCGTTATATTGCCGATTGAACGAATCGTCGTCCCACCTATCTTGCGCACTCTTTCAGCAATTTCGTCTGTCACGCCGAAGAGCTGGTCTGCGTGTTCGTCGAGCAGCAGATGATAATCGCGGAAGTGAGGACCGCTCATATGCCAATGGAAGTTTTTCGTCTTGATGTACAAACAGAAGACGTCTGCGAGCAAAGTATTGAGAGCGCAACTTATATCCTCGGTTGCGACCGGATCGATATCGGATCGGTTGATGAGCGGAGCCTTCCGTCTTCTTGTGAGTTCGTTCTTCTCAGTCATTCTCTGCCTCGATTCGTGAGCGCGTCTCAATATTGGGATGATCGGCGGATGTTCGCCCTCCGACCTTCCAATGTGAAAATTACGCGCGCTGATAAAGGAGGACAATCACGTACTTCTGTTACGGAGTGCCAACCGCTCCCTGACGGTTTTCGTCATCAACGAAATTCTTCTTTTGTCAGGGAAGAGTTCGCAGGGTTTTCTTGGATTCTCCCGTGCTTGGCCATGAAGCGTCTTATGCCCACCCACCGGATTCGGGGCTATCGTCACATCAACTCACTAGATGCAAATCGAAGCTTGTCGCTCCGTGATGACCATCGAAGGTTGGAGCAGGCTGCCGCTGCTCATGGGCGAACAGCGGCTTCCTCCAGTACGGAACGCGCAGCTTCACGGCCATTCTGACTAGATGCGCCAAGGACTCGGCCTGCATCTTCCGCATCACCTGGCTTCGATGGATCTGCAAGGTCACTTCTGAGATTCCAAGAACAGAGGCAGCTTGTTTATTGAGAAGCCCGCCGATGACGAGTGACAATACTTCGCGCTCGCGTGGCGTCAAGCGACCAAGCCGCTGTTGCAGCGTCGCTAACTCCGCCTTGCGTTGCCGCAACCGCCTATCCCGGGCGAAGGCCGTTTGCACTGCCCCAATCAGAGCAAACGCGTCGAGTGGCTTAGTGAGGAAGTCGGTTGCCCCTGCCTTCATCGCACTCACAGAGGCAGTAACGTCAGACCGATCGCCGATAACAAGGATGGGAGTCTTTGCTTTCTTGCTGAGGCACCGCTGCAACTCCAGACCGACCATTTCCGGGAGCTCTAAATCCAGAACAATACAGGATGATTCATCTGCTCTTTGGTAATCCAGGTACTCTCTGGCCGATCTGAAACAGACGGCTTTCACCCCGAGTCCGAAAATCCGTGAGATCTCGGCTTGCAAGTGGGAGCTCTCACTCACCAAGTGGACGATTTGGCTTACCGGCTCTATCGCGGCGACTTCAGGCAAGGCGATAGTGCGACCGGTCCTATTCGGACTCAAGGCTGTCATGGGGGCAGATCGGTAAACGGATTGCATGGTCGAGACCGCCTCTCGAGTCTGTTGGGGGATGGGTACGAGTTTGCCGACTAGAGCTGGGGAGAGCCAAGTACCACAATCAATGTGGCCGAAAGCGGGATCAGAAGTAAATGCAGTGGAGGTCAATTGAACCTCAATTGAAATCCTTGGCGGGGGCGCTGATTCTAATGCCCTTATAGGTGTGTCTCCGGTACAATTGACCATTCCGGTTCAGATTTTTGAAGTAATTCGGCGAAGTATCCACTTCGGTACCGTTCAAAAAGATGCCATGGCACCCGTCCAGCCAATCCGTGTGCGGCTCGGATTATTCGAGCTGAACCTCAAGACCGGTGAGCTGCGTGCTCTTAAGCCGGACCAAAACGAACGGGGCGTCTTCCTTCAGGAGCAACCGCTTCGGGTCCTGCGCATGTTGGTGGACCGCGGCGGGGAGATGGCTACCCGGGACCAGATAAAGAAGCAGCTCTGGCCAAACGACACGATCGTCGATTTCGACCACAGCATAAATGTGGCTATTGGAACCCTCCGACGCGCCCTCGGCGACTCTGCGACCGAGCCTAAATATATCGAGACGATTCCAAGGCGGGGCTATCGGCTAATGGTCTCGCCAGTGTGGGAGGAGGCAGCCGACGAACAGCTCCCGGTTGCGTCTCCAACAATGTCCTCCGGAGTTGGGGTAGAAATCGAATCTGCCGGAACTGGTCTCATTGGCAAGAAGGTCTCCCACTTTCGAGTGCTGGAGGTTATCGGCGGTGGTGGGATGGGAATGGTGTACAAGGCCGAGGACCTGAAGTTGGGTCGCCGCGTTGCCCTAAAGTTTCTACCCGAGGAGATGGCCGGCGACCCGCTCACTCTTAGACGGTTTGAACGAGAGGCACGGACAGCATCCTCGCTGAACCACCCAAATATCTGCACCATCTTCGGGATCGAAGAGTTTGAGGGCCAGCCCATTATCGTGATGGAGTTTTTGGATGGAGAGACGCTCCGCGACCGCTTAGTCGCGTCAGGATCGAAGCCACTCCCGCTGGATCAATTGCTTGAGATCGCGACCCAAACCTGTGACGGTCTGGACGCAGCCCACGCCAAAGGAATCATTCATCGTGATATCAAGCCGGCCAACATTTTTCTTACAAGCCAAGGTCCGGCGAAGATTTTGGATTTTGGGCTCGCCAAACTGATCGAGGCGGAAGAACTGGAGCATGCGGAGAGATCTGATGGCGAACAGCCAACGCTGCTGCCTCTTGCTCCTGAACCCTCTGTGCTGGATACCAGTCTCACCCGGACGGGTTCATCCATGGGAACTGCTAGCTACATGTCACCCGAGCAAATTGGGAAGGAAAAGCTGGATGCTCGCACCGACCTGTTTTCGTTCGGGTTGGTGCTCTATGAGATGGCGACCGGCCAGCGAGCGTTCTCAGGCGATGATGTCTCGGGTGTGCAACATGCTCTCCTCCATCAGCCCGCATTTCCCGTCAAATATTTGAACGCATCCACTCCGCCTGCACTGGAAGAAGTTATCGCCAAGGCGTTGCAAAAAGACCGTGCCAACCGATATCAGACCGCAGCTGAGATGCGGGCCGAGCTGTTACGGGTTCCTAGCCCCGCTAGAATACGGAGACGCCGCATCCGTAAATGGCTTGGCCTGAGTGCTCTCGCTCTCATCCTCGGTGGCGGGGCATTTGTAAGTTATCGCTATCTCACCAGGTATCAGCTTTCTCCCGCCGACACCGTCGTGATCGCCGATCTCACCAACCAGACTAGCGACTCGGTCCTTGACGATGCATTCAATCTTGCACTGCCCGTCGAACTAGCGCAGACGCCTTTTCTCCAGGTACTAGCGCAGGACAAAGTGCGGGAAACGATGAAGCAGCTCGATCATCCACAGGATGCCAAGGTGACACCGGCGCTTGCACGTGAGGTCTGCCTGAAGACCAACAGTAAAGCGGTGATTACGAGCTCGATTGCCGACGTGGGGAATCATTTTCACATCGAGCTGACCGGAATTAACTGTCAGAGCGGTAAGACCTTTGCCCACTCCGAACAGAATGCAGCGTTACGGAGTGGAATCGTACATGCGTTGGGCGTAGCAGGATTACAGCTGCGCGGTCGGATGGGGGAGCCCAACGAATCGCTGATGAAGTTTAACCAGCCACTGGAACTGGCGACATCGGCTTCCCCCGAAGCATTGCAGCTTGTCGCGAAGGCCTTCAGGCAGCATTTTTCGCCGGACATTGCGGGCACAATTGCGCTCTACGAGCAGGCGATTGATCTCGATCCATCGTTCGCTTTGGCATATGCCTCCGTTGGCACCCTGTATTTCTCAACAGGCAATGTCCCAAAGGCCTTAACAAATGAAACAAAGGCCTATGAACTTCGGGACAGGTTGACCGGGCAGCTCAAATACCTGGCCGAGACCCTATACTTCGGCGTTGGCCACGGGGACTTGAAGGCGGCCTATCCTATCTACCAGGAGTGGGTGCGTACATTTCCCTTAGATGGAGTAGCCCACAACAACTTTGGCGCGGAGCTGTTCTACCTGGGAAGATATGACCAAGCAGCTGCGGAGGAGCGAGAGGCGCAGCGCCTTATGCCCATGTTAGTAGGTCCCGGATCGGACTTCGACCAGATGTCTGCTGAGACCTATGGGAATCGACTGGAGGAGGCGAAGGCAACTTTCTCTGCCGATCAGGTGCGCGGGTTCGATGATGTGCGCATGCATCTCTTGCGTCACCTGATTGCATTCTTGCAACGTGACGACGCCGCCATGCAAAAAGAGTTGACGTGGCTGAGGAACCATCACGCAGAGGTTCCTTCTCTAGGACAAGAGGCCGCAGTGCAAATGTACTACGGCCGCTTCAAAGATGCGCGTCAGTTACTGTCGAAAGCCGGTAATCTCGCTGCGAACAAAGCGCACGCGGCTGATCTCCGTGCCCACCTTATGGATTTTGCATTGCAGAGTGCGGCGGTCGAAGATTGGATCTCGGCTCAACGCATAACGAAGGACTCCGGGCCATTTGATCACTCTCGCGTAGTGCAATTGCAGATCGCGCTGGCGTCAGCCCAGCTAGGAGACCTAGAGGAAGCGGAGAAGCTCGTTGCGATCATGAACCAGCAGGCTCCGCAGGACACACTAATGCAGTTCTACTATCTGCCAACGATTCGCTCAGCTATAGAACTCCAACGGCATAATCCGAAGGCAGCCATTGAAATTCTTCGCCCAACAGAACCATATGAATTGATAGTGGGCGACAACTTTAACAGTATGTATCCCGCCTATTTCCGCGGTCTTGCCTATCTTCAACTCGGTCAAGGGAAGGCTGCATCCTTGGAGTTCCAGAAGTTACTCGATCACCCCGCCATCGTCGGAAGGTATGTAACTGGGGCGCTGGCACATCTACAACTGGGACGCGCGCAGACAATGATGGGTGACAAGGCTGCTGCACGAAAGTCATACCAGAATTTCCTGACGCTCTGGAAGGATGCCGATCCCGACATCCCTATCTATAAGCAAGCCAAGGCCGAGTACGCTCAATTGCGTTAGCTAGCGCATGTTTGGCCAAGATATTTTTTCGCGCGATACAAAACGGCGCTTGCTCAACAGCGAACCGTTAGGGCGTTTCTTGGCCTCTTTCAGTTGGTGATATATCTCTAGTGTAAATCGCCAATGCACTCACCGAGAGGTTTTGTTCGGGACCAAAGATGGACTGGTCTCGTGACTTCACCACCTTACACGGGCGGTGACATGACGCGCGCTAGATTGAGGTGCTAGCGCCGCAAGGCATAGGGGTTCAAGTCCCCTCCTCCGCACCAATCTCATAAGTAAAGGACTTATGAGAAGGCCAGCCCGAAACGGCTGGCCTTATTTTTCGTCACTGTAACCATTTTTGTAACCATTGCGAGAAAGAAGGCTGGTTTGCCGACTGTTCCTCGGCGTCTGTTGGTTGGGATGACGGGATCCAAGGAGTACGCCCCTGTATTGGAGAGATTGCTGCTGGTCACTTCCTGTTTGCCGACCATCCCGGCGGGATCACCGGACACTAGCGTACATATCAGGACTATCGCCCCTCGATGAGTGACCAGGCGATTTGGCAACAACGGAGCGATAACGTCCGGATCGCCGACCATCCCGGACTTGAGCAAGCTTAATATGAGAGAGGCCAAGCCGATACTCGATGCATTTGATTCAAGTCATCTTTGAGGTCAGGTTCCCCCAACGCAAATAGGTCTATCGATAGTTGGTGAAACCGTTTGCTGACCGCTGCTCTTCGTTGCGGTAAGGTGTCAGTGGAGCCAATGCGACCAGAATTTTGTGGGCCCTTTTCCAAAGGGCTTGGGGCCACCCGGCGTTGGTTGCAGAGAGATCGCAGCCTCTTGCATTCCCAAAGCAGTTAGGAACAGGAGGCAGGAATTCAACAAAACTATCATTGCGCCTTGTACCTGATTATCGAACGCCTTCGATTCGTATGCGACAAAACCAGATACCAGGACCGCACAAACAAATGGCGGCCATGCTCGGTTTATTCCGGTGAGCTTACGGAAGGTATTTCCCAGAACCGCAACTGCGGCTGATGCGCCTGCAAACGTGCCCAGAGAACTAACAGTGAATAAAGACCCTGTGTTATCTATCATGTATTCTCCTATTCGTAAGGCTTTAGATCAGGATCATTGAGCCTGAGACGAAAATATTCCAACAGCGGTTCGGGCTCTATTGCATAGCTCAGCTCCCTATCGGGGTCCCCTGCAACGACCATGCCAAGCCAATGGCTTGTTTCGTCATTAAATACCCACGTACCCGAGTCGCCTTCTTGGCTAAATGCCGAAACGAGTGCGGAGCTGAAACGCCCGAGCAGGGGAATCGTCGGCGGGACTATCTGTACGTGGGGAAACCTAAAACTCTTTCCGTCAATCGGAATCTCATGTACTCGGCAACTCAGATATCCGTGCTTATTGGAGGATTGCCCTTTCCGAACGGGTTCCTTATCTATCAGTGCCTTGCGAACATCGGCCTCGCTAGCGGCAATGCAGAGCTTAGGGTGGCTCGGCGTGGAAAAACATCCCGATGCGGTGTTTATCAAAGCCGCATCGGGTTGGTCATCGCCAGAACTCGGGTTGAGGGTGCATACAACCGAACCGCATTCGGCAGATAAAACGTGAGCACAGGTCATACCGTAGGAACCAGTAGAGCCTTGCAAAATTCCCCCAACTTTGCCTTTACTTCCTGAACCCATCTTGCACTTTCCGTACATATGTGCCCTGGACGGGCGGCCAAAACGTATGCCTATTCCAAGCCAGTCGCCGAAGTTTCGTAGTCTCCGCGAATAAAAGCTCGCAAACTGTGTTTCGATAAGTACAGTCCAAGGAAACAGTCCGAATTCTTCCAGATGCTGTTCATAGATGAGCTTGACGGTGGGATATGTCTCGAACTCGCCAGAGAAAAGAGGTTCGTCGCCCCAATCTTCCTGAGTCAACAAAGTTCTCCGTAGAGTTATTATTGCGTCGACAACTCGCTCCGCCAAGAGTAGTTCATCAGATTTTATCTGCCAGTCAAGGCGAACAGCTTGCGCGATAGCATCAGCCGATTCAATACTGAATTCGTTGATATTCGTCTTGAGTGACTCGGGAGGTTGCTCCAAGAATTCGTAACTGATGAGGAAGCGAGACCGCCAAGTTTCGGATGGACGAGATAATTCCTGTATGACCTTTCGGCGTTCCTGAGCACGTATTCTTGAAATGGCTTCTTCCGGACTGGGGAGTGCGAAAACTGTTAGATGACGGTCAATCTGCCTTCGGGAAAGAAGACGTCCGAGCCATGGCCTCACGACCTGAAACAACAGTTGTCCTGATAACACACCGATGGTTGCCACCAGAAATAAAACAACCGGATGTGTTTCGATCAAGGAGAGCATTTGTTTCTCCGAATGAGTGAAAATAACACACGGCGGGAGAATCGAGGCAATTATATTGAGTGCGCTTCCAAAAGCCCCACTTGGGCTGCCGAATTCGCACTTCCATGATTCCGCCCGAAAGACGGGCAAACCGGAAGAAGCTCTCACCTTGGCGATAACAGATCAAGGCACTCATCCAGCGCTGTTTCAGCAACCGATATCTGATTGGTCCTGAAAAACGCCGCAGTGTCCGATTATCATGGCCCTCATCGATCAACATTCCGGGACACTTCCCGACTTCTCGTTATTAATCGCTCCGTCTATTTGAGTTTCAGCACGAAATTCAGAACGAGATCTTCGATATGAGCTTCCGCCTGCAGCGGCGTTATGGTGGCGCTCGACGGATGCGCAGCGATGTTCCGCCTCTGAAGGCCCACGGTGACCTTCGAGGTCGAGGTGCAGTAGCTTGAGCCACAGTTGCTTGTCATTGGTTGGGACGTGCGGATTTACTTTCCGTTCGTGCGATCCGCCTCCGTCCAGTCGCAACGTAATGGTGACCGAGGCCATTCTCCTAGCGGCATCCCGCCAGAACGCAACGAATGTCCTTCGAGATGCGGCGACCCTGTACAAAGTCGATAGCGAGGCCATTGCGGCCAAGGTCAAACAGGAGTTCGCGGCGAAGGGCAGGGCGAAGAAGGAGACAAAGCCAGCACCAAAACTCAAGAAAGCGGCCTAGACCCTCTTTCAGGGGGCGGCGAACCTGCCGCTTCGCGTTTCTTCACTGCTTCCAAAATCGCGCAGGGAGAACCCGCTTTGGTTTCTCCCTGCACCCACATCCCGCTGCTTCCGGCCCCCGCTCGCCGGCGGCGCGGCAGGAGTCGAGTTCCTCCTCCTGCACCTTCCCCCGAGTCCTTAAATCCTTTCGGCTGGACATTGTTCGATCTATTTCCAGACGATTCAGCAACTTAACGCTCGTGCGAAGAGACCGATTGTGAGCCTGCACCGCTTATCATAGAGATCAAACGTATTGGGGCACTTCCCGAGTCATCACTGTGTGACGACTGGGATGGCGTCACGCGGAACACTACGCTTGCAACGATCGGCCACAGGTAAAGATTTGCCAAGTTCGCAGAATCCCAGGAGAGCACTATGGGGTCTACACCCGAGAACGAAGATAGCCCCACCCTTAGATTCTTCAAGGGTAAGCAAGAAATTTTGGAATCCAAGGACGGTAGCACGCTCTCGTGGAGCGATGCCGCATCGCGTGTTCGTGAGCAACTCAACGATGCAATGAACGCTCAGCATTTGGGATTCCTCTTCGGATCAGGCTGTTCGTCATACGTCTCGGAGGGTGTGGAGTGCGGCATCCCAACGATGGCGCCCCTGGCGAAGTCTTTTATCGGCGCTACTGGCTCAACAAACGCTGCGCCGCACTTGAGTGGAGCAGAAGCTGCCATCCTCAAAAACACACTTGGGATTGATTTGGAATCGAAAGACTACGAATCCAACTTGGAACGCTTATTGGAGGTTCTACATAGTCTTCGCTTCGTGCTGGGACATAGTTCCAACCCAGATCTCGTTGGAAGTCTGCCTACGGTGACTTCTGCTATCGCCAAAGTTACCGCGTACATTCTTTATGTCTGCTCAAATGGAGAATTCGCAAAAGACGACGACTCCGTTGTAAATATCTATCAATCGTTTTATCGAAACCTTTCGTATCGAGGCAGAAACCTGCCTCGACCTTGGATTTTTACCACGAACTATGATCTCTTCAACGAGACGGCGCTGGATCGTCTCGGCATGCCTTATAGCAATGGCTTCATCGGTACAGTAGAGCGGCGTTTCAATCCCGCGAGTTTTCGATACTCCCTCGCTGAGCAACTCGACATCTCGAGTCGTCGATGGTCCTCGGTGGACGGTTATCTCTACCTCTGCAAGCTCCACGGTTCAATCAATTGGGTTGAAGCCGGCAAGAGCCTATTTCCTCTCCGGGAACTTCAGATACCCCCGGAAGACTGCACCTCGCAGCGAGTCATGATTTATCCCACACCGGCGAAGCAAAACGCGAGTTTTGGCTATCCCTATTCGGACTTGTTCCGTGAATTCCAGCACCGCACCGTAAGAGACCAGAGTGTCCTTTTCGTCATTGGGTACAGCTTTGGGGATGAGCACATCAACAACATCATCTTCCAGGCACTCACGATCCCAACCTTTCGGTTGATTGCGTTTTGCTCCCCCGATGCTGGAGGTGTTGTTCAACGCTTACGAGCGCTGAACGACCCAAGAATTTGGATAATCGGCGGAGATGGGCCCGACGACACGCGACGCGGTCATCACTTCGATGTCTTCGTTGAGCATTTCATGCCGGAGCCTCCGGGAAACAAGATTGACACGGCAATCGAAAAGGTTATGACTGATCTCTCTGCGGCAGCTGAAGAGGCTGATCCGTCATCAGCCGGGGTGGTCAATGAGTGATGATATTCGGAGATCAATCGGGAAGCTGGTTTCGGTTTCGGCGGACAAATTTTCAGTCGAGATGAATCGGAGCACCGACAATTTCACAGTGATCGGTTTCGATGATGTGCATTACATTGCGCGACTCGGATCGTTCGTGATCATCCCCGTTCAATCTGAGTACGTTGTTGCCGAGATCGTCGGATTACGGGAGAAAGATAATAGTTCTGGCTCTCGTTATGGTACTGAGATCGTTGAGATCTCCTCGGTCAAATACCTCGACCTCGTTCCTCTCGGCACGCTCCCTCAAGCACGCGATGGGGCTTTCAGGTTTGGTGTCTCCACCTATCCTTCGCTCTACGCCGACGCGCTCTATACGGTCGACAGTGATCTCGACCGAATCTTTGAGGTCACAGGTGAGTCGGAGAACGCCAAGTGCGCTGACGATCCCGAGGCTACCAGGCTCAAGGCGATAAGCATTGGGAAGTCGGTTGTGTTTAGCGATTACGCGATCAAAATTCGTATCGACGAATTCTTCGGCGGCCACGCAGCGATACTTGGCAACACAGGGAGCGGGAAATCTTGCACTGTCGCGTCTATCATTCAGTCGCTCTTCAGCAAACCAGATACATATGCCGCTCACGGTGCTAGTTTTGTTCTTTTGGATGTCAACGGAGAGTACAGGCAGTCATTCGCCAAGCTAGGCTTCGATATCAAGCGGTCGTATTGGAGTCTTCCTAACGGCGACGGCTCAGACACAACCGCAGTAGAGGATAAAAGCGAGACACGTCATGGATTTCGCCTGCCGCATTGGTTTATGTCAGTCGAAGAGTGGGAGCTCTTGCTTCGAGCCAGTGAGAGAACGCAACAACCTGTGTTGCGTACAGCACTGGGACTCTCCACACTTTTTACGGACGACAGCAACGCAGACTTAGCCCAGCTTCAGAACCACATCCTCGCCTCCTGCATCCTGTACATCATGCAAAGTGACCAAGGTAGTCCCACTAAGACCGACCGCATTTTGTCCATATTGGCGACATTCTCAACTAACGAACTCAATACAGCGACGATCAAACCAAGCATCGCTATCAGTTTTGGTCAGATGAAAGACGCTGACGCCGTCAACGGTCTTTTATCGCAGCACATAAAGGAAGCAATTACCATTCCGGATTATGCGAATAAGCCTTTTCCGTTTGAGAATTTGGATGCGGCGTTAGACCTCGCTCTTTTGTACGAAGAGGCGCACGGAAACCGGCAAATCCGCGAGTACTGTTCTCAACTCAGAACCCGCTTCAAATGGATACGGGAACGCGAAGAGTTTTCATTCCTGCGCGTTGATCCGAAGACGATTTTGGACTACGAAAAGGACACTGATCGTTTTGTCGAGAGATTCGTAGGCCTCGAGCGCGATGGGAATTCATTGCAGAAAAGCTCGCAAATCACGATACTCGACCTTAACGAAGCTGGCGATCAAGTCGTGGAAGTCGCGTCGGCGGTCATTGCGAGACTCATATTTGAGCGACTACGCCGCGCGGACCCGCGGAACCGCTTGCCGATCAATATCGTCTTGGAAGAAGCGCATCGCTATGTCGCTGAGCGACCAGCCGGATATGCAATTGAAGCCAGCAAGATTTTCGAACGGATTGCGAAAGAGGGCAGGAAATATGGAATGTTTCTCCTCATTGCGTCGCAGCGACCGAGTGACCTATCCAGAACCGTTCTTTCGCAGTGTTCAAATTTCGTTGTTCATCGCATTCAGAATCCTGATGATCTGTCCCACATTCGGCAGATGACGCCGTTCATTTCAGAGAGCATCATGAGAAGGTTGCCGTCGCTGCCCAAGCAGCACGCCCTCATTTTCGGTAATGCTGTGAACCTCCCGACGACGTTCACAGTGCGGGAGGCATCACCCCGACCTAAGAGCGACGACGCCCGAATTTCCGAGCTCTGGTATCGGTCTCCGACGCGGCACCTCGACCTCATATTGTTCAAAGGGAAGGCTGCTTCGACAACGAAGCCCAAGGCCCCGAAGAAGTAAGCAACGCATTGAACGTGAGCGGATGACTCAGCAGCGGAAGCTCTGTGTTGATTGGACAATTATCCGATGTTGTTCTGGATAGCAGACATTCGCAGTCGATATTCGCTGATGCGAACACCGTAAGCGCAAGGAAGCCGTTGGCCTCTTCCATCGGATGCACGTCGGCCCTAATCAGATTTTCGACCAGAGCGGCTTCTAACGCTTCGGCATCGGTGAGGTTGGCGGAGGACCGAAGGGCCTGAGCTCGGGAGGAGACATCCTTCCGGGGGATGCGGAATGGATCTTACTTTTGTCTATTCTCCGGAGGAGCGAAGAATATGTAGAAAATTATCCGTAATAAAATATCGGGACGCTTATTCGGGCTCAAGTCAATTGTTGATTTCTGCGTCAGGACGTAGCGAATAAATCATCCACTCGAACTATCTTCAACATCGACTCGATGTAGCTATCCTTATCTTCTTCTTGAAAGAGAATGTGGCAGGCCTCCATCTGTGCCTTGTCGATAGTCCAAAGCATTTTCATCGTATGCGAGGGGGTATTCGAGATAATGAAGGATTCTAGTCGCACGTTCGAATCACCGAGACGCTGCTGGATTTCCTTGATCGTGGCATGAAACTGAATCTTGGGATCGGTTTGCCCAAGATTTCGGATGCCTTTCGGGTCAACGAAGATCACGTACTGCTGTCCGCCTGCGAGGAGCCAAACAATGAAGTCTGGATGAAAGTTGCCAGCTTCGAAGAAGCCGACACCACGGCCACGGCTGAGATTGCGCAGCAGGTACAGCTCCTTGTCAGCAAAGAACTCACTTGAACTGTCATAGAACGTTTTCAGGTCGTCAACAAATCGCTGTTCGCCCTTGTTGAGCGGTACAGGGCTAATCTCGACGATGTTGCTGTCCATATAGAGCAACGGTTGATATTCGAGCGCGTACACAAAGTTTCATTACCTCGGCGCGTATCTGTGTGTACTGCTCAACAATCAACCAATGGGCTTCTACAGCCCTTCGACGCTCGTCAACGATGCCAAGCGCCACGGTCTCAAAGTGCGGCCCATCGACGTGCAGCGTTCCGACTGGAACTGCACGCTGGAGATGTTGAACGCAGACGAGCGAGCAAAGCACAGCGACCCGTTCGCTGTGCGAATCGGTCTGCGCGATGTGAAGGGACTACGGCAAGTCATCGGGGACGCGATTTCGCTGGCGCGAGAAACGACCGGACCATTCGTTTCTGAATACGATTTGAAGCGTCGCGTTGCGTCGATCCGCAAGGATGAGCTGGGGCTGTTGGCGAAAGCGGGAGTGTTCAACTGGACAGGAGAAAAGCATGACCGCCGCACGGCGCTGTGGCGAGCTGAGCGAGCCGGGCAGGATGTTGGCCCGCTCTTTGCAAACATCCCGGATGAGTTTGAATAGACCTAACGGCCCCGCTGGTGAGCATGGCGATCAACGATCGGATGGTCGCCGACTTTTTCATCACCGGGTTCACCCTGGGGCTTCACCCAATGGCCCTCCAACGTGCAGAGCTGGACAAGCTCGGGGTCATGAGGGCTGCCGACCTCAAGGGCGTGCCGGATGGGACGTTTGTACGGATTGCCGGTGCCGTGATTGCGCGGCAACGACCCGGCACGGCCAGCGGCTTTATCTTCCTCAGCAACGAAGACGAAACCTGCATCTCCAACGCCATCATCCATCCGAATCTCTATGAACAAAATCGCGTGACGGTGACGAGGAAGAACTTGCTGCTGGTGGAAGGAGTGCTGCAGAACCAGGATGGCGTTATCAATGTACGGGCGTCAGCCGTGCGGGTAGTCAATGTCGAGGATGTCGATGTGGTGTCGCGCGACTTTCATTAGCTCGACTGCCGATCGGAGAGTTCTGGCGGCAAAGGAATTTGCTCCATTGAGCAGAACTTTACGAGGTAGACTCATATTGACGGATAAGGCAGCTCGTAGAGCGTCATGAGTAAGAGGCCTATGTCTCACAATCCCCAGAAGTTCGCGGCTAATCTCAGTGCAAAGTTGGCGACAAGGTCTCGTCACGTATGTACTTTTTTGGGAGCGGGCGTCGCGAAGGCATGTGGTCTACCGGACGTGGCCGATTTACAAAAGATGGTGTTGGCTGAATTGGCCGAACCATACAAGGCGCTCTTTGGCACACAGCTTGCAAATCGAAATCTTGAGCAAGCTCTAAGCAGGGTCAGGCGCATCGCCGCTCTATTGCATGGTTCAGCTGGCCTAACTGCCCAGCATGGTAAGGAGGGTGAGCCAGCCAAAGAGACGATTGAGGGGCTAAGCGCCGAAGCAGCAGAAAAGCTTGATGAACTTGTGTGCCAAGCCATCGTTAAGGCTCTGAACATCGACACTGCTAATCTTGCACCGATGTTAGACTTTGCTGCGTGGGTCGGTCGCTGCAACTATCACTCACCGCTCGAAATTTTCACTGTTAACTACGACCTACTTTTGGAGAAGGCCCTCGAAGAGGGCCAAGTGCCCTATTTTGATGGCTTCGTCGGTACGCTGACAGCCCGCTTCCGCACAGAGCTGGTCGAGCCCTTGCAGGGCGGGGATTGTATGCCGTCATTCTTCACACGGCTTTGGAAACTGCACGGTTCACTCAACTGGGAATGGGATGAAAAGCACAAAATATTGAGGCGTGGCAACGCGGTAGCCAATAGTGCAGCCATTTATCCATCCGATACGAAATACGACGAATCACGCCGGATGCCTTTCGTTGTTCTACAGGACCGGTTTCGGCGAGCCCTTTATCAACCGGAAACGCTCACGCTGATTTCTGGTTATTCATTTTCCGACGATCATCTGAATGAAATCATCTACGAGGCCGCTTCGCGCAGAGAGCGGTCAGAGATTGTTGTGCTCTTATTTTCGGAGATACCAACGGAGCTAGCAGAGCGCGCGGCGAGGACACCGAATATACAGGTGGTCACCGGGACAGAAGCGATTATTGGCGGAATCCGAGGGGAATGGGAAAAGCCCCTAGAAGATGAGTACCCAGCCAGCCTCTGGCAGAATGAACAATTTGCACTACGCGACTTCAAGTGCTTGGCAGCATATCTCGCGAAAAGCGTCTCGAAGGATGAAGAAAATCCCCTACTTGTGAAACTGGCCGAGCTTATTTCCGAACCTGCCGGCAAAGCGAAACTCGTCGATGCCTGACCGTGATCCTACTTGTATTGGTAGAGTTCGCCACGTCTTGGGGGCGACGGTGACAGTTGCCTTGGATAGTGATCTTGCTGGCGTCGCACCAATTTACAGGGGACATCTACAACCCATCGGCCAAATAGGATCTCTGGTCCGGATACCTCAGGGAATCATTGATCTCATCGGCTCCGTCAGCCTGGTAGGCATAGCCGAACTTTCAGGAGCGCCGGCTCCAGTTGAGGCAGTCCAGCGTGATGAACGCTGGCTACAGATTCAACTATTAGGAGAGATTGACCGCGCGACGGGCAAGTTTCGCAGAGGCGTAGGATCTTACCCCGGCCTTGATGACTCGGTACATTTCGCTACGCCACACCATTTGCGCGCAATTTTCCCGGAAGCTGGGGTCGATCATCTACGCATCGGATGCCTGGCTGCTGCGGAGGAAGTGCCGGTTTGTCTTGATGCTGCGAAGCTGGTGACGCGCCATTCGGCTGTTGTAGGTTCCACCGGTTCCGGCAAGACAAGTGCGGTGTCTTCCATTCTCCAAAGCTTCATAGGGGGCGGATGGAAGGCGGCCAACATCGTTGTTATAGATCCTCACGGCGAATATGCACAGGCTTTAGAACAAAGTGCCTCCGTCCGTAGTGTCTTTGGTGACGGTGATAACCGACTGCGGGTACCATTCTGGTCGCTGCCGGCACTCGACATCGTAAGGATTTTTACCGGAGGCACGGGGTCAAGTACCTTTTCAGGTCGCTTTACAGAATATGTGGCGCAGGCCAGAAAGAAGTTTGTCGAAGACGCGAAGTGGCTTACCCTCGATCCATCTGCTGTTACGGCCGATACGCCAGTACCTTTCGACATTCGCGAAGTATGGTTCAGAGTGGACAGCGACAACAGGGAGACACGGGATGTTGCCGCAGATGAAAAAAGTGCCTCCGTCGCAAAATTGGGCGATGCACAGCAGCTTCGTTCGACCGAATACAAGCCTTATTCGGCAGGTAGCAAAGCGCCTTTTAAGGGACCTCTATACGGCATGTATGGAATGTCTCCCGACCTATTGCGCCTTGGCCTCTTGAATCCACAACTTCAGTTTTTCCGGGAGCCAGCTGGCACGACCGATGGACCCGATCCCTTGATTGAGGTCATGCAGGAATGGCTTGGCAATGCATCGCCGGTTTCGGTATTGGATTTCAGCGGTGTACCAACAACTGCAGCTGACTTGGCGATTGGTGTAGTCCTCAACTTATTGTTTGAAGTTTGCTTACGGAGCCAAAAAGGCGGTCCGGGCGTTGGTCGCGCGAGCCCAGTCCTAGTGGTACTTGAAGAAGCTCACCGTTATTTGGGTGCCTCCGCCAGTGCCCTCACACGCGACTCAGCAAATAGGATCGCGCGCGAGGGGAGAAAGTACGGGATTGGTCTAATGGTGGTGACCCAAAGGCCGACGGAGCTGCCGGATACTGCACTCGCACAGTGCGGGACGCTTATTGCGCTTCGTCTGGCGAACACGGCAGATCAAGGTGCCATCAAAGCTGCATTGCCCGATACTGTCGCAGGGCTTGCAGCCGTTCTTCCTTCTTTACGGACCGGGGAAGCTATCGTGAGCGGAGAGGCTGTGGTATTGCCGGCGCGTGCTCTGCTAGCATTACCAAGGCCAAAGCCCCATGCAGATGATCCGTCACTAGAGCCTTGGAGAACGGAACCAGAGGTTCCCGATCTGGGTCCCTCAATCAAGCAATGGCGTGGAATGTACGAGGGCGAAAATGTTTGAGTGGAATCCTGTTATTTCGACGGCGATTACAGCTGAAGGCTATGATGCTGAGGCTGAAACCATCTACGTTCGATTCACAGATGGCAAGGAATGGTGGTATGCGGCCTGTCCGCAACAGGTATGGGACGAGTTCACAGCGCCCGGTCAGTCGAGGGGCGTATATCTCAACAAAGTTTTGAGGCCTAAACCGAACGGTCGCTATGCTCCATAACCTTCCGACGACAGTGGGTGGCGCCGCGAGGAGTTTCTTCTCATAACCCTTCCTCAGGGCAGGCCGAATGCAGAGAGGCATGGAAGACCCCTCCCGTAAAGCCCTTTGGCTCGTCCTGGAGGATGTTTATCCTTTGATGCCACTGCACGGCAAATTCAGGAGCGGGGGCCAAGAACATTGAGTAAGTGAGGAAACTATCAAATGGCCAAAAGCAATCTACGAGTGATCCCACAGTCAATAAAACAGCGACTTAAGAGTGTGAACGGGCGTCCGGTCATCGCAGCGTACTCACGAGTCTATACGGCGAGGGAGCTCGGGGAGGGAGCGCTTGCGCATCTTGGCATCACGCTCTTCGCTGGCAAGCTTGCATATTCCCCGTCGGTTCTCCCGCCAGAGCAAAGTGGAAAATATAGTTATCGCAACATAAATGGTGAGGAGATTGTTCGGAGGGATCTTCCAAAAGAGACCCACTACAATTCCATCGAAAGCCCCAACTGGGGTGATTCATATAACGGCACGCACACAGTCGATCTTCCCTTCGAGAAGTATCCGCGAGACTTCATCAGTCCCGGCCTCACTCGCCTCAAAGTGACGGCCCGCATTTCAGAGACTGAAGAAACGAACTATTTGATGGTCTTTGAGGTGGATCGCGTTCTTCACCAGAAGAACAAAGGCTTTGATGACGATCTATTGGTGTGCTTGAACTTGCTGCAAGAAAACGTAGGTGCTTGTGGTATTCAGCCGAGTGATGCCACAATTGCTGATTACCTTCAAACACTCAAGGTTTCGTGGGAAGTGCTTCCTCCGGGGACACGGGAGGAAGCGCTGGCTCGCCTTTTCCGAGGAAGGACACCTTCCGCCCAGGAAAAGACCGCAGTTGAAGAGCGCTATGATTTCTTGATGAGCCTTAAGCCGGCGAAGCTCGTTTATGGGTTGAGTGGACTGGAAAGATATTTTGGTGGCCTTATCTGGGATGATCTCGTGGTTTTCGAGAACATCCAATATGGAAATGCCATCTACGTGATGTTCGACAACTGGAAAGAATTGAGCCAGCGCACCCGTACTGAACTTCTGTCTGGCCGGTTTGGACGTAATTTTGAAAGAGTGAAGCACGGAAAGGGATGGAAGAAGAAAGTAAAAGACATTATCAAAAAGCGCAGCGAAGATCGAGATGGTAAGAAAGGCAAGAGTCGATAGAGGGAAGAGAAAGCGCGCAAAACACACATTTCAGGAACGTGGTGGGATGCATTCCATTATGCAGAAATCTCGACGATTTCTCTTGTAGCGGACGGCCTAGATCGAGAGACCTGTCGCAAGCGTCTGGGCCGTCGATAGGACTGAGGATTTTGTGACCACATAGCTTAAACTCGGCGCGAGCGAAGCTGCGGAATCCGTATAAAGTTGCGCGTCGTAGGCCCCACGCGAGATGGAAACATAAGCAAAGCGGCTATTGATCAACTCAGGGTGGACATTGCTGTCGACGTTAACCAATACGCGGTCGGCGGTGAGTCCCTGGGAGCTGTGGCTGGTGACGGCATAGCCATGGTCGAAGTGCCGCACCTCCTGGGCGTCGAAGGAAACGGATTTCCCGTTGTCCATGCGAACGGTGAGCGTGCCGTAGCTCCCGATCTTTTCGACAGTGCCAAGGTCGTGGTTGGCAATGCCAAGCACTCTATTTGGCGCGGTGAAGCCCAGCCGATCACCCACGGCAAACTCCCGCTCGATCTCGCGGTAGGCGCTGATGCCGTGAAGCCGGGAGGGATTGTAGGTGACGTGCTCGCCATCGGGTTTCTGCACGGTCAGCAGGTTCTCTTTGGGTTGAGTGGCGACCACCTGCGCGTAACTCTGTTTCTCGATGCCCAGGTCTTTACTGCCGCGCTGGTAATGCAACACATCGCCCACGTCATAGCGTGCAGCCCAGGTACGATCCGCGCCGGTCATGTCGGAGCGCGTAGCGAGCACGCGGAAGGCGTGGTCTTCCGTCTGCACTACCCCGAGCGCCTGCAATTCAGCGCGGACGGCCTGATTGATCTGACGGCGCGAGGCGTTGTCGGGCGAGACGGCGATGGTGTTGTCCGGGCTGGCCGCGTAGCTCCGGGCAATCGCGGCGATGCGCTTTTGCGGGTCGGCAATCTCCGTCACTCTACCCTGCTGTTCCAACAAGGCGACGCCTTCGGCGATCTCGCCGCGTGACAGATGCTCGACCGCACGCAGCAATTCCGGGTCTTTCTGGCGGACGATCTGGCCCAGCTCGGAGACACGCATCCCGGCCTGCACCATCTGCTCGAAAGGCTTTCCGGCCTCGACGCCCTGGTGCTGGCGGGTATCGCCGATGAGCAACGCGCGATCCTCGGAACCGATCTTTTGCAGGAAGTCGCGCATCTGCTGGGTGCTGGCAAGGCTCGACTCATCGAGCATATACAAGTGACGTTCCGGCGTCGGCTGCTTGGTACGGGCAAGGAAGCCCTGCAAGGTGTCGGCCCCAATGCCGGCGTCCCGGAGCTGGTGCGCGGCGCGGGAAGTCGGGGCGAAGCCCTCGACGACGTAGCCGTGCTGCTCGGCGGCCTCGCGGATGCTGCGCAGGACGGTCGTTTTGCCGGTTCCTGCCCGTCCCTGCAAGCCCTGCACGGTGTCGCGGGAGGTCAGGATCTCCTCGATGGCGGTGCGCTGGGCGGAGTTGAGTTGCTGTCGCGATTCCGTAACGCGCACAGCCTCCTGAATGGACAGAATCGGCGCAGCCTGATTCTGTCCTTGCGCCATGCGGCCCATGACTTCCTTCTCGGCGCGGATGGTCTCGGCGGTCGTGAACTGCCGGGCGGAGTCATGTTTTTGTCCCGGCACAAGCTGAAACTCCCCGGAGGCGGCCCGCGCCGCGAAGCTGGCGCGCACCTCCGCATAGGTGGTCTCACTCATACCGCGCCGCAAAGCATCGCGGAAGAGGTCGCGCTCATCGGTGACGGCCTCGCGCTCAAAGCTGCGGTCGCGGGCGAAGGTGACGGCCTCCTGCGCGACCTGCCGTGTTCTCTCAGGAACGCGCTCCGCGCCTTGTTCCTGACTCCGCGCCCACGCCTTTGCAACGATGCGATCCGCCTGGTTGCCGAACTCAGCGGCGATCTGGCGATGCGCGGCCAGCACCTCGGCGGGAGACTGAATCAGTTTCTTGTCGCGGGTGGAGTGCGCCGCAATCTCGGCGGCCTCGTGACCGTGAAAGCCACTCTGCTCCATGCGGTCGCGTATCTGCTGGCTGCGGGGGCTGGAGGCGTCCAGATACTCCTGGGTGTATCCCTTGATCTCCGGCGCTCCGCTGCGTCCCGTCTCGATTTTGTAACTGAGATTACTGAGGCGATAACGTCAGTTCGGATTGGTACACGGCGGTGGCAAACTGTTGCGAGTCGAAGAGGCCGCGCTCCTGCAAGGCGCGGGTCTGCCCGTTGTCGCGCTCCGTGAGGTTGAAGAGGACGGCATGAGTGTGGAGCTGCGGCGCGGCATACCCATCGACGGGACGAGCGGTGTCATGCTCGAACTTCGCGGCGATAAATTGCCCGGTCGTCTCTGCCGGATTGTTGCCGCCGATGCGGGCCTGCGTATAGCGTTCCAGCTCCGTCAGTGCAATGGTGACGGCTTGCCGGTGCGCCTCTCGTATGCGCTCGTCGCCGCCGACAAGGGCGGTGAGTGAGATGGACTTCGGCGCGGAGAACGTCGCATCCCAACCGGCACGATGCTCGCCGGACTTGATGGTTGCGCCGTCCGGGTTCCGGTACTCGTAAGCCTGCCGATGCTGCACGAGCTGGTCGCCGGTGAGCGGATGCTGGCCTTCGGAGAGCCGCGCAAATTCCTCCGGACCGACCGGGCCGGAGAGACCAAACTTTTCTGCAAGTTGGCCTTGCCACTCGCCCGGAACTTCCTGCCCACGGCTCCAATAGCTCTGATCAGGTGACGTGAACTCGCGGGCATGATAGGTCTGTGCCTGGGACGCGGAAAGTGCTTTTGAGATACGCAGCATGGCTTAGTCTCCGAGTGAAAATCCAGCCTGCATCGACTCGTCATCGGTCGCGCTTGTATCTGGCTGCTGCGGCTTCTTCACCAGCGTCTTCGGGTCGAACGCGAGGGCGTCGTCTTCCAAAGGACGGGGGAGAAAAGCGGGCTGGATGGCAGGAATATCGTTGTATGCGAACGAGAAGCGGGCGACCTCGTTGCCATGTTTTAAGAAAGCGTGCAGGTCGGGCAGGCCGGAGATTTCGGAGTCCATCACCAGCGGCTCGATCTGGCGCTCTACGCTGAAGTTGTTGCCAGCCCTTAAGCCGGTGGAGTGGGTTTCCCGCAGCCGCTCGATCTCGACTTTGCCGATGGCGTTCGACACCCACTCGGCGGCCTTGGGTTCCGTGATACGCAGGAAGATTTTCGTCTTCGGCTGCGAAAGCATCACTTCGGCCATGTGGCCGTAAATGTACTCAAGTTGGGCTTTGCCCTGGAAGCCGAGCACTAACGGATTTTTTCCCTTCCGATTTTCTGTCAACGCGGTGTGGAGCTGTGGCAGACGTTGCAGGCTCGCCAGCTCGTCCAACACAAACCAGACCGGGTGCTGGCTCTCCTTGGGCTCATTCAGGAGACGCAAAACGAGCAGGTCAATCCAGAGGCTATGCAATGGACGCAGGGCCTCGCGTTCGCTGGGCTTCGACGTAAGGAAGATCCATCCTTTGCGCGTCTCGGCCCATTCGGTAGCATTCCAGTGATGTGCGGTTCTATCTTTTCGGGGCAGTATCCGCAAACTGTCGGCAATCAACCCGAGCGAGGCCAGAACGCCGTTGCGCTGTTGCTGCGCGCCCTTGGCAATCATCATCGCCATCTCCGTGTTCTGCACACGGCGGTCGATCTCGTCGGGGTTCGCCATCCACTCGACAAGCTCTTGGGGCGTCGGGCCGAAGGTGAGCAGATGGGCGAAGATTTTCTGCGGCGTCTCGGTGAAAAACTCGCCCTTCTTGTCCGTCGTCGGCTGGTAGAGCGACGCGGCGATGGCCTTGGCCTCGGCGCGGCGGCGCAACTCCTCGGAAGGCCCCCAATAGGGGCATCGGGCATCGAGCGGATTCAGAACAATGTCACCGCGATCCTTGTCATAGAACCGCTGCACGAACTCGCAGGCCGGGTCGTACACGATGGCGGAATGACCCCGGTCTCTGATCTGCAAGAGGAGCTGCATCATCAGGCGAGTCTTCCCGGCTCCCGAGTCGCCCATCAGTTCGATGTGCTGTCCTTCGGCCCGCCGCGGTATCCGCATGAGCTGCTTGAACTCTACGGTTTGGAAGCCGACGCCATCGCCCTTGACGGCACGATTGAAGTCCTTCGGCGAGACCAGCACCGGCCCTTTGAGCAGGCGACCGTACTTCATTTCTTTCAACCGCTCGACATCTTTTCGCACGGCAAAAGCGAGCAATCCAAGGAATGAAACGAGGCCAGCGAGAAGCGGCCAGCGCAGGACGCCGACGATGTCGTGGCCGTCATAAAAGAAGCGTCGCAGGTAGTCATGGAGTGGCCCGTTGCGGTAGCTGGCTTTTGGCCCGGGATACAGGTAGATGAGGCCGGAGGTACGCGCCGAATCTGACAACGCAATGGGAAAAGGCCGGCGATTGGGCTGTGGCGTCGAGCCCTTCTCCACGTCAGCTTCGGTGGCGGGCCGGGCGTGCAGATGCACGTCCGCGACGTTAAGGAGCTGGTACGTGTCCACCTTACGCACGATGCCCACCACGCCTGTCCGGGCATAGAGAGGCAGATACCAACGCTGCAACGGCGGCATCAGAAACCCGATGTATAGGCCGATGAAAACGCACGTCAGAATCAGTGCCGCGAAGGTGGCGGAGAAGGCAAACACCGGAGCGTGTGGTGGGCGAACGATGGTCTCTTTGCGTCCCCATTGGGTCGTAGTCATGGTTGTTCCGTAGTCCATTCCGCATAGCTGGCGAGCATATCTGCCGCCGCTTTGCGCTTGTTGGTTTTCACGTACCGGAGCATTTCCTTGAACTGCTCCGGCGTCATCTTTTCGCCACGCAATAGAGGCTCCAGCGTGTTGATGAGCAACAGGCGAAGCGCCTGTACTTCGGCAAAAGCGGCAATGCCATCGCCGCGCTGTTGTCCCCTCGCCGCATACAGGAGAACCTCGCGCGCCCATTCGCTCGGCGCTTTCCCCTGGGACTCGGCGGCAGTCAAGACCTCTTTTTCCTCCTGCGGCGTGAGCTTCGTACTGATGCTCTGCGACCTTCTAGTACGTCCTCTTAGCCGGGCGGATCTGCTTCCGTGTTCGTCGCGGTGTATCTGCATCACTGCCTCGCGGAGAGCTGATTTCTTACGGTTCCTTAAAAGGAACCGCGTTTATGCAACTGCCTCTTGTTTCGTAGGTTCCCCACAAGGAACGAAAGTTCCTTGGCAGCACCCTACAAGGGATGGAGTGTCAACATTCTTCCGGTGCGAAGCACCGCTGTGGTCTTGCCCCGGAATGAAATGCAGGATCATGCGCTTTTCGCCGGCGACAATGGAGCGGCGACGGCAACCGGCTGGGGCTTCTGGGCGGGCAGCCCGGGAGCCTCCGCAGCTGCAATTTTCCGGACGCGCAATGTCGGGACGACGGCTCGTGCGTCGGGCCCCTTCAGGAATTCCTGGAAGTCCCGGTCCTTGCCGAAGACATAGGCGAGCGCTTGCTCGACTACATCATCGCCGGAAGCGCGGATGAATGCGGCGTACTGATCGACCTGTGTCGCCGTGGTTTCGGTGAGGCGGATCGTGGCGCTTACCTGGCGGTTTTGGATGACTTCAAGCAGTGGCATTGTGGTTCTCCTTTGGGGTAAGAAGTGGGGTGAACTTATCGCGGGAGATCATCCGGTGTGCGGTGATCGCAATCTCCCGTGCTCGGGAGGAACAAAGGGCCGGCGCGAGCTCGCCCGAACGGCGGTCTTCCAGGGTGGTTATTATGTCCTCAATCCCCTGCCCTTTGAGCAAGGAAATCCGGGCGGATGCAATGTCTACAGTGCGCTGCGCATAGTAGAGAGCATTCGGCTTGTCCGGCCGCCGTGAGGCGAGCGTAACCGTGACCTTTTGGGCGTCTTTCCCGTCGGAAAGTTGTCGAAGAACCCATGCCCAATCCCGTTCCGAAGGGGTGTTCTTCAAGGCCGGGGATTTCCGGATTCTTCCATGGACGGGAAGCACAGAGCTGAGGGCGTCGCCAGTAGGCCTAAAGTCACCGGGATGATAGGTCGCATCGCTGGGGTATTCCAAGCTCACGGTGTGCGCTGGAACATACTTGCGATTGGAGAATCCTGGGATGCGAAGCACCCGATTTCGGTCGGTGCAAGCCGGGTCTCCGCCATAAGCTGTGGCGAGCTTCTTGAGGACCTCTTCCTGCTGCTCGAAAATGAACCCTTCGACCTTCCAAAGCACCTGGTATTTCTTCGGCGAAGTGGACAAGATGGCGGTCGGAAGAGGGACGCCATCCGAGGCTCGGAGAGCAGCAATTCGCAGCTCGCCATCGTCGTCGATATCGATGTAAAGGTGGCGCACTTCAGCGATGGAATCCTTCGTACGTTTTCGGCTTCCAGGGCGCAGCGGATTGGCGGCCACGTAGACGTTCGCGCCGTTGTGATTCTCGTAGTTCAGCCAGGCCAGATATCGGGGCGAAATCACCTGCTCCAAACTGATTATGCGTTGGGTGACTCGTGCCATCTTCTCGTTCCGGAGGAGAACGGCGACGGTCTCACCGGGCTGGAAGCATCGGGTTAGAAACTCTTTGGCAATGGTGGTGTTCATTGGGTGCCTCAGAAGGTTAGGAAGCCCGGCGTTTACCGGGCTCCCGAGTTGACGGAAAGAAAGCGGCTTATGCGGCCGCTTCCATAGGAAGCTGGGATTCGGTCTCCTGCTCTTCGGGACCAGCCTTTTCGGCCCGGTCCAGCTTGAGAATCGAGGTAACCCGGATCTCCCAGATGGTCTTCTTCTGGGCTGGCTTCTTGCCGACCTTCTCCGTCTCATACTCCCGGCTGCGAAGCTCGCCCTCCACCTGCAGATGAGCGCCTTTCTTCAGCGTGCCGGCGAACTCCGAGAGCTTGCCGAAGACCACGCAGCGGTGCCATTCGGTATGCGAGATGTACTGGCCGTCTTTCTTGTAGGAACTCTTGGTTGCCACCGAGAGTGTGGTGAAGCTGCGGTTGTCGTTGGAGCGAACCTCTGCGTCGTTGCCGAGGAATCCGATGAGGGTGACTTTGTTCTGGTACATGGTGGTGATCTCCGTTTCGTTTTGAATTGCCCGTATCCTGCTCGGGTCACACCTGGCGAAGCCTAGCGAGTGGGCCCGGCTCCCAAGTGCCAAGCTCTGCATTTACGGAGGGTCCATCACGGATGGAAACCGTAACCCGTAGGGCGACGAAGTCGAAGCAGAAGAGCGCCGAGCCGCAGGGCGCCGGATAGCCCCGAAGCGTGACCCCGAGTAGAGGACGGGATACGAGGCGGATGAATCCCATTGGACCGAAGTCACCCGTTCGTTTCTCGGCGGCGGATGTTCGCCCAAACCGCCGCCCCACACTGCTGGCTAGAGTTCTGCTGAAAGACGGCATCTTGCCACGGCCGTTGCGCTCTTGGCGGCTCAAAGACGACACGCGGACGACTTTCAGGGACAGGTGGGGCTTTGCTGCCGAAATGGGAGCATGAAGGGACATCGGAAAGACCTCAGATTCGGGTTGGGTTCTCTAGCGGCTGGACGGAACGTTAGGCTGCGGAAGCGCGGTAGACCTCCTCAGTCTGGAAGCTCTGGTCTGCATGGGTGTAGCCATTGACGGTAATCAACTCGCGGACCCGTCGCCGGCCTGTGTGGTCTCGCTCGCAATAGAGCACGAAGTCGATGGCTTCTGCGGTCTCCGACCGGATGAAAGCGTGATTTAGATTCG
>CAVUWQ010000024.1:0-4187 GCA_963745105.1 uncultured Acidobacteriaceae bacterium
GTGCAGGCGTCAGGAGACTTGGTCGAAGACGACCCCACCTTCCATACCGATGTGGACAGAGATCTGTTTATCAAGGTGCCCTTGGAAAGCCAGTCGTCTTCACTGAGTTCTCTGGTCACCCTTTCGACGCCCGGAGTCGCTGCCGATTCGAACGGTCTCTTTCACGGGCTTGGGGACCACGCCTCAAATTCTTTTTCCATAGATGGTCAAGCAATCACAGATCAGCAGAGCAAGGTCTTCTCCAATCAGCTCCCCGCGAACGCCGTCCAGTCACTGGAGGTCATCAGCGGCGCTCCGCCGGCCGAATATGGAGGCAAGACCAGCCTCGTGATTGTCGCCACAACACGGTCAGGTCAGGGCGTGACGAGACCGACCGGCGCCATCAGTGCTTCTTACGGCAGCTTCGGTTCAGCAACCGCCGGAATCGACCTGTCGTATGGGGGCAAGAACTGGGGAAACTTTGTCGAAGCGGATGGACTCAACACAGGGCGCTTCCTCGATCCGCCGGAGTTCATCGTATTTCACGACAAAGGGAATGAAGGAAACTTCTTTGACCGAGTCGACTACGCATTTAACCAGGCCAACTCCATTCACATCGACTTCAATTACAGCCGCTCATGGTTCCAGACTCCGAATGCTTTCGACAATCTGAACGTCCAAAACGTGGTCAGCGGGGGCACAAGCGCTAATCCTGTTTTCGGCAATGTAGGAGATGCCGATCAGCGCTCGAAGATCGGCACCTTCAATATCTCGCCAACGTACACGCGGGTAATCAGCTCCAATTCCGTTCTCAACTTTGGAGCATGGATCCGCAAGGATCTTTACAACTACTACCCGAGCAGCAACCCGCTTGCAGACGAGGGGCCAGCAAACCTCCAAACCTCTTCGATCTCTCAGGATCGCGCGCTGACCAATGCCGCGGTCCATTCTGACTTTAATTATTCGAAAGGGATTCACACATTCAAGGCCGGAGTGGTCTATCAGCAGACTTTCCTGCGTGAACATGACTACCTGGGCGTGGTGAGCCCCACCTATAATTCGCCCTGCGTCGATGTGAATGGCAATCCGCTGCTGGGATACACGGATCCATCCGCTTGCGACGGCGTTACCGCATTTCCCAATCCAAACTATCTTTCCGTTCTCAGTCCGTACGACCTGACGCGCGGTGGAGGCGAATATGCATACTTTGGCCACACCGACGTTAAGGAACTGGCCCTGTATGCGGAAGACTCGATCAAGGCTGGCAACTGGCTCTTCAACCTTGGACTGCGCGAGGATTTATACAACGGCCTTACAGATGCGAATCAGACTGAGCCTCGTGTTGGGGTGGGATATCACATTCAGCCATCGAGCACGGTATTGAGTGTTTCCTATGCACGCACGCTGGAAACCCCATTCAACGAGAACTTAGTCTTGTCCAGCAGCGGCTGCTCCAATGCAGTGCTGGCACCCTTGCTCCTCTGCACTCCTGGCGTATCGGGCACGCTTCAGCCTGGTTTCCGCAATGAATTCCACGCCACCGTGCAACAAGCTTTCGGAAAACATGCCGTGGTCAGCGGTGAGTACATCTGGAAGTACACCCACAACGCATTCGACTTCAGCGTGCTTGGAAATACTCCGATCACTTTCCCCATCGACTGGCATAACTCGAAGATTCCCGGCTATGCCATCCGCGCTGAGATTCCAACGGTTCGCGGCTTCAGCGCCTATTTCGTAACCTCTTCTGTGGCCGCCCGCTTCTTCCCACCGCAATCTGCGGGCGCAGGCGCCACCGTGGGCCAAAGCGGATTTCCTTTCCGCATCGATCACGACGAGAAATTCAATCAGACCACCCACCTTCAATACACTCTCGCTCACGTCGGTCTGCTCAGTGGACTTTGGGGCGGATTCAACTGGCGCTATGATTCGGGTCTTACGGCGGGCTCGGTGCCCTGCTACAACCTCACTGACCCAAATAGCCCCTGCGGTGGAATCACTTTGCCGAATGGGCAATCGGGCGTGGACCTTAGCAGCCTCACACCCGACGAAGAGTTTCAGGCGGGCATAACCTGTGACGGAGTGGCGGCCACGGCCTATTCAGGCTTTACCTTTTGCGACAACGCTGGATACAAATCAAATCTGGTTCAGATTCCGAGAGCGGGCACCGAAGACGACGACCATAACCCACCCCGCATCGCTCCGCGTAATTTGTTCGACGCTTCTCTTGGCAAGGACAACATCTTCCACAAAGAGCGCTACAAAGTGAACCTCGACCTGACGGCGATCAACGTCACGAACAAGTACGCGCTGTATAACTTTCTCTCCACTTTCAGCGGAACTCACTATGTAACGCCGAGAGCACTGACCGCGAAAATTACGCTGAACTTCTAATCCCACGATCATCGTGTGGGCGGCGCGACTCGCCGTCCACGCTATGATCTCATCCATGAGAACCCTGGAGACATGTATGCGACCGGATATACCCAAGCTAGCTGGAGCAGGCATGTTTCTGTATTTGTGTTTGCCTGTGTTCGGACAACTCCCTATGAAGACGGCCGCCGATAATCCCTCAAAGGGCGAACAAGAGAAAGACCCGATTGTTATTGTCGAGCTTGGCGCAGCAACAGGTTGGAATTTTAGCGGAGGTGCCGCAACATTCGCTCCGAACTTTGCGGCTGAGGTGACACCGATCGAGAACTGGCTGGAGCTTGAGGCGGGCGTGTCGCCTTTCTTGACGCGCAAATCGACCGAGTGGGACACTGACCTGCTCTTCAAAAAGCCGTGGACAATTTCACATAAGGCTGAATTCATGCTGGGTGTCGGTCCCGAATGGGTCCACCTCAGACAAGACGGAAAGACATCCAACTCCATCTCTGGGGAGTTGGCCGGAGACTTCATGTTCTGGCCGACCGGAAAACACCGTTTTGGCTGGTATCTTGAACCGGCGTACGATCTGAGCTTTGCCGGTGGTCATCAGCAGTCCGTTGGTATGAGTGGGGGTTTGCTTATCGGAATTCCCTGATCGTCACGGAGGATGAGCCAAATGTTAACCGCGCCACCAGGCGGTGCGAAGGACTCTGTATTGTTCTGATCGGTGTTGAGCCCATGACTTCGGCTAGAATGTCTGCCAGTTGTGGAGGAACCGATGGCCAGTGAGTACGATACCGATTTCGAGCGCCTTGCCGAATACAGCGCCGACGTGATCTGCCGGTCCGGTGTGGACATGAAGTGGCGATACGTATCTCCCTCCTCACTCGCAGTTCTTGGCTGGACACCCGAGGAGATGATCCGAATGGAGGCATTCGCCCTGGTCTATCCCGAAGATCTTCCCTGTCTCATGGCGATTGCAACCCGGAACTTTGCACCGGGCGTAGAGCCCGAGAGGGTTGCGGTCCGGATGCGGAAGAAAGATGGGAATCTAGTCTGGATTGAATTTACTGCCCGGTTGGTTCGTGATCCCGTTACAGGTGAAGCGAAAGAAGCCGTGGTTACAATGCGTGACATTTCCGAGCGCAAATTGCTGGAAGAGAAGCTCTCCGCACTGGCTCTCACCGATGGCCTGACCGAGCTTGCGAACCGCCGAGCTTTCGATGAAGCGCTCGATCGGGAGTGGAAGAGAACTTTGCGGGAAGGCTCTCAGATCTCTCTTTTGCTGCTCGACCTCGATCGTTTCAAGGAATTCAATGACCAGTACGGACACCAGGTCGGAGACGATTGCCTGCGTGCGGTTGCTCGGGCCGTGAGGGGGCTGTGCGCGCGACCGACATCGCTGCGCGTTATGGCGGGGAGGAGATCGCCGTCATTCTTCCTTCTACGAATACGGCTGGAGCGGTCGAGGTGGCGGAGAAAGTGCGATCTGCGATCGAGGCACTCCAAATTACCCATGAGGGTAATCCCGAGAGGGGAGGTTGGATGTCTGCGAGCATCGGCGTCGCAACGGCACTTTCAAGAGATGGTGGAACCATGCGGATGCCCGAGAGCCTGCTGTTGGCGGCCGATAATGCCCTTTACAAAGCGAAACGCGAAGGCCGGAACCGGGTAGCGACGGCACTGCTTGTCGCCTCTAAGGAACTCTGAATTGCCGGCACTTTGTCCTGTTTCACGGCCGGCAAGCAGTTGCCCAAAGCTCGATGAATCGGCGGTCGGCGGTGTCTGTCGTCAGAAATGATCCCCGACAATAAGCCGACATGAACGAAGCCGCTGCGGCG
>CAVUWQ010000025.1:0-7454 GCA_963745105.1 uncultured Acidobacteriaceae bacterium
CTCGCTCTGGCACTTCCTTACATTTCGGCGGGCCACTTTCTGCTACAAGCAGTGTGTGGGCCAAGTCGGATTAGACAGCCCCTCGGAGGACACATGAAACTACTCACCGCACTGTCAATTGTTTGTGCAAGCGCCATGCTCTTTCTGAGCGGCTGCGGCGACGGCGGCAGCACCGTAACAGCTACCGCCCCTAGCGGCAACGCCACGTTCAATCTGGTGGTCGCGGACACGCCGCCGTCCAACATTGCTGTGATGTCTTTTCAGGTACAGATCGCTTCAGCTGTGTTACAGCCGGGCAACGTATCCGTCCTGCCACGGCCCGTTACGGTCGATCTCGCGCAACTCGTCACGGACACTGGATTTCTGGCTTCCACCGTAATAGGCTCCGGCACCTACACCAGCCTGACCGTCACATTGGCGAATCCACAGGTGACGCTTATGAACAACACCACCGCAGCCCTCAGCCTGAATGGGCAGACCTGCGCCGTCGGCGCAGTCTGCACCTATGTACCCGCGCTCAATACGGCGTCCGTCACGGTTTCGAGCGGATTGTTTCCGCTAACAGTTTCGGCAAGCTCCACGACCGGCATGAACCTTGACCTAAGTATTCCCGACCTGCTGCAAAGCGATCTATCCGTCACACTTGCGAACGGCAAATCGCTTAATCTTTCGCTCCTGCCAACACCGGCAACACCCTCCGCTCAGCAGGCCGAACTCGACGACGTTCTAGGCACTGTCACGGCCATCAGCGGCAGTCAGGTCACGGTGACGACCAGCTTCGGCGACTCCCTCATCCTCACCAGCAACAGCTCGACGAAATACAAATTTCCAAACTCCGTGTGCTCCGCTTCCAACAACTCATGCCTCGCTGTCGGCCAGGTGGTTGCAGTCGATTTGAGTCTGCTTGGCAGTGGGAGCCTTACGCTGAATACCCTTTCCTATGCCGGGCCGAACGGATCACAAGTTGCCAAGGGAATTATCCTCAGCACGACAACAACAACAGCGGTGCCCACGGCGCAGGTGCTTCTACAGCGCAGCATCAACCTGTCGAGCCTGACCTCGGGCCAGATCGTTACGGTTGCGCTGCCAAGCAGCATTCCCTACTTGACTGGAGTCGCCTCCTATCCCGGAGTCTCCGGCGCAACTTTCAGCTCCAACCTTGACCTGCTCCCGGGACAGGAAGTGCTCTTCAATGTTGGGTCGGCTCTCATTGCGGGAACATCCCCTTCCTTCACAGCAAGTGCAGCGTATCTTGAGGCCTCGCAGGTCATTGGGCAGATCGGTACGGTAAACACTGCTAGCAGTTCGCTCACGCTCAACGCGCTGTCAGGCCTGTTCACCGCTTCACGGCCAGTCATCCAGCAGATGACAGCACAAACCGACCCTACTACGTCCTACACCGGATTCACGGCTAGTTCGTTCAGCGCTCTCGCCAACGGTCAGTTTCTCGCGGCGAAAGGACCACTCTTCAACACCGTGGGAGCCACTGGATCACCTACCCTCTCTGCTATTCAGCTCAGGGCGCGAACCGTGGGCAATTAGAATATGTTTTTCAGAGGAGTCTCTGTGAACAAAACGAGCGATGCAGCAAACCCTGCCGAAAGGGCTGCGGAAGAGGCGAACTCTTCCGCAGCTCTTGTTCGCATTCTTCTGGTCGATGACGATCAGGACTTATGCACATCGCTCAAGCGTCTTCTGCGCATGGACGGATTCGATGTGACTTCCGTCCATACAGCGCCACAAGGGACGAGTCAGGCACTCGCCGGCAAATATGATCTGGTTGTGCTCGACGTGATGCTTCCTGGCGGAGATGGGCGGCTCGTCCTGCGTAAAATTCGCGCTTCCTCGGACGTGCCGATTGTTATGCTTACGGCACGGGGTGACGAGGGAGACCGCATCGCCGGACTGGAGGCGGGTGCGGACGATTATCTTCCCAAGCCCTTCAATGCACGAGAGCTCGTGGCGAGAATGCGAGCCGTCCTCAAGCGACGCGCTCCCAGGAGTCGCTTCGCTCCTCCGTTCAACATCGGAGACCTTGAGTTTCATCCTGCCGGACGGCGCGTCTTGCAGGCCGGAGTGCAGGTTCCTCTCACTGGCGTTGAGTTTGACATTCTTCTGCTGCTCGTTAAGTCTGCCGGGCAAGTGGTATCCCGCGACGAGATTGCCGAGATCTGCCTGGGACGGCCCATCGCGCCCTTTGATCGCAGCGTCGATAACCACGTCAGTAACCTGAGAAAAAAACTCGGAGCGGTCTATCGGGATGGAGAGCGAATCCAAAGCCTGCGCGGCTCCGGCTATATCTATACGGGGCAGGTGATAGAGTGATGCGCCGTCTGAGCAGTCTCTATTTCAAAATCTTCGGCTGGTTCTGGCTCACCGCAGTCGCCGGAGTCGCCCTCGTTCTCAGCATTGCGCTGTTCACGGGCACACAGCCCTTAGGCTATCGCTGGATGCGCCTGACCCAAGACATGTACGCCCATACTGCCGTGGATTTCTACACGACAGGCGGAAAGGCATCGCTTGCTCAGTATCTCCATGTACTCAATGAATCCTCCAGTATGGATGCACGTCTGCTTGATGCAAATGGGCAAGATTTGCTCGGAGGCACCATCCCCGCCGGTACAGAACGCGTTCTCGAAGAAAGCAGCAGGACAGGGCACTCTTCCTTGAATCTGGGCAGGTCGTGGTGTGCTGCCACGCCAGTCGACTACAACAACAAGCGGTATACGTTTGTCGTCGCCGTTCACCCGATGAGTAAATTCGTAAACGGTTCATTTGCCGGCCCATTGCTTTTGAGAATGATGCTTGCTCTGGTTGTGGCAGCCTTCTTCTGCTTCCTGCTTGCACGAAGCATTACCGCGCCCATCCGTGCGCTTCAGGCGGCCTCGCTCAAGCTTGAGTCCGGTGATTTTTCTTCCCGCGTCCTTCCAACGATCGCCCCTCGCAATGATGAGATTGCCGATACCGCACGGGCGTTTGACCGCATGGCAGACCGCATTCAGGTCCTTGTCCAGAAGCGGCAAGAATTGCTCGCGAATATCTCCCATGAGCTCCGATCGCCGCTTACTCGCCTCTCCGTTTCTCTGGAGTTGATTCGCCGTGGCGAGAACGATGTGGTGGAGCAAATGCAGAGAGACCTTGACCGCCTAAATGACATGATTGGCCAGATATTACTCCTGACCCGGCTAGACATGAAGGAGGCCGAACCCGCACGGGAACGGTGGAATCTGAAGCCCGTGCTTGAGGCCATTGCGGAAGACGCACAATACGAACGTCAAGCCGAAGAGAAAACAGTTTCGCTCTCTGCTCCTTCCGATTGCTTCGTGGTTGGGGACATAAATCTGCTCCGTAGCTGCCTTGAAAACATCGTTCGCAATGCAATGAATTACACCGCCGCCGGGACCTCTGTAGCAGTAACGGTAAGTGCGGAGCGCCACGGCACCAAAGACTTCTGGCGCGTCGAGGTCGAGGATCAAGGCCCCGGCGTCCCTTCGGAATCGTTGCCCTTCCTCTTCGATCCTTTCTACCGTGTGTCGCAATCGCGCGACCGCACGGACGGCGGCGCAGGTCTCGGCCTCGCCATCGCGCAAAGGGTAGTCCACGTTCACGGAGGACGAATCTCCGCAGATAACGCTCCGACGCACTCCGGTCTGCATGTACAGGTCACGCTACCGGCATTCTGATGTCACTACGCAAAGTGTAAGGAATTGTCTCGTGAGGGTCTTGGAGATGAAGGCAAGGTCTAGCCTTGTGTTGTTGGCCAGCGCCGTCAAAGCACACCTGCACAACAAGAATGTAACGAAGTGTAGCGGAGCGACACGCTCCGATTGAAGTCGGGTTTAGTTCAGTAGCAACCAGTTTTGCCACTTCAGAAGCTCAAGGAGATTCAAATGAAACAGCTATCCGTACTCAGCATTCTTGCCCTGTCTCTCGCCTGCACGTCTGCCTTTGCGCAGAAGACGGTCACCAGCCGTAGGGGCTCAACCGCAACCGGCTCGGCCTCGCGCACGGGCAACACAGTAACCGGTACAGGAACGGCCAAAGGTGCGCGTGGAAATACCGCATCGGCTACCGGCTCCGTCACCAAGACGCACACTGGCACCACCGAGAACGGAACCGTGACCGGCCCCAAGGGCGGCACGACGACCGCCAACGGCACCACCGTCAACAATGGGAATGGAACATCGACCACCACCGGTACTGTCACTGGGCCAAGGGGTACCAGCAAGACCGGTTCCAGCACACACCCCACGCCGCAGTAAGCGTGCCGTGATTGCACGTAATCTCAAGCGGTAGCCATGTGGCTACCGCTTTTTGCATCCTCAGGCCCGCAAACACACATCGAGCGTTGATTTGCAATGTTTGGCATTACTCTTGGTGCGTCAACCGTAGGTTGGGCAGCATTGGTGCAATTCGCGGTCTCCGTCCTTGCTCCTGCAAGCCTGTCGGGTGGGTAGAACATGACGCTCTCGCACTTGCGAGAGCGACCTTCAGGGTGGGAAAGACGGGCCGGTAAAAAGATGCGCCTGTCCAAAGACAGGCGCATTCGAGGATATAGCTTTATGCAGTTTTCTTTAATGCCTTTGGGACAGGCTTCGGTTCGATCTTTGCAGCGGACCTCGCCTTCTCTTTAGTAGCGAACTCATGCTTGACCTTGAGGGCAATCGCATCGGTGTCCACCTTGTACGCCTGGGCTGCGGCGCGGAGAATCTTACCTCCGTCCGATTGCTTGCTGGCCGAAAGCAGGATGACGGCTTCGACGATCAGCTTGCCGATAACGCCTTCGTCGGCCTTGCGGAGAAAAGCGGTTAGCAGCTTGGCTACGGATTCGCCTTCCTTCGCTCGGATGCCTCGGCTCCGGGCGATCATCTCCAGGCGCTTGTCGTCAAGCAACGGGAGCATCTGCTCGGCGATGAAGAGAAAATCCCGCTTCATCAATCGGACTGGAACGGCGGCGATGATGTTTTGAAGGACGCGCATTCCGGTAGCGTTCGCCAGTGCTTGTTCCTTCCGGCTCTTGTCCTGCTCCGCTTTGAAACTGGAATCAGCCTTGTTGGACTGTTTCTTGGGGTGATGAATCGGGCAATCGGCTTGGGCGCAAACCTTTCGTACTTCGCCCTTGTCGATGCCCTCGGAGACGATGGCCTCGGCGATGAACCTGCACGTTTTGAACTCCGGCCATTTCGCCTTCTCCGGGGTGTCGGGCTTCTCTGACTTAATCTCAACGTACTGGCTGCGGGTGATGATCTTGCTGCCATCCTGCGTCTTGCGGTAGGCCGTGCTGATTTGCACGATCTCCGGCTTGGCGGCTATCTGCTTCTGAACGTGCGCCTCCAGTTTGGCCCCGTAGCAGATGGGGTCGGTGCAAGCCTCCGCATTACCGCTCACGTCGGCGAAGAGTAGCTTGTTGTGTCCTGTCCGTTTGGGACAATCGACACAGCTTCCTACGGCTGGTAGCAGTTGGGCATCCCGCTTGTTGAACGGTGCCTGTTTCAAGAGCAAGAGGACGTTATGCTCTATCCAATACAGGAGATGGCGGACGGGAAGGACGATGCGCTTGGCCTTCCCTGCGGCTCCTCCCCAATCCTCACGAAAGCAACTTGCGAGGGCGGCTTCCTGTTGGGCTGGCTGGAGCTTTGCCAAGAGCAAGGCGTGTCCAACCCCGATCTCCTCGGCATAGAACGCCTCGACGACTGCCGGAATAAGCTCTGTCAATCGTGCGCGAGTGGCGACGAAGGCGGGAGCCTTGCCAACCTTCGCCCCGATCTGCTCGATGGTGTACTTCGGTTCCTCCAAATTTAGAAGCGCATGGAATCCTTGCGCCTCTTCCAGTGGGTGAACATCTCGACGCTGTAAATTTTCAATCAGAGCGGCTTCCAAGGCTTCGGCATCCGTGAGGTTGACGATGCGAACGGGAACGGTAGCGGCCTCGGCGATCTGTGCGGCGCGGTAGCGTCTGGCTCCGGCGACGATCTCGAAGCCCTGCCCGGTGAGTGGCTCGAACGAGCAAGGGAGAGAGTACGCCCTGGACTCTAATACTCGCGGCCAGTTCCCTCAACGCGACATCCTCGAAGATGCGGCGCGGGTTGGTGGTGGACTCGGTGAGGACATTAAGGGGAAGGTTGCGGTACTCGGTGGCGGTGTTGGGGTTCATGGTGAATCTCCTTATGCGGTTGAGCGTTCGGGGGCATTGGAGCGAACGGCATCATGCCGTCCGCCCATCGAGAGGGGGCTTAGTTGTCTTGGGGCTGGCCTCCCGCTTCCGGCTCTGTTGGGGACTCTTCGGCTACCGGGTTCTCCAATGCGGAGAGAATGACGGCTGAGGTTTTCTGGATGACCTCAAGGCTCTCGGTGAGCAGTGCCGCGTTGCCGTGGTACAGGTGAATGTAATCGGCCGATACCCGGCCTGTGTCGAGGCCGATAGTTTTCCCGACAACAAAAGCGATTGCTTCGGCTTCCGTTTCACGCACTACCTTGGTGGTAGCGGTGCGCCTCGTGCTCTTGTGCAACATCTCATGTGCGACCTCATGAACGAGGGTACTGAAGGACTCCGCCGGAGACTGGCCGGGAAGCAAAACGATCTTGCCTCCGTAGCTGATACCCAACGCCGGGGCGATGCTCTCTTTGTACTCAAGCAAGATGTCTTGGGATGCGATGAAGTCGAGCAGCCGCTCCATGCGCTCTCCCACATCACCACTGACACGGCTGGAAAGCTCTGGTAGCTCCAAGCCTTCTGTCTGAGAGACATCGAAGACGTACACGGAACGGAAGCCGACTAGAACGGACTGGTTCTGCGTCCTAACATCCTTCGTGGCTTCGTCGTCCTTCTTGCGACGAATGCCTGTCATAGGAGCCAAGATACGGATTCCCTTCTCTCCCTTATTGACTCTGCGGCCTAGCTGGTTCCACGCATACATCCCGGCAACGCGGGTCGCGGTGGGATTCTGCCGTGCGATCTCCAAGATGTTCCCGAAGCTGTAGTTGTGAAACTTGCCCATAGCCATGAGGTAGGCGGTTAGACCTTCGCTGTGTCCCTCTTCCAACTGTTCGATAAGGGCTTTGACGTTGGCGGCGATGACCTCTTTGGAGGTTTGCGGCTGCTTTGTCTGCTGCTGTTGGAGGTTCTGGATAAAGGGGCTGACGGTGGGTACGGTGGTGACGATGGCGGTGTTCATGGGTGGTTTCTCCTGTTTTGAATAGCTGTGCTGTGTCTGTTCCTAGACACGCCTTGGCCATGGCCCACGCCATCGAGGGCGGCAAGTGCAGGGTGTGGTAAAAGTGGCCTTCAGGCCAGCCGGAGGCCGGAGGAAGCGAACACCTGGAGCTGCACGGAGCTTTTTCCATCACCTTGCGCGCGCCAGGAGCGGCGCTCCTCAGAAGGTTTGGTTTCCTTGCTGGGCGCGGAGCGCGATGAATTGCTTTGGCTGTTGCTCTTTGCGGTGGGGCGTTGCGGG
>CAVUWQ010000026.1:0-13146 GCA_963745105.1 uncultured Acidobacteriaceae bacterium
GACTCCTCCCATAGGCCCTACCCCGGAGCCACCAAGCCTGTTGCTGATGACGACCGCGGTTGGACTCATGTCCGCCTTGATCTATCGCAACAAAACCAGAGTGCAGGCCGCTGTTCAACGTTCTTAGGCCGATTTCACTCGCGAGAAAACAAGAAGGGCTGCCAGTGGCAGCCCTTTTGATTCGTGAACACCTTCGATTTACCCATGGTCGCTTGCGATTATTTCTTAGGACGCGGAAGAGCTAACACCGCACGATTTTTTCAGAGACGATTCCCTTGGTTGCGTTGCGCGAGTCCACCACCAGTTGAGATTACTGGACAATCTCCTGGTAGTTATAGTCCGAGTGATCCGTGATGATGAGCACGCAATCGTATTGCTCCAAATTCTCTAGCGGCGTGCAGGTCATGTTCAGGTTGTAGTGCCTGCCTCTGCCGACGGTGGGGAAGTACGGGTCGTTATACAAAACCTCGGCGCCTTCATGGCGCAGCAGTTCGATGATGGTCAGCGACGGAGACTCGCGTAGATCGTCAATGTCTTTCTTGTAGGCCATGCCGAGCATAAGAATCCTTGACCCGTTCAAGGCTTTCTTGCGCTGATTGAGTGCCTTGCCGACCGTCTGAGCAACAAACTCCGGCATTGCTCCATTGACCTCGCCGGCGAGTTCGATGAATCGGGTATTGAAGTCGTACTCCTTGGCCTTCCAGCTGAGATAAAAGGGATCAATGGGAATGCAATGTCCGCCCAGGCCTGGTCCCGGATAAAACGGATGGAAGCCGAAAGGCTTGGTCGAAGCTGCGTCGATTACCTCCCAGATGTCGACGCCCATGCGCAGCGATAGGATCTTCAGTTCGTTGACGAGCGCAATGTTCACGCAACGATAGATGTTCTCCAGCAGCTTGGTCATCTCTGCAGTCTTGGTGGACGACACGCGCACCGAGTTCGTGAAAATTCCCTCGTACAGCGTGGCCGCCAGTTCAGTCGCGACCTCGTCATGTCCGCCGACAACCTTGGGGATGTCATGTCGGGCAACCGTCGTATTGCCGGGGTCTTCGCGCTCCGGCGAGAAAGCTACGTAGAACACCCCGTGCTCCAAGGCAGGACCTTTACCCTGCACCTTCAGGCCTAGCGTGTTCTCTCCTTCGAGAATCGGAATCAGCAGATCCTCGGTTGTGCCGGGATAGGTGCTGCTCTCAGCACGATGAGCTGTCCCTCGCGAACCCACGGCGCGACGGACTTCGCCGTCTTCTCAATGAAACTCAAATCCGGTTCGCGATGTTCCGTCAGCGGCGTCGGAACGCACATGATGACAACGTCCTGATCCGAGATATTGGCGAAATCGGTGGTGGCCCGGAAGCCCTTCTGGCGCGCCGCCTGAATTTCTTCCTGGGGAATCTTGAAAATGTAGGAGCGGCCGGCTTCCAGATCAACAACCTTCTTCTCGTCGATATCAAAGCCCGTCACCTGGAAACCCGCCCCTGAAAGGAGAAGTGAGAGCGGTAATCCTACATATCCGAGACCAATGACCCCAACCTTCGCCGTGTGAGCCTGCAGCCGCACCATGCGTTCCCGAGCTATGTCGGGGAGGGCAAGCGTTTCGTTTTTCATCATGTGGACAATTATTGCACCTCACCGGCGGGCATGATTTCGCATTCACCATCGCTTCCTTGCCCACTTAGAACTCACAGGGACAGCTTTGCGAGTGGTGGATTCGAAGCGAGTCGCCGGGCAATCTGGTTCTCGGCGTGGATCCATTCGAGTCGTCGCCGGCAACCGGCTTCAACGGTCCCAGGAGTCTTGGCAGGGACGTTAGCCGATCGCTCGCGCGGACCGAAAAGCGGAGCGTCCGCGCAGGATGAGCAATTAAGCACTGCAAAACTTTGCAACTAGTTCGATAGGTTGAACGCAACTCGTTGATTCAAGAAGGAAAAGTTTGGCACGCAACGTGCTTGTATCAGGTTATCGTCACGGAGATTAACCGCTGGGAGCTTGTCTCTAACAGCAATTGGTTTCCAACGGTTGTCTGTTTGTAAGGATATTCAGGCAGGCCTGTACGCTGTACGTTTTTCGCACTTTCTAGCGGTAATCCCAGGAGATTCGAATGAAATATCTCGGCAAGTTCACCATCCTCGGCGCGGTTCTTGCCGCGTCAACAACTTTGGCCAACGCATCTACCATCACGCTGGGCAGCTATGCATCAACCGCTGCTCCCATCGCGGCAGATGCTAACACTGCTCTGAGCTATGCCGGGGTAGACCTGACGGGCGCCTATGGTGCCAGCCTGGGCACTCTCTCGGCGCCCGTTTCCAGCTCCACCTATTTCATCAGTCCTGGCACCGTTTGGGACGCAGCACTCGCCAACTCCACGTGGGTTGGGATGAATGCGGGCTCGGGTCCTGGCGGCTCCTACACTCCGGGCTATGGTTACTATGAGTTCACTACCACCTTCAGCGCCACGCCCGGTACCTACAGCGGGGTACTGAATGTGCTCGCGGACGATACCACGGAGGTGTGGCTCAACGGCTCGTTGCTGATCCCGTTTGGTGTCCTCGGCAGCGACTCGACTTGCTCACAGAACAAGCCCGGATGCCTGGTTTCCACAGAAGACAGCCTGCTGTTGTCAAACCTTTCGCTAGGTTCGAGCAACACGCTGGAGTTCATCGTTGAGCAGGCAGGGAAAGTGGACGGCGCGCGCGGGAGCGATCCCTCGGGCGTTGACTTCGACGCTACTCTCACCCCTACCCCAGAGCCGGGTTCCCTGGTCCTGCTGGGCACGGGACTGCTTGGAGCCTGTGGAGTTTTGCGCAAGAAATTCGCAGCGTAATCCTCTCTTAAATCAATGAAGACGGCAGGAAGCCTCTTTGGGGGCTTCCTGTGCCTGTTTCTCCCCGGAGTTCAGCCAGGCGCGCTCCCTGGTCTTGTCGAATTATTTGCGAATGTTTGCATGAAATCAGCAGGGTTTGCGCGGGGCCGCGAAGATGGAACCCTGGCCGTCGCGCGGAAGGGCATTCCAACGCTCAAAGGGTACGGTTCCTGATGGAAAGTTATCGCCAAAGACTGTGCAAAGTGTTGCGGATGGACTCGATTGGATGTCGACAACCTATTGATTATAAAGCTCTAATATTTGGCTATCCAGATGCTTATATCTGGGTAGTGAAGAATCAAAGTTGATCGGCTTGGACAACGTGCACGTGGTTGGGCCTTCCGAAGAAGATGGTTCTTTGCAGCATGCCGCAATGCATTCAGCTCGACCCGCGACAGCGGTGATTTTCAGGAGGAAATATGAGGATAACTTCAAAGTTACTTGTTTTAGGTGCAGCACTGGCTGCGTCTACGTCTTTGGCGTACGCAGACACCCTCGGGCCGGGCACGATCAGCATCATTGGATTCGATGCATATACCTCGACGGAGATTGTGCTCACTGGCGCTGATTCTTCGGTGGCCGCTACGGGCAGTCTGGTTGGTAGCTGGAACGCGGCGTTGGCGACGACTCCAGAGACCCTCACAGGCGCCTCGACCGGCGATGTCTTTACCTTCACCTTGGATGGGGTAGCGGAGACCTTTGATCTGCTAGGTGTCACCAGCATAGGCACTGATAGCCATGGCAACTTTGCCCTCTTCGGCTATGGAGACGTCGTGAATACGGTGGGGGGTACAACCTACTACACACCAGCCGGCATCGATCTCACGACGCAGCCGCCGGAAGGCCTTGATGCCAGCACCAGCTACTCAGCATCAATCAATATCACCCCCGAGCCCAGCAGCTTACTCCTGCTCGGTACCGGGTTGCTGAGCGCGGCAGGCTTTGCGCGTCGTAAATTTGCTTCAAAGATCGGCTAATTGTTTGTCTCCCAGGTTAGTGCAGGGTGCCTCGATGGGGGTCCTTCTGCGCTGAATGATAAGTTTGAACTTATCCGATCTTGATAGCCTCATCCTCGATGAGGAAGATTGTGGGTTGAGCTAGTTGAGTTAGACGCGGCTGTTGCACTGTGAGAAGAATGAGGGCTGCAGCCATTCATAAGCTGTTGCTCGCTTTGTCAGAGCCACCTCCTGCGAGGTGGCTCTTCTCATGGTAGGTGTCGACCGCAGGATCCAGGGTCTCTTCAATGATCGACCGGTAGGACAGATCCGGAATCCACCGGCACGTCCCATCTTCATGCGCTGGCGCCGCATCGAAGCGCCTCCGCAAGCCCCATCGCACGCTCGCGAGTTCGACAGACGGTTCAGGATTCGGGTTGCCGCGCCATCGCCAGGCAGTCAACCTGCGTGTTTCGGCGGCTCGCCACGTGGACAACGAGGCCTGATGGCCAGGGCTCTCGAGTCCAGGGCAAGCGCATCGAGCATGCGAGCGCTGCTGGATGCGCTCTCAACTGATCGTTCATGGAATGCGACTGCGTGCTTGAGGTTGGATTGGAGGGGCGCACTGGCGGCGACCTCGATGCTCCGCTTCGACTACTTTGCATCTCTTCGGCTACTGTGCTCCGCGGCGGCGCAGGATCGTCTTGATCGTCTCGAACATAATCAGCAGGTCGAGGCCAAGGGTCTGATGCTTCACGTAATACAAGTCGTAGGCCAGCTTCTCGCGACTCTGTTCAAGTGTCGCTCCGTAGCCATAGCGAATCTGCGCCCAACCGGTAAGGCCGGGACGGATCATATTCCGAACCTCGTAGAAGGGCAGCTCCCGGGCGAGCCAGGAGACGAACTCCGGACGCTCGGGCCGAGGTCCCACAAAGCTCATATCGCCCCGCAACACATTCCATAACTGCGGAACTTCATCCAGGCGCGTCTTGCGCATGAACTGTCCCACCCGTGTCACGCGCGGATCGTTCTTCTGAGCCCATTGGGCTCCTTCTGCCTCAGCATTCTGCACCATCGTACGGAACTTGTACACGTTGAATATCTTGCCGTTCAGGCCAACCCGTTCCTGGCGAAAGAGCACCGGCCCTGGCGAGGAAAGTCTTACCAGCAAAACCACGAACGGAAACAGTGGCAAGAAAAGGATCAGGCCGATCGCAGCCACCAGGGTTGAGGCAATCCTCAACAGGAACTGTTGCGACGGCTTCATCCGAAAGCCTTCGCAAAACAGAAGGTCACTCGGGCGCAGGCCATCCAGCTGCAGCTTGCCCGTCAGGCGTTCGAGTACGCTGCCTACCTCTTCGATTGTGACTCCGCGAAAACGCATTGCCAGCAGTCCGTCGACGGGCAACTCTCCGCGGCGATCGTCCAGCGCGACCACAATGCGATCGATCGATGTCTCCGAAGCCATCTGCTCCACTGCCGTGGCAAACGTCTTTCTGCGCTGCGCCTTGTCCGCTGCGGGAGCGTCCCACCCCACCACCACCATGCCGGCCTCGCGGTGTTCGCGGATCGTCTCGATGATCGCGGTTGCGCGCTCTCCTTCGCCCAGCACATACACGCGTTCCTGAAACACGGCATGCCCGCTGATCCATTCAAACGCGCTGCGCCATGCAATCAGGCCCGCGACCACCAGGATCAGGCCAAGCAAGAAGACAAACCGCGCAATCGCCGCTTGCGGAAATACGTACACGATAGCCGACAGCGCGAACGCCAGGCAGCCCATCACCAGGAGAAGCCGGAAATAAATCTCCCAGCGTGCCGAGATATGTTGAGGCTCGTAAAGGTCGAAGTAGTAGGCGCACAGAATAGTGCACACCGTCAGGATCGCAATCTTCATGATCCCGTGGTCATGCCCGAGCACATTGAACGTCTCACCACCCAGCACGATAGCGGATGCCAGTACGAAGGAGCCGCACACGATGAGGGCTTCGCACAGAATCAGAACGACCGTCCGCGTTGGGTAGTAAACATTCAGCAGCTTTATCATGCGTGCACCGGACCCTGGTTACTCTTTCTTGCTCTCGTAGCGGTAGTAGTAGCTCCCGCTCATGGCTGGCTTGTCGACGGCGTTCAGTACAAACCCAATAACATTCGAGGCCTTCAGCTCTTGCTGTGCGCGCTGTGCTGTTGGGAACGCCGTTACCCCGGAGCGTGCTACCAACAACACCGCATCGCACGATCGCGCCAGGTTCACTGCATCGGAAACCAGCAACACAGGAGGTGAGTCAACAATGATCCAGTCGAACTGTGGCGCCACGGTCGCCAACAACTCTTCGAATCGCTTGCTCGCGGATAGGTCGGCTGCGAGGTCTCCGCCGTCGCCTCCCGGAATGAAGCGAATGTTATTCAGCACTGCGGTCATCGAGGGGTCGCGGTCCTTGGTCTCTTCTGGAACTTGCATAACCTCCTGCAGACTGGCCTTCCCCGACAGGTAGTCCGATAGCCCGGGATGAAACTCGCTTCCCAGGTAATGATGCAGGCTGGAGCACCGCATGTCCCCGTCGATCAGCAATACCTTGCTGTTCTTGTGGCGTGCCAGGCTGATCGCGAGGTTAACCGCAATGAAGCTCTTGCCCTCCTGCGGCAGACCGCTGCTGATCAAGACGGTCTTCAGGCTGCGCAGATCGCGAAACTCCTGGAGTCGCGAGCGGAGGCTGCGGAACTGCTCGACGCCTACACCGCCGCGCTCCAGCGCAGGCAGCCGCTCCAACGACGGATTCCATTCGGTGCGCCGCACATCGCTCAGGAACGATGGGTCGACCGTTGCGGGTGCTTCTGCCGGAGCAGGCGCCACTACCTCTAGCGGCCGCGGGGGCTCTGCTGCAACCGGCGGCATCGCTGCCGCGAACGCCAGGCTCTGATGCTCCGGCTCCTCAGGGATTGCGACGGCCTGCGCGCCAGACTTCCGCTCCGCCTCCGCTCGTTGTAGCGCTTCGTAGATGTGGCTCATCGGCCGCCCCCAGGTTCTCTATTAAAGGAGTTCATAAATTTTCCCGTCTCCATCGGACGAAGTGGGCTGTGCAGCCCATCCCCTGGTTGGGATGGGGCCATCAGAAAGGACTGCATGTCCAGTTCCAGGTCAGCCGCCACGTGAGCGATCAGTGATCCTGGGATCACGTGGATCTGCTCAACATATCCAAGGATCAGCGAATGCTCGCAGATCAGGTTGATCGTGCGGGGAATTCCCAGGCTGTACGTATAGATCAGCTGGATCGCTTCTGGCGAAAAGATTGCCTCGGTGGTGCCCGCGATGCGTAAACGCTCAGCGATGTATTCGCCTGTCTGCTCGGCAGTGAGCGACTGGGTGCGGCACCATAGGAAAATGCGTTGCCGCAGCTGCCGTACGCTTGGGTGCCGCAGCTTCTCCTCCAACTCCGGCTGGCCCGACAGCACGATCTGTAGCAGCTTCTCCGACGAGGATTCGAGGTTCGTCAGCAGACGAATCTCTTCGAGCAGCTCCCACGAAAGATTCTGCGCCTCGTCGACCACCACCACGCATGTCTCCTGCGCACGGTAGCGCTCGATCAGCCAGCGATTGAGTTGCAGCAGCATGCCCGACTTGGTGCGCGAATTCGGAGTGAGCCCAAAATCAGTGAGCACGAACTCCAGGAAGTCGAGCGGATCCAGCAGAGGATTGAACACGAACGACGTGTGAACGCGGCGTTGCCCAAGCGATCCGAGCGCGCTGCGCAACAGCGTCGTCTTGCCGGTTCCAACCTCTCCGGTGAGCACGGTAAATCCCTTGCGCTCGGCGATGCCATACTCCAGCCCCGCGAGGGCCTCACGCGTGTGCGGCATCATGTACAGGAAACGAGGGTCCGGACTCGTACCGAACGGACTGGCTTGCAGATTGAAGAACTTTCTATACATGGTCTAGCCACCAACATTCGCGAGAGGTTTATTTGTGGCAGAAGCAACGTCCTTGTTCAGCAGGCCGCCGATGGGACCCTTCGTCTTGCCCTTGGTCTCATGAATCAAGGCAATCGTGGCCAGCGTCGGAAGTTTGGTGAACGCCCAAATATCGCGCTCAGTCCGTAAAGATTTGTCTTTGTACTCGAGAAACGCTATCAGCAGTACGCCAAATCCCAGGCCGAGCACGAATCCGCCAGCCGCGAACATTCCGCGTTTCGGGAACGTCGGCGCATCGGGAAGATTTGCGTCGTCCATGATTTTGAAATTCTCACCCTCTTGGCGGCGTTCCAGGTCGGTTGCCATCTGTGAGTTATTCATCTTGGTGAGCAGGCTGTCATAGAAATCCTGGGCTGTTTGGTGGTCACGGGTCAAGTCCTTCATCTTTGCCTCAACCAGCGGTGTGGATTGGATCTTGCCTTGATACTGACGAATCTGGGCTTGCAGCTCACCCTGCTGCTGCTTCTTCTGCGCGATCGCCTGGGTCATTGCCGTGACCTGCGCGCGCAGTTGCATCGTGGCCGGCGAGTCGTAGTGTGGCGTCGCCGAGGTTGCTGCAGGAGCCGCCGCCGGCGCTGCCGCCATCTGCTTCTTCAAATCTGCGATCTGCCGCTGCACCGCAACCACATCTGGATAGTCCGGTGTGTAGCGCGTCTTGAGATCCGCTTCCTTGTCTTGCAGCCTCTGAAGCTCAAGCGTATCGGCTTGTGGCGTCGACCTCATTCCGGGCGCCACCTGCGACTGCTGCGATTGCTGCGCCAGCATCGACTCAACCAGGGTCTTGTCATTCTCCATGCGCGTCAGCGACTGCGTTGTCGCGTCCAGCTGCGTAGTCAGGGTGTTGAGCATCTCCATGTTCGGAGCCTGCTGCTCCGGGAGCGTACCCATGTACTGCTTCTGGAATTCGGCCAGCTTCTGGTCCTGCTGATCGAGGTTTGCCTTCGCCTGGTCCAGCTGGCCTTTCAGAAAGGCCGTCGTGCCTTCAGCCGATTGCTCGCGTGCCTGCAGGTTCGCACTCACAAACAACGACGTAATCTCGCGGCACACCAGTTGGGCCGTATGCGGGTCCGACGCCGTGAACGAAATGAAGAATCCGGGCAGGCCGCCCGCTCCCTGGATCTCGGAATGAATCGGTGTAATGCCAATATTCTTCCGCGTCGAGGACACCTTGTCGTCCATGTCCATGCCTGGCGCGCCCAGGTTGAAGCGCTCGATGATCGGCTCGAGTCTCGAGCGGCTCAGAATCTGCTCCTTCATGGAAGCCAGCCGGCTATCAAGATCCTCCGCAATAATTGGCTTCACGTAGGTGTCGGGCACGGTCTGCGGCTCGATCAGCACCAGCGTCTGGGAGGTATAGATTGGCGACATCCTGTACGAGATGCCGACGGCGATGATCGGCGCCAGCAGCGCAGGAATGAGGATCATCCAGCCGCGGCGCTTGAGGATGGCGAAATAGTCTTCAATAACGAGGGGACGATGACCTAGCATGCGATTTCCTTAGAAGTGTCCGAGATGTTGTGCGCCCGGTGAATAGGTAATTCCAACCGAAAACGTCTGGCTAGTACCACTAAAGGTCGGCTGTGTGATGACAGTATCGACTTGGTTTTGATGTACGGCTGTGTAGCTGAAATATGCGGAAAACGAGCGACTAAGCCTGCGTGACAGCTGGCCTCCGCCGTAGATCGAGTGATAGTCCTGGCTGATTCCGTCGATCTCCGCCAGTGACGTGCTCTGCGAGTAGGAGGCCGTGAGCGCCCCCTGCCAGTTGCGGCTGAATTGCTCTCGGACGGTGCCTCCAATCGAGTTAGTCAAGGCTCCATAGACCACGCCGGAACCTGCGTTCGTGGCGCGAGAGAAGTAGAGGCTCGCCGATGTGGTTTTCCGGCTGTAGTTCAGCGATGCGTTCCCGACCACTGTTATTTGCGAGGGAATCAGCAAGGCCGCTGCACCGGTTCCAAACGTTCTTTGCGGACCAGCCGAGACGCTCATGGTAAAAAACCGCGATACCTGGCGTTGATAGGAGAGGTTGACTCCCTCCGTTTCAAAAGGGTAGGTAAACCCGCCATACGTGTCCTCCGTATAGGTATAGACAACGTCGGCGCTCGCCGAACTGCGCGCATTGATGTGATATGTGGGTCCAACGCTTGCGCTTATCGTCGAAGAGTTAATGCCTGCGTTGTTTGTAAAGTGCAGAATCTGCCATGAAGCAGAGCCGTTGATCGATAAGCTTCTGCCGAAATTGCGTGTGATGCCACCGTTGAGTCCGTTCCCTATGCGTGTCGAATAGTTCGTGAGAATGCTCTGGGTCGGCTGATCTCCTATCTGCACCGGGTCAACGCCGATATCCCCCACCCCCGGGATTCCCGAGAGTCCGGTCGTCGGCGACTCCGGCAGATAACTCACCGCATCGTCGATCACAAAGTTCCAGTTCTTGGTTGTCCATACCTGGCTCGCTGCCAGGTTCTGGTACGTCGAGTTCGACGGATATCCCGATCCCGCCGAATAGATATAGCCGCCGGAATACACCAGGCTGAACGGTTTATTGGGACTCGAAGAAAGATAGCCGACACTTCCGCTGAGTGCAGTCAGGTAATTGACCCCACTTCCGTATCCCGTTTCGAACGACTCCGAAGCGCTCAACGAGTAGGTCAAGCTTCCCTCAACCGATGGCAGAGAGAACCCGAAGGTGGGAGGGGTCGAGAGCGGCGGTGCCTGGGCCTCCGCCCGCCATCCGAGCGCCAACAAAAGAACTGGCGCCACAAGGTATGCCTTCATCGTTCTCCTCATGGGACCACGATCGTGTCCCCTGAAAGCAGGGGAACGTCCTGATGGTTATCGCCCTTAAGCGCGAGTTTGTAGTTGAACGGAATCTTGGTCTGGTTCCCCTGGGGTCCGCGCAGAATATAGATATGCTTTCCGTTGGCGTAAGGGCTCAATCCGCCCCCTTCCGCGATCGCCTGCAGCGGCGTCATCCCGGCTGTCATCGCAACCGGTCCGGCGTGATTGACCTCGCCCACCAGGTATACCCGTTGGCTTCTTACGGCCGCGACGACGACTGAGACAATCGGATCCTGGATAAATTTCTTCAGCTTCAGCGTAATGTCATGGGCCAGGTGCATCGGCGTCAGGCCCGACGCCTGGATGTCTCCGACCAGCACTAGCGAAATCATGCCATCCGGACGCACCGGAAAAGTTCCTGAAACGCTCGGCTCCTGCCAAACCGTAATCTGTAACGAATCATCCGCCCCGATCACGTAGCGGGACGGGTCCGTATCTGCCATGGGGGCTTCCGCCTGGGGAGGGGCCGTCTGCGGAGCAGCCGCCGGTGCCGGCTTGGCCGTCGGGGTGATGACAGGACGTGCCGTCGTCTGGGCAACGCCAGCAGGCGCGAGCAACAGCACCATGCCCCAGCTCAGAACAAAGGAAGAGGCAAATCCACTCAATCTTCCTTCAGATCGCACTACACCACTCATGAGAACTCCTTAGGCAAATACTGATAGCACCGCGTGGGCCAAACGCAAAAAGTTGCATGCACTCTTTCCGCCAAAATCTGCCATCTTCTGGAACTTCCTTGTTTTGTTTAGGTTGGCTCCATGGTGGAAAATGCCTCCTAATCAAAAGCTAATGACCGCTTTCAACTCCGACTGCAAAGTGATGCACGACGATGTTGAAAGTGGTAAATCAGTTCCACATTGGCAAGGAGACTTCCTCTGTCGTTCCCCAATCGAACCTATGCTTGGTGGATACTGGCTGCCGGCGGCGCCTCGCGCCCCACCCTGAAGCGGGATTTTGAAGGCAAATGTCTCTACGGAGCCCGTCCCGCCGGTCAGGCGAGCTGTCAGGAAATCCTGTGGCAGGGGTTTGCTGTCGCTAGAATTACGGCCGCCGTCCTGCTTTGGATGGCACCCATCAATGGTGTCCCCTCCCCTGTTCCAAGCATCTTTGGACGCCTGGCCGTGTCTTGGAATCTCCTATAAATCGTTTGTTATGAAATTGATAGTGACGATGAAGCACGGAGCGAACGTGTCCCGTCACCACACTCTCCGGCCGCGCAAACAGCAAAGAGCATGACTGTATTGCGATAGGCGCGGCGCCAGCGCGAACGCAGATCGGCTTCAAGACTGAGGCCCCTGCGCACACAACTCCTCCTGGAATGGACAAATAAACTCGTTCGAGCCGGTGTTGTGGCAGCGGAATTGCTAAAGTTTTCTAGCAAGGGTATCTTCCAGCATGCCGGACATTCAATCCGCCACCATTCCCGCATCGACGATCGAGGACGAACGCGCCCCGGCACCGTCACAGGCTGCCCAATCCTGGCTTCCGTGGCTGCCCTATATTCTTTTGGCGCTGGTGGTTACGGCCATCTACTACCAGGTTGTGGGCAAGCTGGTAGTGGATTGGTATGACAATCCAGACTTCTCGCATGGTTTTCTGGTCGCTCCTTTCGCGATCTTCCTGCTCTGGGACAAGCGCAAAGCTCTGCGCGATACCCCGATCCAGCAAACCTGGGCAGGCGTGTGGCTGATCGTCGCGGCCATCTTCGTACTGTTCATGGGCGTGTACGGCGCTGAGCTCTTTCTTTCCCGCCTATCGCTGGTCATGCTTCTTGCCGGCATCGTCTGGACGCTGTGCGGACGGGCGATGCTGCGCGAGATGCGATTCGCCATTCTCGTCCTTCTGCTCGCGATTCCCATTCCGGCTGTCCTGTTCAATCAGATCACCTTCCCCCTGCAACTGCTGGCGTCGCGGATGGCGAGCGCGATCCTCCCACTTTTCGGTGTTCCGGTTCTGCGCGATGGCAACATCATCCAGCTTCCCTCCATGCAATTGGAAGTCGCGGAGGCCTGCAGCGGTATTCGCTCCCTGATGAGCCTGTTCGCGGTTGCGATCTTCTATGGCTACTTTCTGGAGCGCACGACCTGGCGCCGGGTGGTGCTGGCGCTTGCCGCCATACCCATTGCGGTGTTTGCGAACGCTGCGCGCATTGTTGGCACCGGCCTCTGCGTTCAGTATTGGAATCCGGATAAGGCAGTCGGCTTCTTCCACGAATTCTCTGGCTGGTTGATGTTCATCGTCTCGCTGTGCTGCCTGTATTTCGTCCACAGCTTAATGCGTCTAAAAATTCCCTCAGGCAGGAAAACGAAATGAAAAGCCCTCGTTTCTGGGTAGTGTTGGTTCTATTGCTGGCGGCGTTCACGACGCTTCACCTGCGCGCCAGCGTAGATCACGTGCCGCCCAGCGAGCCGCTCAACCTGTTCCCCCAGACGATAAGTCCATGGACCAGCCAGGACATCCCGATCAGCCAGGACACGCTCGACATTCTTAGGGCGCCGCTTTCTCAATCGCATCTATACGAATTCGGGACCGACCGGCCGGCTAATA
>CAVUWQ010000027.1:0-11036 GCA_963745105.1 uncultured Acidobacteriaceae bacterium
CCATGGCTACGAGATCGCGATGCGTGGCAGCGATAAGGCGAACATCGACCTTATGTGTGTAGTTGCTCCCCAGCCTCTCAAACTCCTGCTCCTGCAAAACGCGCAGCAGTTTCGCCTGCAGTTCCAGTGGAATGTCACCGACTTCGTCGAGAAAGAGCGTGCCTTTGTGGGCAAGCTCAAACCGTCCTGTCTTCTGGGCAATGGCTCCCGTGAAGGCGCCTTTTTCATGCCCGAACAATTCGCTTTCGAGCAGTCCAAGCGGTATCGCGGCGCAATTCAACTTCACAAACGCACGATCGCGGCGATTGCTCAGGTTGTGCAGCGCACGCGCAATCAACTCCTTGCCGGTTCCAGTTTCGCCCATCAACAGTACGGTCGAAACAGTAGGAGCCACGATGGACACCAGGCTCAATGCGGTCTTCAGCGCCGGGCTGTCGCCGACAATTTCACCAAACTCGGCGCGGATTTCTTCTTCGAGATACAGCCTCTGTTTGGTTTCCTTGTCCCGATCCTCTGTTGCCTTTTCGTACTCCAGCGTGTTCTCGACTGCAATCGCTATCTGGCGGGCTACCTGTTCCAGCAGAATGACATCGTCCTTCTCAAATGGATTGTCCGAACGCCTGCAGAGCATCAGAACGCCAACCACGCCATCACGGCCTGCGAGCGGGAGATAACACCCCACCTTCAGGCCCTCCGCCATCAGGTGTCCATAAATAACCTGGCCCTCAGGATTCCCGAGAGTTTCGGGGTCCTCGCGGACCTGTTCAAAGCTATCGATCCGGATGCTCTTGCCCTTTCGCAATACCTGCCCCGAGATCGAACCATTCATCGGGACCAATGATCCCTCCCGGTAGGGTCCTCTAGCGTCCGGATTGTACAAGATGGTGACGCGTAACTCGCCGCTCTCGTGGTCGGGTAGCAACAAGGCGGACACATCGCATTGCATGATGGTGAACAGATTTGTCGAAAGCCCCTCAACCACTTGCCGAAGGTCCAACCTGGATGTCACGCTGTTTGTGATTTCCAGAAGCAACCGCAACCGATCGCGCTCCTGACGGAGCCTCTGCTCGCTGATGTGGCGCTCAATTGCAATTCCCGCGATGCGGCTGGCACTCTCGATCAATTGAAGGTCGTCAGCGCCAGGACTGCGTGCCTCCCGGTAGTGAATCGCGAACGTGCCCAGGACTTTCCCATCGCTCGTGAACAGAGGCCAGGACCACACGGCCCGAATTCCAAAGGGCGATAGCCGGTGATGATAATGCTCCCAGACAGGATCACTGAGAATGTCCGTCACATAAACCGGTTCCCTTCGATAGACAGCCGTGCCGCAAGAACCGCCATGTGGACCGATGAGCATCGATCCCGCATGAACGATGAACCCCGGAAGGCTCGGCGCCGCCGCGCAATAAAGTTCTCTTCCGTCGTCGTCCGGAAGCCAGATTGTGCATAAGGTGCCGTCATTCCTGGTTTCAACGAGCCGGGCAATGATCGTGAGCACCTCCGCCAAAGGGGCTCCGGCGAGAATCATTTGCAGAATGTCGAGCACCGATTCGGACGAAAACAGCGCGCTCTCTTTTTGCCTGCCCTTTTCGTTCGACACGAGATGTGCGGGAGAATGAGTTGCAGTCTCCATCAACTCTCTTTCCTAAACGCTGCCTCGAAACAGCGAGAACGCGCTATTCAGGCGCGAGACCTGAACTTAGTGTCGAATCGGACAAGAACAGTTGTCAACGAAGCACATCTTAAGAGTGCCAGCACGCCTCTGACTCGAGGGCATTTAGCAGGGCCTGACCAGCAAACGGAACTACGAAGTGGCGTATCTCGCGCTAGCGCCTAACCACATGCTGGACCGAATTGAAGGAGTTCCTTAATGCTTCGCTCGATCGGTACAGGACAGTTTGAGCGCGTCAGCTCTGGCTTCGGCCACGTGAATTCCTCTCGATTGAAGGCAAATGGGTTTCCCGAACTGACGGATGTAAGATACCAACCAATCGGGTTCACCGCCGTTGTTGGCGCCAGGGCCAGCGCGGGGTGAAGAGGTTCCTATGCAAAAGAACTGCTCCACGCCAGATCGAGCGAAGCTGTTTTTGCTGTTCGTGGTGCTTCTATTCGCGAGGGAAGGCCAGTCTCAGAAAGTTCCGCACCAGAAGACGCCCATCACGCCCGAAGCGGCCCCACCACCACCCGGCCTCGTAATCACCCTTGAGAAGCAGGCGATTCGCGAAGACGAACAGGTACCGGTTCACGTCGTTCTCTCCAACTCCTCTGATAAGCCGCTCAGCGATGTGACATTGAGTTGGAACCTTCCCTCTGTTCTGCTCACGCTGTATCCCCAGCCATGTTCGGCCGCGCCGCACGAAATCCGGCCGCCCTCGGGCAACGCCTCCGCGCAGATGTTTGTGTGGGGAACCATTCCCGCGAACACGGAAGTTGGGTCTGTGCAGACCCGCGATTTTTGCCTGGTCAGCAGCAGCATGGCGGGTGAAGACACCTATACCCTGAGCTTCCTGCTGCAGTACGCGTGGCTGCAGAACGGCGCTGTCACGCGCGGCGCGTTCGTCCAGGAGAAGCCGATCAAGAGCGCTTTTCTAGGCAGCGACACCTTCGCCGGGGTTCCGCTGGGGCTGGCCAGCCTCGTCGTCCCGGGCCTGTTGTTCTGGCTGACACTGGATGCTTTCCAGACTCCGTGGCGGGTGCAGGGAGGAGTGCTCGGAGACAAGCTGATTTACAGCGTCCTCGTTTCCCTGGCGCTGGTGATCGTGCTCGGTCACTTCGACTTGCTGAAGTCCTTCTTCGACATTGCATCCGGCGTGAGCATGGAAAAGGTCGGCATGCTGGCGGCCGTTGGCGCTGCTTTTGGCCTCATTACCGCTGGCACCGATCATGGGTTGCGGCAGCGGAACGCAAGACAGTCTCTGCACGCCGACGACCCGGACATGGTGCTGTTTGCCAAGCTTCTTGAATTGAACAAAGGCAAAAAAAAACCGAGCACCGTTCTTCGCTGCAAAGACGGCACGCACTATCGCGGATCGGTAGGCGCGCGAAACGGAACGGGGTCATTTCTCATGGGTTGGTATCAAATCGAGGGAGCCGGCCCGACGCAGCCGATCCGAGACAGAATCGACGGCCTTCTCAAAAAAGGCGACTACGTGACGGCCCTCAAAGTAGCTTTGAAAGACAAGAGCGGAGTCACGGTGACTGCGAGCGATTACATCTATCGACAGCTTCCGGGCCAGCCGGAAGATCAGACAGAGCACCTCATCCGCGTGGTCAAATCGACGGATGAAGCTCCGGGCCCGCTCGACACAACGGACACCGCCAATTATGCGCCGCTGATCCTTAGATAGAACCGTAGCCGAGGCCCGGTATATCAGTCTGGGTAGACCGCTTTTGTGCACGTATGCAGTGCTAGTATGGGCCAGCACATTGCGGTCGTCAACGGTGGGAGGGAGATTGCTCGATGGCTTATCAATTTGATCGGGTCGATCTGCACGTTTTCGATTCCCACCTGTCGCTGACTCCGATCCTTGCCGCCGCTTCCCTCACCTCCACCATGGCGTTCCTGGGTTCCCCTGATCTTTACGGGAAACAATTTGAAAAGCCGCCCTTCGCGTCGGGTGGTTTTCGGATCAGGCCCCTACCCCCAAAAAGCCGGCTCTACCATCACTTCTGGAAGTACTACTCCGCTTCGTTCGACAAGCTCGACCCCTGGCGACGGGCGCTGCCCTTCCTGTGCGAACCAACCGGCAGCAAGCTGTCGGTCAAGGCTCCCGCCCCTGGCGTCAGAGCGTTTGCGCGCCCTGCTACCTGCCTGTTTCCGTTCGGATGGTCCAACACCATCACGATCTCGCTGCAGGGAAAAATGTCTTCGGACATCGTCCAGCAATTTGTCGCTGACCTTCGCAAGTCGCGCACCGGTCCGTTCCAACTGAACGGGAAGGATCTCGGGCTGTCCGGCGTCTTTGGCGAATACAGCAACCAACTGAAGAAAGCCTGTTTCGTAGACGGTGTGGCGGCCACCGACTTTCGCAGGCTCGACCGCTTCCTTATCGTGAGCATTACGCAATTCACGGGCAACGTGGTTCCCTACAAGGCCTGGAACGACGGGGACCCGGCGATGTCTGCGGCAGACAAGGCCACCTTCCACTCCATGCTGCTCGGCGAAACTGTGCCCAAAGAGAAAGCCGTAAGCGACTCTCCGGATTTCCTGCTCACTCGGTATCACGGGGCTGGATTTGCCATCAGTTACTTCGACCGCGGAACGCTGCTGTTTCTTCAGGAAGCCGCAAACGTCCCGAAGAAGACGGGCCCTGTTCGCTGTTTTTCCAACAACATCCTTCTCTGCCTCATGATGATGCGCAGCCTGCTCGGCTTCCATGCATGGCCTGATACCCAGTCGGCCGACGATGCGACGCTGCTTGGACAAACGCGGGAGATGGCGAAACAACAACTGTTGGCCCTTCCCGCGCGTTACACCAACCCGCTTTGCCAAACGTGGTTTCAGTACTACGGCCCATGGAAAAGCCTCAAGCCGGTTGAGAAAAAACCGGATAAGTAAAGCCATGCGCGGACCACGCGCACCAGCAAAGGATGACCTATGGCTTTTGACCACTACATCCCGGCCAGCTACCTGGGCAGATTTTCGAACGACACTGATCCCGTGCGGCGCAAGCGCCGTTTATGGGCGGTGGACAAGCGCGAAAATCTCCTCGCTCAGACGACCGCTGGAGAGATATGCGGCGAGCAAAACTTCTATGAGCTCTCACCCAAAAACAAGGACCCGCGCGTCGTCGACAGCGAGTGGTCCGGCTATGAGAACCGACTCAATCCTGCGCTCGATAATCTGATCGCCGGAAAGCTCGATGCCCTGGATTGGCTGAAGACCTTGGTCGTATTCACGGCTGCCCTCCTGGTGCGCGGCAGAGATTTTGAGGCGCGCTTCGACGAACGGTTCGAAGGCCTCGATCTACCGAAATACCTGAACCGGGACAACACCAATATGGCCCGCTTGATGGAACTGCAGCGCTTGTTCGCGTCGGTCATCGGCGCCCGCTGGCTTTTGCTTGAAACGTCCGGCAACAACGCCCAGATCACGAACGACCTTGGCTACACACCCTTCATGAATCCCCAGCTTGGAGAGTCCGGCATCGCCATTCCAGTGAGTCACAAGCACATTCTGCTGGTCATCGCTTGCCGAAAGCGAATCATTGCACATGCGGTGGATGGCACGTGGGTACCTAACATCGAACGCAACACTCTCGGAGACGACGCACATGCGATGTTTCTCGATAGCATCGCCGGCTGCGCGCAACGTTATGTCATTGGCCCTGACGAGAAGGCTGTGCGAAAGTACCTCAAGGCTGAAGCAACTCCACCGCCGATTCCAGAGCCATCCATGCTTGGCTTTCTGAATAGCGAAATGGCCCGGTATTACGAAATGATGTACTTCGACTGCCTGACCAGATTCTCTTCCCCGCCTACCGGTGCAAACACACAGGTGTTTGTGGACTACGACAAGAACATGACCGGCGCCAAACCAGAATCGCCACTAAATAGCGTCCAAACACCGCCGGAGCTACGCTAGGCCGCCTAATGAATGTTGGAGCCACTCAACCTGTCACGGGTCTAACCTTGACAGGTTTTAGACGGCGCCCAATCCGAAGAACCCGCCGCTTTACTTCGATCTGCCGATGAAAGACGGCGAACCTCATCTTCCCCGGTTCCCGGAAGTCGAGGGATCAAGGGATTCCCTCCACCTATAACGTTATTTGAGACCGGCCCACCCGTCTCACTGCCGAATCTTAATTGAATCAAACCACGCTCTAATGTTCTCTTGCTGTTCCTTAACCGTACCAACAACTTCGGGTTCGGCATAATCGAATATGTCAACGATATCAGCCTTCGAAGCGGGTACCCCCTCCGAACGATATAAGCCTTCCTACCACCACTCATGCTCCGCGACATACGGGATGGCGTAACGTCCCGTCGCGAACCGACGCAAAGCAATCGGTATCCTTCCTGTTCGAACTCCTGGCGGACTTGGACAAGAGCTTGAAATAAATCATGTCCTTCGCAGATGCGCGCAATTCCATCCGGTCCTTGATACTCAAGAACCGATGGGCGCTGATGCGGAACAGCAAATCGGAAGTCTCGCACCGTGCCATTAGGAAGCTTCGCTTTGATGTTGATCACAGAATTCATTGGTTGTAATTGGGATTGGGGTATGAAATGCCTTGATCCGGAAATATAACTCCGCGAATTTGACTTGGACTGATCACTCCACGAAAGGCGAGCTCGTGCTCATGCGGAAAAGAACTCTCCAGGCCGAGCGCCAAATTTACATCTATTCCGTTCTCTGGAGTATCTATCACATACACATTCGGACCCTACTCGCTCGTGGTGTCAGAGGACGTTGATGTCGACACATAGCCGCTAGGCAGGTCCCAAAGGTCGGTTCCGTGCGCCATGAGATCCACTGTCACCATTTGGCCGCAGCCCTTTGTTGAATATGGTAACCATAGTACTTCGCCTTCCGGGCATAGACGATATGCTTGGGCACTCCGCACTTCCGGGCTACGTCTTCCACCTTCCGGCCCGCCTCCATCTGCTTCAGCGCAGCAATAATCTGCGCTTCCGTATACTTGCTCTTCGACATCCTCCGCCCTCACTCCTGAATACGAAGATCGTACTCAGGAGTGTGCGGATTGCGGAGAGCAGGTCAGTTCAATGGGCCAATGACGGTGCTTCGAGACGGGGACGAAAGACACTCACCCGCTCGTTGGCGAATGGATGAATCCGTGCCCGTTTCCGGTTCGTCTACGCGGAGAATTCGGTTCCCTGCAACCTTCTTTGGCCACGCCCACTTCGATCTGCTCCGGCGTATCCTTCTTTTCTCGTGCCATCCAAGGCTACTCTCGTTCCAGTTTCTCTCCCACCAACTGGTACAAGATTGGCCGGTCAGACCACATCCGATATAGACTCGCTTCGGCACAATTTATGAGACAAACCGGATTTATCGCAATCACACTGATCTCGGCAGGCGCTGCGGCGCTGCTGACTACCCACATCGCAAGCCTTCGAGCACAGGGACCGGGAGGCGGCAGAACCGCCGAAGCGTTCTTTGCTGCTCTCGACACCGATAAGGATGGATCGCTGACCAAGCCTGAACTGGAGTCGAGCTTCAATTCCTGGTTCACTGCCTGGGATACGGCTCACAGCGGAACCCTCGCCCAGCCTGAGATCCTGGCCGGGATCAGCTCGTTGTTGCCTCCGCCGCCTCCGGTCAAACCTGGCCAGGCCAACACCTTCAATCCGACTGGAAATTCGACGCCAGTCCCGGTGGCGCAAGCAGCGGTGGATGCCATGATGGCCGCTTTGCCCAAAACGCCGGGCGCGAAGCCGATGCGCGACCGCAGGGTGCTCGTCATGGCACATACGGGTGCGGGCGGCTTTGTGCATGCCTCCATTCCGCTGGCGGCGAAGACCGTGGAAGCACTGGGGAACCAGGGCAATTTATGGACTACAACCGTCAGCTACGATGCGGCTGATATCAACACCGAGAACCTCAAGAAATACGACGCTATCTTTCTGGACAGCACGACCGCGTGTTTTCTCGATGATGCCGATCCCGCCATCACGGCCGCGCGGCGTGCCGCCTTCCTGAGTTTCGTGAGAAGCGGCAAAGGCATCGCCGGAATTCACGCGGCGAGCGACTCCTATCACACAGATTGCCTGGCAAGCGAAGCGGCCGCCAAGAACGGAACCCCAGGGCTCAACATAGGAGCGCTGGTTTTAGCCTCCCGCTTCGTCTCAGGAGCCGACAAGGACAATGACGGCACGGTCAGCAAGCAGGAATGGACTGCTTTGGCCGACGACTGGTTCAAGAAGCTGGACGAAGACAACACGGGCAAAGTCACCCGCGCCGATTTTGTGGCGAAGTTCAATTCGCTTCTTCCACCGCCGGATATGCGTCGTCTCAATATCGAATCGAAGCCTGTGCAGCAATGGCCCGAGTTCAACACGCTAATCGGCGGTTACTTCAAATATCACTGGCCCGACCCTCAGGTGATCGAGGTCAAGATCGACGATCCCAACAGCCCTTTGACGGCCATGTTCCATGGCCAGGAGTTCGAGATCCACGACGAGACGTACACTTTCGTGCAGGAATCGTTTTCGCGCAAGAACGTGCATGTCCTGACGAGCATCGACTACGACAAGATGAGCGCTGAGGATAAGGCAAAGGAGTCTCATCCGCGGGCTGATAGCGACTACGCCTTGAGCTATATTCGGCGCGAGGGCAAGGGGCGGGTGTTCTACGAAGGTCACGGCCACAGCGATCGTGTGTATGCCATGACGCCGATGCTGGAGCATCTTCGAGCTGGAATTCAATACGCGCTGGGTGACCTGAAAGCAGACGACAGCCCTTCAGTGAAGTAAGGCGCCGGCTGAAATGAAGGGGGCATTCGACGAGAGCTGCATTTGGGCGGCTGTGACTGGGAGCGCCGCCCGGCTCCATCCCCGCCGGCCTCCCTTTTTCACTGCGCCATCCCTCCACGAGGAACTTTTCGCAGGAAGTCAACCTCTTGCGTATTGAGAAGGAAAGTAGTGATGGAAACTAAACAAAGCAAATGGGCCTTGATTTGCGCGGCGATTTCTATTCCGCTCTTTGGTGTTCCTGTCCTCAAGGCTCTTCGACTTCCCGAATCAGGACGACCGCAGGCGCAGCAACAGACGACTACGCCTCAACAAGGTGGCGCGCCATCGCAGGTACCACCGCAACAAGGCGGACCGCCATCTGCACAACACGGTGGTTTCAATCCCTTCGGCGTTGTTGCGTATCCAGATCGCCCAAAGGCCCCACAGGAAGTACTCGACCGGGGGAAGGCAGCCTATAGCGTCAGTTGCGCGTTCTGCCACGGTTCCGATGCCGGCGGTGGGTCGATAGGGCCGAATCTTCTTCGCTCGGAAGCCGTTCTGCAAGACAAGGACGGAGAAGCACTCCTGCCTATCGTGCAGGGTTCGCGTGCGCAGCGTGGAATGCCCAAGATTGATATCTCCAGCGCACAAGTCAGCGACATAGCCGCGTGGCTCCATAGCCTTCATGTGAGTAGTAATGCGGGTCACGAGAAAATCAATGTTGTGGTTGGCAACGCATCCGCCGGCGCGGCTGCGTTCAATCGGCTGTGTTCCTCCTGCCATTCCGTTAGCGGAGATCTCAAGGGATTTGCGGCGCAATATCCCGATGCTCGCGACATGCAGCAAGCCTGGATCATGCCGGGCCTGCAGGCGTTCCGATTCCCCGGGATGGGCGGCGGCCCTGAAGTTCACCTCAACGTGCCGCCTGCGACGGCGACTGTGACCGACGCACATGGCGACAGGGTGACGGGGGTTCTCGACCGCATCGACGAGTTCGCGGTTACCGTGACGCCGCCGAACAGCAGACCAAGAACCTGGACTCGAACCGACGGTATTCCTCAGGTCGAAATCCACGACCCCATCGCGGCGCACCGCGAATTGCTCCGCAAATATGAAGACAAGGATATTCACGACATCACCGCTTACCTCGCGAGTCTGAAGTAGGAGACTATCTTTCATGCACGCATTAAAATGCTTGTTCGGCTTCGCAGGTCTGTCTCTCGCAGGGGCACAGGCTCTCTCGTCGCAAGGGCTTGATCCAGCGGCGATCCTGCATCCCAAGGCGGACTCCTGGCCAACATACTCAGGGGACTACTCAGGCCAGCGCTACAGTTCACTGAACGAAATCAACACATCCAACGTGAAGTCGTTGACGCTCGCATGGGATACCAAGCTTTCCGCAGGCACGAACAGCGGGGCGGGTGGAATTTTCGCGATGCTCATGGGAGCAGGCGCACCGACGATCGTCGGTGGTGTCGGCACAGAGGAAGCTCCCGGCGGCCGCGTATCGGGCGCGATGATCGTGCACGACGGGGTTATGTATGTCACCATGCCCGACAACGTGTGGGCTCTCGATGTGCACGACGGCCATGCCCTCTGGCACTTCTTCTGGAAGACGCGAGGTGGAACGCACATCGGAAACAGGGGCGTGGGCCTTTGGCACAACCGCGTCTACTTCGAGACTCCCGATGACTACCTCGTCGCGCTCGATGCCGAAACAGGCAAGGAAGTTTGGCACAAAGAGATTGCACCCTTCGATCTGCAATACTTCTCCACCATGGCGCCGATCGTGATCGGAGACCACTTATTGGTGGGCACAGGAAATGATCTGGATGAGCCAGGTATTCTGCAATCCTTCGACCCTGAGACGGGAGAACTGCAATGGAAGTTCTATTCTGTTCCGATGAAGGAGGGAGACGCGGGGCTGGACACCTGGAAGAACCTCGACGCCGCCTCGCATGGTGGCGGAAACGTGTGGGTTCCAGGCTCTTATGACCCTGAAACGCACAACTACATTTTTGGAACCGCCAACCCCACGGCAGCCTACACTTCGCAATTGCGCGGACCTGGCGCCAATCTCTTCACCTGCACGCTGATTGCGGTCAACGTGGATACCGGCAAGATGGCCTGGTACTACCAGACTTCTCCGCACGACACCCATGACTGGGATTCAGCACAGACGCCAGTTCTCGTCGATGGCGAATTCCACGGGAAGATGCGTAAGCTGGTGCTCACCGCAGCGCGCAATGGCTACTTTTTTGTAGTGGATCGTGTTACGGGCGAACATCTGCTCACGAGCAAGCTGGTCGATTCTCCCAACTGGGCGTCGCCGGAATTGGACGCGAAGGGCGCACCGCAACACATTCCTGCAAAAGACTACGACATCGGCGGAGCTCTCGTTTCACCGACGAACCAGGGCGTGGTGAACTGGCAGCCGCCGGCTTATAGCCCTCAGACGGGACTGTTTTACATCTACGCCTCTGAGGGATACGCCATGTATTACCTGGCCACAACCGATCCGCGTGGTGCAATGGGACTTGGCGGCAAAGATGAACTAGGCGTGGGCTCCCTGGGAAATTACATCATCGGCATGGACTATAAGACCGGCAAGCAGCACAAAT
>CAVUWQ010000028.1:0-11625 GCA_963745105.1 uncultured Acidobacteriaceae bacterium
AAGGGCTTCCCCAATCTTCCGCGCTTCGCTTGTGCAGACCTCCGCTGCGCTACGCCCTTTCCATTCCGCTTCGCTCCCTTGCAAGGGTGGGGATACCCCTCGCTTGCACCTTGCTACCCCCCGCCTTCGCCAGGAGGCGTTCGGCATGTACATGCCGCGTTTCAACGCGGACGTGCAAGAGCCAGAACCCCAAGGAGAGCACCCATGAATACCGCCACCATCGCCGCCCCGTCCAACGTCACCCCCTTCGCCCAAAACCTCAAAATGCAGCAGCCAAAGCAGCAGACAGCGAAAGAGGCAATCGCCGCCAATGTCCAAGCTCTCATCGAGCAACTGGAGCAGGGCCACTCGGAGGGATTGACCGCCTACCTCACCGCAATGGGCCGATTCCATAACTACTCATTCGGCAACATCCTTGAGATCGCCCGACAGCGGCCAAACGCGACCCGCGTCGCTGGGCTGTATGCGTGGAATCAGCTTGGCCGCAAGGTAAAGAAGGGAGAGCGCGGCATCCGCATCCTTGCTCCTGTCGTCGGCATTCGCCGGAAGAAAGATTCAGAGGCCGAGAAGGACATCCGCACCCAGAATCAAGCCGTGTTGGTTGGGTTTCGCTCTGCCTACGTCTTCGATGTCAGCCAGACCGAAGGCAAAGACCTTCCCGAGTTGTCGGAGCGCGTAACCGGCAATGTCGGAGAGTACCGGGAGCGGTTGCTCGACTTCATTGCTGCCCAGGGCATCCGGCTTGAGTTCAAAGAGAGCATCGCGCCAGCATTGGGGATGAGCTACGGCGGCAGAATCGCCATCCTCCCCGGTCAGGGTGCAGCCGAGGAGTTCAGCACGCTTGTCCATGAACTCGCCCACGAGATGCTGCATAAGGCCGAGCGGCGCACCGCGACCACCAAGACAGTGAGGGAGACAGAGGCCGAGGCTATCGCGTTTGTCGTGGGGACGACCATCGGACTCAGCACGGGCCGGGCGTCAGCCGATTACATCCACCTGTACCACGGCAACGCAGCTCTTCTCACCGAGAGCCTTGAGGTCATCCAGAGGACATCGGCGGTCATCCTGTCCGCTCTGGAATCGGCCGCGTCAGCCTCCTCGTCTGAGTCTTCATTGGCGGAGGCCAGTTGATTCATGGGCCGCCGAGCCCGCCTTTGGCGGGCTCGGCGCTTCTTAAAGAGGCCCGTCTTCCCACCCTGAAAGCTGCTCTCACCAAGTGAGAGCGGTCTTTTTCTGCCCACCCGACGGTCTGAATGCACTCCGTATCCGTAAGAGTTACCGAACGGGAATGAAGCCTCAGATTACACACAGTTTCAGCTGAAAATTCCCGTTCGGGGTATTCTTGCACGTAAACGCATTCTGTCCATGCTAAGATTCCCGTACGGGAATCTTAGAGGTCGCCATGAGAATGACGGTTGAGCAAATTGGGGCACTGATTCGAGCTACTCGGAAGGGGCTCGGGGTTACTCAGAGGGAGTTGGCGCTGACCTCGGGTACGGGGTTGCGTTTCGTCGTGGACCTCGAACGGGGTAAGGAAACGTGCGAGATCGGGAAGGCTCTGACCATCCTCCAAACGCTGGGAATCAAGCTGACGCTCGTTCCACCTTCAGCGGCGGGGAAAGGAGAATAGCGCATGGCTAAGACTCTGGATGTTTACCTGCACAGCGAGTTCGTTGGCCACCTCACTCAGGACAATGGCGGCCAGATGATCTTCCAGTATGCGGAGAGTTGGTTGGAAAGACCAGGGGCGTCTCCTCTGTCCCAGTCGTTGCCGCTGCGTAAAGAACGCTTCTCTCGAAACGAGTGTCGAGGATACTTCGGCGGCATTCTGCCGGAAGAGAGCAAGCGCGAGATCATCGCCCGCAATCTCGGCATCAGCGCCCGCAATGACTACGCCATGCTGGAGCAGATCGGCGGTGAGTGCGCCGGAGCTGTCACCTTCGTTCCCACAGGCGAACCGTTGCCGGAGAGCGACTATCGTTACCGAACGCTCTCCAGCGAAGAACTCGCCGCCGTCCTCAGAGAGCTTCCCAAGCGTCCGCTGCTCGCCGGCGAAGAGGGAATCCGCCTCTCGCTTGCTGGGGCGCAAGATAAGGTCGCAGTGCGCGTCGATGGCGACGAGATCTCGCTCCCCCTGGGTGGAGCGCCAAGCACCCATATTTTGAAACCGGGCGGAGATCGATTCGAGGGAGTGGTCGCCAACGAGGCGCTCTGTATGAAGCTCGCTGCCGCTATCGGGATTCCGACAGCGAAGGTAGAGGCGCGCACTGTTGAAGGCATGGAGTACCTGCTGGTGGAGCGGTACGACCGCATCTTCCGTGCGGACTCTGGACAAGAGCCGGTTCTTGAGCGACTGCATCAGGAGGACTTCTGTCAGGCGCTGGGGATCGTCTCGGAGATGAAGTATCAGAAGGAAGGCGGGCCGTCGCTCAAGCAATGCTTTGCTTTGCTGCGCGAGGTTTCGAGTACCCCTGTCATCGACCTCTCTCGGTTGCTTGATGCAGTGATCTTCAACTACCTCGTTGGAAACAACGATGCCCACGGCAAGAACTTCTCCCTGCTTTACCGGGGCATTGGAACCGACGATATGCAGGTCAGTTTGTCGCCTCTGTATGACAGCCTCAGTACCGTTTACTATCCCGAGGTCAGCCGGACCATGGCGATGAAACTCGGCGGTCAATACTCATCCGAGAAGGTGATGCCACCCAACTTCGAGCAGTTTGCAGAGGAAGCGGGGCTTGCAAAACCGATGGTGCGGCGTCGGGTGTTGGAGGTCGTGGAAAAGATACTCTCCGCGCTTCCGGCATTGGAACAAGTGGATAACACCACAGAGGCGATAGCGCGTCTCATAGTCGGACGGTGCGATCATGCCCAGCGACTTTTGCGAGGCTAGAGCTCGCAATCAAGCATCAAGATGGACCATGAGCGATCCGCAAGATGGACACGACTTCAATCAGAGAGAGCAAGGTTTCTGCAAATACGGCATTATGGCTGACACTTGGTTTACGTCCGACTTTCATCTGGGGCACTTCAATATCATTCGCTACTGCAACCGTCCGTTCGCAGACACGCGGGAGATGAACGCGGCCATCTTGGAGCGTCTGAATGCGTTGGTCAAGCCGGATGACGTGCTCTATTTCCTCGGAGACTTCTGCATGGGCGGCCCGAAGGCCGTCGCCTTCTATCGCGATCAGATCGCCTGCAAGACAATCCATTTCATTGACGGAAACCACGACAGGACGGCACGGAAGGTACAGCAAATCTTCACGTCTTGGAGTTCTCTGGCCGAGATCAAGGTGGGCAAGCAAGGAATCGTTCTCTGCCACTATGCCATGAAGGTGTGGGCGCAACACTCGCGCGGGACGTGGCAGCTCTATGGACATTCACATGGCAACCTGCCGGATGATCCGCTGTCGCTTTCGATGGACGTTGGAGTGGATAGCCACGACTTTCGCCCTTGGCACTTCGATGAGATTCAAGCGGTCATGAAGGTCAAGGCAGAAGCGAAAGCGAAGCATATCGAGATGAGGCAATCGATGGCGGGAAAGGAAGAATCGTAGGAGGCTACCGACGATGGCGAAAGTGCGAATCATCTGTATCAGCGATACCCACGGACAACACGCCGGTCTCCGCCTGCCCGATGGCGACATCCTGATTCATGCGGGCGATTTCATGACCTATGGAAACGCGCCGCGCGAGATCATCGACTTCAACGCATGGCTCGGCCGGCAGCCTCATACGGCACAAAATTGTCATCGCAGGAAACCATGATCGCTTGTTCGAGTCGCACTCCATGCCAGCTCGCGCCCTCATCACAAATGGCGTCTATCTGGAGGACTCTGGGGTCGAAGTGGAAGGCCTGAAGTTCTGGGGATCACCGGTGCAGCCGCCCTTCAACAACTGGGCTTTCAACGTGCAGCGTGGCGCGCCGATACGCCGACATTGGGACAAAATCCCGATGGGGACAGATGTCCTGGTGACTCATGGACCGCCGTTCGGAATTCTCGATCAATCCCGCCCGATGACCGACCATTTGGGCTGCGAAGAGTTGGCAGAAGTCGTGGAGAAGGTCGCGCCCAGGTTGCATCTCTTTGGGCATATCCATGGAGGACACGGGCGTGTGCGTGGTAGCAATGGATGCGAATTCGTGAATGGTTCTGTGCTGAATGAACACTACATGCTGGTGTATGAGCCGCAGGTCGTTGATTTGGAGATTTGATTCTTGGCCGATAACGGCTGTAGCGGGCTCGATTATCCATGCAAAATGAAAACTTCCCTTTCGATTTGCATGGTTTAAGCGTCCATACAGAGCGATTGGTGTGCTTCCGTCTCAGAGCAAGACTTCTACGCTGCTGCGCAGCGGGTGAAAGTATGACACGTCATCCCCAATAGGGAACTGCGAAGCACCTATTCGTTTACATGCGGGAACTCCTTTGTTTTCAACAAAGCCGCTTTCTAGCGTTTCCATTTGTAAACGGCCCAGATTGCCGGGGTTAGCACGACGGAAAGCGTTACGGAGTCGAGTGGATACCGCTGGAACGTGCGACCGCATCCAAAGTTCAAGTACGCGCATTGCGGCACGGTATACCAATGGCCTCTTCTATCGACAAGACGCAAACAATCGCTCAACCTGCCTCTGGTTCGTCTGGCAACGAAACTGCCAGGGGAAGGTCGATTGCTACTCGTCTGACCGACGCTGAATTCGGTGAGGTGGAAGCGGCGGCTGGAATCGCCGGGAAGAAGGTTGGGGAGTGGCTGCGCGAGGCAGCTTTGGCGCAGGCCCGTGGCACCCATCACGACGAACAGACCGACCAGATACTGCTCGCTGAACTGATGGGGATGCGCTCCCTGATGTTGAATCTGTTCGCCAGGGCATCGGAAGGGCCACTGACCACCGAAGACTTACGCAAGATGTCAGCCTATTCGGACTCTATTAAGGAGCAGAGAGCGCAAGATTACATGGCCGAAAGGCGTCGCCGGAACAGTCCCAAACCCACGGACAAGCCGTAATGAAACTCTCCCGCATTCGGTTTGCATTTCCTTGGCGGATCGCGTTGATCTTGGCACTCCTTCCATGCCTGCCATTGCTCGGCTTCTGGGCATGGTTTCAGTGGGAAGTTCCGCCACTTCAGCGGTACTATCTGGCGGCATATTGGCACAGCTCCGAGACTGCAAATCAACCCAATGCTCTGACTCAAATCCGATGGCTCATGGAGACGGCTCCGGGCCGTAAAAGACATTGGCTGTTCGCCTTCGATGTCACCGAAGGAAGCCAGAATGATCTCCCTTTGGCACTCTCGTCTGCGGCTGCTGAACAAGGATGGACGGGTATAGAACGGACTCCCGCAGAAAGCATGGATTCCACCGAGCTCGAAAAGCTCCTGCGCGAAGATTTCTATGATGGCAAGACGTTTCGTCAACTGATGAATGAACCGTTGGTCTATGGTGTTGCGACCTGGGTAGTCGTTGCGTATCTGGCGTTCATGATGAAGGACGATATTGGGGAAGAATGGAGACAACTTCGACGAGAGGTTTCGGAGCCAAAGTGGTCATCGGAATATGGAGACGATTGGCCCGACAATCGAGACGGGATTGGCGCTCGAATTCGGTCGCGATTTGCCCATTGGATCGATGAGAGAAAGATCCAGCTCATATGGGCGAACTTCAGCGCTGCAATCAGCCGTCGATCCAGTCCCAAAAAGTCCTCGAATGCCGAGAGTCTTCGTGGGAGTTCTCGACCAGTATTGAAGGAAGTTCAAGACGAGGTTTCTACTGCACGGCAACCGGCAACTCCACTCGCTTCGAACCCTGCAAAGCCACTGTCCCAGCGACGGACTATCTTCCCTGGATTGTCAGCATCGGATGCGGCACAGTCGCCGTCAGAACCGTGGGACGAATCGAAGTGGATTGAGTAGCAGTGAGACCTCTGATGTCCCGGAGTCATCGCGGTCATATCGCCGACCAACTTCGCATCTCTTTACTCAGCTTGCAAACAGCATAGATAGCCTTCCCGCTAGTCTCCCTCTAACTCGTCTCAAAGGGCTGCTTGACGAGAAGCTATTTGAGAGGCTGAACGTCCCGCATTGAGCATGGAATACAGCAGTTGGAACTCACGACGAATGGTGTTCTTTGAGACTGTTTTCAAGCCTCTATTGAGTTAGCTATAACTCTTCCATTGGTCGAGTAACTGCCACCCAAATCACTGGTCTATTACTCCGCTAATAGCTTTGCTTAAGATGGAAATAATCAATAGCCATAGGGGTTTTAGCGATCATGAGCCGAAAAAATAGTTTGCAATAACGACCCACTTATCCACAAATCTCGGCTACGATGGGAATCAAGACAGTAACTATCTGCTGTCTCACGGGCCCAGGTATGTTGACCATCTCTAAATCGCTATCTGCTGGACAAGCGCGAACGTATCACGCGCGCGAGTTCACCTCCGAACGACAGAACTACTGGAGCCGGGATCAGCAGGGGCATAGCGAGTGGCAGGGGAGCCTCGCCAAGGAGTGGGGCTTGCATGGCAACGTAGGGGCTGAAGAGTTTGCTCGATTGAGCGAAGGACGGCATCCAGCGAACGACGCGCAGCTCGTCAAGCATCAGCCCGCAAGGACCTACGAGAATCAGTACGGCAAGCAGATCACCAGTTCAGAACATCGAGCAGGGTGGGATGCGACGTTCTCCGCACCCAAGTCTGTTTCTCTGACGGCCCTTGTGGGTGGCGATGATCGCGTGCGTGAGGCGCACCGCGAAAGTGTTCGCGTGGCATTGCAGGAGTTGGAGCGGTACACACAGGCTCGCATTGGTAACGTCCATGCGCCAGAGACAACCGGTAAGTTCGTCGCCGCTACCTTCGAGCATGACACCGCGCGTCCCGTAGACGGTTATGCTGCACCACAGCTTCATACACATGCCGTCGTTTTCAACGTGACCGAGCGGGACAATGGGCAGACACGCGCATTGCAAGAGCGCAGCCTTTTCCAGTCGCAACAGTATGCGACGACGGTATACCGATCCGAGCTTGCGCTGAAGCTACAGGGCCTCGGCTACGAGATCGAACGCGGCAAGCATGGGCAGCCTGAGATCAAGGGATATTCGCAGGAGTATTTGGAGGCATCGAGTCCGCGTCGTGTGCAGATCAAAGAACACCTACAGGAGATTGGAAGAGAGGGTGCGGGCGCGGCGCAAGTTGCCGCTCATCGCACCCGCGATAGCAAGGAACTCCATTCGCCTGAAGAAGTCTTGCAGCAGCACCGTGAACTTGCTGCTCGGTTCGGCCATCAAGCAGATCGTGTCGTTGCAAAGGCACACGAACAGCGGCATGATGTGCAGCCGGAGAAGACGGCGCAACAGTCAGTGACGTATTCGCGCAACCATGTCTTTGAACGCTCCGCTGTTCAGGACGAACGCGCGATCCTGCAAGCGGCTATAGACCGCAGTATGGGACAGGCTTCCTACAGCCAGGTGCGACAGGAGTTTGAACAGCGGGTGGCGCGTGGGGAGTTTCGGGAGATTACACGGACAGATGGCCGAGCAGCGCCGCTGTATACGACTGCCGAGATGATGCGGATGGAGCGCGAGATCGTTGGCCATATGCAGCGCGGCAATCAGTGGAGCTATAGCGATCCGATGTTGGTGTCGCCACAGTTGCGAATCTGGACAGAAGATCGCCATCCTGAGTTGAACCGTTCCCAACGCAAGGCGGTGGATGAGATCTTCATCAGTCGCGAGAAGATTGTTGGACTCGATGGTGTCGCTGGCGCAGGCAAGACGACGACGCTCTCCGTTGTCCGCGAGGGTGCTGAAGCGCAGGGCTACAGAGTGGAAGGATTTGCGCCGACATCTCGCGCAGCACACAAGCTGGCTGAGGCCGGCATGGAGACCTCAACTCTCCAGCGTCACCTTGCGAAAGGGACGCAGCCCGACACGGGAGAGAAGCGCCTGTATGTGCTCGATGAGTCCTCGCTTGCCTCCACGCGCCAGATGCACGAGTTCATCGAACGTCTCCATCGGAATGATCGTGTGCTGTTGGTAGGAGATAGCCGCCAACATGAGGCCGTTGAAGCGGGCCGTCCGTTCGCGCAACTACAGGAAGCCGGGATGCGGACGGCTACGCTGAATGACATCGTTCGCCAGCGCGATCCAGAGTTGAAACAGGTCGTCGAGCAGCTAGCGAGCGGCCAGGTTAGAGCCGCAGTCGAAAGCCTTGACCAGCAGGGCCGTGTGCATCAGGTAAAGGGACACGAGGAACGTATCGCGGCCATTGCGCGGGAGTATGCAAAGTCTCCCGCCGGAACATTGGTTGTTTCGCCGGACAACCGTTCCCGCAGCGAGATCAATCAGCGGATACATGATGAGCTGCAATCGCGTGGACTTGTGAGCAAGCAAGAGCATTCCGTGCGGACGCTTGTTCCGCGTCAGGAGATGACCGGCGCGGACCGCAGTTGGGCGCAGCAGTACCAGGTCGATGACATCTTGCGGTACTCGCGCTCATCGAAGGAGACCGGTATCGAGAAGGGTGAATACACCCGCGTCGTTGCCGTGAATGCCCAGGAGAACACTCTGACCGTGGCACGGGCGAATGGGGAGCAGACCAACTATGACCCGCGTCGTCAGGTTGGAGTCTCCGTCTACCGGGAGCAGGAGAGGAAGTTCTCGGTGGGTGATCGAGTACAGTTCACTGCGCCCAGCCAGGAGCTGAAGATTGCGAATCGTGACTTGGGAACCGTAGAGAGTATTGGACGGGATGGAACGATGCGGTTGCGGTTGGACGATGAGCGCCACGTCGATTTCAATCCACAACACCATCCGCATGTCGATCATGGGTACGCCGTAACCAGCTACTCCAGCCAGGGCCAGACTGCGGAGCGTGTGCTGGTTCATGTAGACACGGAGCTTGCTGCAAAGGATTTGCTCAACAGCCGCATGGCCTATGTCTCGATCTCGCGCGGTCAATTCGACGCGCAGATATTTACCGACAGTCTGGAGAAGTTGCCGAAGGCATTAGGGCATGATGTTTCGCACCAGAGCGCCTATAAGCCCGAGCAGGCTATCGGCCTACCTCAAAAGACCGTGCCACTGCCAGTGCAGGACAAGGAGCTGAGCATGGGGTTCGGATTGAGTCTTTGACGGTAGGCAGAGGACCGCATACGCGGAGAGTTCAGTGTGGCAGCAAGGATGCCACTTGAGGGCAGAAAAGTTTAGGAACGAGTACGAAAAAATCGCAATAGGGGATGGGAATATGTCGGCAGAACGGTTTATTGATTTCGACAACAGTGTCATAGAGTCGTCAAAGCGGGAGCATACAGGGGCAGCGTTCAACGCTGATCGCCGGAAGCCCCCACAACGAGTCAGTGTCGCACCACAAAATAAGCTGCTGGTGAGCCGCGAAGAAGCGTCTCAGATGCTTTCCATTAGTCAGCGTGCGCTTGACTATCTCGTAGCAACGAAGAGATTGCCTGCCAGGAGAATTGGTGGCAGAGTCCTGATCCCGGTTTCAGACCTGCGTCAGTATGCACGCTTTGACCATCCCGAGCGAATTGCAGGCTGAGCGTCCTGAGAGGGAATCATTGTGTTCATAATTATGGACACAATACGCTATTGCGTTCATAATTGAGAACGTAGTGGAGATGATGGAAACTCTACCCATTCCGGTGAAAAATGCCCTTCGGAAGCTCGGAAGCGACATCCGAGATGCGAGACTGCGTCGCCGCATTCCAGTGGCGGTCATGGCCCAACGCGCGTTCATCTCTCGCACCACACTGGTGAAGCTGGAAAAGGGCTCTCCCGGTGTAGCCATTGGAACGTATGCCGCCGTCCTGTTTGCACTTGGCATGATCGACAAACTCCGCGACCTTGCGGAAGCCAGATCGGACGAGGTAGGGCTTGCACTGGAAGAGGAACGCTTGCCCAAGCGTATTGAAATCCGACCGAGGCGCACATCGAAGTCAGACGCGAGGAAGCAATAGTGACGGACCAACAAATCTTCGTCTATGTCGATCTCGGCAATACGCCCCACTTGGTGGGGCGTTTGTGGCTCCGCGTTCGCAACAGGACAGAGAGCGCCACTTTCCAATATGACCCTGCATGGCTTCAGAACCCGGAGCGATTTGCTCTGGAGCCAGCGCTTCAAATGGATGCTGCCCCCTATCACACCGCTGCTGGGAAGCGTCTCTTTGGCGCGATGGGGGATTCGGCTCCCGACCGCTGGGGTCGTGCCTTGATGATGCGCGCCGAGGCAAGACGCGAGAGAAAAGCCGGTGAGCCTCAGCGCACTCTCTGGGAGAGTGACTACCTGCTTCTGGTGGACGATGAGACACGCCAAGGCGCTCTTCGATTTGCCGAGAAGGAGGGTGGCCCGTTCTTGCATCAAGTCGTCGATCACAGAACACCACCGCTGATTGAACTTCCTGCGCTTCTGGCGGCCAGTGAGCACGTCTACGACGAAGTAGAGACAGCCGAGGATTTGCGGCTCCTGCTTGCACCAGGCTCATCTCTCGGAGGAGCCAGACCGAAAGCCTCTGTGAGGGACCGTGATGGGGGACTTGCCATTGCGAAGTTCCCGCACCATAGAGACCTCATCAGCACTGTTCTTTGGGAAGCTGTGGCGCTACGGCTTGCTTCAGCCGCAGGAATCAATACCGCCACCGGTCGGATAGAGAGAGTTGCTGGCAGACCCGTCTTCCTTCTGCGGCGCTTTGACCGAGAAGGTCACTGCTAGACGGCCATTCCTCTCGGCGATGAGTATGTTGGGAGCGGTAGACCACGAGACGAGAAGCTACCTGGAGATCGCCGATGCGATTCAGCGGTACGGTGCCGCACCCTCAGAAGACCTGCATGAGCTTTGGCGGCGCATCGTGTTCTCCATTCTGATCTCGAACACGGACGATCATCTTCGTAACCACGGATTCCTCTATGAAGGGAATCGTAGGGTGGAGACTGTCTCCGGCCTACGACCTCAATCCCGTTCCAGTTCAGTTCCGACCGCGCATTCTGTCCACGCTCATTGATGAGCAAAATGGAGATGCTTCGCTTGAGCTCGCTCTGAGTGTCGCGGAATACTTCCGCCTCAGTCCAACTCAAGCGCGGCAGACGGCATATGAAGTCGGCAGGGCCGTCTCGCGTTGGAGAGAAGAAGCCACAACTCTCGGAATTGCAGCGGCTGAGATGAATACCGTAGCATCCGCCTTCGAGCATGAAGATCTGACCGAGGCGCTAAGGCTGAAATCTTCCAACCGTTGAACCCGTCAAGAGATAGTTCCGCCTGTCCTGAAGGACGCTGTTAGTATTGTGGCGTCCCGGAAGGTAGTCCGTTTCTGCGATAGTGAGAACGGATTTTGCCTAGCCACCGCACAAGAAAGCGGTGCTGATAGAACCCTCAAATTCAGGGCCGAGAGGCGGAAAGACTATTGGGAACTGCCAATTTCTGGTGGCTGTTTTGGTGGCTGTTGGTTTCCAACTTTTCTGCTTTTGGGTGCAATAGCGTGCGAGAGTGGTATCGCCTTTATATGTTGCAATGAATAGAGTTATGCTGTCTGGTGCGATGCCATGCAACACGCTGCAAAATCACTAAAATGGGACTCAAAATCCGCCGAGCGCAACGCTCGTGGGGGTTCGACCCCC
>CAVUWQ010000029.1:0-29577 GCA_963745105.1 uncultured Acidobacteriaceae bacterium
CTTAGCCTGACAGGTAGTTTTTCATGGCGGGTCGCGACCGGCGAAATAACCTGGTCCCAGCAGGCCTACCGTATCTTCGAGTTTGATCCGGCGTTAGAGGTAACGCTCGAACTCATCGGCTCACGCGTCCACCCAGACGATATCCCATTAATGCACGACATGGTAGCGCGCGCGCAAGCCGGCCAGGATTTCGAGTACGAGCATCGGATCCAGATGCAAGACGGCTCGACTAAGTACCTCCATATGATCGCTCATGGAATTGTGAACGAAGTGGGCCAAATGGAGTATATCGGCGCTGTCCAGGACGTAACGGAACGCCGGCTTGCGGACCAGGCGCTGAGTAAAGTTCGCTCGGAGCTCGCCCACGTCGCCCGGGTCACGAGCCTCGGGGCCATGACAGCATCCATCGCCCACGAAGTCAATCAGCCGTTGTTCGGCATCGTGAACAATGCGAGCACTTGTCTGCGGATGTTGGCGGCTGATCCTCCCAATATCGAGGGAGCACTCGAAACCGCCCGACGTACGCTTCGCGACGGAAATCGCGCCTCTGACGTTATCAAGCGCCTGCGCGCGCTTTTCAGAAAGGCCGAAGCCGTTACCGAATCTGTTGACCTGAACGAAGCTGCACGCGAGGTAGTGGCGTTGTCGCTGAGCGATCTGCAACGAAACCGTGTCATCTTGCGGTCAGAACTCGCCAACGACCTCCCGCCCGTTATCGGCGATCGCGTGCAACTTCAGCAGGTAATTCTCAACCTCCTGCGAAACGCATCCGACGCGATGAGCTCCGTCACGGATCGTCCCAGGCACCTGGTGATCAAGACCGAAGGAGACGAAGGAGATCGTGTGCGTTTGACCGTACAAGATACAGGGGTGGGACTGGATTCTCAGACAATTGACAAGCTATTCCAGGCCTTTTACACAACGAAGAGCAGCGGTATGGGAATCGGGCTTTCAATAAGCCGTTCCATCATCGAGAAACATCACGGACGTCTATGGGCAGCGCCGAATAATGGTCCCGGAGCTACATTTTCATTTTCAATTCCTCGAGGACCGGGGGCTGTAACCGGTGTCGACAGTCTCGGCACCATTCAGATGCCCGCCGCCGCAACCGAAGCGGCCCGCGTCACGGGGAACCCGTAATGGCTATTTCTTCGCTCGTATCACTTGTAGATGATGACGAGTCCGTACTCGAGTCGCTTCCTGACTTGCTGAAGGAGTTTGGCTTTGCGGTCAAAGCATTCTCGTCCGCCGAAGAGTTCCTCGCGTCCGATAGCGTCAGCGCAACGAAATGCCTTATCCTCGATATCGCCCTGCCCGGCATGACCGGCCCCGACCTTCAGCGGGAGTTGACCCTTCGGCGGCGAGACATTCCGATTGTTTTTATCACCGCAGATGAAGATGAGACCATCCGGCCGCGCATGCTCGAACGGGGCGCGGTAGAGTGCCTTTTCAAACCCGTCAGTGAAGCGAACCTTCTCAAGGCGCTTGACAGGGCTCTTCGCGTAAACTGACTGACGTCGCCTCCGCCTGACGAGGAATTATGAATATAGCGACAGTATTTCAACATGCTTCTAGACCCTTACCTATGCCCCAAACGACACCTACCGTGTTTGTTGTAGACGATGACATCTCGGTACGCGAGTCGTTGGAATCGTTGATTCGTTGCGCAGGCTGGCGTCCCGAGGTGTTCGCGTCCGCAGAAGAGTTCCTTTCTTATCCGCGGACTCCCATTCCGAGTTGTCTGGTACTAGATGTCGGTCTTCCTGATCTCAATGGCCTCGACCTGCAGAAACGGATTACTCTGGAGCGCATCGACATACCCATTATCTTCATCACTGGGGCAGGCGATATCCCAATGTCTGTTCAAGCCATGAAAGCGGGTGCCGTCGAGTTTCTGGAAAAGCCAGTGAGCGAAGATGTTCTGTTAGGCGTTATCGGGAATGCTATCGAACGAAGCCAAGTTACTCTCGGCCACCAGGAGAAAGTACGAGCGATCCGCGATAGCTATGCCTCGCTCACGCGCCGGGAACGGGAGGTTATGGCGCTCGTCGTAACGGGTCGCTTGAACAAACAGATCGGCGGAGAACTCGGTATCAGCGTGATCACCGTGAAAACTCATCGAGGTAATGTTATGCGAAAGATGAACGCCGCTTCTCTTGCGGAATTAGTCAAAATGGCTGTGCGGCTTCGCCTTACGGTTGCTCCGAAGGCCTAAAGCCTAAACGCAATGAATTCGTTGGGGCTAGAATTCTTCTCGATTTGCCCGTTCTTTGACTCCCGTGTTTTACTGCCAGGGTCTTCTCCAGACACGAACAGTTTTAGGAAGGTTCCTTTTAGTACGGCGATCACGAGGACGCTGCAAAATGTGCTGATCATTGGCCGACGAGGTCCGACATGCACTCAGTCCCCATAGATTGCGACTCCAGGCTGGCTAGCACTTCTGTGCAACCCGAGAGAAGTTGTATCCATCTCGCCGGGTTGCGTGGCGATTGCCAGTTGCACCGGATAGAAGCAGTGTGGGCAAGATGTCAGGTAAGTTGAGCCCTTCCCCCGGCTAACTGGATTGAAAAAGGCCCGCAGACATTCTGGGCAAGATACAGCTAGGGCTGACCCGCCACATTCATGAGTCGACAGGTTCGGTATCCAAATCGGTACCGAAGCTCGCAACGATTCACGTAAGTCTCTATCCTCGATCGACCATAAGATCTCAAATAATCGAGCTGCGCCATTTGAACCTTTAGCATAAAACGCATCTGCCGCAACCCCCGAAGGAACGAACACGCCTGAGTGCGCTCCACTCATGGCGATGACTGCGATTACTGGGAATCGACGTCGCACGACCGACAGGAGCTCGAACCCCGACATGCCTGGCATATTGAGATCAGACAGGAGAATGCCCGGAATTCGATCTCTTAACAGCGCCAGGGTCGAGAATCCATCTGATGCTGTACGAACGGTGTAGCCCCGTCTTTTGAATATCTCTGAAAGCCCATAGAGGATTGCCGGATTGTCGTCTACAAGGACAATATCGTTCATCTCTTTCCGCATCGTTTCTCCTAGCTTTGATGGGCCGACACGTATCGCCCGGCAGGAGAACTCAGGGATAACTTCGGTATCAGATTTTGTCGCGCTGCCTCGTAGGTCTCCCAATCAGCGACGTCGGGCAGTGAGGGGATGGTGATTATCTCGCCCAACTCGAAGCCGGCAATGGCGGCTTCGACCATATCGTCGGCATTCATCACAACTTCTGCTGGGAGTCCATTGAGTGGAGTCGCGGAGAGTTCCCAGAAGTCGGTCGCGGTCGCACCTGGCACGACTGTCTGAATGCGGATTCCGCGCCCGCTGAACTCCTTGTGGAGTGAAAGGCCAAAGGCCAGAACGAAAGCCTTGGTGCCCCCATAGACGCCGTTAAGTAATTCAGGAGCAATACCCAGTGCCGAAGAGATATTGATAACCGCTCCTTTGGCCCTCTCCACAAATGCTGGCATGACGGCATAGGTTAGCCTCACAAGAGCGGTAACATTGAGTTCGATCATTTGAGCAATCTTTTCGATACCTGCGGCTAGGAACGGTGTCGGCACACCTACGCCCGCATTGTTAACCAGTAGAGTGATTTTCGCGTCCTTCCGTAAGACCTGCTCAACCTGAGCGAGATCCGCTCGGTCGCCCAGGTCCGCGACAATGATCTCAACGGAGCGGCCGGTATCTTCGCTGACACGCTTTGCTACCGCGCTAAGGCGCTCTCGATTGCGAGCGACGAGGATCAGATCGTATCCCCGACTCGCTAACTGATCGGCGTAGATAGCACCTATGCCGGAAGAAGCTCCCGTAATCACGGCCGTGCCCTTTGAACTTGAATTGCTGAGGGCGTTACTCAAGAAGCGACTGCGCTCCTTATTGACTATTGAGGACATCGTCTTTTCTCCTATGTGGTTCGAATCGATTTCATCGTGATGGCGTGGGAGTGCCTGCGCACACGCGACATGCACTCCCGCCGTAGGCTTAACCGCGTAGTGAACGGAACGCTGCTCGCATTTCTTGGGAAAAGAGCTCTGGCTGCTCCCATGCCGCGAAATGCCCACCCTTCGCGGGTCGGTTGTAATAGATCAGTTTGGAATACGCTTTCTCCGTCCAGCTCTTCGGGGCCTGATAAATCTCGTCCGGGAAGGCGCTTACGGCAACCGGGGTGGAGACGCCCCTCGGATCGAAGAAGCCGCCTTTATATTCCCAATAAAGACGAGCCGACGAGACCGCTGTCTTGGTCAACCAGTACAGCGTGATATTTTCGAGAACGTCATCTCGTGTCAGACCCTCCGTCTGTCCGTCGAAAACACGCGCGATGAGTGCCTGGCTACTGGCGTCGTGATCGAGTATCCAGGCGGCCAGTCCGATAGGTGAATCCTCAAGGGCGTAGAGCGTTTGCGGACGACCGGACATCTCTTGCGCATATCCAAGACCGTGCTTATAAAAAAAGTCGAGCTGCTCCCAAGCGCGATCCTCGTCGGCTGAAAGTGCGTATGGCGGCGGTTGCCTTAACTGGAGTGCCTGTTCAATATCTGCAGGAACCGTACCCGGCATATTGGTGTGAATTCCAATCAATTCCGGAGGCAATTGTAGAGCCATCAGCTCCGTAACAGAGTTCCCCCAGTCGCCTCCTTGCGCTACAAATCGCGTGTACCCGAGGCGTTTCATCAGCACAGTCCAGGCGCTAGCAATGCGCTTCGGATCCCAGCCAGTTGTAGTCGGTTTTGCCGAAAACCCATATCCCGGCAGTGAAGGAATGACTACGTCAAAAGCGTCTTCTGCAGTGCCACCAAATGCCGTGGGATCGGTAAGTGGGCCGATAATCTTTAGCTGCTCAATGATCGATCCGGGCCAACCATGGGTGATGATGATCGGCAAGGCATTCGCATGTTTAGAACGAACGTGGATGAAATGGATATCGAGTCCGTCGATGGTCGTCACGAATTGCGGAAGGGCGTTCAGCCTCACTTCAACTTTCCGCCAGTCATAATCCTTTTCCCAATATTTCGCGAGTTTCCGCATCGTCGCGAGTTGAACGCCTTGCGTTACATCGCTTACTGTCTCCTTCTCCGGCCATCGCGTCGCAGCGATGCGCCTGCGCAAATCTGCTAGGTCTGCTTGCGGAACGTTGATACGGTAGGGACGGATGGATGAGTCTCCATTCGCGCTACTCGATCCCTTGTTCTCCGGTTGGCTGCTTGCAGCGCGAGCGTCGGTCGGTTCGGCGAGTCCGAGAAGACCGATTGCACCTGCGGCTGCTGAAGTGGCGAGAAAACTTCGCCGAGTCGATACGATTGTTTCGAATTCTGTCATGATCTTTTCTCCCTAAGAACCGCCGTTACACGCATCCGTTAATTCGGATCCGTTACACAGTTGTGATCACAACAGAACGGTTGGGGCGAATCTATGGGCCAAAGGTATTGATTGATACCTTGGCATGAGTTCCTGCGAGAGACTCAGCAAGCAACTACGCCAGATGACACTGAACGCGTTTCCTTGTCTGAAAGCCGAAACTCTATTTCGCTTCTCTGACATCCATTCATCTGCATAAAAGAACTTGGATTCATATTGCTTCGTGACATGGCTTATGTGAAGACGACGAGTTTCCGCTAAACCATCCCCCGCTCAGGGCCGGCCTATGCTCGTCGAGTGCGAGGCAGAAAGACATTCACACCTTCCTCCACCATTTTGCTGTGCTGCGTCAGGAATGCGTCTCCATACAACGGCGACATCTCAGACTCGGCAGTTCGCTTCGCTTGTCGCAACAATTCAAGGCCTTTATGTTGACTGATCCGAAGGTATTGATCAATACCCTTGTCTAGTAGATTCACCGTCAAGGTTCTGGTGTGATCGCAACTGTAGAAAGACAAGTGCGCGCGCACATTCCATGCACGTGTGATGTGGAGCCCCGTCATAAATACTGCGGGATGTCTGCCGAAGTACGGGGGGCCGCGAAGTCGGGATCGCATGCCAGTGTTGTCACAACAAATGCCCCTAACAGCTTGGAAAAAGAGTGTTCCTGCGGAGCTATCCAAGGCAGGAACGTTGATACACGATTCACTATCTGAACGGCATAAGGAGAAGAACATGAACACACTGCGAAGGATGACCTTTCTCATCGGAATCGCATTTCTGGTTGCGACGACTTCAGTCGCACAGCAGCAAAAACGCCCTCCCATGAGCGGGCCCGAAGCGGCTGGATGACATCGCCATCCGTCCGTTTCATATCAACATTCCGGAGGAGCAAATCGTTGATCTCCGCCAACGCTTGGCGGCGACGCGCTGGCCTGACAAAGAGACGGTCAATGACGAATCCCAGGGTATTCGGTTGGCAGAGATGCAGGCGCTGGTGCGCTACTGGGGCGACGGCTACAATCTGCGCAGCGTTGAGACGAAGTTGAACATACTGCCGGAGTTCATCACTACAATCGATGGCGTGGATATTCAGTTCATTCATGTACGTTCGCATGAACCGAATGCGCTCCCTCTTATCCTTACCCACGGCTGGCCCGGCTCACCCCTGGAATTTCTGAAGGTGATAGGCCCGCTTACCGATCCCGTTGCCTACGGAGGGCGCGCGGAAGACGCCTTCGATGTCGTGATCCCCGCTATTCCAGGCTATGGTTTCTCAGGCAGGCCGACGGATCTCGGCTGGAATCCCGACCGCGTTGCGCGGGCATGGGACGTGCTCATGAAACGTTTGGGATATACCCGTTACGTGTCGGAGGGTGGCGATCACGGCTCGGTCATTTCTGACGCGCTGGCGCGCCAAGCCCCCGCCGGATTGCTGGGCATTCATCTCACCATGCCAGCCACGATTCCCCCGAATCTTGTGAAAGGTATCAACGCCGGCGACCCGGCACCCCCTGAACTGTCCACCCCGGAACTGAGGGCGTACAACGCCCTCAGCACCTTCTTCGGAAGAAATGCGGCGTACGGCGGGATGATGGTGACGCGTCCACAGACCATCGGCTACTCGCTCGCCGATTCCCCTAGCGGTTTGGCGGCTTGGACGTACGAGAAGATCGCCGAGTGGTCCGAAAGCGATGGCCACCCGGAAAGCGTGATCGGTCGCGACGAAATACTCGACGACATCACTCTGTACTGGGTCACCAATACCGGCGCCTCTTCCTCTCGATTTTACTGGGAAAATAACAACAACAATTTCAGCGCCGCCGCACAGAAGACGAATGAGATCAAAGTGCCGGTGGCCATCACCGTGTTTCCGCACGAGATTTATCGAGCTCCGGAAAGCTGGTCGCGGCAAGCCTATCCGTCCTTGTACTACTTCCATGAAGTCGCCAAGGGCGGCCATTTCGCCGCTTGGGAGCAGCCGGAACTCTTCAGTGCAGAGATCAGAGCAGCATTCAAATCACTGCGTTAGTTCAAATGGTTCGTCGCCGATCTAGCCCAGCGCGGGGAGCAGCGCCAGCAGGCTCTGCTCCCCGCTGCTGCCGCAGTTTCGGCCGTCTGGGATGCCATCAAACCACCACAAACGCCATCGCCACGGAAGCGGGAGTATCTCCGTTTACCCCTTACCAGTTCTTCTCCAATAAAGATCCCATCGCGACTGCACTCGCCTCGATGTACGCGCGTGAAATGGCTGAGGCAGAACGCGCAATCGATTCCGAAGGCCCTTTGAGTTTCACAGAAGCTGTCGGCGAACTGATCGATGTGTGCACGAATTTCAACCGGACGCGTCCCGAGTTTCGCACCCTCGTGGTCTACGCACCGCTCTCATCTTCCGCGCGCGATGATAAGCAGGTTCTTGGACAGGTTTTCGTCGACTTCATCGAGGTACGGCTCCGACGTGCGCTACCCACTCTCTCACCGAACCGGCCCACCATGGACAGGTAGCCCATATGATCTTTCGCGGAATTCTTGACGAACTGACCGTCGCTTCGCCTCGCCTCACGCCCGTCCGCGCCTGGAGCAGACGATGTGCAATGCCGTACTCCGCTACCTCCCCAGGCCAGTATCTCGTTCTTTCGGAGGTTTGCCGGAGACTCCAGCAGCCACGCGGTAGCTTGAGCGCTCGGATTGATACATGATGAAATCAACCGGGAGGCCAGCCTCCTCTGCTACATGGACTGCTTTCGGCTGCTCATGTGGATCTCCTGGTGCTCTCGCCAGTGGCGTTCTTGTTTGTCGTTGGAAAGTCGTCCACGCCACATAAGAGAATAGGTAAAGGTAAACGCGCTTGTCGTCAGCTGTGATCTAGATGAGTGCATAATCGCCAATGCACTCATCGAGGTCCAGATTAGGACCGATATGTCGGCCAGCGGGGTGGATCTACATTTGCGGTGGCAAACAGTAGGACCCTGATCGCAATCTGGATCTATCGCACCCTCGCGCGTCTAGCGGTACGTATCGGTCGAGTCACGACACCCCTTAGATAACTGCACTAGCTGGACGATTGCGCCTGCACCAAGGCCGACAGAAGGAGTTCAAGATCGGCTGGATTGACATCGCTAACGGCGGTGATGCGCAAGTCATGTGTCGACGCATAATCGATATCGAATCCTGAGCGAATGCCGGATGGCGGTGTGGCAATGTCACTCCCAGAGCGCTGCGTCAGGAATACTGAAACCTCATGCTTATGGATCGTAAACAACAACAGCGCCGCGGGCTGCCCGTTCAGGTAAGTGAGGTTGCCGCCCTTAAGCGTCGTGTCAGCGGGAAGGACGTTAGGCAGATTAAAGCTGAAGGGCAACTTGCCTTGGAACCAGGGCTTTACCGTGTGACGGTCCGTCGATAAGACTTCAGGTGAAGCGCCGCTCGATAGCGTTGCCAGGTGTTGATCGAGCAATTCGGCTGAAGAAGCATTGGCTTGACGGGTTTGTCGCCAACCGATCAGGGACACGGCAAGTACGAGGCTTGCAGCCAGCGCAGTCCAGGCGATGGTTCGGAACGGGTAGATGCGTGCGGTCCTTTTGGGTTCCTGGGAACGAAGCTGCGCTGTTAGGCGGGCGAGCGCTTCGGGCGGAGCGGCGAAACGCTGCCCGGCGCGGGCAGTAGCGGCTTTGAGCTGGATGGCAGAAAGAGCGCGCAGCGCGCATGGATGGCAATCGGCCAGGTGTTGTTGAATTCCATATTCCTCACTTGAGGGTGATTCGCCATCGACGAAGGCCGTGAGTTGGTCCGGGTTGAGATGTCCGGTGATTTGGGTTGCTTGGGTCATAGCGATCCCCCTAGTTTCGGTTGCAGCAGTTGATGGAGCGTACGGCGGGCACGAGAGACGCGCGACATCACGGTACCAATGGGGACATCGAGGACCAATGCAATGTCCTTGTACTTGAGTTCCTCCACATCGCAAAGGAGGAGCACTTCGCGGAGGTGCGGTTGAAGTTGATCGAGGGCCTCGTTCATTACTGTCTGGTTGTCGAGGCGGATGAGACAGTCTTCCGGGGTCGGACTGGCATCGGTCATGCCAAGCAGGTCGGGATGGTCTTCCAGAAATACGGTACGTGAGGCCGCGATACCGGTACGAGAGGTTAGAAACGTGTTGCGGAAGATACGAAAAACCCAAGCCTTGAAATTAGTTCCTGCGTGAAAGGAGTCGAACGCACGAAGAGCTTTGGAGATGGTCTCCTGCACGAGGTCTTCCGCTTCCGCATGATTGCGGCAGAGCCAGAACGCGTGGCGGTATAGCGACGGTAAGACAGGCAGCGCAAGTTGTTCAAAGGATGCGCTATTGGTGGCGGATGACATTGCGCAGAGTGCCTCGTGGTACGTGGAGTCCATGGCCCTGGGGGTGCGAGGGTATCGAGATGGGCCTTCCGTGCGGAACATACCAACCTTAAACTAAGTTCGGGCCGTTTTATTCCATTCTTTTTATTTTGCATCTAGAGGGAATAAATGTAGTCTTCTGCAGTTCTCCATTGTGCAGGCAATCAAGACCAATGGAGTTCGACATGAATCGGTTTAAAGAAGACGAAGTAGCGCCTGACCATCAGGCGCAGCCAGTGGGCGACGGTATCGATAGGCGCAATTTTCTGGGATGCATGGCATGGGCAGGTACGGGGCTGTTGTGGACGATGGCTGCCGGCGTTCCAACCTCGAAACTATTGGGACAGGCGCTGAAAGGCGGCGCGGCTGGAATCGGGAAGACAGAGGAATTCTCCTTTGTCCAGATCAGCGATAGTCACATCGGATTCAACAAGGGCGCGAATCCCGATGTAAGCGGAACGTTGCAAAAAGCCATCGACAGGATCAACGTGGTCCCGGCAGGGACGAAGCTGCCAGACTTCATGATCCACACAGGTGACATCACCCAGAACTCGAAGGCTTCGGAGTTCGACACCGCTGCGCAGGTGATTAAGAGTGCGAAGGTGGGAGAGGTCTTCTATGTTCCGGGTGAGCATGATTTTTCCCTCGATGATGGCGCGTTGTATCTGCAACGGTTCGGCAAAGGAACTGTGGGCAACGGCTGGTACAGCTACAACCACAAAGGCGTTCACTTTGTCGGCCTGAACAATTGCGTACAAGTTGATGCAATGGGGAACTTGGGCACGCAGCAGCTCGCGTGGTTGAAGGCTGATCTCGCGGGCTTGAGTGCGTCAACGCCGATCGTGGTCTTCGCGCACATTCCGTTGTGGATGGTCTATGAGAAGTGGGGCTGGGGCACCGCCGACGGCGCGCAGGCGCTGGCCCTTCTCAAACGCTTTGGTTCTGTGACCGTTTTGAACGGCCACATTCATCAGGTCGTGCAGAAGATTGAGGGCAACGTCGCGTTTCACACGGCGATGTCTACCGCATTCCCTCAACCTGCACCGGGGACTGCACCGAACCCCGGACCGATGGCGGTTCCAGCAGGCAAACTGCAAAGCGTGCTCGGGATCACAAACGTCAAGGTCGTCCGCGGACATAGTCACCTCGCTGTGGTCGATCACTCGTTGGCGGAGGGTGCTTGAAACAAACAGGTACTGTGATTGTGTTGTCTGCTATCGCCGTGGTGGGACTAGCGCTGATACATCCCTTCGGCAATGCCCGTGTCGAACCTGCAAAGGGGCTCGACACGCTACTGCAAGCCGCCAATCTGCCTGCAGATGCGAAGAAGGTCCTGATCACCAAATGCGCGGACTGCCACTCGAACGAAACGCGCTGGCCCGCATACGCGCGGATGGCTCCGGGATCGTGGCTCATCGAGCGGGACGTCATAGAGGCGCGCAAGAAGATGAACCTGTCGAACTGGGAACAGATGCCAGCCGACACACAGGATGAGCTGATTGCGAAGATCATTCACGAAGCAAAGAGTGGAGACATGCCACCTCCGCAATATCGTGCGCTGCACTGGGAATCGAAGCTTACGCCAGAAGACGTCGCCACGCTCTCAATGCTGGGTAACAGAAACAAGGGCGAAGCGAGTTTGAGCGGCCTCGGCGATGCCGCGCGCGGCAAGGTCGTCTTTGAAAAGCGCTGCACAGGCTGTCATTCGCTGGATGGGGATCGCGAAGGGCCAAGGCTGGCCGGAGTCTTTGGCAGGAAGGCCGGAAGTGTGCCAGGGTTCGATTACTCTGCGGGATTGAAGAACTCCGGAATAGCATGGGACCAAGCGTCGCTGGAAAAATGGCTTAGTGATCCGGACCTGGTTGTGCCGGACACCAAGATGGACTTTCGCGTTCCGAAAGCTCAGGAACGAGCGGATCTAATTGCTTATTTCCGGCGGTGAATGTGTTCGAGTTCCCGCCTGCTGGACGGCAAAGGCGGGCGCAGGTTCTGTGTAGATCGTGAGGCGCGACAGTACCGAGCGAATTCTTGCGCACTCCTGAAAATTCAGTGGGAATGCCCGGAATAAATCCGCGCAAACTTAGTTATCGAGTACATCGACATCTGTCTGGTTCCTGAGGAGAGAACATCCATGTGCTTTCAGCGAACGGTGATTAGAGGAGGAGAGCTGCTGGCCCTCTTGCGCCCTTTATGGTGTTTCATTGCGGTAGTCTCTTTCGTCCAGGGTGTTGGACTGCGGCATGCGTGGGCAGCGTCCGCCTCCACGATAACAACGCTGTCGGTCACCTCCGGCGGAAACGCCGTGACGACAGTTGCATCTGGAAGCGTGGTCACTCTGACGGCAGCCGTTATGGCCGGCAGCACTCCGGTTACGGCGGGCCAAATCAACTTCTGCGATGCGACGGCCAAGTTCTGCACCGACATCCATCTGTTGGGCACGGCGCAGTTGACCGGCAGCGGTACGGCGACGCTGAGATTCCGCCCTGGGGTTGGGAGTCACAACTACAAGGCGGTTCTTGCCGTACCCGCCGCCCTCGGGCCCAGTGCTTCGACCGCGTCGTCGCTCACAGTGACGGCGTCGCAAGGGACGGGGCAACTGGCCACCTCGACGTATCTCGAAGCCAGCGGGGTTCCAAACATCTTCTCCTTAGCCGCGACAGTGCCAGGCAACGGAGATACTTTGCCGACGGGCATGGTGTCGTTTGTGGATGCAAGCAACGGGAACGCGGTGCTGGGGACAGCGGCGTTGACGAATGACACGGCCGCGGGCTTCGCGGGTTCCTCACTTTTGTCTGTCGCCTCACTGAACACCGGTAACACTGTCTTGACCGCTGACTTCAATGGCGACGGAATCCCGGACCTGGTCATACTCGGAAACGACACCCTCTCCGTGCTCCTGGGCAATGGGGACGGCACATTCACCGCAGCCCCCAGCCCTTCGAATGACTTGCCGGGCGCGATTGCGGTCGGAGATTTCAACGGAGATGGTATTCCCGATCTGGCCGTGGCGCCTGCCTTGGATGAGGGCAATAGTGAAGTGCTTTTGGGCAAAGGGGATGGAACCTTCACCATCGCGAACGGTAGTTTTGGGATCGGCAACGGTACGAGTACGTCCAATTCCATCGCTGCAGCAGACTTCAACGGAGACGGCAAGCTGGATCTGGTCGAGACCTGCGCCAGCCTCGATGACGGACCATGCAACTTACTCCTAATTCAGTTCGGCAACGGAGACGGAACCTTTATGCAGTCGCCCGCCGATTTTAACAGCCCTATCGTTCTCCGGATCCCAATCGATGGCCGTGGGCGACTTCAATGGAGATGGCCAACCGGATTTGGCGGTGACAAACTCCGGCGCGAATGGCGTGAACGTCTTCCTGAATAATGAGGGCGGTCTTACTGCCCTGGCAGCAATGCCGGCAATTGGCGAAAGCCCCACATCGATTGCTGCAGCAGACTTCAACGGAGATGGCAAGCTGGATCTAGCCGTAGCCAACTCCGGCAGCAACAATGTAACGATTCTGCTGGGCAACGGCGATGGGACCTTTACGGCTGCAGCGAGCCCGGCAGCGGGTACGGCTCCCAATTCCATCGCGGTTGCGGATTTCAATGGAGACGGCGTTCCCGATCTCGCGGTGGCCAATGCCGGCAGCAGCAACGTGACGATTCTGCTGGGCAACGGCGATGGAACTTTTACGGCTGGCGCCGGGCCCGCGGCGGACACTGGCTCAACATCAGTCGTCGCAGCAGACTTCAATGCAGACGGCAAGGAAGATCTTGTCGTGGCCAATTCCCGAGATAGCTCCGCAACCACGCTTTTGGCAGAGACAGCGCTGACAATTGCAACGGTGAACAATATTTCCCCCGTAGGCGTAGGCACACATCTCATCAAAGCGATCTATTCCGGCGACGCCAACTACGGTGGCAGTACCTCCGCCGAGGTGCCCCTAATTGTCGTGCCGCCGGGCCTCACGCTGAGTGGTACTCCAGTTTCCGTCGGGGCGGGCGCCACCGGGACTTCGACTCTCACGATTACCCCCACGAACGGCTTCACCGGAACTGTGGACCTGGAATGCAACTTCAGCTATGTGGGCGGCGCAAACGATGCGCCCACCTGCTCGTCCATGGTGACTATCTCGGGGAATGTGCCAACAACCATACCGCTCAGTATCCAGACACAACCAGGCACAACCCCCGAGCAATACACGTTGGATGTGAATGCAGTCGATTCGAGCGGAAATCTCATAGCCGACACCAATACTGCGATCGTCGCAGTAACAGTGACCGCTCCCGCTCCGAGCTTTGCGCTGACCAGTACGGCCGTCAGCATCGACACGCCCGGCGCCACCGGGACTTCGACAATCATGATCATGCCCAGCGGTGGTTTCGCGGGCTCGGTGGCGCTGTCCTGTACCGTAACCGGTCCAGCAACTGCGGTCGATCCGCCTACCTGCTCCGTCGCTGCGCCACCGGCCATCACGGGAACTGCAGCCGTAACGGCGACGCTCACTGTCAACACCACGGCAGTGAGTAGTTCATCCAATGCGACTGGCCAGGTAGCGATGGCTTTCCACAAACAGCACAACCGGTCGTTGGTGATTGGTGGAGGCGCTGCTCTTGCGGCGTCCCTGTTCTTCGGATTGCCCTTACGCCATCGCCGAACAAAGACTCTGCTTAATTTGTTGCTGCTCGGTGCGTTCGCTGCAATCATCGTGGGGTGCGGGGGAGCACAGAAGGCAGCCAATCCTGTCACGATGCCAGCAAATCCCGGCACTACCTTTGGGAGCTACATGGTCATGGTGGCTGGTTCCAGCGGCACCCTGACCGCGTCCACGACCGTTGCTGTCACTGTGAACTGAGCGGTCGGAGAGCCTCCAAGTCAGAAGCTCCCGCAACGTCGCCGAGCATGATTTTAATAAGTGTATTTTGAGCCCATTTTGACCGCGAGTTAGAGCGTGTCATCAGGTGTCCGCTTGTGATGGGTGGGTGCTTGTTGGTGCCTCTAAGCGGCCCGCGAAGAGCAGGTCCAGAGTGAGGCGGACAGGTCCCAAGCTAGAAGCTCCTGGATCGGTTGACGGGATGATCGGCAGTCCTGAGATTTGAACCAGTCTCCCGATTTCAACGAGCGCCAAATTGCCGAATCGCGAATCGACGATCGCTCAGTAATGAAATGTCGGCTTGTGTTGACCGGTTCGGAATTGTGCATGGATACCGCTCGTCCGATTGAGCGATGGCACTCGCTGAGAGTCGTTTTCGTCCTCACGATGCGGATGGATCGGCGCCGAAGGATTGCTCGCTTCCCAGTATGCCGCCACTTGGTGCGGCACTAACCTGCCACAAGCGGCGTAGATACCCCATGCGCTCCATAGGGAGACTATGCAGAAGTTGCTATCAGCCATCCCAGCTCCGCTGCCTGCGCAAAGTATTGGTGGATTTTCTCCGCCCGCACACTTGGTAACAGCCCACTTTGACAGAAAGCTTTATCCACGACGGTCGCAAGTGGTTCACCCTCTTGAATCGCAGACAGCAACAAAAAAGCTTCACGGTCGATGCGTCGGTAGTAGACCGAATCCTTGTGACGGTGAACAACCAGGTAGGTCGGAGATCGCCTCAATCTCGGTAGGCGGACTTGCTTGGATGTCTTCCGTTCCATGACCGCGTTGCTGACAATGTCGGCATCCCGCTGGTTCTCGTGAGCTGCGAGGACAACCTTGTCCGCCGGGTAGCGTAGCGCAAGCAATTGAAGGTGAGGCTGCAGAGCCAGCACGGTGGTGGGCTGAAGCGCGGCAAGGTCCGTCTCGTCGAGTGGAGGCAATGTGGCGCTGTCGAAGGCTTCAATGTAGGCCCACTCCAAACGTGCCACATCGACGGCGAGATCATGATGTGCCCCAGTGAACACCGGGTGATCTTCAAGCCACGATGGCAATTGTGCACCAAGGTCGCGAAGGCTGAATGAGGTCGACGGGTTCTCCTTAAGGTAGTTCAGGATCAGCTCGTCGAAACGCCTCTGACCGATGACCTCATGCAAAGCCGGATAGTCTTCCGATACTGCGGCGATCAAACGAAACCAATACTGCCGGTTATAGATCTCAAGTCGTTCAAAGGATGAAAGCCGATCGTTGGGTTTGACATAGCTGGCGACGAACTCTGCGACAGACGAGCCGTCCGGGCATAGCTCCTGCATCGTGAAGTCGGTAGTTAAGGGGCGGCATACATCTTTCGCCATTCGGCGCTGGAACTCGAGTAGCGTCATGCCTCCACCTCCTCGCGCTCTTCCACCAACGTAGGCACAGCTTGGGTGTTGCTTCCAGGGCGAAATCGGTTTGCCTTGAGCGCTTCCGCATGAACTTCGTCGAAGGTCGGGATATTGTCGTCCCATTCGAGCAACGTTGCCGTAGGCCCGACGCGTTCGATGGCGCGGGCATACATCTTCCACACCGGATCGAGCACGGGATGGTCGTGCGTATCGAGCGTGTACCTCTCGAATCTTGAGTGCCCTGCGATATGAACCTGAGCGACCCGTTCTGGGGCGACCGCATTCACGTACTCCATGGGATCGAAGCCGTGATTTTGCGAGGAGACATAAATGTTATTCACGTCGAGGAGGATGCCGCAGTCTGCAGCGTGAACGACTTCGTTGAGAAACTCCCACTCGGTCATCTCCGACTCGTGAAACTCGGCATAGCTGCTGACGTTTTCTACGGCGATGGGAATCTCAAGAAAATCCTGGACCTCACGAATTCGCGCGGCGGTCCTCCGGATCGCTTCGAATGTGTAGGGCAGAGGCAGCAGATCGTGGGTATAGCGACCGTCGACGCTGCCCCAGCACAGATGGTCAGACAGCCAAGGGGTCTTGGTGCGTTTCGTCAACTCTTTGAGTCGCCTCAGATGCTCCCGATTCAGCGGCTGCGCAGAACCGAAGTACATCGAGACGCCATGCTGCACAACCCTATACTGCTCCAGTATCTGGTCGAGGACCTTGAGCGCATGGCCGCCACCGACCATGTAGTTTTCGGAGATGATTTCAAACCAATCGACCACCGGTTTTTTGGAGAGGATGTGGTCGTAGTGTGGCACGCGCAGTCCGATACCGACACCGTAATCCGTAAACGCGTTGAATCTGTTTGCTGGCATTGCGATATCCGTTCGTTGCAGAGAGGAGGAAGGGTGTTGGAGGCTTGGGCACCTTCGCTAGCCTCCAACACAAGGAGCTATGCCTTCGGAGTCTTGGAACCATCGGTAGCGCAAGCTCCCTTGCCCTTGCAGCTGTTCTTGCCGGCATGCTTCGCGTCGCCGCCGCCCTGGCCTTTACAGTCGTTCTTGCCTTTGCAGGAGTGCTTGGGGAGTGCCGGTGTGTTCTGCGCGATCAGCAGCAGACCGGCACTGGCGGACGGCGGGCTGTTCTGACCAGTGGTTTGGGCGTTCAAGCGGGCGGATGTTCCGCCAAGAAGCCCGGCGAATGCGGCCGCGAGGGCCAGGTTGTGTACGGTATTGCTTTTCATGAGGAACACCTTTCATGGTTGGGCCGCGCAGTTCCCCGCGCTGGACGTGATGGTCGTGGAAGATTGCAACTGCGAATCAGTCGAAAATCCCGTAACGGACGAGCCTCTGGAAGCCAATCCAAACCTCTTCCACCCATGAGAGCGACACGGGGTGCAAAGGTTACAGGCTTTCTGTACAGCGGAGAGAGTAGGTCGCATGATCGGCGTTCTCTGAATCGCAGATCCGGCCGCCGATTGAGTCCGCTTTGTAACTATTGAGCTCCTCGCCTCTCTAATGCCCTGAATGACTTTGCCGGACAACGATATGCGCACGTAGTTCGCTGCGTTCTTGTGATTCCGCGAGGCTGAGGGCAATATGAAGCGATGGCTCGAAACGTACTTTGGAATATCGGGGAAGATATCCCTGCTGCAATCACCGTTTCTATTAGCGATCAGGCTCTACTGGGGCTGGCAATTCGCGCAGAACGGTTGGGGCAAATTGCACAACCTGGCGAAGATCACCGACTACTTCACCAGTCTCAACATACCGTTTCCGGCTGCGAGTGCCCATTTCATTGCGGCGCTCGAATTCTTCGGAGGCTTGCTGCTGATAGTGGGTTTAGGGACGCGCCTTGTCGGCCTCCTGCTCGCTGCTAACATGATGGTGGCCTACTGGACAGCGGATCATGACGCGCTCGTTTCCGTCCTCTCTGATCCGGGCAAGTTCTACATCGCTGACCCGTACACCTTTCTTTTTGCATCGCTGATGGTCCTGATCTTTGGAGCAGGATTGCTATCATTCGATGCTCTCATTATGAAACGCCTGAAGGAGCAGGCCCGACTCGTATGAATGTAGAGCCCCCGGATCGTGACGAGGCGCAAATGATCGCGGCGATACTTGCTGGCGACACGCGGCAATACCACGAACTGATCCGACCCTATGAGCGCAGCGTCTACAAGATGGCACTTTCCTTCATGAAGAATGAGCCGGACGCTGAGGACGTAGCACAGGAAGCCTTCCTGAAGGCATTTCGAAAGCTCGCTGACTTCCGGGGTCAGGCGAAGTTCAGTACCTGGCTCATCAGCATCACATTGAATGAAGCGCGGAGCCGATTGCGGCGAAGAAGCACGGTGCCCATGGAATCGCTCGACCAGGCAACGGAAGAAGGTGGCCACATTTCGCCGGCGCTTTTGCGCGACTGGCGTGAAGTTCCGTCTGAGGCATTGGAGCGAAAGGAAATTCGCGCGATACTGATAGAGGCAATTGGTCATCTATCCCCCTTGTATCGCGAAGTCTTGCTGCTGCGCGATGTGGAGGAATTCTCCACCGAGGAGACAGCCGCTGCGCTCACGATCAGCCCTGGCACAGTGAAGGTTCGGTTGCACCGCGCGCGCATGATGATGCAGAAAGAGCTTGCACCGAAACTCAAGAATGCAAATCCACGGAGGAGGTGGTTTCAGTGGTCATAGAATGCAAACACGTTTGGAACTACCTCTCTGGCTATCTGGACGACTCCTTATCGCCTGAAACCAAGGAATTGGTGCAGCGACACTTGGAGCACTGTGAGATTTGTTCTGCGATTTTGGACTCCACACGCAACATCGTTGTGCTGACCGCCGACGATCGCGTATTTGAACTGCCGATTGGGTACAGTGAACGTCTTCACGCGAGGCTAGCTCAGGAGATTGAGAGCCACGGGGCACCAGGTCGCAAAGATTCAGGAGACTAGATCGAACCGTGGAGATAAATGTGGAATGCCCATTCCACACCCACGAGCAACAAGGTGAGAATCGCAAGCGCTATCTGGATCAATTCGGAACGCCTTTTCTCAGGAGTCACCGGCCCGACCCGCCACTGAGAAGAAGGCCGAGCGCGTAACGAACGAACACGCCATATCGCATACAGATTTATGACTGAGCCCGCGACCGCAAGGATTTCCATGGGAATGCGTATGGCCTCGCCGTGGATTGAGCCAAGGAACCGTGCGCCTGCTGCGGCAGCGGCGAGAGAGCCGACTCCGAGCAGGAGCCTCAGACCGCTGAGTGCCATGAATGCGGTGCAGGCGCTCTGGAGAAAGATAAAAAACAGGCTGGTGAGGCTGATTACCCATGAACGGCGGTTCGTCGTGTCGTGATGCTTGTCGCCTACTGGTGTGTTTTGTTCGAGCAAGCTCTTTCTCCAATAGGTAACGCCACTTGGTTCTGACGTCTCGTGTCATCGATTGCTTGAAACAATGGATCGCTGCTCACAAAGGCTATCACTGCTTCCGCGAATTATTGTCTCACTGAAGAGGCCTCAGTGGCAGCGCTACGCTTCTTACTGTGTTCGATTCCTTGCGCGAATGAGTTCTATTTTCTCCAAGCATTCACTCTTCGGTCTTCTTGCTTCAGCTTGTAACCTTTCGTCATTCAACATCTCCAATGGCTGTGCACAGAGCGGATATCGCTTGAGCGTTGTTCTTCAGACAGCGCCCAGTCTCTCCATGCGCGCGAATCGATTCATCCCCCACTAACCCATTAAGGAGAAACCAATGTTGAAAGCAGTTCGTAGCCTGTTGACCGTCACGCTCAGTGCCGCAGCATTCACTTCCACCATGCACGCCGCCAATGACTTTACCGGTTCCGCTTCCACTGTCTTCGTCATGACGAATGACAACCTCAAGAACGAGGTTCTCGCCTATCAGCGTCTCTACAATGGCAGTTTTGCGTTAAGAGGCAGCTTCGCTACCGATGGTCGCGGGAGCGGGGGCACCACCGATCCACTCCAGTCGCAAGGTTCGCTTACGCTAAGCGGCGACCGCAACCTGTTGTTCGCCATTAACGCCGGCAGCGGTACCATCTCCAGCTTCCATATCGTTGACGGTCTTCCCCTCCTGGTCGATAAGAAACCCACCGGTGGCGCCTTCCCAGTCGCCGTTGCGGAGCACAACGGAACAGTCTATGTCCTCAACGCTGGAGGAAACGGTGCAATCGTAGCCTTTCGTGCCGATGGACTAGGTCACCTCCAACAGATTCCGAACTCCCTCACTCATCTCACTGCTACGAACTCAGGAGGCTCTTCAATCTCGGTGAGCCCGAGCGGCCGGACGCTCGTCGTCATCGAAAAGGCTCCCAACAACATCGATACCTTCCCCATACAGCCGGATGGAACCCTCGGGACAGTAGTGATCAATCCCAGCGTCACGCCAGGCGTTTTCGCTGGTGTATTTACGCCAAACGGCCAATTAGTGGTCTCTGAGAATCAGCCGAGCAGCGGAACCGATACGTCGAGTATCTCTTCTTACACGATCAATACCAACGGCACACTCATTGCGATTAGCCAAAGCATTCCTACAGTTGGAAATGGCAATTGCTGGAACGCCATCACTCCAAATGGCAAGTATGTCTACGTTGACAACTCGGGCACCTCCACAGTCGCCGGTTTCTCCGTCGGTTCTAACGGTGCTCTGACTCCCATTGACGGAACAGTTCTGTTCTCTAACCCAGAAGGCACAACCAATTTGGACATGGCCACTAGCGGTGACGGGAAGTTTCTCTACACAATGGACACAGGGGCCGGCGCTGTTGGCGTCTACAGCATCGATTCCAATGGTGCCCTCACCAGCCTGGGTGATATCGACGGCCTACCCAAGACCGTGGGCTTTAACGGAATAGCAGCCCTGTAGCAGCCAAGCGATGCAGGTCCTGGACTCCCCATTCCAGGACCCGCTCGTCCTTGCTTGCCGTACTCGCACTACCCCTCCGGAAGCTCCTATCCTTAAACACCATCCTGCCAAATTCACAGCACGTCGCTCTCCCTGTAACCCCAATAACAATCTCCGCGTCTCATGGATAGCAGTCACAGGAGGATTCATTGGATAAGTTTGCAATCTTAGCGTTGCTCCAGGCCCGGCCAGGGAAAGAGCAAGAGGTAGAGGATTTCTTGAAGTCGGCACAACCCCTTGCGGAGCAGGAAGCCGCTACAACGACTTGGTATGCAGTCAAGCTGGGGCCGACGCAATTCGGCATTTTCGATACGTTTCAAACGGAAGAGGGCAGGACGGCCCACGTGACGGGCGAGATTGCCAAGGCGTTGTTTGCCAGAGCGGAGGAGTTGTTCGCTACCCCTCCGCAGGTGGAAATGCTGGAAATCCTGGCGGCAAAAGCTCCGCAGGCTTAACTACCGCCAGGCATTGCGACAGGCCGTTTGGCAACTGAACAATTCTCCAAAACGATGTCCTCGAAAACGAAGGCAGACCGTCCATGAATATTGAGCCGTAACTGCGCCGGGAGCCTAAATCTTCCGGCGTGTTTTTGCGTTATTGGAGTTGCAACACCGTTGCCGTTCAAATCCCTCGTTTTTTCTGAGAGTTAGCGAGGCGACTCGTTGCCACATTTCGAAGTTGTGCGACGGATGGTAGCCCCGTCGCGCCTGCGCCGTGAACACGCGTTGTGGCGACTTCTTTGGCGACAACATCAAAAACATTAGTCCTTTAAAGTCGGCTTATCAGAAGCAATCCCATCCGTTCCGGCAAAACGACGTCTTCGCAAGTTCGGGCGCCCATTCTTAAAAGATATCCAAGAGCCCATTTGGCGCCGGCGGTGCGCCAGATAGAAAGTACTCCGTCCGGCGGCCCGTTTTAGAGCATGAGAGCCGGGTAGTCAGCCCCAGGCGCAAGAGGCAGTGTCACAGCCCCAACAGGCAATGGATGAGGAATAGCGATTCCGTGCTCAGGGGATCATGGCTCCCTGATGTCAAGATTTATTTCCCTGCTCTCTTATCCCCAGGAGACCGCCGAAGACGCCCAAACTCTCCAGAATTGCCACCATTTTTGCCGCTAGACTTTCGAGGGCAGGAATTTAAACCTCTGAAATCGCTGTTATTTTCCTTGTAAGCAGGGAAATGCAGTCAGAGACGAGTTTGAGCCAGACTGCATCCACCGCCAGCTTGATGTAAGTGGTCTATAATCAGCAGCTTAGAGAATTACGGAGTGCCCAGTTTCCCCGGCAATTGGGCACTTCTATTTATATCTCGGGGAATGCGGAGAGAAACGGAGATTGCGAAACACCTGTGTTTACGGCGCGATTCTCCGTGCGGTCCATTTGGCTTGCCTCTCCAAAAAGTGACGATAAGGCTCTAAGGAGAATTCGAATCTCGACCGAGACGTGGCAGGCCAAGCGCTCCAGTTTCCGATGAGACGAAAACCATGGCCTTTGGGTAATGTCGGCACGAACTTTCCGAACGCGACTTAGTGAGAATTTCGCTGGAACGGTCTGCGTTTCTCGGTGAGTGACTCGGCGATTTGGCGTCAGTCTGCAAGCGTTCCTGACGAGAACGGCGTTTGTCAGGACGGATCTTCCGGGTCGGCTCAAACTGATCGACGAGTGCAATGGCCTGTTCTCAACAACTGAGAATTTAACTTCCCAACGCCTGTTTATCGGGCCCGTCGCGGGTTGCTGGCTGCAATCAGTTCCGCCACCCAGTTTACCGATATGCCGCCACCCGTTACAGCGTTATGCAGCCGATGCAAACGCATCATCCCTGCCCAAGGCGTGCTCTCGAGATCGTAGTGGCTCAAAACCCCATTTTCATGGAAACTCGACCTTCAAGACGATCCGAAAGCCCTCTATGCGCGTTGGCCTGTCATCGACAGCTGAAACCACATGCCGAACGCTCGACCGCACGGAACGGGTTGATGACTAATTAAATCGCTTTAGTGGAGCCATTGCCCTTGCTTATCGTCGCGTGGTGTCGCTATATTGGTGGTCCCACGGTATGCGAGTGATACTGACAACCGCTCCACAGAAACGGACTCTCCTCCCTCAAAGGTTGCTACTTCTTAGCTTCTGTTTTCCACCCGCCGCCGCACTCTCCCAGGGCCCGGCCGTTACGGCCACTGTCGACATTGCGAAGACAGGCGCACCGATCTCCAAGAACATCTATGGGCAGTTCCTTGAGCACGGTGGAGATATTGTCAATGCGGGCATATGGTCGGAAATGCTTGTCGATCGGAAGTTCTTCTACCCGGTAGCGACGGTCGCGCCCACGCCTCCTCCCGCGATCGGCAATGCCATAGGCAATCCAAGATTCGAGAATATCCCCAAGCGCTGGTGGGCGCCCGTCGGCGGCGACAGCTTCGTGACGATGGATCAGAAAGCTCCCTACACGGGCGACCAGTCGCCGGCTGTGCGACTCAGTCCGGCTGATCCGCGTGGCTTAAAGCAGTCGGGCCTTGTTGTTCGTGATAAACAAATGTATTCCGGCCGCATCGTACTCGCGGGAACACCGGGCACGGTCGTCAGGATCGCATTGATCTGGGCCACCGGTGCTACCGGCCGTCAAGCCATCATCATCCACGAGCTTAGCCGGGGATACCGAACCTACCCCCTTCGCTACACCGCCGGGGCCAACAGCGACAACGCCACGCTTGAGATCATGGGCACCGGCACGGGTCAGTTTCACGTTGGTGCGGTGTCCCTGATGCCCGCAGACAATGTTGACGGCTTTCGCCCCGAAATTATCGCCGTGCTCAAGCAGCTGCGCTTCGGCGTTCTTCGCTTCCCAGGCGGCAATTTTGTTTCTTCCTACGAATGGCGCTACGGGGTGGGAGATATCGACAAGCGGCCGCCTATCTTCGATCCCGTGTGGCACGCCTTGCAGCAGAATGACGTCGGCACCGATGAGTTTCTGACACTATGTAGACTGCTAGGCGTCGATCCGTACATCACGGTGAACGCCGGCTTTGGCGATGCCTGGTCAGCCCGCCAGTTGGTGGAATACACCAACGGCGCGGCCACTACACCGATGGGCAGGTGGCGCACGCAGAACGGCCACCCGGCACCGTACAACGTCAAACTATGGGGCATCGGGAACGAACCCTGGGGCGACTATCAGATGGGGGCCATGGCGCTGCCGCAGTATGAAATAAAACACAACCTCTTTGCCAAGGAGATGAGGAAGGTCGACCCAACGATCACGCTGATTGCCGGCGGCGCGATGCCGGACGTGATGGAGGGGGCCGACCAGGCGCGCCGCATCAACGGGCAGTATGTCCCCGACTACCTATCCTCGGCTGATTGGACGGGCCAACTGCTGCTACATTGCCTGCCCAACATCGACATGGTGAGCGAGCACTTCTATGCCTCCGGCACCATGCACACCGACATGAAGCTGGGGAAGAAGGTGCCGATCGAGCCACCACTCTCCTTTATCGAGGTGCAGCGTGCTGCCGCCGTGCAGGTCCGGGTCAAGTACGAGCATTACGAGAAGTACCTGGAACTCATCCCCGCGCTCAGGGCCAAGCCTGTTCCCATCGCCATTGACGAATGGGCTTACTTCCTTCCCGGCCAGCGCAACTCGTACCGCACGGTTCCGGCATATGCCTGGGCCTTCCACGAGATGTTTCGCCACTCCGACATCTTCCAGATGGCGAACCTCACCTTTGCTACCGCGACCTTCAGCTCGAACGGCACCGAGGCTGTGTTGAACCCAACAGGGCTGCTGTTCAAGATGTACCGCGACCACTTCGGTGTAATCCCAGTTGAGGTGAGCGGTAACTCGCCGCAGCCCAAGCCCGTCTTCCCCGCGGGTGGCGACCAGCCTGCGGTTAACCCAGGCAGCCCGACGTATCCGCTGGACGTAAGCGCCGCTCTGAGCGAGGATCGCAAGACACTCGCCATCGCAGTACTCAACCCGTCCGACGCCGAGCAAAGCATTCACCTGGATATCCACGGTGCAGCGCTGGCCTCCACCGGCAAGCTATGGCGCATGGCGCCCAACTCTATCGATGCCACGGTCAAGGCAGGCTCGCCCGCCGAGGTACAGGTGGAAGAACAGTCACTCGGCGCCTTGCCCGCGAAGATCACACTTCGGCCCTTCAGCGTCAACATTTACTCCTACCCCGTTCAGTAGAGGTCTGTTTCAGCCATGCTCCGACTTCGCAAGCTCTTCCTCCACGCCACGATGCTCGCCGCCGCCTTCGCGCTCCACGCATCGCTCGCAGCGCAGGTACAAACCATCGTGCCGCCTCCGGTCCCGGGCGCAAAGCCCGTAACGGTGGAACGTATCAAGGTCCACAGCGCAGCCATCGAGGGCAACCTGGAGGGCGAGCCGGCCGACCGCGACGTGATCGTCTTTCTGCCTCCCAGCTACGGACACGATACCGCTCGCCACTACCCGGTGTTATACGCGCTGCACGGCTACTTCATCGGGGCCGAGCAGTGGGCGAGCGAGATCCACGTGCCCCAGACCGTCGAGGGTGCGTTCGCTCAGGGGGCGAGGGAGATGATCGTCGTGCTGCCCGACTCGAAGACCGTCTATCTCGGATCGTTCTATTCCAGTTCGGCCACCACGGGCGATTTCGAGCGCTTCATCTCCCATGACCTCGTGGCCTACATCGATGCGCACTACCGCACGCTGCCGACGCGCGAAAGCCGCGGCCTGGTCGGCCACTCCATGGGTGGATACGGCGCCTCGCGTATCGGTATGAAGCACCCCGACGTGTTTGGCGCCCTGTACATCATGAGCCCTTGCTGCCTGTCGTCCATGACGGGCGGCGGGCCGGGACCGTCCGGCGATGTGAAACAGCGCGCAATCGATAGCGAGAAGAGAGCCGCCGCTGCGAAGTCGCCCGCCGAACTCGCTGCAGTCTCGCCCGGCTTTGCGGCATCCCCGTATGCCACCGCCGCCGCGTGGGCGCCCGACCCGAAGAACCCGCCTCTCTACTTCGACCTGCCCACCAAGGACGGAGTTCCGCAACCGGAGATCGTCGCCAAGCTCACAGCCAACGCGCCGCTTGCCTTCGTCGACCAGTACATCGGCAATCTAAAGCAGTATCGCGCGATCGCAATGGACGTCGGCGACCAGGATGGCCTGCGATTCGATGCGACCAAGCTGCATGAGGTATTTGACCGCTACGGCATCGTCAATACGTTTACGATTTACCCCGGCACCCACACCAGCGCCGTGGCGGACCGCTTCCAGAACTTCGTCATGCCGTTCTTCAGCAAGAACCTTTGCTTCACCGCCCCCTGCAACTAAAGTTCAGCAACACCCGGAGAATGCCATGAAGCTTCGTCTAAAACTGCCTCTCGCGTTTGCCGTCTTGTGCGCAGTAACGCTCGTGCCGGCTGGCGCGCAACAGGACACGGCGCATATGCCGTTTATGAATCCGCAGCTTGCCCCGGAGCAGCGCGCCACGGATCTGGTGCATCGCATGACGCTCGCCGAAAAAGCATCGGAGATGCAGAACAACTCCGCCGCCGTTCCGCGCCTCAACATTCCGGCCTACCAATGGTGGAGCGAGGCTCTCCACGGCGTCATCAACGAGGGCGTCACTGAGTACCCCGAGCCGGTGGGCCTGGCCGCGACCTTTGACCCCGCAGGCATCCACACCATGGCTGCACAGATTGGCGTCGAAGGCCGCATCAAGCATGTGCAGAACCTGCGCGAGGGCCACATTGGCATCATGGGCGGACTCGACTTCTGGTCGCCCAACCTGAACATCTTTCGCGATCCGCGCTGGGGCCGTGGGCAGGAGACCTACGGCGAGGATCCCTTCCTGACCGGTCGCATGGGCGTGGCGTATGTAACGGGCCTGCAGGGCGACGACCCCAAATACTACCTCGCCATCGCCACCCCCAAGCACTTCGCCGTACATAGCGGCCCTGAGCCGACCCGCCACTTTGCCGACGTAGACGTAAGCAAGCACGACGAGGTCGACACCTACCAGCCCGCATTTCGCGCGGCCATTGTCGAGGGCAAGGCCGCCTCGGTGATGTGCGCCTACAACGCGATAAACGGCGAGCCGGCCTGCGCCAACCAGTACCTACTGCAGGACCAACTGCGAGGCAAGTGGGGCTTCCAGGGATATGTCGTGTCTGACTGCGACGCCGTGCGCGATGTGGCAGCGAATCATCGCTATCGGTCCACGCAAGCACAAGGCGTGGCCATCTCGGTAATCCGTGGCATGGACAACGAGTGCGTGACCTTCACCACGCGCTTTGGCGAGCCTGTGGAGAAGGCTTACATCGATGCCGTGCAGCAAGGCTACCTGCCCGAAAGCGCGCTCGATACCGCGCTGATCCGCTTGTTCACCGCACGCATCAAGCTCGGTATGTTTGACCCGCCCGCCATGGTGCCGTACTCAAGCATCGACGAAAAGGAGTTGGACAGCGCTGCGCATCGCGCCCACGCACGCAAGTTGGCTGAAGAGTCGATGGTGCTGCTCAAGAACGATGGCCTGTTGCCCCTCAAGCCGGAGATCCGCAAGATCGCTGTGGTGGGTCCGCTGGCGGAGCAGACCCGGCCACTCATCGGCAACTATGCAGGCCACCCTACGCACATCGTCTCCGTCCTCGACGGCCTGCACGCACAATTTCCCGGTGCCATCATCACCTACGTGCCGGGCACGCAGTTTCTGAATCCCGATGGAACCCCCGTGCCTAACGACCTGCTGACTACTCCGGACGGCAAGCCCGGGCTTCATGCCGAATACAACGAAGGCCGCCGTGGTTTTGACGATGTGCCGAAGAAGCTCCTGGAGCGCACCGAACCCAACATCAACCTGTCCAACGCGACCCTGCCCAAGGAGGTCGCGGACCGCAAGCGCTTCGGCGTGCAGTGGACGGGCTTTCTCACGCCTTCGGAGACAGGCGAGTACCTCCTCGGCGTGCGCAGCCAGGGCTTTGCTCGCGTGAGCGTCGACGGCAAGCAGTTGGCCTCGGCCGGCGGCGGTGGTCACGACCTTGAGCCCACCATGGGCCGAGTGAAGCTTGAGAAAGGCCGCAAGGTTGCCCTCGAAATCTCCGGAGGCACGCAGGACGGCAGCGCGCATGCCGAGTTGATCTGGAGCAAGTACGATCCCACGGTCTCGCCTGAAGCCGTTGCCGCCGCGCGCGATGCCGACGCGATCATCGCCGTCGTCGGCATCACCAGCCAGCTAGAAGGTGAAGAGATGCCCGTAAGCGAACCGGGCTTCCTGGGCGGCGATCGCACCAGCATTGATCTGCCGCAGCCCGAAGAAGCTCTGGTAGAAGCGGTGGCAGCGACAGGCAAGCCCCTCGCCGTCGTCCTGATAAACGGCAGCGCGCTGTCCGTGAACTGGATCAACGACCATGCCAACGCGGTGCTTGAGGCGTGGTACCCCGGTGAAGAAGGCGGCGCGGCTGTGGCGGAAACGCTCAACGGCAAAAACAATCCCGCGGGTCGGCTGCCAGTCACCTTCTACAAAGGCCTGGAAGGTCTGCCAAACTTTGAGGATTACGCGATGGCGAACCGAACGTATCGTTACTTCACCGGCAAGCCGCTCTATCCCTTCGGCTACGGCCTCAGCTACACCACGTTCAGCTATAGCAACCTTGCGATTCCCTCCCCCACCGTCCCCGCCGGGCAGCCCGTGGACGCCGACGTTCTCGTCACCAACCCAGGCAAGCTTGCAGGCGATGAAGTCGTGCAGCTTTACCTCAAGTTCCCTGACGTCAAGGGAGCGCCAACCATCGCTCTTCGCGGCTTCGAGCGCATCCACCTCGAACCCGGTGCGAGCCAGAAGGTTCACTTCCATCTCAACCCGCGTGATCTAGGAATGGTCACCGAGTTTGGCTCGCCCATCATCGCCGAGGGTGACTACGTCCTCAGCGTAGGCGGCGGGCAACCCGGAACAACGAGCCCTGGCGTAACCAGCAAGTTCCACATCGACGGCACCTACGCGCTGCCCGAGTAGCTCACCCTTAGCAAAGGAAATTACCCGTATGCCCGGTCCCCCATTCTCAGTCGTTGCGAAGCGTTGCTCCTCTCCGCCACAGCCGGAATTTCCGCCGCTACGCCTTCGACGCTGCTCGCCTCTGATCGCATCAAGACCGGCGTACACGAGGGATCTGCTACCCGTGGACCTGTCCAAGATACAGGTCGAGCCAATCCAAAACGCCCTTCACCAGTTTTGGTCGGTCCTCGGTTACGTCGTGCGGCGTGTCCAGAACAATGTGCTTCTTATCCTTTGGCGGGGTTCCAAGCATGTTGAACATGGGGTCTTGCGCTAGATTGATGGAGAAGACGTAATCATAGAGTCCATTCACCATGAGTACAGGCTTTTTCATGCGCGGAGCGAAGTCGGCCTGATCGCCGCCGGGAGGTGGTGGATCAAGGAAATAGCCTCCATCGAGGAAGATCGCTGTCTTGAGACGGTCCTGAAGCAACGTCGTGTAGATGACTCCCTCGGGCCGATCCCATGCTGACCCCGAGGTAGGCGAGTTTGCTGTTGTCGATGTCCGAGCGCGTTGCGAGGTAATCAAGCGTGCGCGCGGCATCTTTATAGCGATCGGTAGTCAGCTGGATCGCCTGCGAACCGCTGGGAAGAGAGTAGCGCAAACG